>JAYTOI010000061.1:0-42644 GCA_043747875.1 Pseudomonadota bacterium | reverse complement strand
CGCGATTGTCGAGGGGCTCGCGCAACGCATCATCAACGGCGAAGTGCCCGAGGGCCTGAAGGGCAAGCGCATTCTCGCGCTCGACATGGGTTCGCTGATCGCCGGCGCCAAGTTCCGCGGTGAGTTCGAAGAGCGACTGAAGGGCGTACTCAACGATCTCGCCAAGCAGGAAGGGCAGGTCATCCTCTTCATCGACGAGCTGCACACGGTGGTCGGCGCGGGCAAGGCCGAGGGCGCCATGGATGCCGGCAACATGCTCAAGCCCGCGCTGGCGCGCGGCGAACTGCATTGCGTCGGCGCGACCACGCTCGACGAATACCGCAAGTACATCGAGAAGGACGCCGCGCTCGAGCGCCGCTTCCAGAAGGTGCTGGTGAACGAGCCGACGGTCGAAGACACCATCGCCATCCTGCGCGGGCTGCAGGAGCGCTATGAGGTCCACCACAACGTCGAGATCACCGATCCGGCGATCGTCGCCGCGGCCACGCTCTCGCATCGGTATATCGCCGATCGTCAATTGCCCGACAAGGCCATCGACCTGATCGACGAGGCTGGCGCGCGCATTCGCATGGAGATGGATTCGAAGCCCGAAGTGCTCGACCGCCTGGAGCGGCGCATCATTCAGCTCAAGATCGAGCAGGAAGCGCTGAAGAAAGAGAAAGACGACGCCACGAAGAAGCGCCTGGCCACGCTCCAGGAAACATTGCGCGGCCTCGAGAAGGAGTATTCGGATCTCGAGGAAATCTGGAAGAGCGAGAAGGCCTCCCAGCAGGGCGCCGCCGAAGTGCGCGCCGAGCAGGAGAAGGTGAAGCTCGAGATGGACGTCGCGCGCCGCAAAGGCGACCTCACGCGCGTCGCGCAGATCCAGTACGAAGTGTTGCCCGCGCTCGAGAAGCGGCTGGCGCAGGCGCAGATCGCCGAGTCGAAGGAGACCCAGCTCGTCCGGAACAAGGTGACGGAAGAGGAAATCGCCGAGGTCGTCTCGAAGTGGACCGGCATTCCCGTGTCCAAGATGCTCGAAGGCGAGAAGGAAAAACTGCTGCGCATGGAAGATGCGTTGACCAGGCGAGTGGTCGGCCAGGAAGAAGCCGTGCGCATCGTCTCGAACGCCATCCGCCGCTCGCGCGCCGGCCTGTCCGACCCGAGGCGTCCGAATGGATCGTTCCTGTTCCTCGGCCCCACCGGCGTCGGCAAGACCGAGCTGTGCAAGGCACTGGCGGAATTCCTGTTCGACACGGAAGAGTCGATGGTGCGCATCGACATGTCGGAGTTCATGGAGAAGCATTCGGTCGCGCGGCTCATCGGCGCGCCGCCGGGATACGTGGGCTACGACGAAGGCGGCTATCTGACAGAAGCCGTGCGCCGCCGGCCGTACGCGGTCATCTTGTTGGACGAGGTCGAGAAGGCGCACCCCGACGTGTTCAACGTGCTGCTGCAGGTGCTCGACGACGGGCGCCTCACCGACGGCCAGGGCCGCACGGTCGACTTCCGCAATACCGTGATCATCATGACGTCGAACCTTGGGTCGGAGGTGATCCAGCAGTTCGCCGGAGAGGGCAATTACGCCAAGATGAAATCCGCCGTCATGGAAGTCGTGCAGCAGAACTTCCGCCCCGAGTTCATCAACCGCATCGACGACATGTGCGTGTTCCACCCGCTGGGCACGGCGCAGATCCGCGCCATCGTCGACATCCAGCTCGCGCAACTCAAGCGCCGGCTGCTCGACCGCAACCTCGAGCTGGTGCTCGACGATTCGGCACTCGAGAAACTCGGCGAAGCGGGCTACGACCCGGTGTACGGCGCGCGGCCGCTCAAGCGTGCGATCCAGCAGCAGGTGGAGAATCCGCTGGCGCAGGCGATCCTGTCGGGCAAGTTCTTGCCGGGCGATCGCATTCGCGCGCGGACCGGCGACGGCGCGCTGCTGTTCGAGAAGCTGGCCTAACTGCTCGCCGCGGCCGCGGGGGCAGGCGCCCGCGATATCGACACCATGGCGCCGAGACCCGCGATCAGCAGCAGCGGCGCGACGGGAACCCCGGCGCGTCCCAGGTCGTACATGAGAGCCGGTACGACACACAGCAGTGCGATGGTGATGGCGGCGCCGCGCGCGCGCCGCGGGTCGTCCCGCAGCGCCATGATTCCCGCCAGCACGCAGAGCGCACCCATGTCGTAGCTGAACGCGTACGGGGAAATGAGCAGCGTCCCCGCAGTGAGGATGAACGCGCGATCGACCACATCCCGGGTACGCGACCACAACCAGAACACCGCGGCTAAGCAGATCGCGGATACGGTCGCTTGAACGACCAGTGCGGAGTGCGCCGGCATCCCGAGCGCGCGCAGGCTGCCTAGCACTCCCGGCATCATCCTGAGGAAGCCTCCCGTCCACTGCGTCGCCACCACGTATTGTTGGGGGACTACGCTGGCGAAATAGCCCTGCCAGGCTGCGATGCCAAAGATCGCGGCGGACAACGCAAACAGACACAGTGAGAACGCCGTCGCCCAGAGCAACAGCCGCCAATTCCGGTCGAGCAGGGCAAGCACTGGGAACAAAAATCCGAGTTGCGGCTTGATCGTCAGCAGCGCCAACGCCATGCCCGCGAGCGCCGGCCGGGATCGCATGTAGGCGAGAGAGAACACCACCAGCGATGCGGTCAGGAACCCGTTCTGCGCCACTGCGATCATGAGGATCACATATCCGACGAGCGCCAGCGCGATCATTCGGCCGTCGACCGTCAGCGCCCATTGACGGCGCAATACCGCAACGGAGGCGATGAAAGCCGCGAACGTCACCGCCAGGAATACCAGCATCGCGACGCGATAGCCGAGAAACCCCAGCGGCCATAGCAGCAGCAGGAAGTGCGGCGGGTAAGACCAGTTGCGCGGCTGCGTATTCTCGCCTAGCAACTCCTGCAGCCGTACGAAGTATTCGTCCGGTGAGAAGAGCAGTAGTACGTCGCCAGACACGACCAGCTTGCCGGCCGCCCAGTAGTTGGCGAAGTCGCGATCTTCCAGCGGGAAAACATCGACACCGCGCTTGACGAGCAGGGAGAGTGTCCAGGCCAGCGGCAGTCCATAAAGAATGCACGTAAGCCCGGCGAACAATGCCCAGGTCGCCAGGACCGGGTTGCTTCGTATGGCGGCAAAAAAACTCGAGCTGGGCGTCTCTGCGCCGGTCTGCATGCGTCCTCAAAACGTGAACTGGCATCTATCTGCGCCGAATGCGTTTCACCATAATGCGCACGTGAACGCAAGCCCGAGGACACTGCCCGGCGACGATCGCCATCGCGTCGCCGTACTCATTCCTTGTCTCAATGAGGCCGCAGGCATCGCCGAGGTCGTTGCGAGCTTCCGCGCGGCCCTGCCCGACGCGCGCATCTACGTATATGACAATGCCTCGACGGACGAGACGAGTGGCGTCGCGGCGCAGGCCGGCGCAGTCGTGCGCCGCGAACCGATGCGCGGCAAAGGCAATGTCGTGCGCCGCATGTTCGCCGACGTCGATGCGGACGTGTACGTGTTGGTCGATGGCGATGGTACATACGATGCCGCGTCGGCTCCGGCGATGGTAGAACTACTGAACGCGCAGCAGCTCGACATGGTGTGCGGCAAGCGCATCGAAAGCGACCAGCTCGCATACCGCCAGGGGCACCGCCTCGGCAATCGTGTCCTGACGGGCCTGGTGGCCACGCTGTTCGGCGACCGGGTCACCGACATTCTTTCCGGCTATCGTGTGATGTCGCGCCGCTTCGTGAAGTCCTTCCCGGCGTTGTCCAAGGGCTTCGAGACAGAAACCGAGCTCACCGTACACGCGTTGGATCTGCGCGTGCCGATCGCCGAGGTCGCGACTCCCTATGGCGCCCGCTCGGCGGGAACGGTCAGCAAGCTCAATACCTGGCGCGACGGGTGGCGCATCCTGCGCACCATCGCCCGCCTCGTGAAAGAAGAGCGTCCGTTCGCTTTCTTCGTCTCGATCGGCTGCGTGCTCGCGCTCACCGCCGTGGCGCTCGCGGTTCCCGTGCTGCTGGAATTCCTCGAGACCGGCCTCGTGCCGCGCATTCCGACCGCCGTGCTCTCCACCGGGCTCATGCTGGTGGCCGTCATGAGCTTCGTCTGCGGGTTGATCCTCGACACCGTGACGCGCGGCCGGCGCGAGTTGAAGCGCATGCACTATCTACTGCACGCCCACTCGCGCGATGCCGGAAGGAACGTGCCTTGAGCCTGACATTCCGCTGGACGTTGCTGTGGCTCGGCGCATCCACGCTCCTCGTCGTCGCGGCCCTCACGATGCTGACCGCCGCCCACGTCGACGGTGAATTCATCCCGGCGCATCCAGACGCTTTCTATCACGCGCGTCGCATTCTCGATTCGCTGTTCAGCGGCCAGCCGGTCATCCAGTTCGACTCCCATATCCACGTGCCGGAGGGAAGTTGGCTGACGTGGCCGTGGGGCTTCGACACGCTCATGACCTCGGTCACGGGGCTGTTCGGTCCGTACGCAACCGAAGCGGCGGCGAATCGCATACTCATGAACATCCCGCCCGCGGCGGCGCCGATCGCGGTAGGCCTCGTCGTGCTCATCGCGCGACAGCTCGCGCTGCCATTCTTTCTCGCGACCATCCTCGTCTTCGCGTTCGCCGCGCTGCCACTGGTCTACATGACGTTCGCGGTGGGCAACATCGACCACCACTTTGCCGAGCTGCTGTGGACGCTGGGCACGATCAGCGCCGGCCTGCGGTTTTTTCGCACCGGCACGGTGTCCTATTGGGCGGGTATCGTGCTCGGGGGCGTGCTGGGCTCGGCGCTGGCGATCCACAACGGATTGTTCATTCTCATGCTGCCGGTGTGTCTCGCCCTCGCGCTGCTGTGGCTGCGCGGCTTACCGATGCCCGATCGGCGACGGATGATCGCCTTCGCGGCAGCATTGCTCGTCACGACCCTGCTCGCGTGCATCCCCTCCGAGCCCTGGCGCCGGGGCTTCTTCGAGTTTTATACGCTCTCCTGGTTCCATTTCTACATCGGAGCCTGCGTCGCAGTGTTCGCCGTCCTGCTCGCGCTGCTGCCGAAGAGTGCGCGCAACATCGCGATCGTGGTCGGCGCCGCCATCCTGGCGCTGTTGCCCATCGTCGGCACACTGGCATACGCGAGCGAATTCGTCTCGGGCCAGCTCGAAGCGATCCAGAACATCACCGAAGCACAGAGTCCGTACACGCTGTACCGCCAACTCGGCGAGGAAATGTCGACCCGGTTCATCTCCTGGCTGATGTGGCTCAGCGCGCCAATGGTGCTCGTGAACCTGTGGTGGGTCGCCCGGATCAAGCGATCGGAGCTGCAGTTCGTCGCGGTCGTCGGTGCACTCGGTCTCTCGCTCATGCAGACGCAGTACCGCTTCAGCGTGTTCGGTGAAGTATCACTGTTGCTGACGCCCGTGCTCGCCGCGCATTTCTTTGCCGAGTGGCGTCCGCAGTGGCGGCGGCAGACGTTCGCTGGATGCCTGCTGGCGTTTGCAGTCGCGTTCTATCCCACGATCGCAAATTGGCAATTCCACTGGACGCTCGGCGGCATGACCGCCTACGTCAACGTACGCAGCACTTTTCCCACGCTCAAACAGCTCTGCAAGGAACGGCCAGGCATCGTGCTCGGCGACATCGATTCCGGTCATTGGGTGCGCTACCACTCGGATTGTTCCGTGATCGGCAACGTGTTCCTGCTGACGCCCCAGCATGCCGCCAAGGCTTTCGAAGTCTCGCGGCTGATGAGACTCGATCCGCAGCAGTTGTTGAAGGACAGCACGCCCGTGCGCTACGTGCTCGCGAGTCACTCCGTCGTCGTTGCCCGTGCCGAGGACGGCACCGAAATCCCGAACCTCGACAAGCTGCGCCTGCAGATGCAGGGCGCCCTCGAGCGGACGCTGCTCGGTTCGGAAGCTGCGATTCCCCCGCAATACAAGAAGCGCTGGGAAGTCAGGACCGTTGCGGGGCAGGTGTACGCAAGGCTCTACGAGATCGATCGCGGGCCGTGAAGCGCGAAAGCGTCAACTACATCCGCTATCTACTCGAGGAGTGGATTCCGCCGGCGCTGCGGGATTCGGCCCCGATGCGCTGGCTGTTTCGCGCCTATTGGGGCCGCTTCGTCGACGACCTCGAGCGCTTCCGCGCGAACATCCATCGCGTGACGCCCGAGGACTACGCCGACATCTATCGACGCATGCCGCGCATCCAGGAGAGCACGGACAACAGCGCGGCCTGCATCGAGCGGCTCGCGGAGCTCGCGCTGCCCGGCAGCGTGATCGACGTCGGCTGCGGCACAGGCTATCTACTGGCGGCGCTGGCCGCGCGCTCCGGTGAGGTGCAGCGGCAGCTCACGGGCGTCGACTTCCAGCTCGAGCCTGGCATCGCCGGACGGCATCCGGGCATCCATTTTCAGGAGGCGGACGTCGAGAAGCTGCCATTCGCCGATCGCTCCTTCGACACCGTGATCTGCACGCACGTGCTGGAACACGTGTTGCACATCGACCGCACGATCGCGGAATTGCGCCGCATCGCTGCGCGCCGCCTGCTCGTCATCGTGCCGCTCGAGCGCGAGTACCGCTTCACGTTCAATCCGCACGTGCACTTCTTCCCGTATCCGCACAGCTTTCTGCGGCACATCACACCGGTGCCGCTGGATGCCCGCACCGAGATCATCGGCCGCGACCTGCTGTACGTCGAAGATCGGAGCACCGCATGACGGCCTGGTCGCTGCGCCAGTTCATCGAGCTGCTGTGTTTTCCGATCGCCATCGCGGCCGGGCAGATCTTGTTCAAGCGCGCCGCCTCCCAGATCGGCAGCGCTTCCGGGACGGGATGGATCCTCCAGGTGTTGATGCTTCCCACCATGTGGCTGGCCATCGCGCTGTATGGCGGCGCCACGTTGTTGTGGGTGCGCATCCTCACCACCATGCCGCTCAGCCGTGCCTATCCATTCGTCGCATTGGCATTCGTCCTGGTGCCAGCGGCCGGATACCTGTTCTTTCACGAATCGATCACGACGCGTTACGCGGTGGGAACGTTGCTGATCGTCGCCGGCGTCGCGTTGGCCGCCAGCCGCTGAGCGCCGATGGGATCGTCCGCCGCATTTCGCTTTTCCCTGCTGTGGCTGTTTGGATCCACGATCCTGATAGTCGCGGCACTGTCGTGCGTGTCGGGTTCGTTCGTCGACGGGCAATACCTTCCAGCGACGGCAGATGCGTTCTATCACGCCCGTCGAATCCTGGATTCCGTGTTCACCGGGCAACCCGTGATCCAGTTCGATGCACGTATGCACGTGCCCGAAGGAAGCTGGATCACTTGGCCGTGGGGCTACGACACATTGCTGGCGGAGATCGTCCGTCTATTCGGACCATTCGAGAACACGGCCGACGCGAACCGGATTCTCATGCGCGTGCCGGTCTTCGCCGCGCCGGTTGCGATCGGCCTCGTCACGCTGATCACGCGGCAACTGGGCTTTGCGCCGCTGCTGGCCATTCTGCCGATCATCGGCTTCGCATGTCTTCCGGGCGTGTACCTGCTCTTCGCAGTCGGCAATGTGGATCATCACTTCGCGGAGCTCATCTGGACTCTCGCGACGCTGAGCGCTGGAGTCGCATTCTTCGGCGAGCAGCGGCGCTCGCTCGTCCCTGGCTGCATGCTCGGCATGGTTCTCGGCAGCGCCGTCGCCATTCACAATGGGCTGTTCATCCTGCAAATCCCGGTGGCCGCGACCCTTGCGTTGCTGTGGCTGCGCGGCGCGCCGCTTCCCGATCGACGTCAGATCGTGGGATTTTCGGCGTCCTTGCTGATCGCGACGCTGCTCGTGTGTCTTCCTTCGGAAACCTGGCGGCGCGGCGCCTTCGAGTTCTACACGCTGTCGTGGTTTCACGTGCACATCGCCGCGTGCACGGCGCTGTTCGCACTGCTCGTTGGCTGGCTCTCGCGTACGAAGCGAAACGTCCTGCTGGTCGTCACGCTGTGCCTGTGCGCGCTCATTCCCATCGCCCGAAGCATGCTGATGGCCAGGGAGTTCGTTACGGGCCGGCTCGAGTCGATCCAGGGAGTGGTCGAAGTCTTCAGCCCTTACCAGCTCCACGCGATTTATGGGTCCGCCTTCTCCACGGAGCCGCTCTCCTGGTTGATGTGGCTCGCGCTGCCGATGACCTTGCTCAATTTGTGGTGGGCCTGGTCGATGCCGGGAAGCCGACGGTTCGCCGGAATCGCGGGCGTTGCCGGACTCGCATTGCTGCAAATGCAATCCCGCTTTGCCGTGTTCGGAATCGTGTTCCTGTTGCTGACGCCTGTCTTGATGGCCTGCGATCTTTCCGCACGTTGGCCGCAATGGCGCAAGGCGACCGGCGTGGCCCTGGCTGTACTGATGGCTATCGCCTTCATCCCGTCGACGCGGACCTGGGCGCAGCCGCCGACCCTCGCGGGCAATCTGGGCTTTCCGTACGTACGCAGCGTGTTTCCCGGCCTCCATCAGCTGTGCGCGGAGCGTCCCGGAATCGTATTGGGCGACGTGAATGCGGGCCACTGGGTGCGGTATTTCTCGGACTGCAGCTCGATCGCGAACGTCTTCCTGCTCACGCCGCTGCATGCGCAGAAGGCGCGGCTCAACTCCCAGCTCCTCGACCTGACGCCCGAGCAACTGCTGGCGAGCGGCGCGACCGTGCGCTACGTCCTCGCGCAGCATTCGGTGACGATGACGCGCACCGGCGATCCCAACCAGCCGGAGGCGCCCGTGCTCGCCGAGCTCACGCCACTGCTTCAGCCGCTGGAAGCGACGCTGCTGACGCCGAATGTCGCCCTGCCACCGCGATTCATCCTCCGCTGGCAAGCCACCACTGAGGCAGGGCAGGTGTACGCGCGACTGTTCGAGATCGCCGATCTATAATTCCCTAGTTTCCCCAGCGGATGCCTCATGCCTTTCTACGAATACGAATGCCCTCATTGCGGCCATCGCGACGAGGTGCTGCAGAAGATCAGCGACAAGCCCCTCAAGAAGTGCCCGAACTGCGGCAAGAACGGGCTCAAGAAGCTCATGTCTGCGCCGGTGTTCCGACTCAAAGGGTCGGGCTGGTACGAGACGGACTTCAAATCCGACCAGGAAAACAAGCGCAATCTCGCGGGCGCCGATAAGGAAGAGTCGAAGAGCGACGCGAAGCCGGAAGCCAAGGCCGATGCCAAGGCCGACGCGAAGGCCGACGCGAAGGCCGACGCGAAGGCCGACGCGAAGGCCGACGCGAAGGCCGATGCCAAGGCCGATGCCAAGGCCGATGCCAAAGCCGACGCCAAGGCCGACAGCTCGAAGGAGAGCGCGAAGAGCGAGAGCGGCAAATCGGACACCGGTGCGCCCGCAAACAAGGCCGCGAGCAAGGCCGCGTCCAAGACCTCCCGTGCTCCAAAACATGGGAAGGCGAAGTCCTCCAAGAGAAAGGCGCGCCGTTAGAGCGGCGGTTTTTCGTCGGACGCACATGAACTACGCGCGCCCGGGTATCGACAGCGTCGCGCTGCGAGAGGTCGATCAACGCGAGCGCGTCGCGTTCGTCGCGGCCCATCCGCAGTCCGCGCGCCTCGCGAGCGCCAGCACAGCGCACTGGCTCGATGGCGTGCCGATGCACTGGATGCGCGACTGGAGCACGCCACACCCGGTGTTCGTGCGCGCGGCGCGCGGAGTCGAAGTCGTCGATGTCGACGACAATCGGTATATCGATTTTTGCCTCGGCGATACGGGCGCAATGTTCGGCCATTCGCCGCCCGCCATCGTACGTGCGCTCCGCGAGTCCGCCGCCGGCATCACGACGATGCTGCCTGCCGAGCGTGTGGCGCGCGTGGGTGAGAAACTCGCGGCGCTGTTCGGCCTGCCGTTCTGGCAGATGACGCAGACCGCGACTGACGCGAATCGCGCGGTGCTGCGCTGGGCGCGCGCCATTACCGGGAAACCGCGCGCGTTGGTGTTCGACGGCTGCTATCACGGTACGGTCGAGGAAACGCTGGTGCGCGCGGTGCCGGAGATGGCGGAGCGCGGCGACGCCCGGGCGCGTGCCGGATTGATCGGCATGAACCACGACGTCAGCGCCCACACCGACGCCGTGCAGTTCAACGACATCGCTGCGGTCGAGCGCGTGCTGGCACGCGGTCGCACGGCGGCGCTGATTGCCGAGCCCGTCATGACGAACATCGGCATGGTGCTGCCCGAGGACGGTTTCCTGGCGCGCCTGCGCGAGGTCACGCGCCGCACCGGCACGCTGCTCATTTTGGACGAGACCCACACGTTGTCGAGCGCGCGCGGCGGATATGCGCGCGCCCAGGGATTGGCCCCCGACCTCTGGGTGTGCGGCAAAGCCATCGCCGGCGGCATGCCCTGCGCGGTGTACGGATTCACCGCGGACATCGAAGCGGCGATGCGCCGCGTGCAGCAGGAACGCGCCGGCGGCCATTCGGGCATGGGCACGACGCTGTCGGCCAACGCGCTGGCGCTCGCCTGCCTCGAGGCGAGTCTCGACGAGCTCATGGCCGAGGACGGCTACCGCGCGATGCACGACACCGCGGCCTATCTATCGGAAGGCCTCGGGCGGCTGTTCGCGGAGCGCTCGCTCGCCTGGCACGTATCGCGCGTCGGTGCGCGGCTCGAGTTCGGCTTCGGCAGGCCGCCGCGCAACGGCGTGGAGTCGGAGCGCGAGGCGTGGCCCGAGGTCGAGCGCGCGCTCCATCTCTATCTACTCAATCGCGGCGTGCTGCTCACGCCGTTCCACAACATGATGTTGTGCTCGCCGCAGACGACCACGGCGCACGCCGACACATTGCTGATGCATCTGCGGGACTGCCTGCGGGAGTTGGGCGCGACATGAACGACCTGGCGAGCAACGGCGAGCTCGATGCCTTCCTGGCCGCGCATCCGGACATCGAGGCAGTCCAGATCATGATCACCGATCCTTCGGGCGTGCTGCGCGGCAAGTCGGTGCGGCGCGCGGAGCTCGCGCGCATCTTCGAGTCCGGCCGGCCGGTTGCCGGATCGATCCTCGGGCTGGACATCACGGGGCAGGACGTCGACGACACCGGGCTGGTCTGGGACACGGGCGACGCGGACATGACGGCGCGGCCCATCGCGCGCACGCTGGCTCGCGCTCCGTGGCTCGCCACGCCCACGGGCCAGTTGATGCTCACCATGTTCGACGGCGCGGGCGCGCCCGCGGCCGCGGATCCGCGTCATGCGCTGGCACGCGTCGCCGCGCGCTTCGCCGGGCTCGGCCTGAAGCCGGTCGTGGCCTGCGAGATCGAGTTCTATCTACTGCGCGAGACCGCGGACGGCAAGCTCGTGCCTGCGGGCGGGGGCCGCGCCTCGGAGCGACAGAAGATAGATGCCTACAGCCTGCAGCGGCTCGACGATCTCGCGCCGGTGTGGGCCGACGTATACGCGGCCGCGCAGGAGCAGGGCCTGCCTGCGCAGACACTGATGTCCGAGTACTCGCCGGGCCAGTTTGAGATCACGCTGCACCACCGCGACGACGTGCTGCGCGCCGTCGACGAAGCCGTGATGTTCAAGCGCGCGGTGCGCGGCGCGGCGCAGAAACACGGGCTCATCGCCTGCTTCATGGCGAAGCCCTTCACGGGCCGGGCCGGCAGCGGCTTGCACGTGCACGTCAGTCTCAACGACGCGAACGGCACGAATCGGTTCGCGAGCGAAGATCCGGCCGGCACGCCCATGCTTCGCCACGCCATCGGCGGCATGAAGGCGACCATGGCCGAGTCCATGGCCATCTTCGCGCCGAACGCGAATTCGTATCGGCGCTTCGTCAGCGAGAGCTACGCGCCCCTCGCGCCGATCTGGGGCGTGAACAACCGCAGCGTGAGCCTGCGCGTCCCGGCCGGTCCGCCGGTGTCGCGTCACGTCGAGCATCGCATCGCCGGTGCGGATGCGAACCTGTATCTGGCCGTGGCCGCGGTGCTCGGCGCGGCCGCGCGCGGCATCGCGGCGCAGACGGAAGCGGGGCCTCCCGTGAGCGGCAACGGCTATGCGCAGAGCGGCGAGCGCACGCTGCCGCGCAGCTGGCGCGAGGCGCTGGATCTCGCGGCGAACTCGCATTTCCTCGAAGAAACGCTCGGCACGGGATTCATAAAGGTGTTCCTGGCCATCAAGGAGCAGGAGTACGCGCGTTTCTCGGCCGAGGTGACCGAGCTCGACTACGCTTGGTACCTGCGTAGTTAGAAATGGGGACATTCCTCATTTTCTTGTAACAATCGGAGGGCTGCACAACCTCGCTACGGGTGCTTCGATTGTTACAAGTAAATGAGGAATGTCCCCATTTAACGTCAGGACTTCTTCGCGGGCGCCGTGGTGGCGGCCGCCGCGCTTTCTTTCGCGACCAGGAATCTCACGCAGTCGACGATCTCGTCCGCAGTATTCATGGCCTCGTTGTTGACGCGGTACTTGCCGTTCACCACCAGCGTCGGCGTACCGCTGACCTGCATCGCGACGATCTGCGCATCCGCGGAGCGCATCTTCGCGTCGACGCCGAACGATTTCGCCGCGGTCACGAAGTCCGTCGGCTTCACGCCCGCGACGCGCTGGTAGAAGCGCGCGATGTCATCGATGGAGGGCAGGCGGCTCTTCGGCCGGCCGGTGCTGAGGTCGACGACGGCGAGCTCGCCGGTGCCCCAGATGGCCTTGAACATCTCGTCGTGCGACTGGTCCGCGATGCCTAACGACTGCGCAGTGATGTAACTGCGCTGCAGCAGCGGCCAGTTCTCGGCGGCGTTCCAGGAGGCCGGCAGATACACGAACTGCGCGTTGGCGGGCAGAGCCGCCTTGAGCTTCTTCATGGTGGACTGGAAACGGTCGCAGGCCGGGCAGCCATACGAAAAAACTTCCATGACCTCGACCTTTCCCGCCGGCACGTTGGTGCGCTGGGGCGCCTTGAGCACGGTGTAGTGCTTGCCGGGTTGGAAGAGCGCTTGCGCTTGCGCGGTTCCCAGCGCGGACAGGGTGAAGAGCACGAACAGGGCGGTCATCGAGCGCGACATGAGTACCTCTGGGTCTGAAAAAACTCTGGTTCCATGAAATCGGGTGTTTCGACCGTGCGACGGCGTTCCGGTTGCAGCCATCCTGGATATCGGGGACTGCATACCCGCTGAACGACGCACTCCGACATATCTAATTGGCCGGAAAGCTTAGCCTTTCCCGGGAGGCTGGCAACCCGTTAACATCGCCGCCCTTTCTCTCAGCTCAGGCGCCAGGTTTCCATGCGTTCTCACTACTGCGGCCAGGTCGATGAAAAGCTGGTTGGACAAGAGGTTACGGTTGCCGGTTGGGTCCATCGTCGGCGCGATCATGGCGGGGTCATCTTCGTCGACCTGCGCGATCGCGAGGGCCTGCTGCAGGTGGTGGTCGATCCGGACGACGCCGGGCAGTTCGCCGAGGCCGAAAAGCTGCGCAACGAGTTCGTCGTGCAGGTACGCGGCCTGGTGCGCGAGCGCCCGTCGGGCACGGCAAATGCCAACCTCGCCTCGGGCAAGGTGGAGCTGCTGGCGCGCGGGCTGATCACGCTCAACCGCGCGGAGCCGCTGCCGTTCCAGCTCGACGAGCAGGTGAGCGAGGAAGTCCGGCTCAAATATCGTTACATCGATCTGCGGCGCGAGGAGATGGCGAAGCGCCTGCGCCTGCGCCACAAGATCACGCGCGCGATGCGCCGCTATCTCGACGACGCGGGCTTCGTCGACATCGAAACGCCCGTGCTCACGAAGGCGACGCCCGAGGGTGCGCGTGACTATCTGGTTCCGTCGCGTACGCATGCCGGCAAGTTCTTCGCGTTGCCGCAGTCGCCGCAGATCTTCAAGCAGTTGCTGATGGTCGCCGGCTTCGACCGCTACTACCAGATCGTGAAGTGTTTCCGGGACGAAGACCTGCGCGCCGATCGTCAGCCCGAGTTCACGCAGCTCGACATCGAGACTTCGTTCCTCACGCAGGAACAGATCATGGAACTCATGGAGAAGCTGACACGGCACTTCTTCAAGGACGGCATCGGCGTGGAACTGGACGAACCGTTCCCGCGCATGGCGTACGCCGAAGCCATGCGCCGTTTCGGCTCCGACAAGCCCGACCTGCGCAACCCGCTCGAACTCGTCGATGTCGCGGATCTCGTCGCCACCTGCGACTTCAAGGTGTTCGCCGGGCCCGCGAAAGATCCGAAAGGGCGCGTGGCGGCGCTGCGCGTGCCGGGCGGCGGCGCCATGCCGCGATCGCAGATCGACGAGTACACCGCCTTTGTCGGACGCTACGGGGCCAAGGGCCTGGCGTACATCAAGGTGAACGAACGCGCGAAGGGCAAAGAAGGCCTGCAGTCGCCCATCGTCAAGTTCCTGAGCGACGACGCTGTGAAGGGGATCCTCGAACGCACCGGAGCGGCGGACAACGATCTCATCTTCTTCGGCGCGGACAGCGCAAAGGTGGTCAGTGACGCCATTGGCGCGCTGCGCCTGAAAGTCGGCGAGGACCAGAAGCTAACTACCGCGGGCTGGAAGCCACTGTGGGTGGTCGACTTCCCGATGTTCGACTACGACCCGGACGAGAAGCGCTGGGTCGCGATGCATCACCCGTTCACCTCGCCCGTCAGCGACGACGTCGCGGCGCTCAAGGCGGCGCCTGCCGGCGCGTTGGCCAAGGCCTACGACCTGGTGCTCAACGGCAGCGAGATCGCGGGCGGATCGGTGCGTATCTTCCGCCAGGACATGCAGTCGGCCGTTTTCGACTTGTTGGGCATCGGGGCCGAAGAGGCGCAGCTCAAGTTCGGATTCCTGCTCGATGCGCTCAAGTTCGGCGCGCCGCCGCACGGCGGCATCGCGTTCGGCCTCGACCGGCTCGTCATGCACATGACCGGCACGGACAGCATCCGCGACGTCATCGCATTCCCCAAGACGCAGACGGCCGCGTGCCCGCTGACCGACGCGCCGACGGAGGTGGGCGAGAAGCAGCTGCGCGAGCTGCACATCCGGGTGCGCACTCCACCGCCGACGAGCTGACGGGTGACGGGGACATTCCTCATTTTGTTGTAACAATCGGGGTGACGGGGACATTCCTCATTTTGTTGTAACAATCGCAGATCCGATGAGTTGCCAGTCGCGCGAACGATTGTTACAACGAAATGAGGAATGTCCCCATTCATGAAGACGGCAGCAGTATTCGTTCACGGGCTCTTCCTGAACGGCGCCGAGTTCGGGCTGCTGCGCCGGCGCTTCGTCGCCGCGCACGGCTTCGAGTGTCATCGCTTCAGCTATCCCACGGTGCGCGGCTCGATGGCGGCGACCGTCGAGCGGCTCACGCGTTTCGTCGAGCGCATCGACGCGGAGCGCATCCACTTCGTCGGCCACAGTCTCGGTGGCCTGGTGTTGTGCCGCTACTTCGAGCAGGAACGTTGCGCGCACACCGGGCGCGTGCTGCTGCTGGGCTCGCCGCTCGCCGGCAGCGCATCCGCGCGCGCCGTGGCGCGCAACGCCGTGCTCCGCCGCGTCATCGGGCCGCTGGTCGCGGCCGAGCTCGTCGAACAATGCCTGCCGCGCACCTGGAGCTGCGACCGCGAGCTCGGCGTCATCGCCGGAACGCGGCCGATGGGCCTCGGCCGGTTCTTCGCGCGATTCGACGAAGACTGCGACGGCACCGTCGCGGTCAGCGAGACCAAACTACCCGGCCACACCGCGCACGTCACCTTGCCCGTGAGCCACATGGGACTGCTGGTGTCGCGGCGCGTGGCGGTCGAGGCCGGCAGTTTCCTGGTCAACGGGTGTTTTTCCGAGCGCGGAATGCCGGGAAATAGTTAGTTCGGCTTCAGCGCGCGACGATGACGCGATCCCCCGACTGGATGTCGATTGCCATGATCGATTGATTGCCACCGTTGCCGACGTAAGCCACCTCGTTGGCGAGGTCGACCGCCAGACTGCTGACCTCGTATTGCGGAGGACCCGTGCCGCGGATGACGCCAAGCGGACCGGCGAGCGGATCCGACCCGGAAATGATCTGCCGCGAGCTGCCATCGAACGCGAGCGGTACGGTCATGAGGTACGACGGTGCAGCGCCGTTCGTGACGAAGAGGCGCGACCGCGCGCTATCCACGAACAGCGGGCCTCCATGCCCATCGAGCAGCGGCGCGAACACGCTGCGCACGCCGGTTGCAAGATCGATCTCGAGAATGCGTGGTTGGGCGAGGTCGTTGACGAAGGCCCGAGTCGGATTGACTGCGGGCTCGAGCACCACGTGGCCCGCTTTGGCAATGGCTGGGCCGGGGTGCATGGTGCTGGAGATCGTGGAGACCGCGCCGGTAGTGAGGTCGAGCGCATAAAGACCGTCGGTGAGCGCCGGTGATATCTCGTCGTTCGTAAAGACGATGCGGTTTCCCGCGACGTCGAGCGCCATGTTGCGCGGATTGTCGTACGAACCGGAGACAACGTTCGCGACCAGCGTGCGATTGCCGTTGGCGAGATCCACAGACACCAGGCTGGGAATCTGGCTGGTGCCGAGTGGTTGGCCGACCAGAACCAGAGCGCTTCGATTTCCTGCCGGGCGGCGATCGAGCAGCATGTCCCTGGCGGCTTTGAGCGGTGGACCGCTGCCGACGGATTCGGCCGATATGTCGGTACGAGTCGAGACGGCGAGATCGAGTTGCGAGAGAATTCCGAAGGCACCTTCCACTGCCACGAGCCGCGCGGGAGCGCCGCTTGGCGGTTCGATCGAGAGTCCGAGATCGACCGAGTAAACCGAAGAGATGCCGATGCCCGAACCTGCAAACAGCCGTGGCACGCCAGTGATGACGTCCACTTCCGCGACGCCTTTGGCGAGATTCGTCGCAAACAGCCTGCGCGCCGCCGGATCGAATCCAAAATACCCGCCATAGGACGCAAAGAATTCCGGCGGTGACGGCGCCCTTATGGCGGTGCGGTCACCGGTGGCCAGCGATGCTGCGATCAGATCGCCGAAGATGTCGCTCACGATCACGCGCTGCCCGAACGCGTCCATCACCATGGCGCCAGGACCGAGGAAGGAAATTCCAGAGCCGGTCGAACCGATGGAGAATCGCGAGCGGTTCCCCGTCGCGAGATCGACCGCGATGACGCCGCCCTGGCCAAACACCGCGCTAACCACGAGCAGCCGCGGCGCGGCGGGGTTGCTCACATCGTCGTAGACGATGCCGCGCGGACTGACGAGCGCGTCGCCGCTGCCAACCACGGCACTGCTGACGATGCTGCGCGCTCCCGTCCCGAGTTCTATGCGCACGATCGAACCGGTGGTGCCCACGGCCACGTAAGCGCGCTGGCCGGCGCCATCGAGCGCGAAGTAGACCGCATCACGGACGCGCGTCGTGGCACCGGCGCCGCCGCTGGCCGAAACAACGCTGCGGTCGCCGCTCGCCAGGTCGACCGCGATGAGCTCATCGTTCACCGAATCGAGTACCAGCGCGCGGTCGTTGATTGCGTCGACCTGGACATCGAAGAGGCCCGAGCCCGGCAGCGCGCCGGGAGCGGAACCGGGGGAGATTGTCTGTACGACGCCGTCGGAGCGGCGGAGCGCGACGATCGAGTCTGCGGCCTGATCGACGATGACGATGCGATCGCGGGCCGCGTCGTACGCCACTCCGCGCGGGGAATTCAGCACCGTGCCGCGATTGGCCATCGTGGCGATGGCGATCACCTGCGTCTTGCCGCTGCCGTCGACGGCAGTCACGTCCACCGGCGAGGTGCCGGCAGGTACCGGAATCACCGCTTTCCAGTGCGCGAACGTGTCGGTAGTTTGGGCGGCGACCCCATTTACGGTGAGCCTGGTGACTCCGTTCGGATCCTGGGCCGTGCCGCGCACGGTCACCGTTGCGGCATCAGTGTAGAAGTTGCGCGTGGGGAACTGCAGCGCCACCTGCGTGGGTTGCGCGTCGACCGTCCAGCTCGCCGCCGCCGGTGTCGCGTCGACGTTGCCGGCGGCGTCGCGTGCGCGGAAGCGGATCGTATGAACGCCGTCGGTCACACCCGCGGTGGTGTAGGGGCTGGTCACCACGCCGAACGGCGCGCCGTCGAGGCTCGCCTCGAGCGAGGCGCCGGCTTCAGTCGTGACGGTGAAGCTTGCGGCGACGACCGTGCCGGTGCTCGGCGGCGCCGAACTGATTTGAGTGTCGGGCGCGACCGAGTCCACGACCCACGAGATGACGACCGGTGTCTCGTCGAGGTTGCCGGCCGCGTCGCGCGCGTACACTTCGAAGGTGTGAGGCCCTTCGGCCAGATTGTCGACGGTGTGCGGGCTGGTGACGGAGTGATACGAGCCGCCGGCGTTGACGTCCAATCGTCCGTCGAATGTCGCGCGCTCGCTGGCCGTAAAAACGAACGTGGCGGAAGTGCTGTTCGCGAGCGGTAGCGGGGCGCCCGTGACGGCGGTTTCGGGCCGGATGGTGTCGGCGGCGGGCGGAGCGGGCGGAGCGGGCGGAGGCGGCGTTCCTCCCGAAGAGCCGCCGCCACCGCAGGCCGTGAGCAGCAGTGAGAGACTCATTCCGATGACGCGGTTGATCAAGATGCTTCTCCTCGTCCAGCGCTTTCTATTAGTTGTTGCAGGCACTGACATGGGAGATCTTAGCCGCCGCACGGCGTGGGGAGTGCGAAAAGCCGATGGTCCGCCGTGCTCCGCAGATCCCAGGATGCGTTCTGTCGTCTCGCCCTCGACCGGCCTCGAACTCGCTGCCGCTGGCGCGCACCTCGCGGTCGCGATGCGCGCGCTGAGTCGCCTGCCTACTACTGGAACCGGAAGTGTGAACATGTCGCGCCACGATCTAACTTCCGTTTCGGACGGCACGATAAAGATATCTGTCGCGAAGCCGCAAATCGTGACGCCAAGCCGAAGCGCTTGGCCATTCGCCTCTGGCGCGCGGATTGCCTAGCCCAGCAGCGCGCGCAGCTTGTAGACCAGTTCGAGCGCGGCCCGCGGCGTGAGGTCGTCGACGCTCACCGCCTCGAGCGCGGCCTGGAGCTCGAGCAGCCGCGGATCGGGCGGCGGCGCGGTGGGCGGCTCGAGCGGTAGTTGGGCCTGCGGCGTGCTGACGGACGCGGCGCGCCCGCGCGAGCGCGGATTGTGTGCCGACGCATCGCTGCCGCCGCCTTTCTCGAGCGCGACGAGATACTCGCGCGCGGCCGCGATCACTTCACGCGGCACGCCGGCGAGCTGCGCCACCGCCAGGCCGTAGCTGCGGCTGGCTGCGCCCTCCTTGACCGCGTGCAGGAATACGATGCCGTCGCGATGCTCGGTGGCGTCGAGATGCACGTTTGCGATGCCGTCGATCTCGGAGGCGAGGCTGGTGAGCTCGAAGTAGTGAGTCGCGAACAACGTGAAGGCGCGGTTCACGCGCGCGATGTGGCGCGCTACCGCCCACGCCAGCGACAGGCCGTCGAACGTGCTGGTGCCGCGGCCGATCTCGTCCATGAGGATGAGACTCTTGTCCGTGGCGTTGTGGAGGATGTTGGCCGCTTCCGTCATCTCGACCATGAAGGTCGAGCGGCCGCCGGCGAGGTCGTCGCCCGCCCCGATGCGCGTGAAGATGCGGTCGATGGGACCGAGCACGCAGGAATCCGCGGGCACGAAACTGCCGACGTGCGCCAGCAGCACGATCAGCGCGCCTTGGCGCATGTACGTCGACTTGCCGCCCATGTTGGGACCCGTCACCACCAGCATGCGCCGCGCGCTGTCGAGCACCAGATCGTTGGGCACGAACGCGCCCTGGATGAAATGCTCGACCACGGGATGCCGGCCACCGCGGATCTCGAGCCGCGCCTCGCCGACCAGCGCGGGCTCGGTCCAGCCGAGCTGCGCCGCGCGTTCGGCGAGTGCGGCCAGGCAATCGAGCGAGGACAACGCGTCGGCCGTCGCCTGCAGGCCGCCGAGGCGGTCGGTGAGCTGGGTGAGGACGGCCTCGTACAGCTCGCGCTCGCGCGCCAGCGCTTTCTCGCGCGCGCCGAGCACCTTGTCTTCGAAGCTCTTGAGCTCCGGCGTGATGAAACGCTCGGCGTTCTTGACCGTCTGCCGGCGGATGTACTCTTTCGGCACCTTCTCCGCCTGCGAGCGGTTCACCTCGATGAAGAAGCCCGCGACACGGTTGTAAGAGAGCTTGAGCGAGGGAATGCCCGAGCGCTCGCGTTCGCGCTGCTCGAGCTCGAGCAGGAACTCGTCGGTGTGAGTGGCGATGCGCCGCAGCTCGTCGAGCTCGGCGTCGTAGTCAGGGGCGATGACGTCGCCGTCGCGCAGCACGACCGACGGCTCCTCGGCGATCGCGCTGGTCAGCAGCGCGACGACCTCGGCGTGTTCGCCGACCGACGCCGTGAGCTGCACGATCAGCGGCGCCTCGATGCGGCTGAGCGCGGCGCGCAAGCCGGGCAGGGCCGCGAGCGACGTGCGCAGGCCGGTCAGGTCGCGTGGCCGTGCGCTGCGCAGCGCGACGCGACTGAGGATGCGCTCGACGTCACCGATGGCGCGCAGCGGCTCGCGCAGGCTCTCGAAGCGGCGCGCGTCGACCAGCAGCGCCACCGCCTGATAGCGTCGGCGCAGATCCTGTTGATTGGTGAGCGGTCGATTGAGCCAGCGCCGCAGGCAGCGCGATCCCATCGCGGTGTGGGTGGAGTCCAGCAGCGCGAACAGCGTCGCAGAGTCCTGGCCGGAGAGCGATGCGTCGATCTCGAGATTGCGGCGCGTCGCGGCGTCGAGCTGCAGCGCGTCGCCACGCTCTTCCACGGTGAGGCTGGTGATATGCGGCAGCGCGGTTTTCTGCGTCTCGCGCACGTATTGCAGCAGCGCGCCCGCGGCCGAGATGCCCAGCGGCAGATCGTCTGCGCCGAAGCCGCGCAGATCGAGCGTGCCGAGCTGGTCGGTGAGCAGGCGCGACGCGCTCGCGAACTCGAAATGCCACGGCGGACGCACGCGTTGCTCGCCCAGGGTAATCTCGGCGATCTCGCGTGATTGATCTTCCGGGACCAGCAGCTCGGCGGGCTTCAACCGCTCGAGCTCCGCTTCGAGCGCGGCGCGGCCGTCGGCTTCGAGCACCGAGAAGCGGCCCGCGGCCAGGTCGAGCCACGCGAGGCCGAAGGTGTCGCCGTCCTTGCCGGAGCGCCGCGCGACCGCGGCGAGCAGAGTCTCGCGACGCTGCTCCAGCAGCGCGTCGTCGGTCACGGTTCCCGGGGTCACCACGCGCACGACCTGGCGCTCGACCGGACCCTTTGATCTGGCAGGGTCGCCTATCTGCTCGCACAGCGCCACCGACTCGCCCTTGCGCACCAGGCGCGCTAGATAGGTGTCGACGCTGTGGTACGGCACGCCCGCCATGGGGATGGGTTCGCCAGCGGACTGGCCGCGCGAGGTCAGCGTGATGTCGATGAGCTTGGACGCGCGCCGCGCGTCGTCGTAGAAGAGCTCGTAGAAATCGCCCATGCGGTAGAACACGAGCGTGTTGGGATGTTCGGCCTTGATGCGCAGGTACTGCTGCATCATCGGCGTGTGTTCCTGAAGTCGGCTGCTCAAGTGTGGGCCCCGCGTGCGAGAGCGTAGAGTAGCGAGGCGGCGCGGCTTTCGCTATTCGCCGCCCGATTCTTCGAAATGCTGGAAGTCGATGAGGAACAGTGCGGCGAGCAGCAGCGCGCGCTCCGCGGGCGCGTGGACCGCGGGGAATTGCAGCTCGAATCGCGCCTCGTTCTTGAGCTGCGCGAGCACCGGGCGGGTCCAGCGCTTCACGATGACGGCGACCTCCGCGCCATTGCGCGAGGTCGTGAACGTCCAGCGCTTCACGAAGCCGCGCGTGATCTCGAACAGCGGCGCGGGGCGTGCATCGAACACATCGTAGCGAGTCCGCACCAACGACAGTCGTCTGCGCACGGTTCCGAGCAGCTTGCCGTCGGACGCCATCACGGACACCTGCCGGCCAACGATGCGAAATGGGGAGTGCATGCGTAGCACCGGTTTGCCCTCGCGGGTCTGCACCGCGAGCGTGTATGACCGCATGGAACCCAGGAAGAACAGCGGCCATCCGCTGCCTTGCTCCACCGCGAGCAGGGCGCCGGCCATGCCGTCGAAATCGAGGCTGAAGCGATTGCGCCGCTCCGTGCCGGTGAGGATCTCGCCCCATTCCTTCGTCTGGGTGACCGCGATGGTGTTGGCGTCCGCGAATAGATCGGATTGCATGACGACTCATGGTAGCGGCTTCGCGCCCTATGAACGGTTGCGGCGCAGGGACTATTCTTGTGGCGTGATGACACCCACCGACTCTGTCCTGACGGCGCTCGCGCGCGAGGCCGGCACACGACTGCGCGATTCCGGGCGGCGGCTCGCCACCGCCGAGTCCTGCACCGGCGGCTGGATCGCGAAACTCTGCACGGACATTCCCGGCAGCTCGACCTGGTTCGACTGCGGGTTCGTCTGCTATTCGAATGCCGCGAAGACGCGCGACCTCGAGGTGCCGGCGAAGTTGATCGAGACCGAGGGCGCGGTCAGCGACGCCGTGGTGCGCGCGATGGCGGAGGGCGCGCTGCGCCGCTGCGATGCGAACGTGGCCATCGCGGTGAGCGGCATCGCGGGCCCGGATGGGGCGGTGCCGGGCAGGCCCGTGGGCACCGTATGGTTCGCGCTGGCACGCATGACCGAGGATCGAGTCGAGTGTCAGGGGCATCTCATCCAGTTCGACGGCAACCGCGACGCGGTGCGCCGGCACGCCGTCGAATACTCCCTCAATCTGTTGCGCACATTGCCCGCGATCTAGCTCGATGTTGCGCCTGTTCTTCGCGCTGCAGCCGCCAGCCGTCGAGAGCGCGGCACTGGTCGAACGCCTGCGCCCGATCGCGACGGAACTGAGCGCCCAGCCGATGCCCGCGGAGCATCTGCACGCCACGTTGTGTTTCGTCGGTGCGGTCGCCCCGGAGAAACTCGCGCAGCTATGCGAGTTCGCCGCAATGGTGCGCGGCGAGCCCGTGAGCTTGAGTTTTGCCGCGCTGGAATATTGGGAGCAACCCAAGGTGCTGTGCGCCACCGCGCTCGAAGACGAGGGCACGCACTGCGCACAGGAACTCGCCCGGGATTTGTCGTTGTGCGCGATCGCCGCGGGATTTGCAGCGGACTCCAAACCTTTTCGCCCGCATCTCACGCTGGCGCGCAAAGTGCGCACGGAAGCGGCGGTGTGGCCGCGACCGCTCGAGCCGGCATTTCTCATGCAGTGCACGCGATTCGCTTTGATGGAGAGTCGTCGCGGGGAATTCGGCTCGATATACAGTGTCGTTGATTCGTGGCCACTGGACGGCGCGAACGTTTCGTAACGCATCCGCGAATATTCAGTCATTCACATTAATTTCCCTGTGTATTTATACAGGGCCTTGTGCTAATTTTTCGTTCACCAAAAACGTGGACAAGAGGATTACGAGATGGATGACAACCGCAAGAAGGCGCTCAGCGCCGCGCTGGGCCAGATCGAGAAGCAGTTCGGCAAGGGTTCGGTCATGCGGCTGGGCGACGCCGCGGCGTCGTACGACGTCGAAGCCGTTTCCACCGGTTCCTTGGGGCTGGACATCGCGCTCGGCATCGGCGGATTGCCGCGCGGCCGCGTCATCGAAATCTACGGACCGGAGTCTTCCGGCAAGACCACGCTCACGCTGCAGGTGGTCGCTGAAATCCAGAAGCTCGGCGGCACCGCTGCATTCGTGGATGCCGAGCACGCGCTCGACCCATCCTACGCCGAGAAGTTAGGCGTCAACGTCAACGAACTGCTCGTCTCCCAGCCCGATACCGGCGAGCAGGCCCTCGAGATCACCGACATGCTCGTCCGCTCCAGTGCGGTCGATCTGGTGGTCATCGACTCCGTCGCCGCGCTCACGCCGAAGGCTGAAATCGAAGGCGAAATGGGCGAGCCGCAGATGGGTCTGCACGCCCGCCTCATGTCGCAGGCGCTGCGCAAGCTCACCGGCAACATCTCGCGTTCGAACACCATGGTCATCTTCATCAATCAGATCCGCATGAAGATCGGCGTCATGTTCGGCAACCCGGAAACCACCACCGGTGGTAACGCGCTCAAGTTCTATGCTTCGGTCCGTCTCGACATCCGCCGCATCGGCGCCATCAAGAACGGTGAAGAAGTCGTGGGCAACCAGACTCGCGTGAAGGTGGTGAAGAACAAAGTGGCGCCGCCGTTCCGCGAAGCCGAGTTCGAAATCATGTACGGCCTCGGCATCTCGCGTGAAGGCGAGATCATCGACATGGGTTCCGCGCAGGGCATCATCGAGAAGGCCGGCGCCTGGTATAGCTACAAGGGTGAGCGCATTGGCCAGGGCAAGGACAATGCGCGCGAATTCCTGAAGGCTCGTCCCGAGCTCGCCAAGGAAATCGAGGCGCAGATTCGGGCCAAGCTCGTGCCGGTGAAGGCGCCGAGGCCCGAACTCAAGAGCGTCGGCGGCAACGATTGATCTTGTCAGGGACAGATCGATGATTCCGTTCCGGAACATCGATCTGTCCCTTTCTCTCAATCCTCATCTGACCGCCAGTCGTCAAACGGAAACCTTGTTTCCTGACCGCTGAGGTTCCCGTCATGCGTCGACTCGCCTTCATCGCCATCGGTTTCGCACTGGGCGCGTCTGCTCCTGCATCTACGGCGGCGTCGCGAGAGCGGCTAGTCATCTCCGCCGACAAGATCTACACCGCTCCGGATGCCAAGCCGATTCTGAACGGCGCGGTGCTCATCCAAGGTGACCGCATCGCCAGCGTCTCCGACCAGCGCTCGCGCATCGCCACCCCCGAAGGCACGCTTCCATCGCCCTGTCGCGGCGTCGTCGTGGCAGGGTTTCAGAACAGCCACGTTCATTTCATCGAATCGCGTTTCCGCGACGCCACGAAGTTGCCCGCCGCCGAGCTCGCGCAGGGTCTCGAAGAAATGCTGACGCGCTGGGGCTACACCACCGTGTTCGACATCGCTTCGGACCAGGACAATACGTTTGCATTGCGCGCGCGCGTCGAGCGCGGCGAGGTGATCGGGCCGCGCATCCTCACCACGGGGTTGCCGCTGTTCCCGGTCAACGGCATCCCTAGCTACATCGACGATCTCCCCGCCGACATGCTCGCGCGCATGCATCAGCCATGCGATGCGGCAGAAGCGCGGCGCGACGTGCGCGGCAATCTCGCCAAGGGCGCCGACGCCACGAAAATCTTCATGATCACGTCCGCCAACATGAACGAGATGCTGTCCCTTTCGGGCGAAGTGGCGCGCGCAGCGGCTGAGGAAACGCATGCGAAAGGCAAGCTGCTGTTCGCGCATCCCACGAGCGTCGATGGCATGCGTGCCGGGCTCGACGCCGGTGTCGACGTCTTCGTGCACACCACTCTCGGCGAGAAGAAGCCGTGGGATGAGGCGCTCGTGCGTCGCATGGTCCGGCAGCGCGTCTCGGTCATTCCCACATTCAAGCTCTGGTACTACGAGCTCGCGAAGGAAAGCGTCCCCGCGAACATTTCCGACCAGATGGTGGGTGCTACCTACGACGAGCTGCGCGCCTTCAAGAGCGCGGGCGGCCAGATCCTCTTCGGCACCGATGTTGGATACATGCACGACCACGATCCCACCGATGAATACGTGCTCATGCAGAAGTCCGGCCTCGCACCCATGGAGATTCTCGCGTCGCTCACTACCGCGCCCGCGGATCGCTGGAAGGAATCCAAGGTGCGCGGTCGCGTACAGGCCGGTATGGCCGCGGATCTCGTCGTGCTGGCCGCAGACCCGGCCGACGACGTGAAGAACTTCGCCAATGTTCGTTGTGTGTTCAGAGCAGGGAAGCTCATCTATGCATCCAAGGAACCGAAATAGAATGCAGTCGATGCGAAAGCCCGGTCGCAAGGTGCCCTTGACCGAGCAACAGGCTTACGACCTGAGCCATGCCTTCGACTACGCGGTTTCGCTGTTGGCGCGTCGCGACTACTCGACTCATGAGCTCAAGAGGAAGCTCGCCGAACGCGGCTATACCGAGCACGCGTTCGAGGTCGTCGTGGACGATCTCGAATCGATGAACAAGGTCAACAACGAACGGTATGGCCAGAATCTCGTCGCGTACCGCGCCCGTCGGGGTCATGGACCGGCGCGCATCCGCAACCAACTTCAGAAATCGGGGTTGGATCGGTCCGCCATCGACGAGGCGGTCAAAGGCGAGGAGGCGCCGGACTTTCTGGCACTGGCCCGTGCCACCCGGCTGCGCAAGTTCGGCCCCGAAATCCCCAAAGACCACAAGGAAAGGGCGCGTCAGGCCAGATTTTTGCAATACCGGGGCTTTTCAACGGATCATATCCGCGCTGTTTTGGTGGGGGTCGACGATGACTCCCCCACCGACGGCAAATCCGATCCGTTCTAGAACCTTCCGAGTCCCATGCCCACCAAACCGCCTTTCATGAGCGCGGCGGACGTCCGTCGCGCCTTCCTCGAATTTTTCCGCGAGCGCGGCCACACCATCGTGCCGTCCTCGAGCCTCGTCCCGGGTAATGACCCGACGTTGCTGTTCACCAATGCCGGCATGGTGCAGTTCAAGGACTGCTTCCTCGGCAAGGACAAGCGCGACTATGTGCGTGCCACCTCGAGCCAGCGCTGTGTGCGCGCCGGTGGCAAGCACAACGACCTGGAAAACGTCGGTTACACGGCGCGCCATCACACCTTCTTCGAGATGCTCGGCAATTTCTCGTTCGGCGACTACTTCAAGAAGGACGCGATCCGTTTCGCCTGGGACTTCGTGACGGGCACGCTCGAGATCGATCCCGCGCGCCTCATGGTCACCGTGTACGCCACCGACGACGAGGCCTTCGACCTCTGGCACAAGGAAGCCGGCGTGCCGAAGGAAAAAATCGTTCGCATCGGCGACAAGCCTGGCGGCGGCTCCGACAATTTCTGGCAGATGGGCGAAACCGGCCCCTGCGGACCGTGCACCGAGATCTTCTTCGATCACGGGGCGCACATTCCCGGCGGGCCGCCGGGCTCCCCCGACGCGGACGGTGATCGCTGGGTCGAGATCTGGAACCTCGTGTTCATGCAGTTCGATCGCTCGGCCGACGGCAAGCTCACGCCGCTGCCGAAGCCGTCGGTGGACACCGGCGCCGGACTCGAGCGCGTGTCGGCGGTGATGCAGGGCGTCACCAACAACTACGACATCGACATCTTCGTCGACCTCATCCGTCATACGGCGGAGTTGTTAGGTACGAAGGAGCTCGCCAATCCGTCGCTGCGCGTGATCGCGGACCACATCCGCGCGTGCAGCTTCCTCATCATCGATGGTGTGGTGCCGTCGAAGGAAGGCCGCGGCTACGTGCTGCGCCGGATCGCGCGCCGCGCCATGCGGCACGGACACAAGTTCGGCAAGAGCCCGACGTTCTTCAACGAGCTCGTGCCGACGCTGGTCAACGTTATGGGTTCCGCCTATCCGGAGCTGGAGGCTGGCCAGACACGCGTGCGCGATGTCCTCCGCACGGAAGGCGAGCAGTTCGCGCGTACGCTCGAGACCGGCATGGAGATCCTCGATGCAACCATCGCGAGGCTCGGCCAGGAAAATACCAAAGACAGCAAGACCATCGACGGCGAGACGGTGTTCAAGCTGCACGACACCTACGGATTTCCAACCGATCTCACCGCGGACATCGCGCGCGAGCGCGGGCTCACGATCGACATGGAAGGATACGAGCGCGAGATGGAAGCGCAGCGCGAACGCGGCCGCGGCTCGAGCAAGTTCGGCGTCGACCTCTCGGGCGGCTTGCAAGTCGAAGGCAAGACCAGCTTCCTCGGCTACGAAGGCATCAGCGAGGTCGGTCAGGTCGTCGCGCTGCTCAAGGGCGGCGCTACGGTACTGCAGCTCGATGCAGGCGACGAAGGCGAAGTCGTTCTCGATCGCACGCCGTTCTACGCGGAGTCGGGCGGCCAAGTCGGCGACACCGGCGAGCTCGGAAATGTCGGCGCCAAGTTCACAGTGGCCGACACGCAGAAGCGCGACAGCGCGTTCTCACACCTCGGAACGGTGACGAGTGGTCTCATCAAGGTTGGCGACAAGCTCGCGGCGCAGGTCGATGCCACGCGCCGAAACGCCATCAAGGCGAATCACACCGCCACACATCTCCTGCACGCGGCGTTGCGCACGGTGCTCGGCAAGCACGTCCAGCAGAAGGGCTCGCTGGTCGCACCCGACCGTCTGCGTTTCGATTTCTCGCACCACGCGCCGGTGACGCCGGATGAGTTGCGCAAGATCGAGAACCTCGTGAACGAAGAGATCCGCGCGAACGCCGCCGCGGAGACGCGCGAGATGCCGTACGACGCCGCGATCGCGGAGGGCGCCATCGGATTGTTTGGCGAGAAGTACGAGAAAGACGTGCGCGTGCTGCGCTTCGGCAAATTCTCGATGGAGCTGTGCGGTGGCACGCACGTGGAGCGCGTCGGCGACATTGGGCTGTTCAAGATCGTGAGTGAAGGTGGCGTGCAGGCCGGTGTCCGCCGCATCGAGGCGGTTACCGCGCAGGGCGCGTACGAATACGTGTCCTTCACCGATCAGCTCATGAAGGAAGTCGCGGGCCTGGTTCGCGGCTCGCGCGAGGACGTGAAGACGAAGGTGGCCGATGTGCTCGAGCGCATTCGCCAGCTCGAGAAGGAAAACCGTCAGCTCAAGGACAAGCTCGCGAGCGGGCAGGGCACCGATCTTTCGGCCGGCGCGCGCGACATCGCGGGCGTAAAGCTGGTGGCGGCCCAGGTCGACGGCGCCGATGCGGGCGCGCTGCGCAACGCGGTCGATCAGCTCAAAGAGAAGTTGAAGAGCGCGGTCATCGTGCTCGCGTCGGTCGATGCGACCAACAAGATCACGCTGGTCGCCGGGGTCACCGCCGATCAGGTCGGGAAGGTGAAGGCGGGCGAGCTGGTCGGCAACGTTGCCGGACAGGTGGGCGGCAAGGGTGGCGGTCGTCCCGACTTTGCGCAGGCGGGCGGCAACAATCCGGCGGCACTTTCTGCCGCTCTGCAAAGTGTCGAGGGATTCGTACGCGCTAAATTAGGCGCGTGACCGCGCGCACCATAATCCAGAAATACGGCGGCACCTCCGTCGGGTCCGTCGAGCTCATTCAGCGCGTCGCCGACAAGATCGCGGCGGTCCGCGCGCGCGGAGACCGCGTCGCCGTCGTCGTCTCGGCCATGGGCGACTCCACCGACCGCCTCGTCGATCTCGCGGCCGGCATCGCACGCGAGCCGAATCCACGCGAGATGGATGTATTGCTCGCCACCGGCGAGCAGGTGTCGATCGCGCTGCTGGCGATGGCCCTGTGCGAGCGCGGCGTGCCGGCCTGTTCGTTCACAGGCAGCCAGATCCGCGTACGCACCACGAACGCGCACCGCCGCGCGCGCATCACCGCGGTGGAGACACAGAGGCTCGAAGCAACGCTCGCCGCCGGTATCGTGCCGGTCGTTGCCGGGTTTCAGGGCATCGACGACGACGGCGATATAACGACCATCGGTCGCGGCGGATCGGATACCAGCGCCGTCGCGTTGGCCGTCGCTCTGCGCGCGGATGAGTGTCAGATACTCACTGACGTCGACGGGGTGTACACCACCGATCCGAGACTCGTGCCCGACGCGCGCCTGTTGTCCCGGATCTCGTTCGAGGAGATGCTCGAGCTCGCGGGGCAGGGATCGCGCGTCCTGCATTTACGTTCCGTGGAATTCGCGGCGAAATACCAGGTGCCGCTGCGCGTGTTGTCTTCGTTTCGTGCCGGCGAGGGAACCCTGATCTGCACCGAGGAGACTAATGTGGAAGCCCCACTGATATCGGGTATCGCGTTCAATCGAGATGAAGCGCAGATCACCATCGCGGGGTTGCCCGATTCTCCAGATTCCGTCGTACGAGTGCTGCAGCCAATCTCAAACGCGAATATTGAAGTGGACATGATCGTGCTCGCGACCGCGCGCGACGGTTTGAAGGACCTTTCCTTCACCGTACATCGAGATGATTTTCTAGAGGCGCAGCGTCTGGCGCAAAAAATTACGGACGAATTTCCGGCGGCGAGGCTCACTGCAGATGACAAAGTTGCGAAGCTTGCGGTGGTCGGTGTCGGTATGCGTTCCCATGCAGGCGTGGCAACGCAACTCTTTGAATCGCTTGCGAGGCAGGGCGTGAAAGCGCTGCTCATCTCGACATCGGAGATCAAGATCGCGGTGTTGGTGCCCGAAGACAAACTCGAATCTTGTGTCAAATGTCTGCACAACGATTTGCGATTGTCCCAGGCGTTATGAGACGTACTCCGCGTGACCGTCGCGAGTTGCAGTGTTAAGGTTCCGGCGCGCTGCCCGGCCGCATTTTGTGGGGGTCCGGGCTCAAGAACGAACAAAGAGGCTCCTTGGAGGGCCCTCAATATGCTCATTTTGACTCGTCGAGTTGGTGAATCTGTGGTGATCGGTGAGGACGTCACCGTGACGGTGTTGGGCGTGAAGGGCAATCAAGTCCGGATCGGCATCAACGCGCCGAAGCAAGTGGCCGTGCACCGAGAAGAAATTTTCGAACGCATCAAGAGCGGTCGGGGCAGCAGCGGCAATTCCGACGGTAATAAGTCGTCGGACGACCAGAACACGATGCCTCGCGAGACACTTCCGGTCTAAATGGGTATTCAGAGGGAGTTTTTTCCTCTTTCTCTCCGGCTTGATTATGATTGCGCCCCCGGAGAGATGGCCGAGTGGTCGAAGGCGCACCCCTGCTAAGGGTGTAAGGGTCAAAAGCCCTTCGAGGGTTCGAATCCCTCTCTCTCCGCCAATATTTTCCTTATAAATCAATGCGTTGCGAAATTGCGTCGGCTAATTTCGCGCCAAGACAGGGATTCGAATCGGTCCGCATCCATTTGCTGAACCCCTAACTACCGGCGTTTCGGTCCAAGGCGGCTTTCTTCGTCATTTGGAGATTAGGGAGCAGATCAATTCGCACCAGCCAGCGTCGGATCTTCGTCCTTTCCCAGCCCACGACCAACGAGCTGAACGATTGCCGCGCCTTGCGATTCAGCCATCCTGCGAGCGGTTCGCCCGTTTTTCTCGTCGCTCCATACAGTCCAAACTGCAAGCAGCCCCGGCAGGACTTCCACCGCCGCAGTACAGTAAATCGATTCCTTGTCGCAGCCGATTTCCGTGACGCCAGGCTCGAGCGCCAGATCTTTGACCTGATCAAACTGGCGCTCCTTTCCAACAGTCCAATAGTGCTGGAGCAACTCGAGCCTCTCTCGATCCAGGAGCAGGAATCTCTCCGGCAGTCGTCGCAGCAGGCTGCCATGCTCCGAGAGGCACACTGCTCGTGACCAATTCCGTTTCAGCAAAGCGCACACCTCGCGCAATTCAGAGTAGTCCGCTTTGTAGGGTTTGATTCTCAGGCCGAGACTCTCCGCCGGCGCGGGCTTAACCGAATCGAGCGCGTCCTTCTTGAGCCGATCCTTCCGGCTGAGGCCCGAATCGCCACCTTTGAGATCAAATGTTCGATCGGGAGCGTCGACGTCAATGGCGGGAACAACAACGTAATGACCGCCGATTGTGAAATGGAGATCGGAAGCGAGGAACTGAATGTCGAACTTGGGTTGGGGTCGAGCGCAACCCGCAGCAAACAGCGCGCTGAATCCAGCCGTCAACAATGCAACTGCAAGTCGAGACATGCGCCAACCTCAGCTGCCGATTTTCTGTGCGAGTGGCAGAGTCATGCCAAATATGCAGTGAGCGATCGGCCAGCCCCAAACCAGCGACGAGACAACCAGGAAGCGCACTCGCCATTGGCCAGTCTCGTCGAGTCTCGCGGCTTTCTTGTAGGTAACGATCCCTATGCTGATGATCGCGAGGACTCCGATTCCCGGTCCGGCAATCATCGATAGCCAGGGAAATACCGAGCACTCGATCGCACACGTGACCGCGAAAGCTGCCCAAAAGGCGATCGAAGGTAGCAATGCCACGGTCAAGACATACGTGTCTTGCATAGCGAAGGCGGAGCGTGGCACGAGCAGTCCTTGATTCCAGACGCATGGCGGATCGATTGGTGGGAGGCCGCGAGCGGGAGCCATCGCGCCGGGGACTCCCCGCTGCGCACCGGCAAATCGGAAACTATCTACAGCGGTGCGCCTCTCTATCGGCTGACATAGCCGAAACCACTACTGTCCGGTTAACTTGATAGGGACTTGCTAGAAAGTCTGCATTGACATGCGCTTACAGCGATTTGCGGGTGTCTCCGATTTGAACGCCGAAGCGGCCAATTCGATAGCGTGGGTGCTTTTGCGGCACGCATGCACCTATGAACATCGGCAAGACGCTCTTCGCGCAAGTCATGGACTTCTTGCCCTGGAAGACTTTTCACCGCATGGCCGCGCGGTACGAGGCCGATCATCGGGTGCGCACACTCTCGAGCGCGGAGCAATTTCGCGTGATGGCTTTCGCCCAACTGACCTATCGGGAGAGTCTGCGCGACATCGAGACCTGCTTGAGCGCTCAAGCGGCCAAGCTCTATCACATGGGCTTCTGTCAGCCGGTGGCGCGCTCGACACTGGCCGATGCCAACGAGCGACGCGACTGGCGGCTGTACGCCGAGTTCGCGCAGCATCTGATCAATCGAGCGCGCAAACTGTATGCGCAGGACAGCTTCGGCGTGGAACTCGATCACACCGTCTACGCGCTCGATTCCACGACCATCGATCTGTGCCTGTCGGTCTTCCCTTGGGCACCCTTTCGCTCGACCAAAGCAGCGATCAAGCTGCACACGCTGCTGGATCTGCGCGGCTCGATTCCCAGCTTCATCCACATCTCCGATGGCAAGATGCACGACGTCAACGTGCTCGATCTGCTCATCCCGGAACCAGGCTCGTTTTACGTGATGGACCGCGGATACCTGGATTTCACTCGACTGTACGCCTTGGATCAAGCGGGCAGCTTCTTTGTCACCCGCGCCAAGCGCAACATGAACGCGCGACGCTTGTACTCCGCGACCGTCGATCGCAGCACGGGGCTGATCTGCGATCAGACCATCGCGTTCAACAACTTCTATGCCGAGCAAGCCTATCCGGCACATCTGCGCCGCATCCGATTTCGCGATCCGCAGACCGACAAGAATCTCGTGTTCCTGACCAACCACGGCTTGTTGCCCGCGCTGACCATCTGCTCGCTCTACAAGAGCCGCTGGCAGGTCGAACTCTTCTTCAAATGGATCAAGCAGCACCTTCGCATCAAACGCTTCTACGATACCTCCGAGAACGCGGTGAAGACCCAGGTGTGGATCGCCGTGTCCGTCTACGTGCTGGTCGCCATCATCAAGAAGGAACTTGCATTGGATGCCTCGTTGCATACGCTTCTACAGATCCTCTCCGTCACGCTGTTCGAGAAAATCTCCTTGCAACAAACACTTGCTGAACTTCCGCATGACTCGCAACCGCTCGTTTCCCCTAACCAGCTGTATCTATTCGATTCTTAACCGGACAGTAGTGTCCGTTTATAAACGATGAACGAGAAGCCCGAGTCAGAAGAGTTCGACGAAGACGAAGAAGAGACCACCTTCGAGTCCACGACCGAAGTTGATTTCGACCGTCTCGCGAAAGATTTGGACGCTGCGAAGAAGCGCGGCCAAAAGCTGGGCGATCCCGCCTGGCGTCGTCTCGAGCGTCGCATCGAAGACAAGACCACGGCCGAACTCACCAGCGACTTCGATGACTACAACATCGAAGACGACAGCACCGCTGTTCGCAAAATGAACGCGACGAAAGATCTGGGTTAGATTCTCAGGGGCTGCGCCCCACGTCGAAAAACGCCGTCGAAGCGACCGCGGCCGTAAAAATTCAGCGGAAATCGCGGGAATGCGTGACCAGCTCGCCGAGCAAAGGCGTGCGATCCACCAGTCGCTTCGCGACGACGTGCGTCACCTGCCCTTCTTTCTGCAACAGGCCGTGAACCTCGAGAAGACGCGATCCGTTGGCGACGCGCCGCGCGCGCGACCAGACGCGTTCCCAGACGATGAGATTCACGTATCCCGTCTCATCTTCGAGCGTGATGAACATGACGCCGCCGGCGCTCTGCGGGCGCTGGCGCGCCGTGACGATGCCCGCCACGCGCACCCCCAGGCCATGCGGCAGATCGCCCAATGCTTTCGAGGTGACGATGCTGGAGCGCTCCAATTGCTCGCGCAGCAGCGCCAGCGGATGGCGGCCGAGCGTGAGGCTGGTCGAACGATAGTCGGCGGCGATGTTCTGCCCCTCGGTGGGTGGCGCGAGCAGCGGTGTGCCTTCAGCACCCTCGGGCACGGGCGCGAGCGGCAGCGCAGACTCGCTGCCCGCCACTTCCCAGAACGTCAGGTGCCGGTTGCCCGCGAGCGCGCGTAAGGCCGCGGCATCGGCAAGCGCCTCGAGCTCGCGTCGCGCGAGGCGCGCGCGCAGCGTGAGATCCTGCACGCTCGCGAACGGTGCCGCGGCACGCGCAGCTTCGATACGCAACGCGGCTTCCTTGCCGAGCCCTTTCACCAGGCGCAGCCCCAGACGCAGCGCGGGTTCGTCGTCCGCGCGCCGTTCGAGCGTGCAATCCCAGTCGCTGTTGCACACACACACCGCACGCACTTCGACCTGGTGATCGCGCGCGTCGCGCACGAGCTGCGCGGGCGCGTAAAACCCCATGGGCTGACTGTTGAGCAACGCACAGGTGAATGCCGCGGGCTCGTAACACTTGAGCCAGGCCGAGCTGTACACGAGCAGCGCGAAGCTCGCGGCGTGCGACTCGGGAAACCCGTACTCGCCGAAACCCTGGATCTGGCTGAAGATGCGCTGCGCGAATTCGTCGGGATAGTTCCGCGCGCGCATGCCTTCGATGAGCCGTTGCTCGAAGTGCCCGAGACCGCCGCGGCGTTTCCACGCCGCCATGCTCCGGCGCAGCTGATCGGCCTCGCCGGGCGTGAAGCCCGCCGCGACCATGGCGATCTGCATGACCTGCTCCTGGAAGATAGGCACGCCGAGCGTGCGCACGAGCACTTTTTTGACATCCTCGCTCGGATACGTGACCTGCTCGAGCCCCTGCCGCCTGCGTAGATAGGGGTGCACCATGCCGCCCTGGATGGGGCCCGGCCGCACGATGGCCACTTCGATGACCAGGTCGTAGAACTTCTCGGGCCGCAGCCGCGGCAGCATCGACATCTGCGCGCGCGACTCGACCTGGAACACGCCGATGGTGTCGGCACGCGAGATCATCTGGTAGACGCCGGCGTCCTCGCGCGGAATGTCCGCGAGCGCGAACGGTTTGTGGCGAAATGCGCCCACGAGCTCGAGACCGCGCCGCAGAGCCGACAGCATGCCGAGACCCAGCACGTCCACCTTGAGCAGGCCGAGATCGTCGAGATCGTCCTTGTCCCATTGGATGACGGTGCGGTCCTGCATGGCCGCGTTCTCGATGGGCACCAGCTCTTCGAGCAATCCTTGCGAGATCACGAAGCCGCCGACGTGCTGGGAGAGATGCCGCGGAAAACCCAGCAACTGCCTCGTGAGCGCGAGCAGTAGTTCGACCCGCGGGTTGTCGGGCTCGAAGCCGGCCTCGCGCATGCGGTCCGCGTCGATCGAGGTGTCCCACCATTGCATCGCTCCCGACAGGCGTTCGGCCTGTACCGCATCGAGGCCCAGCGCCTTGGCCACGTCGCGCAACGCGCTGCGTGGGCGGTAGCTGATGACGGTGGCGGTGAGCGCCGTGCGATGACGACCATATTTGCGGTAGATGTACTGGATGACCTCCTCGCGCCGCTCGTGCTCGAAGTCGATGTCGATATCGGGCGGCTCATTGCGCTCGCGCGAGATGAAACGCTCCATGAGCAGTTCGCCGCGCGAGGGATCGACCTCGGTGACGCCGAGGCAGTAGCAGACCACGGAGTTGGCGGCCGAGCCGCGTCCCTGGCAGAGGATGCGCAGGCGCCGCGCCTCGCTGACGATGTCGTGCACCGTGAGGAAGTAGGACTGGTAGGCAAGATCGTTGATGAGCGTGAGTTCGTAGTCGATCTTGATGCGCATCGCATCGGGGACGCCGGACGGCCAGCGCCGCCGCGCGCCCGCCTCCGTCAACGCGCGCAGATGGGACGCGGCCGTTTCGCCCTCTGGCACGAGCTCGCGCGGATATTCGTAGCGCAGCTCGTCGAGCGAGAAGGTGCACAGACCCGCGATGCGCACCGTCTCGGCCAGCAGTTCGGGGGGATAGAGCTTCGCGAGCCGGGAGAGCGGCCGCAGATGACGTTCGCCGTTCGGGAAGAGTCGCTCGCCGGCTTCGGCCAGCGTCACGCCGTGACGAACCGCGGTCAATGCATCTTGCAGGGCGCGCCGCTCGCGCACGTGCATGTGCACGTCGCCCGCCGCCACGAGCGGCAGACCGAGTGCGGCCGCGGTCGCGCGACAGCCGGCCAGCCGCTGGCGATCGCGGCCGTCGCGCGGCAGCTCCACCGCGATCCACGCGCGGCCCGCGAAATGCCGGGCGAGCCACTCACCCTGCGTGCGGTCGGGAGCGGGCGCCGGCAGCCATAGCGCCAGGGTACCGGCCGATATGGTCTCGCCGTCGCGCGGCAGCGCGCCATCCGACAAGAACTCCTCGACGTCCGCGCGCGACAGCTTGTAGCTGCCCTTTTCGGCGGCGCGGCGGCCGCGCGTGATGAGCCGCGAGAGGCGCCCATATCCGGCGCGGTCGCGCGCGAGGACGACGAGTCGCAGCCCGCAGTCGAGCGTGCACTCTGCGCCGATCAGTAGTTTGATGCCGCCGACCTTCTTCGCGGCGGTGTGCGCCCGCACCACGCCCGCGAACGAGCATTCGTCGGTGATGGCCAGGGCCGTGTAGCCCAGGCTCTTCGCCTGCACCATGAGCTCCTCCGCGTGCGAGGCGCCACGCAGGAAACTGAAGTTGCTCAGACAGTGGAGCTCGGCGTACCGGGGACTTTCCTCGTTTTCCGAAAATGGGGACATTCCTCGTTTCCTAGCAAAAGGGTTGGAGTCCAACAGCGTCGCGTCAGTGAGCAGTAGCGAGGGCGCCCTCCAACCTTTTGCCCGCGCAGCGGAGAAACGAGGGATGTCCCCATGTCCCCATTTCCCCATTTCCCCATTTCCCCATTTCACCCAAAGATTCCGTGCAGAAACCACCCGCGTACACCCGCGCCCTCACGATAGATCCACAAGCGCGCACCCGCAGCGTCCTGCGCGACGTAGTAATCGCGCCGGGCGTCGGCCCCGTCCCACCATCCGCTTTCGATGCGTTCGGGGCCTTCGAGCAGCTCGAGCGCGCCGCGGTGCCGAGGCCGGCCCTCGCGCTCCGACAGCGGCTCGGGCTGGTGCAGCAGCCATGGTGGACGGCGAAACACGGACGCGCCGCGACCGCGGGCATCGCCTGGACTAGCTACTCCGGCCGCCGGCGTCAGCGCCGGCTCTGCCACACGCCAGGCATGCTCGGGCCGATGCTCGGAATGACGGCGCAGACCGTACACGGCCGATGCGCCGAGCCGCGCGCGCAGCTGCTCGACCAGCGCGGGCATTTCGTCCGCGGGCGCGTGGCCGCGCTCGCCGGGCGCCCACAGAGGACGAGTGGCGAGACGACGTCCCGTCAAGGCGCCGCTGACGAGCTCACAACGGCGCACCGGCTCGGGCAGCACCAGACTCGTGAGGCGCTCGCGCAGCAGCGACGCCAGACGCTCGGCGTGCGCCTCGGGCTGCGCGAGCCGCAACACGCACACCGTGGGCGGCGCACGGTAGTGATGGAAACGACACTGCAGCGCGGTGATGCCGCGCTGACGCACGCGCAGATAACCCTCGAGCGCGCTGAGCAATGGCTGCAACGCCTGCAGGATCTGCTCCTGGCTTTCGATTTCGTGATCGAGGTCGAACCGTTCGCGGAACCGCTCGCGACGCGCGAGCCGGCGACGCGGATCGGCACGCTGCCCGAGCAAGCGATCGATATCCGTCAACGCAGCCTGACCGAAGCGTTTCGCGAACCCGGCACGCGGCAGACGCAGGAGCTCGCCGATGGTGCCCACCCCCATGGCGATGAGGCGCGCGTTATCTTCTTCGGACCACCGCAGCACCGCGAGCGGCAGCGGCTTGAGACGCGCGGGCAGCACACGCGGATCGGTGATGAAGCAGCGCACCCCCGCGCGCGACGCCACGAGCGCGGCCAACGCGGTAGGCGCGAGCGTGAAATGCGGAACGCAGCCTGACGTGACGAGCGGCGGGCTCGCCAGACAGGCATCGCGCAAACGCCGGCACAACTCGCGCAATCCTCCGAACAAACGGATGCTGGGTTTGATCTCGAGCAGCAGCGCATCCGGCGGGTCGAGGGAAACCAGCGGCGTGAACGTCGCCGCGATGGCAGCGAGGCGTTGCATGATCTCGAGCTCGCGCGCCGCGTCGCGTGGACACGCATCGAGGTCGGGCGCGGTCGCGAGCGCCGCGCCGAGCGTCATGCCGATACGCACTCCGGCCGCGGCGGCCGCCGCATCCGCGGCGATGACCCGATGGCGCGCATCGTCGAGCACGACGAGCGGCACGGACTTCCCGGCGAACCCCAATTCCGCGGAAGAACGTAGTGCGATGAGCGATAGCTGTGGCACGTGCGCAGCAATCCACAGCTCGCGAGGCTCGAGCTCCAACGCGGTCTGTGGCCCCGGTCCCGTGGGTGGAGGCGACGCCGGCCGCACCCGTAAAACGGACGGCGTCGCACTCGACCCCGGAATAGTGTCCGGAAAAACGAGTCGATATGCTCGGGGATGCATGACGCGCTCACGCCGCGGCGTCAGCCCAACGCAACTCGATGGGCTCGCGCGCACCACCGCGACTCTTGATGAGATGCACGCGCGCGCCCTGCCCGCCCGCGTCCGTCACCGGGTCGAGCGCGATGCGCAACATGGCAGGCGACGCCTCCGCGGCGAAGCGCTGACTGCGACAGAGCACATCGAGCGCGCGACCCTGCTCGGCGGCGAGCTGCAGCCGGCGAATGGCGCGCGTCGAGGCGCGCGGCAGCCAGGCCAGCGCCATCTCGCAGGCCCCGGAGCGCAACGCCTGCTCGTGCGCCCACAAAGGCAGATGCGTGCGCACGATGAGCATGCGATCGAGCGCGACGCCGTACTCTTCCAGCGCGGGCGCGAAGGGTTCGTGGGGCGGCGACACCCACGTGCACCAGCGCGCCGGACATGCGCGCGACAACGCGGCGAGCACGGGCAGCAGTAGATAGAGCTCGCCCACCCCGGGACGCGGAGTGAGGATTTCTATGAGGCCGTGACGCGGCCAGCCGCCGCCGGGCAACCCCGCATCGAGCGCGGCGTATCCAGTGGGAATAGTGGCAAGCACCGCCCGGCTGCGTCCGCGCCACAGAGACGGATGGGCGAGCAACTCTTCCAGTTGTTTGTGAGTGGACATCGACACCCCGTTGGCACGGCCTTCACACGTCAACAAACGGGGAGCGAATACAGAAAGTCGTAGAAATGTTTGCCGTCGACGATGTTGATGCTGAGCGTGCCGGTGATGCCCGTGAGCTCTTCCGTACCCGAATCGGGCACGACCAAAATCGTGAGCGTGGGCACGTTGCGGTTCATGCTTCCCGAGTGTTGCAGGATGAAACTGCCCTTGCGTCCGTCCAACATGCCACTGAAATGATCGATGGCGACATATCCAGCCGAGCCTTTGGTCACGGTGCCCGCGGACAACATCTGTCCGCGGCCGCGACCCTCGAGATCACCGCTGAACTTTTTGACCAGTAGGAACCGTGCCAGCAATGGATCGCTGGAAACATCTGTATTCGCAAGTGGCTGCACGCTCACTTCGAAGCTGCCCATGGCGCGGTTCATGAAATTATTCTCAGGGGCTCACGCCCCACTCTTAACGCCGCTGAAGCAGCGGCGTACATCTTGATAATTTGCTGGAGGGGTCGGCGCATCATGTCCTCACTCTTCCCTGAGCGAGGAGCACGCGCGCCTGGCCCACCGCATCTCTCAGCTATGCAACGAGGCCCTTTCTTACTTAAGAAAGGTTTCCTGAAGAAAGACTTCCTGAGGAAGTGCCCCGCCGCAGAACTCCCACCACCACACCTTCGATGATGAGGGGGTCTTCCTTGACGTTGACGCGAATGGGCTCGAAATCGGAATTTTCAGGCAGCAACCACACCACCGAGCCGTCCTGCTTGTAGCGCTTGACAGTGACTTCGTTCTCGAGGCGCGCGACGATGATCTGGCGATTGCGCACTTCGGGAGTACGATGCACGGCCACGAGATCGCCATCGAGAATGCCGGCATCTTTCATCGACATGCCGACAACCTTGAGCAGGTAATGCGGCCGGGGCTGGAAGATGCTGGGATCGATGTCGAGACGCGACTCGATATTTTCTTCGGCGAGAATGGGACGGCCCGCGGCGACACGGCCAATGAGGGGCAACCCGATCTGCTCGCGCATCGTGTCCATGAGCTTGATGCCGCGCGAAGCGCCCGGCACGAGCGCGATGACACCCTTGCGGGCGAGTGCACGCAGGTGTTCTTCGGCGGCGTTGGGAGATTTGAAACCGAGCTCATTGGCGATTTCAGCGCGCGTCGGCGGCATGCCTGTTTCGACGATGGCGCGCTGAATGAGGCGCAGAATTTCGGTCTGACGCGGTGTGAGGTCGGACATGGTTGGATCCTTTGAAAGAAGAATCAGGGCTGAGGATTTGTACACTGTGAATTTATCCAGGTCAAGCGTGCCCAGCCGCTTCGATGTCGTGGTCGTGGGCGGAGGGCACAACGGCCTCACCTGCGCGTGCTATCTCGCCCGAGCGGGCCTCAGCGTGGGCGTATTCGAACGCCGCGGGGTGTTGGGCGGGGCCGCAGTGACCGAAGAGTTCCATCCCGGCTTCCGCAACTCCACCGCGAGCTACACGGTGAGCCTGTTGAACCCCAAGGTGATCCGCGATCTGCGCCTCGCCGAACACGGGCTCAAGGTGCTCGAGAGGCCCATGCAGAGTTTCCTCCCGCTGCCCGGGGGACGCTCGCTGACTGCCGGCCCTGATAGCGCAAGAACGACGGCATCAGTGCGCTCGTTCTCCGCGCGCGACGCCGAACGGCTGCCTGGCTATTACAAGATGCTCGACGCCGCGGTGCAGATGCTGCGCCGCCAGCTGTTCGAAACACCGCCGGCCGATCCGCGCCGTCTGCGCGATCTGTGGTCCACGCTGCAGATCGGCCGCCGTTTCCGCAAGCTTGCACCCGCCGTGCAGCGCGACATCCACGAGCTGTTCACGCGCAGTGCCGGCGACTTGTTAGACCACTGGTTCGAGAGCGACGCGGTCAAGGCGCTGTTCGGCTTCGACGCGGTCGTGGGCAACTATGCGAGCCCGTACACGCCCGGCAGCGGCTACGTGCTGCTGCATCACGTCTTCGGCGAAGTGAACGGCAAGTCGGGCGTGTGGGGACACGCGGTCGGCGGCATGGGCGCCATCACGCAGGCGATGGCCGCGGAGGCGCGCCGACTCGGCGTGCATCTCGAGACCGACGCACCGGTGAAGCGCATCGTCACCGAGCGTGATCGCGCCACCGGCATCGAGCTCGAGGATGGACGCGTCATCGTAGGCAGCGCGATCGCCGCCAACGTCGGACCGAAGCTGCTCTATCTCAAACTGCTCGACGAAGCGGTCGTGCCCGCGGAAGTGCGTGCGCGCATCGAGCGACTGCGCGTCGGCTCGGCCACGTTTCGCATGAACGTCGCATTGAGCGAACTGCCGCGTTTCACCGCCGCGCCGCGCGACGACGGCGGCGCACATCTCGCCTCAGGAATCATCCTGGCGCCATCGCTGCAATACATGGACCGTGCGTTCGCCGAGGCGCGCCTCGAAGGCATTTCGCGCCAGCCAATCGTCGAGATCCTCATTCCCTCGACGCTCGATCAGACCCTTGCACCGAAAGGAGCTCACGTCGCCTCGTTGTTCTGTCAGCATTTCTCCTACAGTCTTCCGGACGGTCGCAGCTGGCGTGAGGAGAAGCAGAGTGCAATCGACCGCATCTTCGCGACGGTGGAATCTCACGCACCGAATTTTCGCGCGAGCGTAGTCGGTCACTCGGCGTTGAGTCCACTCGATCTCGAAGAAAAACTCGGCCTAGCAGGTGGAGATATTTTCCACGGCGCGTTAGGGCTCGATCAGTTGTGGGCCGCGCGACCGATGTTAGGCTACGGCGATTACCGCACACCGGTGAAAGCCCTGTATTTGTGCGGCTCGGGCGCGCACCCCGGCGGCGGAGTGACGGGAATTCCCGGACACAATGCAGCACGCGAAATCTTGCGAGACGGCGTCAAGAAGAATCGTGTTAGCAGCCCTAATATCTGATGCACTGCCAGTTGTCGCCACAGGCCGACATCGGAGAGATTTCAGTTGCAAACAACGCGCGAATTTGTTGCAGTTGCGCCCGCCTAATAGACGTCTATCTTCACTACGCGGGTTGTTTGCGCGTTAGTGGCGAAGCGGACTTGCTCAACCACCAATAAGGGGATTGATCGTTATGAAGAGTGCGATTATCAAGGTTGCTGCCGTTGCAGCGTTCACCATGTTGGCCGGCTGCCAGGACCTCAAGCCTCTGCAAGCCGACGTCGATAACCTCAAACAGCAGGTGAGCCGCCTGCAGGCCGATCTCGCCGC
>JAYTOI010000060.1:0-13856 GCA_043747875.1 Pseudomonadota bacterium | reverse complement strand
GTGCGGCCCTGGCCGTCGGTGAGGCGCCCGTCGTCGAGCACCTGCAGCAGCACGTTGAACACGTCGGGGTGCGCCTTCTCCACCTCGTCTAACAAGATGACGGCATAGGGGCGGCGCCGCACGGCTTCGGTGAGCTGGCCGCCTTCGTCGTAACCCACGTACCCGGGCGGCGCGCCGATGAGCCGCGACACAGAGTGCTTCTCCATGTACTCGGACATGTCGATGCGCACCATCGACTCTTCCGTGTCGAACAGGAATTCCGCCAGCGCCTTGCACAGCTCGGTCTTGCCGACGCCCGTGGGGCCGAGGAACAGGAACGATCCATTTGGACGTCTCGGGTCGGAGAGACCGGCTCGTGAGCGGCGGATGGCGTTCGACACGATGCGCACGGCCTCTTCCTGGCCGACGACACGCTTGCTCAACGCGTCTTCCATGCGCAGCAGCTTTTCCTTCTCGCCCTCGAGCATCTTGGAGACCGGAATTCCGGTCCACGCGGACACGACCTCGGCGATTTCCTCCTCGGTAACCTTGTTGCGAACCAGCTGGGTTTCCTTGGATTCCGCGATCGCCGCCTGCGCGAGACGTTTCTCGAGCGCCGGGATCTGCTCGTACTGGATGCGCGCGACGGTAGTGAGGTCGCCCTTGCGGCGCGCGACCTCCATGTCCTGCTTCACCTTCTCGAGCTCTTCGCGAATGGTCGCCGCGCCCTGCAGCGAGGCCTTTTCGCTCTTCCATATCTCTTCGAGATCGGCGTATTCCTTCTCGAGTCCGCGCAGCGTCTCCTGCAGCGTCGCCAGCCGCTTCCGGGTGGCGTCATCCTTCTCTTTCTTGAGCGCTTCCTGCTCGATCTTGAGCTGGATGATGCGCCGCTCGAGCTTGTCGAGCGCCTCAGGCTTGGAGTCGATCTCCATGCGGATGCGTGCGCCGGCCTCGTCGATGAGATCGATGGCCTTGTCGGGCAATTGCCGATCGGAGATGTAGCGATGCGAGAGCGTGGCCGCCGCGACGATGGCGGGGTCCGTGATGTCGACGCCGTGGTGCACTTCGTAGCGCTCCTGCAATCCGCGCAGGATCGCGATGGTGTCTTCCACCGACGGCTCGTTGACGAGCACCTTCTGGAAGCGGCGCTCGAGTGCGGCGTCTTTCTCGATGTACTTGCGGTACTCGTCGAGCGTGGTGGCGCCGACGCAATGCAGCTCGCCGCGCGCGAGCGCGGGTTTGAGCATGTTACCGGCGTCCATGGCGCCTTCGGCCTTGCCGGCGCCGACCATTGTGTGCAGCTCGTCGATGAACAGGATGATCTGGCCTTCCTGCTTCGACAGATCGTTGAGCACGCCCTTGAGGCGCTCTTCGAATTCGCCGCGGAATTTCGCGCCGGCGATCAGCGCCCCCATGTCGAGCGCGAGGATGCGTTTGCCCTTCAAGCCCTCCGGCACCTCGCCGTTGATGATGCGCTGCGCGAGACCTTCGACAATGGCCGTCTTGCCGACGCCCGGCTCGCCGATGAGCACGGGGTTGTTCTTCGTGCGGCGCGCGAGCACCTGCACTGTGCGGCGGATCTCGTCGTCGCGGCCGATGACCGGGTCGAGCTTGCCGCTCGATGCGCGTGCGGTCAGATCGACCGTGTACTTCTCGAGCGCGCCGCGCTTCTCCTCGGCCTGCGGGTCGTTCACGGCCTCACCGCCGCGGATCTGGTCGATGGCCTTCTCGATGGCCGCTTTCGCCGCGCCCGCGTCCTTGAGTAGTTTGGCCAGCGTGTTCTTGTCTTCGAACGAGGCCAGCACGAACAGCTCGGTCGGGATGTACTCGTCCTTGCGCTGCTGCGCCAGCTTGTCGGTGACGTTGAGCAGGCGGTTGAGATCCTGCGAGACGTGCACGTCGCCAGGCGTACCCTGCACCGTGGGGATCTTTTCGAGCGTGCTGTCGAGATCTTTGCGCAGCTTGGCCACATTGGCGCCGGCCTTCACCAGCAGCGGACGCGTGGTGCCGTCCTGCTGGTCGAGCAGCGCGGCGAACACGTGCGCCGGCTCCATGAACTGGTGGTCGCGCCCGAGGGCCAGGGACTGGGCGTCGGCGAGGGCCGTCTGGAAACGGCTGGTCAGTTTGTCCATTCGCATAGGGGCATGAGTTTGGGCTCCAACGCGACAGTTTCAATAGGACAAAGGGGACAGATCTATTTTCCGCCTAGTGAGCGAACCGCTCTCCGAAGGCGATCAGGGCGATACCGAGGCCGATGAGCAGTACCTGCATGACGCTCGAGCGCGCGTCCACGCGCCGGTGCAGGCCCGGGATGAGATCCGCCACCGCGACGTACAGAAGGCTCGAAGCGGCCACCGCCAGCGCGAATGGCAACGCGGCCAGCGCGGTGCCCAGTGCGAAGTAGCCCACCACACCGCCGATGACGGCCGTGAGGCTGGTGAGCAGGTTCAACGCCAGCGCGCGGCCGCGGGACACGCCCGAATTCAACAGCACGGCAAAGTTGCCGACTTCCTGCGGGATTTCGTGCGCCACGATGGCGACCGCGGTCACGAGGCCGAGATGCAGGTCGGTGAGGAAGGCGGCGGCGATGAGCACGCCGTCGAGCACGTTGTGCAGCGCGTCGCCGACCAGCACCAGCGCGCCGCTCGCCTTCTGGCGCGCGCGAGCGTGCGAATGATCGTGGCGATCGTGGCGCTGGTGCGACTCCACCACCGCATGCTCGTCGCAGTGGTCGTCGTGGCAATGTCGCCAGAGCAGGAACTTCTCGAGCACGAAGAACAGCGCGATGCCCGCGATCAACGCGATGCCCACCTCGTGGACGCGATCAGTGCCCGCGCCGATGACCGCGTGCGGAATCAACCCCAGCAGCGCCGCGCCTAACAATGCGCCGGTCGCGAAGCTCACCAGATGCGGCAGCGCGCCTTCGCGTTGCTTCGACGGAAGCGCGAGGAAAATGCCGGCCGCGAGCACCGAGAGCACGCCGGAGACCAGCGTGGCGAGGATGATCCAGACGAGGGTATTCAAGGCGCGGGGATGCTACCACGGCATCTCACTGCGCGAGCCTCCGGAGCCGCGCCCTGAACACCCGTACCTTCGCTACCAGCGACCCCGATGATGGTGGTGATCGCGTGAGCCGTGCTTCCCGTGCTTGTGCGATCTGCCGTGCCCCCAATGGTGGTGCCGGTGATGCCTGTGGCCATTGCATTGCTGGCAATTCGGGGAGGTCACGATTTCACTGTACGCACCGAAATTCCCGGCTTCATCGAAGGCCCGCACGCGATATCGATAGGTGGTCTCGCATACCAGGCCGGTGTCGCTGAATGGCGGTGCATCAACGGTGGTGAGCTCCGAGAAGTTAGAGCACGCGGCGAACGTGCAACGCTCGATGGAATATCCCACCACGGCCGTATCGTCCGTCGCATCGTCCCAGTCCAGATCGAGTTCCGTGTTGGAGACCCGATTGATCGTCAGGTTTGCGACGGCGCCCGGTGCCGTGGTGTCCGGCGTCGCCACGGCAATCACCTCGATGGCGCTGACGAACGGTTCCTGGACGCCGCGCATGAACCGGATATTGAGCTGCCCGTCGCTGACCGTCGTGGGCACTTCTTCGACGAGCGCCGTGTAGGCCCCCGCCTCGGCGAACACGTCGAGTCCGCTGATGGCGGTCTGCCCTTCGACTTCGACGTTGAATACGCGTCCCCCTTCGAAGAAAACGCCCGGGAAGATCTCGGCGAAGTGCAGCTTGACGAGGTACTCGCCGGCCGGAATGTCGAAGGCATAGTCGAGCGACGGATCGCCGTTCGTATAGCGCAGTGACTGATACAGCAAGGAGTCCGGCGTTCCGGAAATCGTCGGCGCCACCGTCGTAAAGAGTCCGCCGCTGAAGCCGCGGTCGGCCTCCCACGTGTTTCCGGCTGCGTCCACGTAAACGTCGCCGCCGACGTTGACGCGAATCACTGCCCCGGTCGGGACATCCAGGTTCGTGGTGATCGTCCTGACTGACGAATACGGACTGTAGTGGCCTTGCGCATCCACCGCGCGCACCCGGTAGCGATGGGTGGAACCCGGCGCGAGTCCGGAGTCCGTGGCGACCGTGCTCTCCGTAGCGCCAGCGAGCACGAAGTCGCTGCATTCCGCGCCGGCGCAGCTCTCGACCTCGTACTCGAGCAGCGCGGTGGCGTCGCCCGATGCCGCCCAGGATAGATCCACCTCGGTGACTGCCGCGCTGGCCTCGAAGTCGGCCGGCGCGGTCGGTTGAATATCCTGCGCGAGCGCCGGGCAGCAGACCGCGACACACCAGAGCACCGCATGCGCGGCCAGACGTGGAAAAGAACGGATACCGGATGCGCGCGTCATCGTGACGTATTTCATATGACCCTCCATGGCCGCGCAATGCGCGGACTGTCAAACGAAAGAATGGACTAACAAGCGCGTCGAGACTGCCATGAAAGCCGGGCCCTCCGTCCAGTATATTGAAAATTGCGGCGCCGCCCGAACGACAATCGTCGCGGGATCAACGGCCTGCGAAAATTGTAGTTAGCGCGCGGCCCACGCAGGCGGGCGAAGAAGCGGACATATTTCGGCATTCGCGAGCGATGCGCCGAACATGAGTCGAACGCGCTCGCGGCGAGGGCTTCTTCTTCACGATGTCGAGCTGCATCGGCGCCAGCAGCGCCATCACCTGGTTCTGCAAGCGGTACGTCACGCCCTGCTTCTCGAAGGCGATGTACAGGTCTTCCGCCAGCGTTGAACTGCTCGTTCGTCAGTTGGAGCAGCCGGCGCGGTTGTGCGGATACTCGCGGGCGGACTCCCCGAACTCGCCCACGGTGCCCTCGTTGACGCCGGCCGCGAGTAGATAGCTGATCGTCACCACGCGCACCGGCTGTTCGAGCGCAGCCTGAGGTCGCCGTGAACGATGTGATTGCGATGCGCGTATTCGAGCGCCGAGGCGACGTCGGTAATGATGCGCAGCGCCTCTTCGCGCGAAATGGCCGCATCGGTGCGCTTCCTCGGCATGCGACGCCGGAGCGACGTGCCATCGAGGTACTCCATCGTCATGAAGACCGTGCCCGTCGCGATCGCAGTCGAAGACGCGCACGATGTTCCGATGCGTGAGCGACCGCAGCTTTCTCGCCTCGCGGTGCATGACGGACAGCGAGTTGGACTGATCGGGTAGTTGAGCCGTGAGCACCTTGACGGCGAGGTGTGGGTCGCGGGCACCCGCCTCCACCTTGCGCACGTCGATGGCCTTGAACACGTTGCTCATGCCGCCTTCCCCAATGAGCTGCACGAGCTTGGAGCGGCCTAACAAGACCGACTCCACGCCGACCGGCGCCGGACACGTCGCCGCAGGCCCCGTGCCATCGTGCAGCAATTGGGTCGTGTCCGCGCGAACGAGCAGCTCGGTCTTGTCGCCGTTTTCAGGCGAACCAGCTGGAAAGGTGGACGGATCCAGCTCGCGGAACGCCGTCTCGGCGACGTTTGTCGAAGGGGGAGTCGGCCCGTGGCCGTTCGCGTGCACGCTCTCGACGTGCGCGGCGGTGACGTGCGGAATCGGGCCAGCAGCAGACGCCTAACAAGACGATCAGAGGAGCGCGATCAAAGTCGGGGCGTGCTAGTTACACCGCCCCGACGAATTGCTGTTCTGCCTTCAGGGCAGTTCGGACGGTGGATCATCGACCGGCGGCGGCGGATCATCGACCGGCGGCGGTGGGTCATCGACCGGCGGCGGCGGATCATCGACCGGCGGCGGTGGGTCATCGACCGGCGGATCAGCGGTCGTAGCGACCGCGACGGGACTGAATTCGCCGAAGTTTCCCGCGGCGTCATAGGCGCGTACGCGATAGGCGTACGTCGTCGCAGGCACCAGGCCTTCATCGCTGATGGCCAATCCATTCCACGCCGCAATCTCGACGAAGTTGGAGCATGGGGCGGTGCAACGCTGGATCGAATAACCGGTGACGCCGGTATCGTCCGTCGCAGCCGTCCACGCGAGATCGACTTGCGCCGCCGAAACAGCGGTGGCCGTCACTTCCCCGATGCCGCTCGGCGGCGTCGTGTCGTCCGGCGGCGGCGGAGGCGGCGGAGGCGGCGGCTCGTCCGGCACCGGAGTCACCGCGATCGCGTTGACGAACGGACTCTCGGCCGCGCCGTGCAGGAAGCGGATGTTGAGTTCACCGTCGCGGACCCGTACCAGCGCGGTCTTCACGAGCGCGGTGCTAAAGCCGGCTTCGGCGAAGACATCGAGGTCCTGAAAGACCGGGAGGTCTTCGATCTCCACCGTGAAGACGCGCCCGCCCACGAAGGCCGCTCCGGAGTAGATCTCGGCGAAGTGCAGCTTCACTTCATACACGCCGTTCAGAACGGCAAACTTGTATTCGAGCTGCGGAGCCGCGCTTCCATTCCAGCGCACCGAACGGTAGAGCAACGGATCGTCGGTGCCCTGGATGTCCTGCGGAACCGTCACGGTGCTGCCCGTGTTGAAGCCGACATCCGCGCTCCAGATTTCCGAGCCCGAATCCACGTACTCGTCCCCGCCTACATTCACGCGCAGGATGGACGCGACCGTGACGTTCAACTTCGTGGGCACATCCGTGATGGATGAATACGGGCTGTAATTTCCTTCGGAATCGAGCGCACGCAGCCGATAACGGTAGCGTGTCGCGGGCTGCAGCCCGATATCGCTGAACGCCGCCACATTCGACGACCCGGCGAGAGTGAAGTCGTTGCAGGCGACACCTTCACAACGCTCGATTTCGTAGCCGGCTACCGCGACATCGTCGCTCGCGGCATCCCATTCGAGCTCGATTTCCGTGGAGGTGACGCTCGCCACGGATATCCCTGAGGGGTTGCTCGGCGCAGTAGTCGCAGTCACCTCGATGGCGTTGACGATCGGATTCTGTATTTTCTGCAGGAAGTCCAGATCCAACATCTCGTCGGTGACGGTCACGTTGAATGTCTTCACGAGCGCGGCGGCGGGCCCGGCCTCCGCGAATACGTCGATGTCGGGGAAGAACGTCTTGCCTTCTGCGGCCAGGTCGAACTGGCGACCGCCGACGAAAAACGCTCCATTCCAGATCTCCGCGAGCAGCATCCGTACCTGGTAAGTGCCATTGGGCACTGCGAAGCGGTAGCTCAATGCCGGCGCGCCATAGCGCAGCGTCTGGAACAAGACCGGATCGTCGGTACCGGAAACATTCACCGGGATATATGCAGTGCCGCTGGGACCGAAGTCCCGGTCGGGACTCCAAGTGTTGCCCGCAACGTCCGTGTAGGTGTCGCCGCCCGCATTGACGCGGATGGTCTCAAACTCCTGCGCGATTGCAGGAGCGACGAAAGCTAACAAAGAAAGCAGTATGTGCGTCGAACGCCGTGGCCGTTCCATCGAACCTCCCTGGCCGCGCATCGCGCGGTCCGTCCTGTGGCGGAAAAAACTGCGCGGCGAGATTGCCACGAAAGACAGCTCGCAAAGCCGCGACACGACAATGTGCATGCCGCAAGCAAACAAATCTCCGCGAGTCGATCGTTCAGCGAAATTCGTCACAATATGAGCGCATTGGTGCTGATATGCCCGGACCATTCCCTTCGGTGTTTCCCCGAAGCCGGGTTCATATGTCTAACACGAACGCGCGCGTGCGGCAGACGCGCTAGTCCCGCCAGACGAGCGCTGCCATGCGCCCGCCACGGCCGTCCCGCCGGTGCGAGAAGAATTGCTCGCGCTCCGCGAACGTGCACCACTCGCCGCCCGCGATGGATGTGATGCCAAGTGCCGCGAGGCGCCGCCGCGCGAGCCCGACCAGATCCGCCTGCCACTTGCCGGACGCATTGCGCGCGAAGAACCCGGCCGCGCCACTCGCGCCAGGGCGCGCGCCGTCGCCGACGAATGCCGCGCGCACGTCGTCGCCCACTTCGAAATGCGCGCGCGAGATCGCGGGCCCCATCCACACCGTCAGCTCGGGCCCCGGCACGCCGAGCGCCTCCACCGTGTGTTCCAGCACCCCGGCCGCGAGCCCGCGCCAGCCCGCATGCGCGGCGCCGATGCGCGTGCCGTCGCGGCTGGCGAACAGCACGGGCAGGCAGTCCGCCACCATGATCACGCATGCGCGCCCTTTCCCGGTCGCGATGGCCGCGTCGGCTTTCGGCGGCAGCGTTCTTGCCTGCCCATCGAGATCCGCGACGGCGGTACCGTGCACCTGCTCGAGCCACGCGGGTTCGACGGGCAGCGCGAGCAGCGCGCGTAAATGCGCGCGGTTCGCGGCGACGGCCGCGGGCGCATCGCCGACATGCGCACCGAGATTGAAGGAATCCCACGGCGCCGCGCTGACGCCGCCGCGCCGCGTGGTGAATGCGGCGCGCACGCCTGCGGGCAACTCCCAGCGAAACGGCAGCAGCGCCTCGTGAACGGCGCTCATCGCGCCTGCTCGAGGTCCCGCTGCAGCACCCCTAACAACTCTTTCAGGTCCGCGGGCAACGGCGCTTCGTAACTCACCTGCTTGCCGGTCTTCGGATGCGCGAATGTCAGCCGCGCCGCGTGCAGCGCCTGGCGGTGGAACCTCTCGATGGCCGCGATCAGCTCCGGCGTCGCGCCGGCGGGCAGTCGCCGCCGGCCGCCATACACCGGATCTCCGACGATCGGGAACTTCGCATGCGCGAAATGCACGCGGATCTGGTGCGTGCGGCCGGTCTCGAGTCGCACGCGCGCCAGCGTATGCCCGCGATAGCGTTTCTCGATGCGGTAGTGGGTCACCGCGGCGCGGCCGTCGGATCGCACCGTCATCTTCGTGCGCTGCGTGCGATGCCGCCCGATGGCCGCGTCCACCGTGCCGCCGCCCGTCATCGCCCCCACGCACAGCGCCAGGTACTCGCGCTCGATCTCGTGCGCGGCCAGCATGGCGACCAACGCGCCATGCGCCTCGAGCGTGCGCGCCACGACTAACAACCCACTGGTGTCCTTGTCGATGCGGTGCACGAGCCCCGCGCGCGGCACGCGCGCAAGCTTTTTGTCGTACGCCAGCAGCGCGTTCTGCAGCGTGTGCTCGCGATTGCCCGCGCCCGGATGCACGACGACGCCGGGTGCCTTGTCGATCACGATCACGGCGGAATCCTGATGCACGATCGTCAACGGCAGTTTCTCGGCCGCGATGCCGCTCTCGGGCGGCAGCCGCGCCTCGACGGTGGCGGCCTCGCCCCCGACCACGATGTCGCGCACGCGGCGCACCGCGAGGCCATTGACCCGCACCGCCCCATCCTCGATCCAGCGCTGGATACGTGTGCGTGAGTATTGCGGCAGGAGCTGCGCCAATGCCTGATCGAGGCGTCGCCCCGCAAAATCCGGGGAGAATTCGAGGCGGTGGGTCTGGAACTTGGGTGGCAACCGTGTGGTCCGATGGCTTTGGGGGCCGCTATACTCACGCGTCCGGCGGCGAATTCAAAATAGACTGTCAAAATCAGTACATTGGCACAGCGCCGAACACCGGCAATCTAAGGAAACGGCAAACCTTCCATGCGATCCCAGCGTAGCGCCGGCCACCGCGCACTCTCAATAATGTCACTCGTTCTCGTCCTGGGCTTCGCGCTGACCGGCTGCAAGAGCCGTGACGGCCGCGACGGCCCGATGACCGACCCGCAAGTCGTGTATGAGCGCGCGAGCCGCTCGATGCGAAATGGCGACTTTCCGTCCGCCATCCGCATCTACGAGGCGCTGATCGCGCGCTATCCGTTTGCGGCCGAGACGCGCCAGTCGCGCCTCGACGTCATTTACGCCTACTACCGCGCCGGCGAGTCCGAATCCGCCATCGACGCCGCGGACACGTTCATTCGCGAGAACCCCACGCATCCGCGCATCGACTACGCGTGGTACCTCAAGGGCCTCACCGATTTCGAGCGTCTGCCGAATTTCATGGAGCGGTGGTTCCGCGTCGATCTGAACCAGCGCCCGCCCAGCGAGGCGCGCCGCTCGTTCAACGCGTTCCTGACCGTGGTCGAGCAATACCCCAAGAGCGAGTACGCGCATGACGCGCGTCGCCGCATGGTCTACCTGCGCAACCGCCTTGCGGACTACGAGATCGCCGTCGCGCGTTACTACGTCGGTCGCGGTGCGTATGTCGCCGCCGCGCAGCGCGCGAAGGTCGCCATCGAGGAGTTCGACGGCTCGCCCGCGGTGCGCGAGGCGCTCGAGATCATGATCTTCAGCTACGAAAAGATGGACCTCAAAGAGTTGGCCTCGCAGACCCGTCAGATGTATCGGGCTAACTACGAAGGTGAGGCAGGGGAGCGACGCGTTGCCCCGAAGCGCAAGTGGTACAAGCTCTGGCTGGGCAGTTGATGGGGTGGCGAGGCATTCGGCGCGCGGGGTGTGTGCACGATATGTACTCGCTCCCGCGACGGTCCGTTAATAGTTGTTACGAGTTGTAATGGGGTCCGCCGGCTGCTGATTCGGTGAGTGGAGCGGCGCGAGATTCTGGCGATGCACTGTGGCCGTGAGTGCATCGCTTGCCGGCTCGGTGCCTTGCGAGTGCGAAAGACCGCCGCGTCCACTCGCATATCGTGCACACACCCTGCGCGCCGAATGCCCCAACGTCCCCGGCACCCGCAGCCAGCGCTCGTGCCGCTCACTGTGCACGGCAACGCCGCTCCGCCCGCCCGCTGTGACAAGGGAGAAGAGTGCCAGTACGACCTTCGGTGCTCGCTACTCCTGGCCACCGCGTGGCCGGCTGGCGTGGGTGCCTGGACCTCGTAAAGCGCAACGAGTACGAGCGCCGGCAGGCACCGCCGGGCGTGCGCGTGACGCGCCGCATGTTCGGGCGCGACTGGCGGTATCCGATCTCGTCCGGGTCCCGAAGACCGCGAGGTGCGTTGGCGCGAACGACGTGCACGCGATATGCGAGTGGACGCGGCGGTCTTTCTCACTCGCAAGGCACCAAGCCGGCAAACGATGCACTCACGGCCACAGTGCATCGCCAAAATCTCGCCGCCCCAGTCACCGAATCAGCAGCCGGCGTTCTCACTCCAACTGATCACAACCCAAGTTGGGCCGCCAAGGGAGCGAGTACATATCGCGTGCGCGTCGTTCGCGCCAACGCGCCGTGCGTTACCGCCGGTACCCGGACGTGATCGGATAGCGCCAATCGCGGCCGAATGCGCGCCGCGACACACGTACTCCCGGCGGCGCCTGACGGCGCTTGTACTCGTTGCGCTTCACGAGATCGAGCACCCGCACCACCGTCGCGCGTTCGAATCCCTGCGCCACGATCTCATCGACCGACCGATCGTCCTCGATGAACGCCTCGAGAATCGGATCGAGCACCTCATACGGCGGCAGCGAATCGCTGTCTTTCTGATCGGGGCGCAGCTCCGCCGACGGCGGGCGGTCGATCACGCGCCGCGGGATCACGGCCGGGACGCCGTTGCCCACCGAATTGCGATATTCGGCCAGGCGGTACACCAGTAGTTTGCTGCAGTCCTTGATCGGCGCGAATCCGCCGGCCATGTCGCCGTACAGCGTGGCGTATCCCACCGACATCTCGCTCTTGTTGCCCGTGGTCAGCAACATCTTGCCGGTCTTGTTCGAGATGCCCATGAGCAGCAGCATGCGGCAACGCGACTGGATGTTCTCTTCGGCGGTGTCGCGCTCGCGGCCCGCGAACTCGTCGCGCAGCGTGGCCTCGGTGGCCTTCATCATCTCGGAGATGGGCAGCAGGCTGTATTTCACACCCATCGAGTCCGCCTGCGCGCGCGCGTCATCGAGGCTTATCTGGGAGGTGTAGGGTGAGGGCATCATCACCGCGTGCACCTGGTCTTTACCGAGCGCATCGACGGCGATCGCGAGCGTGAGCGCGGAATCGATGCCGCCCGACAGGCCCATGACCACGCCGGGAAAGCCGTGTTTGCCGACGTAGTCGCGCACGCCCAGCACCAGGGCGCGATACACGCTCTCCGCGTCGCCGAGCTCCGGTGCCAGTGCCGCCGGCACCGCCCGCACGACGCCGTCCGCGCGCTCGAACTCCACGGTGTACAGCCCTTCCTCGAAGGGCGGCGCGCGCATCGCGATCTTGCCGGTGCCGTCCATGACGAACGAGTTGCCGTCGAACACCAGTTCGTCCTGGCCGCCGAGCATGTTCACGTACACCACGGGCAGGCCGAGGTCGCGCACGCAGCGGCCCACGATGTCCTCGCGATTGCGCTGCTTGTGGATTTCGAAGGGCGACGCGTTGAGCACCACGAACATCTCGGCGCCGGCCGAGCGCGCAAGCAGCGCGGGCTCGGGCTCCCAGATGTCCTCGCAGACCAGGATGCCGATGCGAAAGCCGCGGAAGTTGACGACGGTGGGCTGCGCGCCGGATTTGAAATAGCGCTTCTCGTCGAACACTTTGTAGTTAGGCAGGCAGCTCTTGCGATGCGTGGCGCGCAACACCCCTTGTTCGATCAGCGCGGCGGAATTGAAGATCTGCGCGCCGGCGTATTCGGGAAAGCCGACCACCATGCCGCAACTGGTCTTCGCGCCGCGCACGGTCTGCATGCCCTTCTCGATCGCCACGCGAAAGCCGCGATGGAACAGCAGGTCTTCGGGTGGATAGCCCGACAGCGTGAGCTCCGGCAGCACCAGCAAGTCCGCGTCGAGCTCGGCGCAGGCGCGCTCGGACGCGCCGACGATCTTCTGCGCATTGCCCGCGACGTCGCCGACGAGCAGGTTGAGCTGGCCGAGGGCGACCCGCAGTCGTGCTGGTGAGGAGGTCACGGCCGCGCCTCGGGCATCGCGACTACTTCGCGCGCCGCGCCTTGGCCGGCTTCTTCTTTTTCAGGACGAGCGTCGCCGGCCTGGTCTTGCCCGGCAGCTTCTTCGTCTTGTGCGCCGCGACCTTGCGCGGCGTGGCTTTTTTCGTGCGCGCTTTATTCGGCCGCTGCTTTTCCGACGAGCCTTTCGGCCGCTGCTTTTCCGACGAGCCTTTCGGCTCGATGATCAGCACGTTCGGCCCAACTGGCTTTTTTACCGCGCGCTGCTTCGCGAGCAACTCCGCCATCGCCTTGCCCAGATCGGCCGGTGATTTCACGGTGCGCGCGCCGGACGCATCGAGCGCCCGGTACTTGTCGGCCGCCGTGCCCTTGCCGCCCGCGATGACCGCGCCAGCATGGCCCATGCGCTTGCCGGGCGGCGCCGTGACGCCCGCGATGTACGCGACGACGGGCTTGGTGACGTACTTGCGGATGAAATCCGCGGCGGCTTCTTCGTCGGTGCCGCCGATCTCGCCGACCATGATGATGCCTTCGGTCTGCGGATCGCGCTCGAAGAGCTCGAGCACTTCGATGAAGTTCATGCCGCGCACCGGATCGCCGCCGATGCCGACGCAGGTGCTCTGGCCGAGGCCTTTGTTAGTGGTCTGGAACACGGCTTCATACGTGAGCGTGCCCGAGCGCGACACGATGCCGACGCGGCCCTTCTTGTGGATGAAGCCCGGCATGATGCCGATCTTGCATTCGCCCGGCGTGATGATGCCCGGGCAGTTAGGCCCGATGAGGCGCGTGCCGGTTCCGGCGAGCGTGGCCTTCACGCGCACCATGTCGTTGATCGGAATTCCTTCCGTGATGCACACCACGAGTTCGATGCCGGCGTCCGCCGCTTCGAGAATCGCATCCGCCGCAAACGCCGCGGGCACGTAGATGACGCTGGCGGTGGCGCCGGTGTCTTTCACGGCGTCGGCCACGGTGTCGAACACCGGCAGGTTCAGGTGCTTTTCACCACCGCGGCCGGGCGTGACGCCGCCGACCATCTTGGTGCCGTACTTGATGCTCTGCTCACAGTGAAACGTGCCCTGCTGGCCCGTGAACCCCTGGCAGATGACCTTCGTATTCTTATTGACAAGAATGCTCATGCTTGAACC
>JAYTOI010000059.1:0-20120 GCA_043747875.1 Pseudomonadota bacterium | reverse complement strand
CCCGCGCGCAAGCGTTTCGGCCAGCACTTCCTGCACGACCGCTCGGTGCTCGACCGCATCGTGCGCGAGATCGCACCGGCCGCGGATCAGGCGCTGGTCGAAATCGGCCCGGGCCGCGGCGCGCTCACCGAGCGGCTGCTGGGCACCGCGGCTTCCCTCGACTGCGTCGAGATCGATCGGGATCTTGCGGCCGGGCTGCGCGCGCGATGGGCGGACCCATCGTCCACCTCCGGGGCTTTTCATCTGCACGTCGCCGATGCGCTGGAATTCGACTTCGCCGCGCTGGCCGTCGCGCGCGGCCGGCGCCTGCGGGTCATCGGCAACCTGCCCTACAACATCTCCACGCCGCTGCTGTTCCATGTCGCCGCCGCGCACCGGCACATTTGCGATCTGCACGTCATGCTGCAGAAGGAAGTCGTCGACCGCATCGTCGCCGCGCCCAACAGCGGCGAGTACGGCCGGCTCACGGTGATGCTCGCGCCCTGGTTCGAGGCAACGCGACTCTTCGACGTGGGTCCGGGCGCGTTCGTGCCGGCGCCGCGCGTGTGGTCCGCGGTGGCGCGGCTGCGCGTGCGCGAGCAACCTGCGTTCGATGTTCCGCCGGCATTCGCGCGCACCGTTTCGGCCGCGTTCTCGCATCGACGCAAGACGCTGCGCAATGCGCTGCGTGCGGTCGTCGACGTTTCGGTCATCGAGGCGGCCGGCATCGATCCGGGCCGCCGGCCCGAAACGCTGTCACCCGCGGAGTTCGCGAACATCGCGGCGCGCGTGCCCGCGAAAGACGACGCTCACTAGGGAACCTCAGCACGGGTTTCGTAGGCGCGCGCAAGGTGCGAACTCGGCTCCGATAGTTTGCTACATTGCCCGTACAGATGGAGCCGGAAACCCACAAGATCCGCATCGACGTCGACACTTCCTATCTCGAAGACCAATCGGATCCGAAAGAACGACGCTACGTGTTCTCCTACACGATCACGATTCGCAACGAGGGCAAGGTGCCGGCGCGCCTGCTCACGCGGCACTGGATCATCACCGACTCCAACGGCAAGGTTCAGGAAGTGCGCGGCGAAGGCGTCGTCGGTGAGCAGCCCTATCTCAAACCCGGCCAGGGCTTCCGCTACTCCAGCGGCGCAGTACTCGAGACACCGGTGGGCGCGATGCAGGGCAGCTACCAGATGGTCGCTGACGACGGGGCGCAGTTCGACGCGCCGATTGCCGCGTTCCGGCTCGCGATGCCAGGGTTGCTGCATTAGACACCCATGGCGCGCTACGCCATCGGCGACATCCAGGGATGCTGTGACGAGCTGAAGGCGCTGCTCGCGCGCTGCCGCTATTCCGCCGACCGCGACGAGCTGTGGTTCGTCGGCGATCTCGTGAACCGCGGACCCGGCTCGCTCGAGACGCTGCGCTTGGTGCGCGCGCTCGGCGCCAACGCCACCGTGGTGCTGGGCAATCACGACCTGCACCTGCTCGCGGTGGCCTACGGCTCCAAGCGCAAGCAAAAGGACGGCGACACGCTCGACGCCGTGCTCGCGGCGCCGGACCGCGATCAGCTGCTCGAATGGTTGTTAGGCCGGCCGCTCGCCGTCTACGACGAGCCGCGCGGCGACCTGCTGGTGCATGCCGGCCTCGTGGCCGAATGGACGCCGCGCGCCGCGGCCAAGCTGGCGCGCGAAGTCGAGGCCGTGCTGCGCGACGACGCCCGCACGCTGTTCGACGCGATGTACGGCAACAAGCCCGACAAGTGGAGCGATGGCTTGCGCGGCATGGACCGGCTGCGCTTCGTCATCAACGCGTTCACGCGCATGCGCTTCTGTCGTCGAGACGGCACCATCGATCTCAAGGCCAAGGGCGCGCCGGGCGAGCAGCCCGAAGATCTGCTGCCCTGGTTCGACGTGCCCAACCGCGCCAGCCGCGAGGTGCGCGTCGTCTGCGGTCACTGGTCGACGCTGGGATTCAAGCGGCGCAAGGATCTGCTTGCGCTCGACACGGGCTGCGTCTGGGGCGGTACGTTGACCGCGGTGAACCTGGATGTGGAAGCGGAGGCGATCCAGCTTCCGTGCAAGGCGTATCAGGAGCCGGGCGGCGGCTGAGGCGTCCCGGTGGAACCCGGCGGGATGATCTCGCTGGCGCTGGGACTCGCGGGCGCGTCGACGTCGGCCGGCTCTGCGGTGGGCGCCACCGTAGGCGACACGAACACCGGTTCCGGCGTGGGTGCCGCCTCGACGAACATGGGCATCGGGCCCCACGAAATGTAGATAGCGGCCGTGCGCGGCGTGTAGACGCTGGGCGCGAATTCGAGATCGATGGCCTTGGTGCCCGCGGTGATCACGGGCAATACATTGCGTTCCTCACCGAGGATCTCCACCTGCTGCACGCCTCCGGGGCGCACACGCACTGCCATGCGTACCGGCCACGTCGTGTCGGGCGGCAGGCGCGCAGCGACATTGCCCGAGCCGCTGGCGTCGGACAGATCGATGACCAGAGTGTTGCGCGACCAATACTGCGGGAAAGTGGCGGGCGAGCCATCGGCGTTCACGAGATTGAGCTCGCTGACCGCCTGCGGGCCGGCCTTGGTCTTCTTGCCAAACGGCCACAGCTTCGGCATGTGCCCGCAGGCCGCGAGCGTGAGGCAGCAGGCAAAGAGCACGAGGCGGGATTTCACGATCGGCGACTCCGTCAAAGTGGCGCAAACATAACACGCTCCATCGCGCGCAAGGCGGGCCCGGCTGACGCAACCCTGCGACAGCGCGAGCAATTGTGGAGGAGATCACATCGCGGCGCGGTCACCGAATACCATAGGCCCTCTATGAAGCAACCCTTCAATCTCCGGCGCTGGATCGACGAGCACCGACACCTGCTGAAGCCACCGGTCGGCAACAAGCAGGTTTTCACGGACAGCGAGTTCATCATCATGGTGGTCGGCGGTCCGAACAGCCGCAAGGATTTCCACGTCGACCCCGGCGAGGAATTCTTCTACCAGCTCGAAGGCGCGATCACGCTGGCGACGATGCAGGACGGCAGGCGCGTCGACCTCGAGATCCGCGAGGGCGACGTCTTCCTGCTGCCACCTAACATGCCGCATTCGCCGCGCCGGCCCGCGCACACCGTGGGCCTGGTCATCGAGCGCACGCGCCGCGCCGGCGAGCGCGACGGATTCCAGTGGTACTGCGAAAATTGCGATACCAAACTCTACGAGGAGTTCGTCGAGATCACGAACATCGAGACGCAGCTTGCGCCGGTCTTCGAGCGATTCTTCGGCGATCCGGCGCATCTGCAATGCGCCGCGTGCGGCACCCTCATGAGCAGATGAGCGAATGATCGCGGAGCTCACCATCGGCGGACAAAAACTGCGCGTGGCACTCGATCGCGGCGTCAGCCTCGCGATCGCGGTGGAATTCGGCGCGCCCGGTCCGCGCCACTTCGGCGCGCCCCCGCCCACCTCACAACCCTATACCGCGGGCAAGTTCGTCGGCGCCGTCGCGTCCGGCGGCTCCGTCAACTGCAGCACGATCACCATCACCCCGCACTGCCAGATGACCCACACCGAAAGCGTGGCACACCTGACCCGCGAAGCCGGCGACGCCTGGCGCGTGGTACCGCGCGGTTTGCTGACCGCGGTGGTGGTGAGCGTGCATCCGGAACCCGCGCGCGAAACCACCGAGAGCAGCGATCCGCAGCCCTGGGGCACCGACAATCTGATCACCAAGCGCCGCCTGCGCGCCGCCTGGCCCATGACCCGCATGATCGACCCGGTGGCGGCCATCATCCGCACGCTGCCGAACGAGGCCTCCAAACGCACTCGGGACTACTCCGATCTCATACCGCCATACCTCACGCGCGACGCGGTGGAGTGGCTGGTGGAAAAACGCATCGAGCACCTGGTGTTGGACGTGCCCTCGGTAGACCGCACGCACGACGACGGTCACCTGGTAGGTCACCGCATCTTCTTCGGCCTGCCCCCGGGCAGCAGCGCTCGTGGCGACGCGGCGCGCTCGCGCGCCACCATCACCGAACTCGCGTTCATCCCCGACGAGATCGCCGACGGACCTTGCGTCCTGTCTCTGGCGGTGCCCGCGCTCGGCGGCGACGCCGTTCCCAGCCAGCCGATTGTGTATCCTCTGGCGCCATGAATGCCTCGGCGAAGGCCCTGAGCGCGCACGCGGAACTGCTGCCGCAGTTCTCGACGTCGCGTGATTTCGCGCTCGACTGCGACGCCGCGGACATCCTCGCGCCCTACCGCAAGCAGTTCGAGCTGCCCGCGGGCGCAAACGGCCAGCCGCTCATCTATCTATGCGGCCACTCGCTGGGGCTCGCGCCGCGCGCCGCGCTCGACTACGTCAGCGAAGAGCTCGCGGAATGGGCGCGACTCGGCGTATCCGGTCATCACACCGCGACCCGACCGTGGATCGACTACGCGCTGAATTTCACCAAGGGCCTGACGCACCTCACGGGCGCACTGCCGGGTGAAGTGGTCGCGATGAATTCGCTGACGGTGAACCTGCATCTCATGATGACGTCGTTCTACCGGCCGGTCGGGATGCGCGACAAGGTGCTCATCGAGGCCGGCGCGTTTTCGTCGGATCGGCACGCCATCCTGGGCCAACTCTCCTGGCACAAGCTCGACGTCGAGGAAACGCTGGTCGAGATCGCGCCGCGCGCGGGCGAGGAAACGCTGCGCATCGAGGACATCGAGGCGCGCATCGAGCAGTTGGGCAGCGAGCTCGCGCTGGTGTTGTGGCCCGGCGTGCAGTACCGCACCGGCCAGGCGTTCGACTGCGCGCGCATCGCCCGCGCCGCGCACGCGCAGGGCGCGCTGGCCGGCTTCGACCTCGCGCACGCCATCGGCAATCTGCCGCTGCAGTTGCACGACTGGGAAGCCGACTTCGCAGTGTGGTGCTCGTACAAATATCTGAATGCCGGTCCCGGCGCGATCGGCGGCGCCTTCGTGCACGAGAAACATTTTGCGAACGTGCCCGCGCGGCTGTCGGGCTGGTGGGGACACGAGCCGCAGACGCGCTTTCAGATGGCACCGGATTTCCGGCCCGCGGCCGGTGCCGCCGGCTGGGCCGTGAGCAACCCGCCTATCTTCTCCGCCGCGCCGCTGCTCGCGTCCCTCGAGATGTTTCGCGACGCCGGCATCGCCGAGCTGCGCGCCAAGTCGATGCGGCTCACCGCGTACACCGAGGCGCTGCTGCGCGCGCTCGCGCGCGACGTGCAGGTCATCACGCCGTCGGAACCCGGGGAGCGCGGCTGCCAGCTGTCGCTGCGCGTGGCCGGCGGGCCGCGCCGCGGCCGCCGGGTGTTCGATGCGCTCGCGGACAAGGGCATCGTCTGCGATTGGCGCGAGCCCGACGTCATCCGCGTGGCACCCGCGCCGCTCTACAACCGCTTCGTCGACGTGTTCGTCCTGGTCGATGAGCTCGCCGCGGCGCTCGAGGAGATTTCTTGAGCGCAGCGCCGGCCGGCGGCGTCAACATCGTCGGCGCCGGACTCGCGGGTAGTTTGCTGGCGATCCTGCTGGCGCGCCGTGGTTTCCAGGTGAGCGTCTATGAGAAGCGCGCCGACCCACGCACAGCCGATCTCGACGGCGGCCGTTCCATCAATCTCGCCCTGGCCGCGCGCGGGATCCGCGGCCTCGAGCGCGCGGGCGTGCGGGATCGCATCATGCCGACGGCGATTCCGATGCGCGGCCGCATGGTGCACGAGCACGATGGCACCGCGGCACTGCAGAAGTACGGTGTGCGGCCGGACGAAGTCATCTACTCCGTGGGACGTGCCGACCTGAACCGGCGGCTGGTCGAAGCGGCGGATGAGTTCCAGAACGTGACGCTGAGGTTCGGCCAGGCAGCGCTGGGACTCGCGCCGGGCAGCAACGCCGTGCGGTTGCGGGATGAGGCCACTGGACGCGAGTACGTCGCCGACGCCGTGCCCACCATCGGCACCGACGGCGCGGGTTCGTCCGTGCGCCACGCGTTGGCCGCGCGCGGAAGCGCGCGCGCGCGCGAGGAAATGCTCGATCACGACTACAAGGAACTGACGATTCCGGCCGTGAATGGCCGCGCCGCGCTCGACGTGAACGCGCTGCACATCTGGCCGCGCGGCGGGTTCATGTTGATCGCGCTGCCGAACGCGGACGCGACGTTCACCGCCACGCTGTTCATGGCCAAACGCGGAGTGAACAGCTTCGAGCAATTGAAGACGCCGGCCGACGTGACAGCGTTCTTCCAGCGCGAGCTCCCGAGCGCGCACGCACTGATGCCGGATCTCGCGAAAGAGTTCTTCGAGCATCCGCAGGGCGAACTCGGCACCGTATACACCGACGGCTGGCACTTGGACGGCGACCTGCTGTTGTTAGGTGACGCCGCGCACGCCATCGTGCCGTTTCATGGCCAGGGCATGAACTGCGCCTTCGAGGATTGCGTGGAGCTGGATGACCTGCTGGCCCGGGAGAAATCGATGGAGCGCGTGTTCGCGGAATTCGAACGGCGCCGCAAGCCGAACACCGACGCCATCGCGGCCATGGCGCTCGAGAACTACGTCGAGATGCGCGAAGCGGTGCTGGATCCGGAATACCGCGCGCGCAAGGCCGCGGCTGAGGCCGCGGAGAAACGCGACCCGGGCGTCATCCCGCGCTATTCGATGGTGATGTTCCATCCGGAGATTCCGTATTCCGAGGCGCTGCGGCGTCACTCCCGCAGCCGCTGAACACCGGCATCGCGTTTCAAGGCGGCGGATCGAGCAGGATTTGCCGGACGATCGCGCGCCGCGGCACCGTCGCCGCCGACTCGGCCAAATATTCGTTGAGGTAGAGCAACGGTCGGAACGAATCGCACGCGATGCCGTTGGGAAACGTGAGGCGCGCCACCTCCGCCCCGCCGTCGACCAGCCCGCGCTCGCCTTTGCCGAGCAGCCGCCGCGCCCCGCCGCGCGCCGACAGCTCGTACACCGCGTGTGATGCATACGCAGTCACATAGAAGCGATCGTCTTTGAAGCACAGATGCCCCAGGCCCTTGTCCGACACGCGCGCGAACAATTTCACGGCGCCGTCGCGCGCCACTTCGAGCACGGCGTTGTCACGGAAGTTGGTCACGAACAGCGTGCGCGCGCGGTCGAACGCGATGCCGTTCGGACACTTGAACATCGGGCTGCGCGCGAATGGCGTCACCGTGCCGTCCGCCGCGACGCGCACGATCTCGTTGGCGCGGCAATTCGCGACGAAGATCTCCTGCGTGGACGGGTCGACGGCGATACCGACCGGGCCGGACAGGCCCGCGTTCGCGAACGACGCGACTTCGCCGTTACGATTCACGCGCACGATGGCGTCGCCGAAGAATTGGACTGCAGCAGATTGCCCGCGCGGTCGATGGCATTTCCGGACGCGCCATAGAAGCCCGTCGCGAACCGGCTGCGCTCGCCTTCGGGCGTGATCTTGAAGACCTCGTCACCGAAGTCCGCGACGTAGATGTTTCCGACCAGATCGACGGCGACGCCGCCCACCTGATGACCTTCGAGCATCGGCGTCAGCGCGCGGATGGTGGGCTGCGCGCACGCCGCGTGCGCACATGCGAGCGACGCGGCGGCGATGAGCAGGATCCGCGCGCGCGGCATGCTCATGCTGCCCGGAACACGCGCGCGAGCAGCGCGACGATGGATGGCGCGTGGCGTGCGCCGGGATCGCGCTCCGGGTCGTAGATGGTCACGGTCGCGCCGACGATGCGGCCGGAGCCGTGCAGCGCGGCCAGAAATTCCGCGAGCCGCTCGAACGTGAAGCCGGGACTTCCCGGCGAATCGACCGCCGGCATGGTCTTCTCGTCGAGTACGTCCAGGTCGATGTGCAGCCATACCCGCGACAGCGCGCGTGCCGCGAGCCGCGTGACGAGTTCGCGCGCGGCGGTTTCCAAGCCGATCGCGGCGATGCGCTGCATGGACCACCGCGTGATACGCGTGCCCAGGATGTCGCCGTAGTACTGCCCCGGCGCGAGTTCGTCGCGCTCGCCCGCCTGCACGGCGTCGTCGTCGGCGACCAGCGGTCCGTCGATGTCCGGCCAGCGCGCGAGCAGGTCCTCGCCGCGTCCGGTCGCCAGCGCGAGATCCATGCCGGCGACCGAACCGAGGCGCGATGCGGTGTCGTAGTTGCCCGGATGAAAGAAGTCGCTGTGGCCGTCGACGTGCACGAGACCGCGGGCGCCCGCGAGGCGCGCGCCGTAGAGCGCTCCTAACAATACGCTGCAGTCGCCGCCGATCACCAGCGGAATGGCGCCGCGCTCGAGCGCCGCGCGTGCGGCGCCTGCGATCTCGAGCGAAAACGCCCGGATCGCGTGGCCGTTGCGGATGCGCGTGCCCGCCTCCGCTTCGATGCGATAGCGCGGATGCGGAAGCGCCACGACGCGGGCCGCGCCGAGCCGCGTCTCGAGTCCCGCCGCCATCAGAACCTCGGGCGCACGCCACGCGCCGGGCTCGACGCCCGCGTCGGGCCGCAATCCGAGACTCGACGGCGCGAGGATGAGCTCGATGCGGCGCGCGGCGTCCACGCCCCAGGCATTCGGCAGCGCCGCGGCCGCGCAACCCACCGCCGCGGTGCGCAGGAACCCGCGGCGCGTGCGATCACCATGACCTTTGGTGCGATTCATACGACAATCCTCGGACCAGTATTCACGACTTTACCAGATAAACAATCTTTACCGGTTATGCGGACAGTTGCCAGAACTTTTTCGACCAGCGACCTCGTCGGCGGGCATCCGGCCCTCGATCTCGTCAATACCGTCACGGCGCGGAACACCGACGAGCCCATCGACTGGCTCGACGGCTTCGACCGCCTGGTCGAATGGGCGGCGCTCGCCGGCGTGGTCGATGACTCCCAGACGGCCGAGTTGCGCCGCCGCGCGGCGGCCGCGCCGCCGCGCGCCCGCGCGGCGCTGCAGCGTGCGCGCGAGCTGCGGGAGGCTTTGCATCGCGCGTTCGGCGCGCTCATCGCGCGCACCGCCGTGCCGCCGGCGGCGCTGCGGCACATCGACGTGGCGCGCCAAGCCGCCACTGCGCGCACCAGGCTCGAGATTGTCGCCGGGCGTGTGGCGCCAGCGCTTTCGGTGGCGCGCAGCGAGCTCGATTTCATCGCGGATACCGTCGTGCTCGCAGCCGTCGCGCTGCTCGCGCAGCTGCCGAGCGAGCGCGCGCGGCTGTGTCCCGGCTCGCACTGCGGCTGGCTGTTCCTCGATTCTTCGAAGGGCGGTCAACGCGTGTGGTGCGACATGGCCACCTGCGGCAATGCCGCCAAGGCGCGGCGGCACCTGCGCAAAGCAGCAAAGAGCCGTTAGGCGCCTCGTCGCATTCCCCCATTGACGCCATGGGTGTATTTATATGATTAATAGGGCCGAGGGGGACGACATCCGCACGCGGGGCTGATCGCGCGTGCGTTGCCGAATAGCGGTCGCACTGTCGTGGCCGCGCGGACGCCCTCCGCACACAGGAGGTGGCACATGCAAGGACTCATTCGCCGCGCGCGCATTCCCGCGCTAGCCGGCTTGTTAGCAGCTCTGAATCTCTTCTCCGCTCCCGCATCGGCCCAGTTCGCCAAGGGCGCCGATGTCGGCTGGCTCACGCAGATGGAATCGTCCGGCGTGCGCTGGTTCAACGACGCCGGCGTGCAGCAGGACGTATTCCAGATCCTCAAGGATCACGGCATGAACACGATCCGCCTGCGCGTGTGGGTGAACCCCTCGGGCGGCTGGAACGGCGTCAACGACGTCGTCGCGAAGGCCGTGCGCGCGCGCAACGCGGGCATGCGCATCATGATCGACTTCCACTACAGCGACTCGTGGGCCGATCCGGGCAAACAGACCAAGCCCGCCGCGTGGAACGGCCATTCGATCAGCCAGCTGCAGACCGACGTCTACAACCACACGTTCAACACGCTGAACACGCTGGCCGCCAACAACGTGTTCCCCGAGTGGGTGCAGGTCGGCAACGAGACCAACAACGGCATGTTGTGGGAGGAAGGACGCGCGTCGGTGAACATGCGCAACTTCGCGTTGCTGGTGGACCGCGGCTACGCGGCCGTCAAAGCCGTCAACCCCAACACCAAGGTCATCGTTCACATCTCGAACGCCTATGACAACGCGCTGTTCCGCTGGATCTTCGACGGCTTGCGCACCAACGGCGCGCGCTGGGACATCATCGGAATGTCGCTGTATCCGGAGACCGGCAACTGGCAGACGCTCGACAACCAGGCGTTGAGCAACATGAACGACATGCGCTCGCGGTATGGCAAGGACGTCATGCTGGTCGAGGTCGGGATGGATTCCAGCCAGGCGACGACCAGCCGCTCGTTCCTGGCGGACATCATCGCGAAGACGCGCCAGGCCGGCGGGCTCGGCGTCATCTATTGGGAGCCGCAGGTGTTCAACTGGATGGGGTATAGCAAGGGTGCGTGGGGCACGAATGGGCGGCCGACCGTGGCGCTGGATGCGTTCCTGGAGGGTGGGAGCCCGCCGCCGCCACCGCCGCCTCCGGGTAGTTTGACGATCCAGGAGAATACGACGGGGTTCTGCGGCGTGGATGGCACGGTGGATAGCAACAACGCCGGGTTTACGGGCGCGGGGTTTGCGAATACTAACAACGCGACGAATACGACGGTGCGGTGGCGGGTGAATGCGGCGGCCGCGGGGACTTATACGTTTCAGTGGCGGTTTGCGAATGGCGGCACAGCGAACCGGCCGGGGAATTTCCGGCGAGGGACCACCGTCATCACGGGCGTCGCGTTGAACCCGACGGGCGCGTGGACCACGTGGGCGAACTCGGGGTCGGTCACCACGACGCTGAATGCGGGGGCGAATGATATTTCGCTGATTGCGACCACTGCGGGTGGGTTGGCGAATATAGATTCGTTGATGGTCAGCGGGAGCGGTGTCACCGCGGTGGCGTGCAACTAAGCCAGGAGCGGGACTGCGTCATCTCCGCGCGCGGCGGTGACGCAGTTCGGAACTACCGATAGGAAATCCAGGCAACATTTTCGCCCGCTGCGGCACACGCGAGGTCGACGTGTGACCAGACTCGTACTCAGGTGCAAAACAGCGCCCGCTGGGGCTTGATTTGTATACCTATCTCCGCACGCAGAGTCTCGTGAAATGGAGCACTAGAAAGGGAATGGAAAATTGGGAGACAAGTTCAATCCCTTCGCAGACATGATCAGTCGCAACGTGGTGTCCAGTGACCACACTCGAGCCTCGAGAACCTGACGCCGGCCGAGTTCAAACAGAAGATCGGATTAACCAACAACCCGAGCAGCGCCAATTTCTAGGGACCAGTGGTCCGAAGAAGGCCGGCAGGTCACAACAAGGTCTGGGCCGCCGGCACGTGCGCACCCTGATGCGCAAGATGGGCATCGAAGCCATTTACCGTCGCAAGAACACCTCCAAGCGCCATCCTGGGCATGCTATCTACCCCTACCTACTGCGTGGGCTGATCATCGACCGGCCGAACCAGGTGTGGGCGGCCGATATCACCTACATCCCGATGGCTCGTGGCTTTGTGTACTTGTTCGCGGTGATGGACTGGGCAACACGCCGAGTGCTCGCCTGGCGCATCTCCAACAGCCTGAGCGCGGAGTTCTGCGTCGAGGCGGTGGAAGAAGCAATCGCGAACTTCGGAACGCCTGAGATCTTTAATACGGATCAGGGATCGCAGTTCACCGGAGCCGCCTTCATCGGCATGCTCACACGACATCGCATCAGGATCAGCATGGATGGCCGAGGCTGCTGGCGCGACAACGTGTTCGTCGAGCTGCTGTGGCGGTCGGTGAAATACGAAGAGGTCTATCTACACGCCTACGAAGGCGTCTCGGCAGCCAGGACTGGCATCGGCAGGTACTTCATGTTTTACAACTCGCGCCGCACACACACGGCGCTTGACCGGCAAACGCCCGATCACGTCTACTTCAAATTGCTTGCATCTCTGCCCCTCGCGGCGGCAGCTTAACCATCGCCGGCTTCCACTTATCCAGACCGCGAAAACTGTCTAGAAAGCGGGGCCACTTCTTGCAGAAGAAGTAACGCCATCGGTGAAAATTCTAGAGTCTTTGATGCGCTTCCAAACATCAGAACTCGAGAGGGTTACGATCAAAAACTGCGTAAAGCAGCAGATTGACGACGACGAGCGCAATCGAACCGTATACCCAGCGACTCCGTGAAGGATTCCGGAAAGAGAGCGCGAGACAGAGGATCGTAAAGCCAGAGAAGACCAGCGCAAGGAACCACATGGCGTTGGACCATTGCCAATCACGTGACTCCAAGCCAATCAGAGTCAATATCAGTCCGAGTAGCGCACTGATGGTCGCCAGAATCGCGAGCCCGTCCCCCACAAACTTCCATAGCTTCATCTGACCCCCTGCTTCACCAACTCGGAAACCAGCTCTCTTCTGCGGGCCGCAGCCGCGGGGTCTGCACCCGCATAAGTGAAGTGACCGGTTCCTCGCATCATCTGCACGGCAAGCTTCGGCGCCACGGCCGCGAGCCTGCCGTCCGACATTCCCGCGTGCACCGGGTCGCCTGCGATGTTCTTCACAATTACGTTAGCTATATTCGGCGAGTTCTGAACGGCATTCATCAAATCCTGATTGATCGGCGCCCCGACCAGCACAAGGTTATCGACCTTGATTCCGTTGCCAGCGTCAGTAAGCGCTTGTTGGGCGGCCAAGACCGAACCGTACGAGTACCCCATGAGATTGTATTGATCGCCGGCCTCTCCGCCTGGCGCAACACCCGGAGTCACGATGCTGGCAGCTGTCACATTGTTGACGTTAGGGAGAAGCACAAGATCAGCGGCAATGCCGCCTGGCGAAGTCGCAGCCTCTGGAACTGCCTTGGCGTCCGCCACGCCGGCCTCACCAAGCGCCGCAACCATGTCGTTCTTGTAAGCCGCCTCATCATCATTCCCCGCACCGCCCCAAAACCAAGTTGTGGTTCCACTGGGGTCCGTCGCGTTAACCGGGTTGTTGCCGACATATGCGTAAAGATTGAAGTCATCCTCATAGCCAACCGGATCGGTCTGCATGAACCGGCCTAGCCCAGCATTGTAGAACCGCGCCTTGTAGTACAGGAGCCCGAGTTCCGGAATGGCCGCCTGCCCCGTGTACTGGAACCGCCCCGTATTCCCCGCAGCGGCGACGCCATACGGACTGTATGCATTGACCTCCAGGGTATTGCCGGATGCACCAGTGACTGCCACGATCGAGCCCTGGTGATTGGCATGCAGGTAGTGGCGGTTGACCGCTGATACCTGAGAACCTTCGTACGACACCACCGGCTCATCGACGCCGGGTCCGTGCACGTACCTCCGCAGCAGCGTATCGCTGGCGTCGTACTCGGCGATCAGGCGATCGCCGTCGTAAACAAATCGTGTGGTGGCTGATGCGGTCGCGACTTCGTAGAGACGGCCGAGCGGGTCGTATGTGAGTGTCGCGTTCTTGGCGCCGCTGGCGCTCCTGAGTCGGTTCTCGGAGTCGTAGCTGAAGGTTGTTGCACCCTCCGAGGTGAGATTGCCGTTGGCATCCCAACCAAGCGTTGCGGGCGCATCCCCGGAGATCTGCGTGTATTGGTTCAGGCCATTCACCGCATACGTGAGGTTCGAGATCGCGACCGGGAACTCGTAAGCATTGTTAGTGAGCGAGCGGCTGACGATCTGGCTTACCGGGTTGTAGACGTAACCCATGGCGACGTCTTTGTTGATCCCGGCGCCGTCGAGGTCGTGGGTCAATGCGGTCAGCCGCGAAATCGGGTCGTACCCGTACTGCGTGGTCGAACCGAGCGCGTCGCGGGCAAGTTTGTCAGGTCGGCCCTGGGCGTCGTAGGAGAGCGAGGCGAGCGTAGTCGAAGGTCCGTTCTGGGACAGATGGAAGAAGCGATCGAGGCCGTCGTAGGAGTACTCGAAGTAGTTGCCGTCCGGATGGGTGATGCGCGTGCGGTTACCGTCGGCGTCATAATCGGAGGCGACGTCGCGCGTGACGCCGCCGAGAGTGCTGCGCGACAGCTTGAGTCGTCCGGCCCCGTCATAGGTATTCGTGATGCCTTGACCGCTATCGGAGCCGAAGCGCGCGTAGAGCTGCAAGCTCCGCAGGTCGTAGTCGTTGTACACGATGTAACCCGGGGCGCCGCTAGCCGAGGTCGGCACGGTCTTTACGCGCATGCGATTGAGTGCGTCGTACGAGTAGGTGATCGTTCGTTCGTCGCGCTTTCTCAGGCTCGTGCGATTGGCGTTTTCGTCGTAGCCGTACTCCTCGTAATCTGCTTCGTCGATCGAGCCGATGTTCGCCTTGTGCGGAAACTTCCAGCGCTTGAGGCGGCCATGATCGTCGTACGTGTATTGAGTCTTGTTACCTTTGGCGTCGGTTGCAGTCTCGACCCTGCCATTGGGGGTGTAGGTATAGGTCACGTAGTCTTGCTGCAACGGCGTGCCATAGGCCTTCTGCACCGTGCGCAGTTGCCCGGCCTCATCGTAAATCTTGCGGGTAATCCGGTCGGGGCCGAAGCTGCCTTCCGTTCCAAGCGCGCACGCGCTCGAGGGCGGACTCGCAAACACCGCAGGGTTCATTCTGACCGCTGTGCATTCTGGCCGTCCCTGGGCATCGTAGCCGTACTGCGTAACCGCCATGAGAAGCACGCTGCCGCTGGCGTCCATTCCGAGCGCCCGCTCGATCGTCTTGCGCCCCAACGCGTCGTAGGTGGTATTCAGGATCGTGTGGGCCTTGAAGTCCGCACCCCAGTTCGTTGGCGCAATTGCCTCGCTCTTCCACGCCGAAAGACTACCTTTCTCCACCGCCGTGAGATTGCCGACGCTGTCGTAAGTGAAGCGAACTGCGAGATAGCGGGGCGGCCCCACACCGGCCGGATCGGGCGCGATCGTGCCGGTCGGCCGACCTGCCGCGTCGTAGCGGTAACCCTTCGTGTAAGCCGACGGCGAAGACTGACCATGAACCACAGTGGAATGGAACATCGCGCCCAAGAGCATGAGCACGCCAGGAATGATCGCAACGAGCTTTTGTTTCATGCCCCCGCCCCTCACGGACAATTCGCCAGATTGGCGTTCGGCGCCGTCTCGCTGACGGGTATGCCGGCTTGATCAAACTTCAGGCAGGAGCGCAAGTTGAGGCCGCCAGCATCCTGCAGAACTTCCCTGGGAAAAAATCGATTCGCCGAGTCATAGGCGAAATTGATGACGGTATTCTGGCTGGCGCTGATCTTATCGGTCCTGGACGTCAACAGGCGCAGCGTGCCGGCCACCGGCCCAGTGAACCCCGTGTAGCCATAGGTCGTGCTCGGGCGAACTCCGCTGGTGTCCGCCGGTCCCGTGATCGATGCCAACATGCCGGAAGTGGCGTCCCAGGTATAGTTAGTCGTAAATCTGCGACCATCGGTACTCGTCAGTGGCCGGTTGCACGTCGACTGGTTTGCGCAGGCATTGGCCGCAAGCGTCTGCCCACCGACATAGGTTCGACTTTCCGTGATCGGTTCCAGGCCGCTATTCAGCTTGGGATGCCGTACAACGTCGATGACGTTGCCCCGAACGTCATAGGTATAGACGACCCTGTCTCCTTCGGGATTGGTTGTTGATAGCAGCTTCCCGACATCGTTGTACGTGTTGATCGTGACATGGTTCAAAGGATCGGTCCTTTGTACCGGCGCGTCCTCATCTTCAAAACGAGCAATCGTTACGAGATTGCCTGGCTCGATGACTTTCATTTCTGCAACATACTCAACGGGCCGCCAGTTGGTTCGCAATGCATTCCAGTACTGGGTATCTGTCATCCACTTCGAAGCGAACGTGGGAACATATTGAACTACCCGCCCGTCCGCGAATACCTGGCTGGAAACTCTCGGGTACTTGCTATACGCGTGCGGTGTAAATCCGCTGTTCAGTAGATAGGAAAAACTTGGGGGCTGCTGAAACAAATCCGCATTGGCGAGTGCGAAATTCACCGTGGTGACAGGCGTACTCGTGTTGTCACCTTCATAGATTCTGTAGATCGATGCTGCCGCGTTGGTTGTAACGAGCTCGTAGGTCAGCTTCCTGCCATCCGCACCTGTATAGGTATTGAGATAGAGCCTGTTGCTACTTTGGTTGTCGGTATAGGTATAGCTTGCTTGCCGTATCAAGGATGAGCCGGCGTATACCTTCACATCCTTGATCAGCGAACGGTTCCGAGATTCATTGGCGGGAGGCGCGCAGGTCAGAGTAGGAGACGCAGGCGGAATAATAATGTATGAGCAAATAGAACCCACGTTGGTCGTGCTGTCGACGTACGAGAAATCGGCTCGGTAGTTCCTGCTTGTCGTGATTCGGACAAGCCTCATGTCATACAGCGCATTATTGGCACGATATTCATTCTCTCCCGAGTAAATATAGTAATAGCTGGAACCTATCTGTCTGCAATCATTCGCGGCAGTCGGGGTGCTGATGCAGAACTGCTCGGAACTTGGGAAATTGTCGATTCTCTTGAACTGGTTGAGATGCTGATTGATCGCCGCATCCGGCCTGTCGAAGTACTGCTCGTACTGAAAGTACGCCCAATCACCTGCAGGCGATTCCCAGCGTTGGGCTGCGCCACAAATCGTATCCGCGGGGGAATACAGGGGATGGCAGGCCGTGTCGATGAATCGAAACAGATAAATCTTCGTTCCGTCTTCGAGCTCGAGACGATAGCCACCGGTCGAGTAGGTGTTGTCTGGGAATACCCGCGAGCCGTCCCGATTCGAGTTTACGTAGATTCCGTCCGCGCATTGTTGGAACGCCAACGTCGAGAAGCCAAAGCTGACGTAGAGCATGTTGTAGATCGGCCCAGTCAATGTCTGGGTGAACACCTGCTTGCCGGTGCGAAACCGGATATCGAGGTTGTGGGTGCTCGCGATTCCGAAGGGTCGAATCTCAGGTGGTGCTGGGCTGACCCAATACCAGTAGGTTCCGCCATTGTCAGACGCTGAGCGATCGGAACTATAGGTCCTCGTCAAGTGCAGTCGCGCGGGAAATTCACCCAGGCCGACCGAGATGTCTTCGTTGGAGTAACTGAACGCTCCGGTCTTCGGATTTACGCCGCCGACGTTTGCGCCTGTCCTGATCGTCGGCTTGAAGGCGGCTAAGTTCGGTTCGACGGGCCGGATCTCGCCATCAGGCATCTCGCCTGGCTGCGACGCAGCCGCCGCCATCACTTTCGATCGGCTCGTGGAAGGCGACTGGGCCGAAAGCGCCTGCCCCGGCGCCGTGCACTGAGAAACAGGAATCCGCGCATGCGCCGTATTGGGCGCAACGAGAATCGACAGCGACGTCACGATCAGGCCGATCAAGCCGGTGCGTACGACCAAGTGCTTCATGATCACTGTGCCCCCAATTCAAACGTCTCTGGGCTGATGTAGAGCTTCCCGTTCTTGAAAATCATTGCATTGCTTGCCATATCGATTTCCTGTTCTCGTCTCTCTGCCCTGCTGTGCAATTTCGGCATGACGATCTCCATGCTGCTTGTTCGCTATTGCCCAGTCGTGGAAACATTTGTGCGATTGCCGGCTTTGTCGAGCGTGTAGTTGGTGACAGCGCCATTGGAGAACGTGACTTTGCGAAGCCTTCCCAGCGCGTCATACTCATATCGCTCATTCCACGAGCCGGATGTGCTGTTCCATGCAACCGAGCTCGTACTGCCGCTGGTCACGGCTTGTAGATAGACACCCGTTCCGCTCGTGCCATCGAAGTTGCCGGCATACAGGCGGAACTGATCCGCCGTCGCCGTGAGCAGCACCGGATCCGACAGCACATTGCCACTCGTCACCTGCCCTCCGCTCGACACGACGAACTCCGCATTCGTCATATCCGCGCGACGGCCCTGCAGGAGGATGTCCGCCCTGCCATCGCCGTTGAAGTCACCGACGACGGCCTCGTAGTTGGCCGCGGACCAATCGAAGTTTTGATACCGGCGATCCCAGATCTGCAACGCCGGCGTATAGAACAGCTCGCCGTTGTCATTGGCAGCCTTGGCGTTCGCGACTCCAAACGATCCGGCGCGATAAAAGGGCACGGGGAACGGAACGTCGAAGTCGATGATCACGATTCCGGGCTTGGCTTGTACGAATAGATCGACCTTGCCGTCGCCATTGAAGTCACCCGTGTGCACCACCGCATCACGCAGCGACCAGTTGAAGCCGATGTGTGTATTGCCCCAGGTCTGCTGCGCACTGCCAAACGTTCCTGCGGCACCCGCAAGAAACACCGCGTTCAGCCCACTTGAGTCGACTGACTGGAGGAACAAATCCGCTTTCGAATCGCCGTTGAAATCTCCGGCGACGATGCGATGCCTATCAGCCGACCAGATCTGCCCACCTTGATTGAATGGCAACGTCTGATTGATAGCGGTGATCTGCCCTTGGGCATTGGTGTGCAGCAGGTAGTGATCACCCTGCGCCTGGCGCTGCAGGAAGATGTCGGCCTTCCCGTCGCCATTGAAGTCCGCGACGATCGGCTTGTAGGTGCCGCTGTGCCACGCGATGCCGAGGAAGTTGCTCGCCCAGGTCTGCACGATGTTGTACGGGCCGGCATTGTTCGACAGCGCGATACCGCTGTTTGCGCCCGAGCTCTTGGCTACGTACAAGAGATCCGTCTTGCCATCGCCGTTGAAGTCGCCGAAGGCGATCTCATGAGTTTCGGCGCTCCAGGGCAGTTGGGCCTGCGCCGCGGACGCGGCCGCGCACAGAAGCAACGCGCCGGAGAATCGAATGAGCTTATCGATAAGCATGTAAATTCCTCTCAGGTACCCGGGTAGCCGGGCGGCGGTGCCATCGCGCTCGCTTGAACGGGGTCTTGCGCAAGCTTCGAACCATCTAGATAGATGGACATCAGGTTTCCGTCGCGCTCTATCGAGACGACGATGGAAGAGGCGGTAGACAGTGCGTCATCGAGTAGCTGCCATCCGGCATCTACTGAGCGCATCGGTTTGCCTTCAATCGTGCGAATGATGTCTCCGGTCTTGAGCCCAAGAACGTCGAGTCGGCTGCTATTGCGGCCTGGGAGCACCTTGATGCCGGCGAACTCCTCGCGCTCATAGAACGGTTCGGGCCGGATGATTTCCGACAGGTCTTCGCGGCTTGAAGGAAACGTATCGAGTGGACGGGTCACGACTTCTGCGCCGCCGACCATCAGCGCCGGCGAGTCCGAGGGCGCAGCCCGCTGCGCGCCGATGGCGAGCACGGATCGCTTGCCGTCGAGCTCGAGTACTACGTGGTCGCGATGAATCTCAGCCAGCACGGCGCCATTTACGACTGTCGCGCCGGCCGCATAGGTTTGCGGATTACGGGGGTCCGTGCCTAGCGAAGCCGTGCCTTCGCGCGCATGGCGCCCCGGGGAAGTCGCGACGAGCACGAGCTGGAGGGAATTCGGTGAGATCGAAGAGTCGGTTCCGAGCAGGGCAACCTGCGGGTCAATCGGTACAGATGGCGCTACCGTCGCCGGAGCTGGCAACGCGCCTTGGGCCATGTCGACAACTTTCCCGCTCGGGTCGTCTGTCGTCATCCACAGTTTCGAGCCGAGCCAGCCGGCGATCGCGATCGTCACTAAGACCGCCATGGCAATGGCGGCGGATCGCAGTCGGGCAGGTTTGTTGTGAGCCATTCCGAAAGTCATCCTACCGGATCGATCTGGGTGATCCGGCAATACCCGCCGACCAACCCATCCGTGTACATAGTCGCAACCCACACCCCAACGCCCGCGATGAACACCTTCATCGCAATGTTTGCGATTCGCGACTTCGTTCGAGAATTGCTGTTTGGAGTCTCAGACATCGGCAGTTCTCCTCGAGGCGTATCGCTTCATTCAAAGATCTCAGGCCGCTTAGCGCCCATCATGATCGTGGCCCAATTGCTAGCTGCGCGGTGACCACCCCTGGCACAATCTTCGAACACATGGACTTGGCACGCACTTGCACGATCCATTTCCTGCTAGTTAGGACGCGACCGCAACGGCGGCCTGCCCGAGCCTACTGGCCTTCGAGGTCTTTCAATTACCCACAACTTTGCTAGGCAATGTGAGGAGTTAGAGAAAATGCTTGCCAGAGATTCTGGAAGCTGAGATACGGGTAGTCCGTGTGTTAC
>JAYTOI010000058.1:0-9925 GCA_043747875.1 Pseudomonadota bacterium | reverse complement strand
CGGGCCCGACTCAGCGATGCTGGGTCGGGCCCGCTTCGTTCCCCGTTGCGCGGCTAACTGACGCCGGTGACCGCGAGCGATGAAACGATGAAGCAGATGGTGACGGATGTGAGGAACCACACCCACTTGACCTCTGATGGAGCTTTCATTTTGCTGCCTCCTTGCTTGTGGATGCTGCCCGCAATCAACTCCCTGAAGCGTCTGCAGCGTTGATTTCGTGCACTGCAGCGTTGCCATGAGCAGCGAAGCGATGCACCAGAGGCAGAATGCGATGGTGCGAACATAGGTTCCCCGCCCGCGAGGAAAGCTCTCGCCATGACGGGCCTGTCGCAGCGCCGCAACGTGCTTCGCAGCCCCTTAGTGGGCGTCGGCCAGCTTCGGGATGAGCGTGCGCACGGCTGGAGACGTAGATAGAGCGCGGCGCGAGCGCGCGAATTCCGTGCCGGAGCGGGACGAACGCCGATTCGGGAATGCGTGTGCGTGTCGAGTGTTCAGGGCCCGGACCAGGCGAGACCGCGAATCAGGTCGACACCGCACGCCGAAGCACGATGACCTTCAAAATGAAGAAGACAGGCGAAGAGGGTATATGAGGTCTCTCACGCGAGACGTAAGACGAGCGCCTGGGGTCGTGCGTCCTAAGTCCTGCCGCCCCGTGGCCCGAGGAAATACCACAGGATCAGGCCCAACACCGGCAGCACCAGCACCACGATGGTCCAAAGCAGCTTTTTCTCATTGGACGCGGAGCTCTGCAAAATATTGATGATCGCCCAGACGTCGCCCACCAGTATCAGCAGGCCCAAAAGGCCGTTGTATCCGAAGTTCAGCATTGCCCGATTCCTTGCGCTTCATGTCGAAGTGTTGGATGACCTGCGGGCATTCTGCGCCTGTGGAAGACCTCAGTGTTGCGAGAAACATTGCTCGCACATGGAGAGCTCGACCTCGCGCGCGATGTCACGGGCTCCTACAAAAAGCCGGGCACGGCCGGGAAGAGCCGCCACTTCGGCGGGTGCGCCGAGCGGCGCCTCGGGCGTTTGACTTGCTAGACTTCCGGGAAGACCGGTGCACCGAGCGCCTCGAAGGCCGGCCGCGCGAGTAGATAGCCCTGGAAGAGCCGCACACCCACGCGCCTGAACCACTGGTATTCGCCGATCGTCTCCACGCCTTCGACGATGACCTCGATGCCGAGGTCGTCGCACACCTGCAGGACGGCGCGCGCGATCGCTTGCCGTGGCCCAGCGCGGTCTATGTCCCGCACCAGGTGCATGTCGAGCTTGATGAGGTCAGGCTGGAAGTATGCGAGCAGGTTCAGCCCCGAGTACCCGGCGCCGAAGTCGTCGATAGCGAGGCGCACGCCCTGCGCGCGGTAGCGATTGAGGAGTTGGCTGAACTCCTTCGGCCGCTGCACTGCCTCCCCTTCGGTGACCTCTAGCAACAACTGTTCGTGCGACAAACCCGCCCGGGTGGCGCATTCGAGCAGCAGATCGAGGCCCTCCGGTGTCGACTCGATCGACCCCGGCAGCACGTTCAGGGAAATTCGGACGTCGAGGCCGAGCCGCGCAGCGAGCTCGACCGCCGCCATGCGCGCCGAGTGGTCGAACGCATGCAGCTGCGCCGGTGGCACCGCGGCGAACACGCTGGCGGCGGACTCGCCATTGCGGCCACGCACCAGTGCCTCATAGGCGAACACATTGCGCGCAGAGATGTCGGCTATCGGTTGGAACGCGAAGCTCGCGTCGAAATCACCCATCGAACTACCCGACGCGGGCGTGCGAACGATGTATCCCGGTCTGCTCGGTGCGCCACCGGCCCGCGCCGAAGGCGACCAGCAGCTTGCTCGCGCGGCCTGGGTTGATGCGCTGCAGACAATCCGCGCTGCCGAAGAAATCGTTCTCGCCGACCAGCCGTTGCGCATCGGCGCGCGCCACCGTGGCAAAGCCCATACTCCACTCGCCGAAGCTGCGCTTGGCGATGGGCTCCTCGATGATCAGCGTGACCCGGTCGTGGCGGACATCCTTGCCGATGAGGTCGTAGACGGCGTGGACGGCCCCGGCCTCGCCTTCCAGGACCTGAAAAATGCTGCCTTCGATGTAGAGCAGCATGCCGGTGATTCCGCACGCGGCGTTCTTGCGGCGCGCGCGCTCGAGCAGTTGCGCGATTTCCTCTTCGCGCAGCGAAGTACTCGCGCGACTCGAGTAGATGCAATGGATCGGGTTCACGACACGTACCGGTTGATGGTGCCGTGGACAAGCATCGCGTGCCGGGCGACGCGACGAAAGGATGGACGACGTGAAACGTGACGTCGATCTGCGCTCATGCGTCAGATGTGAACCGTGCACAGGGGCCGGTGCCTTAGGGATTTTCCGGCCGAGCGGCTGGTTCGCCGTAATTTGAGCCCTGAGCGGCCGGGCAGAGATTTTCCACTCCTGCGCATCAACTTCAAACAAGATGTGCGGAGGAAAGACGCCATCCAGCCCTCATTCTCGACTGGGGCAGTTTCAACGGAGGAATTCCCATGGGCCGATTGATCAAGCAAGGACTCAATGGCGCGGACGTACGTGCCGTTCAAGACGTGCTGAACTTCCACATCCGACGGCTTGGTCCACTGAAAGTCGACGGTATTTTTGGTCGCATGACCCACGCCCGCGTGGTCGAGTTTCAGAAGGCGAACCAACTGAAGGCCGATGGCATCGTCGGACCGAACACGATGCTCAAACTCTTCGAGGAAGAGCAGTTGCCCATCAGCCTGGCGTTGGTGCCGAACGCGGCACCGGCGCAAAACGGCCGCCCGAACGCCATCAAGCCGCCGCGGTTGTTGCCGCCTCTGCCGGTCCCCTTCATCTTGCCCCCGGACTCGTCAATCGGAATTCCAGCTCTGACCTCGCCAGGGCAGACGTTGACGTTCCTGGTGAGCACACCGATACGCAATGACCCAGTCGACCCGGCGTTGGCCAGTTTTCAGGAGATCATCCGGCTCCTGGACCAACTGCCGCAGAATTTCCCATTCCGCGGAACGATCCTCGGCGCCGTACCGAAGCCCGTGAAGAAAGTCGGGCCGCTGGCGCTGGACCCAGTCGTGCCGATGAGCTTCGGATTCAAGTGGGGCGTCGATCCGGTGTTCGAGCTCAAGTCACTCGGCCCGCCCATCAACTTTCTCGTCGGAGCCAAAGCCAATGCCCGCTACGTGCTCAAACTAGTCGACAAGCCGGGGATAACGGTGCCGCAACTGGGATTGTTCGTGCAGGGCGACTTCAAGAGCACCATCGACTGGACCAGCAATTCAGCGCAGTCGAAGCCGCAAATCGATCTCAAGGGCGCGTTCAGGATCGGAGTACAGGGGACTTTCTAGCGGGTAGTGCTTTCGAAGGGCAACCTCATACGACCCTGCAGATTCAGCGATAAATCGCCGAGCGCGCCCAGCCATGCGCCGGGATGATGCCCGTTCGTATTGACTGCGCTACCCCAGCCCACAATCCTGCAGGCGATGAATACATCGCCTTCAGAGCGCATCGCCGTCATCGACGTGCTGCGTGCGTTCGCATTGCTCGGAATCGTCATCACGCATGCCGAGATGGGCTTTCTCGCCGGCCCTCCGCCAACGGACGGCTTCATGCAGTTCAGCGTGCTTCGCCATTCAGCTCGACAATGCAGCGCGGAACGGCACCGCGTTCGCCGGCCGATTTGCCTGGCGACTCGCCGTGCTGTTCCTCATCGGCATGGCGCATCAGCTCCTCTTCAACGGCGACATCCTGATGATCTACGCCGCGCTCGGATTGCTGCTCATCCCCCTCGGCAAGGTGCGCAGCAGTGTGCTGCTCGTCGTCGCGCTGCTGTTGGTGCTCAACGTGCCTGGGCTCGTGCAACGCATCGCGCGCCTGGATGCCCCGCCTCCCTCTCCCGCGCAGCAGCAAGCGAGTGCGAAAATCGGTGAGCTGTTCACGGTGGGCGGCGCGGCGCTCGACACGGCAACCAAGTCCGGCTCCCTCGCCGACATCGCCCGCACGAACTTCGGCTACGGCCTCGAGATGAAGCTGCAGTACCAATTGTTCACGGGCCGGGCGCTGGCGCGGTCGCGTTCTCGAGCACCGTGCTCACGCTGACCTACGCCGGTTCCGGCGCGCTGAGCGGCGTGCTGATGCAGTTCGCGTCCGGAGTGCAGAAGGCATCGCTGGCCGCCACGTATGTCGCGACCATCACGCTGCTGTTCTGGAAGTACTCGCGCGGCGTGCTCGCACAGCTCGCGCCGCTCGGGAAGATGGGCTTGACCACCTATCTATTGCAGAGCCTGTTCTTGTCCGTGGCGTTCTATGGAATCGGGTTCGGCCTGATGGGCGAGATCGGGTCGGCGGTGGCGGCCTTGCTGGGGGTGGGGTTTTTCGTCGCGCAGGTGTTCATCGCGAAGTCGTGGCTGCGACGCTTTTCGATGGGACCCGTGGAGTGGTTGTGGCGTTCGGTGACACATTTGAAATGGCAGCCATTCCGGAATGTGTCGCGAGGAGCCGGATCGAGCTGATGGGCCGAGGCGATTGGGCCACCGTGACCCGCAGGTCTCGCAGTGCGCTCGCCACGAAGCGATCGTTGCCGGCGGGACACGAGATTCTCAAGACGCGAACGCGCTCACATTGGGCACCGTGCACACGGCACCGCCCTTCTCTAGACTGGCGCCTCGCCAACCATCGCTTGCATGAACACATCCACCACACCTCCCGCCGCGCTGATCCTTCTCGCCCTGCTCATCCTGGCAACTCCGTTCTCGGCCGGGTGCGCAACGACGGGCGGCGCCCGCGAGGAGTTCGAGCCGGCGCTGATGGACCCGTTGCCAGATGTTTCAGACGACGCGGCCGCGACGCTGCCGGAAACGGCGTCCGTCGAGGAGGCATCGAAGGAGAAAGAAGGCGAAGTTCTGCAGGCCGTCGCGGACTCTGAGCAGGCCGACGCGCCGATCCCGGAGGTCGTGGTCCAGGGTCGCATCCCCCATCGCCACGAGGCGATCTTCGACCTCGTCACCGAGGGGCAAAATCTGCTTCGTGACGTCGAACTCCAGTATGTCTTGACTGGAAAGGGGAAGCGGCAGGCGCTGCGCGGGCGTCCCGTCGCTTTTGCTCTCTGGAGCGAAGCCAGCCAGGAGTGGACCATCGCCCAACTGGAACTGCCGCGTCCGCCGATCAAATGGAAACCCGGCAGGAAGCCACTGGCCTTCCGCTCCCTCACGCCTGGAATCGAGGCGCGGCACGTGAAGGGCACCGGCGCCGAGCGGCTGATGTTCGCTTTCTCGAGAGACGGTGAGCCGTTGAAGGTGTATGGGCGCAAGTTCCCGGTGTTCGACAACCATCTGGTGAAGCGCCGACAGTGGGCCGCCGTCGTCGAGACCGCCAAGCCCACCGTCTATCTACCGTTCACGGAAGACACCTTCGATCCGGCGTTCGTCAGCGGCGGCAAGGAATTCCTGGTCGCCACCGCGCGCCAGGCGCTGGATGAGCTGCGGATCGCCAAGGCACCAAGCGTAGCCTTTCCGGGGGAACTGCTCGCCGACGCGATTCCCCTGCAGGTCATCACGACGCTTGCCGTGATCGAGCAGACCGACGACCGGGATTACATCGACAAGGAGGCGGTCGCCTTCGACGAGGTGTTGAGCCAATACGGTCTCAAGCAGGACGAGGCTTTTCAATACAGCGTCTCGAGCGCACGCGCGCTGGGCCCGATGCAATTCACCAATCGCAGAGGTAATGGCACCTATTCAGCGGTGGTCAGACGCTGCCGTGCGGCCAAGCTCGATCCGGTATTCGAGACCGGCGCAACCAACCTGCTGAATGCAATGAAGGCGGCGATCTGCCTGCTGGACCTGGAGCTCGCGCAGATGCGGTCGGACATTCGCACGGCATACCGCAGCAACCCGGCCGTGCTGGGCATCTTCCCGGTCGCCGCCTACAACGGCGGACCGCGAAACGTGAACAAGCTGTACGGCGTGTTGAAGCGGATGAAAGTTCAGCTCGATCAGCTCAGCCGTCCGCAGATGGAGATCACTGCGTCTTCAGTGAAATGTCCCTGTGTCTGGAAGGCGGAAGGCGGTGTGGCCCGTCCGGTGACGATTCCGCGATACAACAACGAGAACCGTTGGTACATCGAGAAGTACCAGAGCATCGTCAGTCTGTTTGAAGACGCGCCCCTTGCACCGGCGGGCGCGAGCGGCTCACAGTGACGCACGACTGACGAAAAAATGCTGCGGCAAACGGCGGGGGCTTGGCGCTCAAGACGCGCCCGGACTCGGTACAGCGTTTTCCTCCAGCACGACGCGCGTGCGCACCGCCGTCATCTTCGGACGTATCTCCTCGCCCCGCTGCAGGATCGTGGCGATCGTGAGGCAAGTGCCGAAGAACAGGATCAGCGACGAGTAGTACACCCACAGCAGTATCAGCACCAGCGATCCGGCCGCGCCGTAGGTCGAGGCAGGCGCCACGTGCGTGAGATACAGCGAGATGAGGTACTTGCCGATCGCGAACAGCAGTGCCGTGATGAACGCGCCGCGCCATACATCGGCCCAGCGGATCCTCACGTCCGGCAGAACCTTGAACAACATGCCGAACAGCACCGTGGTGACGCCCAGCGAAACCGCGAGATCGATCAACACCACTGCGAACCCGGGGATCGGCACCCACTCCTGGGCGTACTCGACGACGCCGGTGACACCCAGGCTCACCACGAAGGACGTGAGCATCAGAAAGCCGATGATGAGCACCATGCCCAACGACAGCAGCCGTACGGTGAGGAACGTGCGCATGCCGTTGAGCGCGGGCCTGGCCTTCACGCCCCAGAACTGGTTGAGCGCGCTTTGCATCTGCGCGAACACCGTGGTCGCGCCGCAGATGAGCGCACCGACGCCCAGTATCGTCGGCACGAGACCCGCCTCCTCCAGCCGCGAGCGCCGCACGGCTTCTTCCACAGCCTTCGCAGCCTGAGGTCCGACGAGATCGGAGATCGCTACGGAGATCTGTCCGCTCGCGGCGTCTTCACCGAACACGATGCCGACGATGGCGACCACGATGATCACGAGGGGCGCGAGAGAAAGCAGAGTGCAATAGGCCAGCGCAGCCGCATGCTCGAAAGCATCGCGCTCGAGCCAGCGTTGCGCGGCGGTCTTGAAGATCTGGAGGAGCGTGCCCGGCTGCATCACGCGGGATGGTCGTACGCCTCGTGAACGAGACATAGAGGAGGAAGACGGCACTTCGATGGGCGAAATGCTGACCCTTTTTGTAACGGCAGCGACGATGTGCTGCGGTCACGTCACTTTGACTTCGATGCCCTCTTCGATGTGCTTGTCCTCGTCCAGCGGCGTCACTTTCGGGTTGTGCGCGAAAGCTTCCGGCCGTACGTCGTGATTGGCGCGCGCAGGCTTCGGAAATCGAGGCGCTGGCTCAGGATCATTGCTGGGGGCAGGATCCTCGGGCAGCGCGGATTCATCGTCGGGGTTGGGGCGTTCGATCATGCCCTCAGCGTGCGCGAGTCGATCGATGAGAGTAAGTCGCCGCGCTCGCCAATCTGGCGTCCCAGATGGATAACCCGCACGGCTCACTTTCCTACAGTGCGTGTCCGGCGCGACAGTCTCAGTGCTTCGAACTATTTCTTTTTGCGCGCGCGCTTCTTGGCCTTGGCCGACCGCCTCACCGGCTTCCGCTGGTCGGCTTTCTTCGCGGGCTTGGTCTTTTTTGCCTTGGCGGGCTTGGTCTTTGCCTTGACCGGCTTCGGCTTGGCCTTCACAGACTTCGTGCCACGCTTCGCGACCGCCGCCTTGCGCTCACCCACCATGTCCCAGATGCTCGTGGCGGCTTTCGCAAGCCATCCCGCGAGTTTCGCGTCGTCGATCTCAGAGGCGACGACATAGGGAATCTCCGCCATGTGGAAGCTGCCCGAGGGATTGAGCTGCGGCTCATCGAAGTGCTTGCCGTTCCAGAACATCAGCATCACGCCCGTCTTGCGCGCGGTGTAGCCCACCACCGGGTTCTCGCCGATGAACCATACGGGAATGGAGTGCCACAGCTTGCAGGTTGCCTGGGGTAGTGAGGCGTTGATCCGGCTCTGGAGCGTGTTGCAGATCTGCGCACGCTGCAGGTCCTGCTGGCTGGCGTAGTCGGCGATCGGGTCGGTGCTCATGGGAATACTCTCGTGTTTGTTAGCCCGGCCGATGTTATCACCGGCACATGTGGTTGACGGTTGAGAACCAACTCCAGAAATCCGGGCACCGGACGACTCGCCGAGTCGAGCCACCACGGCCCGCTCCACTGTCTCAGAGCCGAACGCGGAGTGCCGGAGCGCGGCATCTCAACTCATCGTCTTCACGACGCCGCACGCGAGCAACATTCGTCTATACACGCTGCCGCACAATCCGGCCTATCGAAACGCGATGACGCTGAAGGGATACGTCCAGTCACACCAGGTGGACTATTTCCTGGGCAGCGGCATGAGCACACCTCCGGTGCCTAACATCCGCTATGCCGGGGTTTCCGGCCCGAATCCGGGTCCGGTCACGATTCAGGCGGAGACCGCGGCCCTTGCGGGTGGCGCCGTCGTGGAAAGCAATCGCGCGGGTTTCAACGGCACGGGCTTCGTGAACTTTCCAGCCACGGGCGGCTCGGCGCAGATGCAGAGCGTCAACGGGGGCGCGGGCGGCGTGCGAACACTGCGTATTCGATTTGCGAATGGTGGTGCGACCGCGCGCACTGGACGATTGCGGATCAACGGAGCCTCGCAGGGCATCACGTTCGGGACTACGGGCGGCTGGACAAACTGGGCCACGCTCGATGTCGCCGTGACGTTGACCAGCGGGTCATCCAACACGCTTCGATTTGAATCCAGTGGACAGGATCTGGCGAATCTCGATGAGGTATCGATCCAGTGAGGGAGTGAGGTAAACGCCGGCAATCTGATTCCGCTGCCCTCGGCGAAGGCGCCGACATTTGCCAGAAAGCGAGCCCGGAATGGACGCTGCCGTAGGGTCGCGCGCCGCCGACGTCTGGCGAATGGGAAAAGCCGTAGCAGAAGTTGGAGTCGCTCTACGCGCTGGCGACTGAACCGGGTGGCAGGCCCGTGAGGCACCGTGCGCTCATTTATCCTTCATGGACCGGAACCGCCCGGTCGCGGAATACTCGACGGCCTCCCCGATGTTGCTGGCGAGCACGCGGCGCCGGCGCGTCGCCGCGACCTCGAGGATCTCCTCGGCCGGCACCGACTTACCGAACAAATAGCCCTGCCCCACCTTGCAGCCCAGAGTCAGCAAGATGTCGCGTTGTGCGTCGAACTCGATGCCTTCGGCGACGGTGTCGAGGCCAAGCGCGTCGGCCAGCGACAGGATCGCCTTCGCAAGCGCGGCGGCGTCCGCACCGTCGTTGCCCCCATCGTCGCGCCCCAGGCGCTCGACGAAGGAGCGATCGATCTTGAGGATGTCGATCGGCAGGCGATGAAGGTATGAGAGTGAGGAATAGCCGGTGCCGAAATCGTCGAGCGCGAGACGCACGCCGATCGTCTTGAGCTCCGCAAACGTGCGTTCGATGTGCTTGGAGTTCTCGAGCAGGAGGCTCTCGGTGACTTCGAGGATGAGACAGTCGGGCGCGAGCCGGTGCTGCCCGAGCGCGTTGCGTACGTCCTCGGCGACATGGCCCTGGTTGAGATAACGGCTCGAGACGTTTACCGAGACGCGCAAGCCTTGCCCCAGCGCGACGTCGCGTTGCAGGCCTGCGCCGTCCGCGCAGGCGCGGTTCAGCATCCACTGCGTCATCGGCACGATCTGCCCGGTCTCCTCCGCGAGCGCAATGAAATGGTTCGGAAGCACCAATCCGCGCTTCGGATGACGCCAGCGCATCAGCGCTTCCACTCCTACCAGGTGCCGCGACGCCAGATCGACGATGGGCTGGTAGTGCGCCTCGAACTGCTGTTG
>JAYTOI010000057.1:0-1904 GCA_043747875.1 Pseudomonadota bacterium | reverse complement strand
AGCGACATCTGGAAGCCCGAGTCGCCCAACGCGAGGCCCAGCGGCATCTCCCAGAAATCCGAGAACGCCGCGCCCGCGGCGGAGTTGGTGAAGATGAGGGCCGCGAGCGTCGCGAGCAGCAGCATCAAGCCGGCGGAGGGCGCCCAGCTTGCGAAGCCCAGCGCCGCAGTGCGCACGCGGTGGCCGAGCGAGCCGAGCATGGCGTCGGTGAAAGACGCCTCGTCCCAGGGTCCGTCGTAGCGCTGGCTGTTGATGAAAAACGTCGGCGTGAAGCGGACGCCACTGGCGTGTGAGCTGGCCACGTCCGCGTCCACGCGCGCGCGGGCTTGCGCCTCGAGCGACACAGCCACATCCGGCGCGTTTTCGCCCAGGCGCAAGTCCTCCGCGACCACGCGCAAGTCTTCTTCGGTGAGAGTGCGCGAGCGCGTCATCAGCGAGACGTGCGCGCTCCAGAATTCGTCGGGAGTCGCCGCCTGTTCCACCAGCTCCGCGGCACGGCGCGCAAGTTCGCTACCGGAGATGGGCCGATGGCGGAATACGTATCTAACGCGGTCTCCTAACTGGTTCCGTACTTCAGTGATGCGCGCGTTGGCGGCACGGCAGTGCGGGCAGTCGTAGCTGCCATATTCCACGAGTGTGATCGCAGCGTTGGCAGCGCCGACCACATGGTCGCGCGCAACATCGGCAGGTCGATCGAGACGGTTGTTCACGGCGCCCATTAGGGAAGGTCTGATTTATGCGCGACGGCGGCATTCCGTGCATGCCGACGCGAGCTGATGAGTTGCGCGATAGCACAAGTGGCGCGCTTCGCATCGAGGTTCGATGCCGAGCTCGCTTCCATCCGCATCGTGAACCGGCGCACCGTCATGTAGCTGCCATCCGCATCAGCGGCCGTCTCAGTTGGAAAATGTTCGTGAGTGCACAGGCAACCAACAGACGTTGTTCGTTCTTGGCAATACCGCGATAGCGCACTTTGGAGAAGCCGAAGATGCGCTTGATAATGAGGAAGCAATGCTCGACCTTGGCGCGCACGCGCGACTTGGTGCGGTTCTTGGCTCTCTGGACCTCATCCACACGACCCGCAAAGCGGTAACGTCGATGCGTCATGTCGCGCGCCCGCTTGGCATGCTTGCGGATGACGGATCGTTGGCCTTGATAGGCCGAGTCGCCCCACACGCAACGCTCCTTGCCGTGCAGCAACACGGGAATCGCCAGCGAGTCATGCACGTTCGCTGCGCTCGCCGCCACCGAGTGAATGATCTTGTGGCGGCTATCCACCCCGATGTGCGCCTTCATCCCGAAGTGCCACTCATTACCCTTCTTGGTCTGGTGCATCTCCGGATCGCGCTCCTTGTCCTGGTTCTTGGTCGAAGATGGCGCCGCGATGATCGAGGCATCGACAATCGTGCCCGTGCTCACCTTGAAGCCCGCCTTCGCCAAATGGGTGTTCACCGTCGCCAGAATCTTTTTGCCCAGCTCGTGCTCCTCCAGCAGGTGGCGGAACTTGCAGATCGTCGTCTCGTCGGGCGCCGCTTCACGCCCGAGGTCAATGCCCACAAACTCCCGCATCGCGCGCGAGTCGTACAGCGCCTCTTCCACCGCCGGGTCGGACAGGTTGAACCAGTGTTGCAGAAAATGAATCCGCAGCATCCGCTCCAGCCCCACCGGCGGACGCCCGGCGCCTTCGCCGCGCGGATAGATCGGCTCGATCAGCGACTTCAATGGCTCCCACGGCATGACCGCCTGCATCTGACCGAGAAACTCCTCACGCCTCGTGGGCTTGTGGTACTTCTCAAAACCCGCTTCGGCGAACGTTCCCTGCTTCGGGCGCATCTTCCATCCCCTAACAACACCAACTACGCGTATCTTAATGCGCCTCGGCTAATAAATCAGACCTTCCCTAG
>JAYTOI010000056.1:0-82328 GCA_043747875.1 Pseudomonadota bacterium | reverse complement strand
CATGACAGGCTGGAAGCCTATCCTACGCCAGCGCCAAGCAACCCGCCATCGGCAAGACCGTCGACGATGCCATGGTTGCCATCGAGCGTGACAACCCGCGACTGAAAGGTGTTCTACCCAAAGACTACGCCCGCCCCGGCCTCGACAAACAGCGTCTCGGCGAACTGATCGACGTCATCGCCACCATCGAACTCACCGCCGCCAGCGAAGGCGAAAAGACCCATCGCTCCGTCGATCTGCTTGGCCGCGTTTACGAGTATTTCCTCACCCGCTTCGCCAGCGCCGAGGGCAAGAACGGCGGGCAGTTCTACACGCCGAGTTGCGTGGTGCGCTGCCTGGTCGAGATGCTCGCTCCCTACAAAGGCCGCATCTATGACCCGGCCTGCGGCTCCGGCGGCATGTTTGTGCAGTCGGAGAAGTTCGTCGAATCCCACGGTGGCAAGCTGGGTGACATCAGCATCTACGGCCAGGAGAGCAACGCCACCACCCGCCGACTCGCGGTGATGAACCTCGCGCTGCGCGGCATCGAGGCCGACTTCGGCCCCGAGCACGCAGACACCTTCCGACGGGACCTGCATCCGGATCTGCGCGCCGATTATGTGCTGGCGAATCCGCCGTTCAACGACTCCGACTGGTACCGCAAGGACGACGACGTGCGCTGGCAGTTTGGTGTGCCGCCGAAGGGCAACGCGAACTTTGCGTGGGTGCAGCACTTCATTCATCACCTTGCGCCGAAAGGTTATGCGGGGTTTGTGCTGGCGAATGGGAGCATGTCGTCTAACCAGTCCGGCGAAGGCGAGATTCGCCGCGCAATCATTGAGGCTGACCTCGTGGACTGCATGGTTGCAATGCCTGGGCAACTGTTCTACAGCACTCAGATTCCGGTCTGCTTGTGGTTCCTCACGAAGAACAAGGGTGGCGATGCCAAACGAAGCTTTCGCGACCGCCGCAAGCAAACGCTATTCATCGATGCCCGCAAACTCGGAACGCTCATCGACCGTGTCCATCGCGAACTGACCGATGATGATCTGCGGAAGATTTCCACGACGTATCACAACTGGCGAGAAGCCAAGGGCGAGAGTGAATACGAGAACATTGCCGGATTCTGCAAATCCGCCACTACTGCGGAAATTGCCGCGCACAGCTTCGTCCTTACACCGGGCCGCTACGTGGGCGCCGAGGACGTCGAAGGCGACGGCGAATCATTCGAGGAAAAAATGCCGCGTCTCGTCGCCGAACTTCGCGCACAGTTTGAGGAGTCCGCAAAACAGGAGCGTGCGATCAAATCAACCTTAAGGAGACTTGGCTTTGGCGGGTGAGTGGAAGAAAGTGCGGCTCTCCTCTTTGTGCGAGCAGATTGCCGACTGTCCACATTCCACACCGCTTTGGACTGCAAGCGGTGCGCTTGTTCTGCGCAGCCAGAACATCAGACATGGTCGCCTTGATCTCAGCGCCAAGAGCTATACCGACGAGGCGCATTTTGAGCAAAGGAGCCGACGAGCACGGCTGCGGGCCGGAGATCTTGTGATCACGCGGGAGGCCCCGATGGGCGAAGTTTGCCTTATTCCTGACGGTCTTCGCTGCTGTCTCGGTCAACGGATGGTCATGCTGCGGCCGGATCCGAAGAAGTGCGACTCGCGGTTCCTGCTCTACTCAATTCAGTCGCGCGCCGTTCAAGATGAAATCAAAGTAAATGAAGGCACCGGCTCGACGGTGAGCAATCTTCGGATTCCACTGCTCGAAGCCCTTCCGATTCTTTACCCACCTCTCACCGAGCAAAAAACCATCGCGGGAGTGCTCGGAGCGCTGGACGACAAAATCGAGTTGAATCGGCGGATGAACGCGACGCTTGAGGCGATGGCACGGACGCTGTTTCAGAGCTGGTTTGTGGATTTCGATCCCGTACGCGCCAAACTTGATGGCCGCCCCATCGCGGGTCTCGATCCAGCCACCGCTGCTTTCTTCGCCGAGCACATCGATCGCACAGAGGATTTTCCACGTCCACAAGGATGGAAGATTTCGCGCCTTGGTGACCACGTCGATCTTGTGCGAGGTAATACTTACAAGAGCAAACTCAAAGACCTTCCCGGTCCCTATCTATTCGGACTTGGTTCGATTCACCGAAACGGCGGCTTTCGCGACGATTCTCTCCGAACCTACGGCGGCGAATCGGCACCCAAGCTCATCCTTCGGCCCGGGGACCTCTTCGCCTCCTTGAAGGACGTCACTCAGGCTGCAGACTTACTGGGCGCAGTCGCTCGTGTTCCAGTCGAGATCCCTGCGGGCCGGCTTACGCAAGACACCGTGAAACTCGTTCCTCGCGATACCGGCATTTCGTTCGCCTATCTTTACCGCGCGCTCTTGCTCCCCGAATACCGAGAGTATTGCCGAGGACGGGCTACTGGGACTACGAACCTCGGACTGAGCCGCGAGGATTTCCTGAACTATCCGATACTCGTGCCGGCCAAGGCAATTCAAAGCGCATTCGACGCATTCGACTCTAAAATCGAATCGAAGATAGCAAACAACCGCATCCAGTCCCGCAACCTCGCCAAACTGCGCGACACGCTGCTGCCGAAGCTACTGAGCGGGGACTTAAGAATTCAAGGCGACCACTAAACCTCATGGCACAGGAAATACTTCAGATAACGTCCGTCCGAATTCAGAACTACCGTTCAATCGTGGACGAGCAGTTCAGGTCCGACCGACTCAATCTATTTGTTGGTCTGAACGATGCGGGAAAGTCTAACGTCCTGCGGGCGCTTGATCTGTTCTTCAATGGCCCCGCTGCGGCGAGTCCGTTCGTGTTCAACAGAGACTTCTGCAAATACGCCAAGACTCCCGCGAACAAGGCTAAGGAATCTCGGGTAACACTCACGCTAAAGTTGCCAGCCTCGTATGATGCCGCAGAAATCCTCTGGAAAAAGGCGTGGCGCGTAAGTGGTCCGCATGAGGAAGGGGCTGAGCTTTGTCATGTCGACAAGACTCCGCTCAAAGGCCGCTCTCGGGTTCCCGCGCTGCTCAATGCAATTCGCTTCGAATATGTGCCAGCCGTAAAGGGCAACGACTACTTTGAGACACTGCTCAAGGCGCTTCACGACGTCCTTGTCGATACAGTGGCAGATGAGATTCGTTCTGCATCCGGTGGGTTTACATCTACCATTAACGATAAGACGCGTAGCGCACTTGACGAAATCGAGAGAAAACTCGGCATTAAGAGCACGATTGAGCTCCCAGCTGATTTGCGTGAATTGTTCTCCCGATTGGAATTTCAATCCCAAGGCAAGATGGCGGTCTCTCTTGGCCAGCGCGGTGACGGGGTAAAGGCCCGCCACATTCCGATTCTGCTCCACTATATCGCTCAACAGTCCCGGTCGAGGAGGGTTAGAGGTACTCCTCAATCACAAACGATTTGGGGGTTCGAAGAACCAGAGAACAATTTGGAAATGAGTAAAGCTGCTGACCTTGCGAAGGAGTTTGTCGACTACAGCAAGGAGATTCAGATTTTTGCAACGACACACTCGCCCGCGTTTTACTCGCTTGGAACGACTACCGCCGAGACCAGTATTTTTCTCGTCACTGGCGCGAGCGAAGACGGAAACACCGTCATTAAGCCTGTCAAATCTGGGGAGTTAGAAGTAGTAGATGAACACGTTGGAATACTTCCAATTATCGCTCCCTCGTTCGCCCGCGCTGTCGCGGAACGGGATAAATGGTTGGCCATGCTCAACGAAGTTAAGAAGTTGGACCGCCCGACCATCTTCGTAGAGGGGAAGACTGATGCGATGGTTCTGGAAAAAGCGTTCGGTTTGTTTGCTCCACACCTGCTCACAATGGTCACCATGCGAAGTGACACAGGTGCTGGGACCAATTGGGTAAAGGACATGCTCATTTCGTGGGCTCATGGGCGAATAGCGCACAAGGCTTTGGGAATCTGCGATGTGGATGATGCTGGAACTGCGGCGCGCAAGGCTGTTCATGAGAATGAACGCGTTGTGTCTGCAAATCACTCTTCAGTAAAGGCCGGCGAAAAGCAGCATATCCACGTCATCCAGCTCGATAAGCCACAACGCGTTATCGCCATTTTCAAGAAGGGTCTCAGTCTTCCGATTGCGTTGGAGGAGCTTTTCCCGATCGAAGTTTGGAAATATGCTGAAGCACAGAAATGGCTGGTGGCGCGTGAAGACATTGTGCGGGTCAATGGCTTCACTGCGTTGGGCATCACATTTGAAGACTATTGCCGTTCGAAGGGTGCCGATGAGGAAGAGCTATTCTTGCTAACGAAATGTGTCCCGAACGAATCCAAGGAGAAATTCGCGAGATACGTTTGCAAGCTGTCTGGACAGGCGGGTTTAGATGCTTTCGCTGCGTTCGAGAGCATAGTTCGAAAAGCTGAGGAGTTCTTTGGCGTGACGGCACCAGCAACAGCTGGGGACTCAAAAACTAACTAGAGGTTATGTCCCTCAACGAATCCATCGTCGATGAAGCCGCCCGCGAATGGTTCGGGGAGCTAGGCAATGCGATCGGGCACGGGCTGCACCTGGCGCCTGGTGAAGCGGCGGCGGAGCGGGATTCGTTTGGCGACACCTCCACTAGCTTCTTCGCGATCACGCCGACGAAATTCCCGTGGCCATTCATCCACGCTGCCCTGACGCAACCCGAAGTCTCCGACCACCGCGGTCAAATGGCTGATCGTGGAGCCTATCCAGCCGTGCGCCCCGAAATCAGTGGGGCCATGCAAATCGCACTACCGAACGAAAGAACGATTCCTGAAGCTTTGCACCGCACCTGCTCCCCACTCTTTGAACGAGCCGAGGCCAATAGCACCCAATCCCGCACCCTTGCCGCCCTGCGCGACACGCTGCTGCCGAAACTATTGAGCGGGGAGTTGAGCGTCTCGGACGCTACGCGCAAGGGAAGTGCAGTGTGATCAATAGTGCGAGTCAGTTTGAACTTCCGAAGACGATTGACCGCCACCTTGCTGCGCTCTCGAAGCTTTATGCCCATGAAAGTAAGCGCCAACTGCAGGAAATCATCGTCAACGCGCAGACACGTGTTCACGAGGAATGGAGCAGGGATAACTGGAATGGCGGCACCTACGGCCACGCGCTATATCTCGTCCTTCCGCAGCCGCTATTTCTGAGCGCTGTAAAGCAGAAGAGCAGCATCCAGACTCAAATCAAGGAGGATCTGAACAAAATCCACAATGTTCAGAATGAGTTCATCGAAGAAGTGTTCATGGAGATGGAGGCCGGGGAAGACCATGAATGGCGTAGAGATTCCGGCCTTCTGCTCACGAGTAAGCGGACAGTCACACCCGATGCGACCAAGCGAATTTGGGGTGACAAAGGATTCCGTGTTTTCCTCAGTCACAAGTCAGAAGTAAAGAAGAAGACCGCCGACCTGAAGGGGCAACTTAGCCTTTTCGGCGTCTCATGTTTCGTTGCCCACGAGGATATCCATCCGACCAAGGCATGGCAGGACGAAATAGAGAATGCGTTGGCGAGCATGGACGGATTCGTTGCGCTGATGAGCGAAAAATTTCACGACAGCCTATGGACCGATCAAGAGGTCGGCTTTGCGTTTGCTCGTGGCGTTCCGATCATCGCCGTGCGCCTTGGCAAAGACCCGTATGGGTTTATCGGAAAATTTCAGGGTCTTTCAAGCACGTGGCTGGCAGCAGCAGAGGACATCGTCGGCATTCTTATCAAGAATGACAGGATGTTCAGCGCGTACGTCAACGCACTGCGCGAATGTCCGAGCTGGGACAGTGGCAACACGCTCGCCAAGGCCCTGCCCGGCATCGAACGGCTAACAGATTCGCAAGTAGACGAGTTGGTTGCCGCCTACAACGAGACAAGCGAACTGCGAGGGAGCTTTGCCTTTCACGGAGGAAAGCCAGGCTTGTATGGGCCGGGACTGGTGTCCCATCTGAACCGAGTCGGCTCACGGCAGTTTCAGTTTTCATCGAAGGGCCTTATCAAGCTGAACCGATGAGCAACGCCCCTTGCCCAATTCCGAAGTCATCCTCTACCAGACAGAGGTAGGCCGCATGCGCGTCCAGTGTTGGTTTGAAGATAAGCCGGTTTGGCTGCCGCAGAAGCTGATGGCCGATCTGTTCGGTAAAGATGTGCGGACGATCAACGAACACATCCAGAACGTCTTCACCGAGGGAGATCTGGTGCCCGATTCAGTTATCCGGAAATTCCGGATAATTGCGGCAGACGGCAAAAAGCTACGAGACCCAGCACTACTGCCTGGACGCCATCCTTTCGGTCGGCTTCCGCGTAAAAAGTGCCTTGGCCATCTGCCGCGCGCAGCGTGTAATGCAGGCTTATCGAGAAGGGCTGGCGGCATGAACAAGATGCGGAAGAATTGCTGACCCATGGCCGCCAAACCAAAGTTCAATCCACGCAAGCTGATGGAGAAAGCCATCTCGGTGATGAAGCAGTCCATCAACGAGCCGCGCACCGACAAGAAGTCGAGTCCTCTGGTGGGCGCCGTTCTGGTGAAGCCAGATGGGACGGTGGACACCGCCTTTCGCGGGGAGCTGCGTCACGGTGACCACGCGGAATACACGCTGCTGGAGCGCAAGCATCGTGAGGAGCGCCTGGATGGTTCGTTGCTGTTCGCGACGCTGGAGCTTTGCGCCCCGGGAGCGCGGAAGCATCCGAAGCTTCCCTGCGCCGAGCGGATCGTGAACGCGCGAATCGCCGCGGTGTGGGTGGGCATCGAGGACCCCGACCCCATGGTGGACCGGCAAGGCATCCGCTACCTGGAACAGCACGGCGTGAAGGTCCACCTCTTCGATCTCGATTTGCAGGAACAGATTCGTGAGGCGAATAAGGACTTCATCGCGCAAGCTTTGAAGCGTGCGGCCGAAGCCAAGAGCGGGAAGGCGACCAAGCCCGCACCGCTTTCCCAGTGGGATGAAACGCTGGCCGGTGTGGGCGTGGATGATCTGGCTCCGAGCGCTCTGGCCCGCTATCGCATGCGCACCAAGATTCCGGACAAGACGACTTCAGCCGGATTCCTTCAGCGTTTGGAGCGTCAGGGTTTGCTTGGCCGGCGGGGATCGAAGCTGGTGCCGACCGGATTTGGGTTCCTGCTTTTCGGGAAAGCGCCGCGCGAGTCGCTGCATCACGCGGGCCTGAACGCAACGATCGAGTATCCCGACGGCACCCACGAAATCCACAACTTCGACGGACCGACGATCCTGATCCCCGACAAGGTGGAGGCGTGGCTGCGTTCGAAGCTGCCAAACGTAATTGATCGCAGCCGGATGACGCGGGCCGAACGAGTGACAGTGCCATTGGACCTGGTGCGCGAGGCGGTGATCAACGCGCTGGTGCATCGTGACTACGACCTGACGGGTGCGACGTGCCATCTGGTGGTGGCGGCGGACACGGTCACGGTGCGCAGTCCCGGCGCTCCGCTTCTGCCGATCACGCTGGAGCAAATGCAGGACTTCACCGCGCCGATGTACAACCGCAACCCCAAGCTGCAGTTTGCGTTCGGTGGAACGAAGTTGGTTGAGGGTCGCGGATTCGGGATGCGGGCTTTTGGAGACGTTGCCGAGACGCATGGGTTGCCGGTGCCGCGGTATGCGTTCGACGGGCTGTACGTAAACCTGACGATTTTCCGCAATGCCAGGTCGGCGCTTGCCTCGCTCAGAGAGAATGTTTTGAGGGAACTCAGCAAGTCGGAGCGTGCCGGCTGGGAGTGGCTGGCGACAAAAGCCAGCGTCAAGTCGAACGATTATGTGGTGGGGATGAAATTGCCGTATCGGACAGCGATGAATCACCTGAAGAAGTTTCATGAACTGGGTTTGCTCGAGCGGACAGGTTCAGCCCGGGCGACCGAGTACAAAGTTCGCAAGCCATGATTGCGCCCACCCCAATACGGTCGCGTATCCTGCCAAGGATCCTGCCAATTTGGCAGGATCCTGAAGACGGCTCGCGACACTTCTCCCGACGAAGTGTCGCGAGCGCTACCTAGTGGCCCTCAACGAATCCATCGTCGAAGACGCCGCCCTCACATGGTTCGGGGAGCTGGGCTACGCGATCGGGCACGGGCCGCACATCGCGCCCGGGGAGCCGGCGGCGGAGCGGGATTCGTTTGGCGACGTGGTGCTGGTGGATCGTTTGCGCGAGGCAATCCGTCGGCTGAATTTCCACATTCCCGAAGATGCGCGCGAAGAGGCTTTGCGCAAAGTGCTGCGCGTGGGCACGCCATCGCTCACTCAGACGAACCGCGCCTTTCATCGACTGCTGCGCGACGGCGTGCCGGTGGAATATCAGCGGCCGGATGGCAGCATCGCGGGCGATCATGTGCGGCTGGTGGATTTCAGCGACGTGCAGGCGAACGATTGGTTTGCCGTAAACCAGGTCACGGTGATCGAGGGGCAGCACAACCGGCGGCCGGACATCGTGGTTTTTGTCAACGGAATGCCCCTCGGTCTTGTCGAGCTGAAGAACGCGGCAGATGAGGACACAACGATCTGGAGCGCCTACGCGCAGCTTCAAACCTACAAGACGGAGATTGGCTCGTTGCTCCAATACAACGCGGCGCTGGTAGTTAGCGACGGTCTGCAAGCTCGTATGGGCTCGCTGTCGGCGAACCAGGAGTGGTTCAAGGTCTGGCGCACGATCGATGGCGAAGGCGACGCACCGAAGACGGCCCTGGAGCTGGAAGTGCTGGTGCGCGGGGTGTTCGAGCGGCAGCGCTTCCTCGACCTGCTGCACCACTTCATCGTCTTCGAGGAAGATCCGGACTCGGGCGAACTGCACAAGATCATCGCGGGTTACCACCAGTTCCACGCCGTGAACGCGGCGGTTGAGGAGACGGTGCGCGCCAGTGGCATGGCCGGGACCGGCAGCGCGGTGCGCGACGACACGGGCACCTACTGGGCAGGCCGGATGCACGGCGGCAAGCCGGGCGACCGCCGCGCCGGCGTGGTCTGGCACACGCAGGGCTCGGGCAAGAGTTACTCCATGCTCTTCTACGCCGCGCGCGTGGTGCGGCATCCGGCGATGCAGAACCCGACGCTGGTGGTGCTGACGGACCGCAACGATCTCGACGATCAGCTTTTCGGTCAGTTCCAGCGCTGCGCGGACATCCTCGGCCAGACACCGGTGCAGGCAAGCGGTCGCGAGCAATTGCGGGAACTGCTGAACCGGGCTAGCGGCGGCGTGGTGTTCACCACCATCCAGAAGTTCATGCCCCCAAAAGGAGAACAACAGGGCGAGGCCATGCCCGAGCTGAGCGCGCGGCAAAACATCGTCGTCATCGCCGATGAAGCGCACCGCAGCCAGTACGGATTCGGCGGCAAGGTGAACGAGAAGACCGGCGAGATGTCTTACGGCTTCGCCAGCAACCTGCGCGATGCGCTGCCGAATGCGTCGTACATCGGCTTCACCGGAACTCCCATCGAGAAGGCTGACGCGAACACGCGGGCGGTGTTCGGCGACTACATCTCCATCTACGACATCCAGCGCGCCGTGGCCGACAAGTCCACGGTGCCTATCTATTATGAAAGCCGGATATCCAAGCTCAGCCTGAACGCCGCGGAGCTGCCGACGCTCGATGCGGAGTTCGAGGAGATCACCGAAGGCGAGGAGCTGACCAAGAAGGAGAAGCTCAAATCCAAGTGGGCCGCTCTGGAAGCGCTGGTGGGCGACCCCAAGCGCATCTCACTGGTCGCCGCAGACATGGTGACGCATTTCGAAAAGCGCCTGGAGGCGATGGACGGTAAGGCGATGATCGTCTGCATGAGCCGCCGAATCGCTGTGGATCTGTACGACGCGTTAATTGAGCTCCGCCCTGACTGGGCCAGCGCCAAGAATGACGACGCGGAAGCCGAGAAGGGCAAAGCCTGCGTGGTGAAGGTGGTGATGACCGGCAGCGCCGACGACGGCCCCGACTGGCAGCCGCACATCCGCAGCAAGGACAAGCGCCGCAAACTCGCTAACCGCTTCAAGGACGCCAAAGACCCGTTCCGCATCGTGATCGTGCGCGACATGTGGCTCACCGGCTTCGACGCCCCCTGCCTGCACACGATGTATGCCGACAAGCCGATGCAAGGCCACGGACTGATGCAGGCCATCGCGCGCGTGAATCGCGTGTTCCGTAACAAGCCCGGCGGCCTGGTGGTCGATTACCTCGGCCTCGCCGATCAGCTCAAGCAGGCGCTAGCTACTTACACGGAGAGTGGCGGGCAGGGGAACCCGACCTTCGACACCGCGCAGGCCATTGCCGTGATGCTGGAGAAGCACGGCATCGCCAGCGACATGCTGCACGGCTTCAACTGGGACAAGTGGATCTCCGGCAAACCGGCCGAACGCCTCGCGCTCCTTCCTGCCGGGCAGGAGCACATCCTCGCGCAGCAAGACGGCAAGCAGCGCTGGGTGCAGGTGGTGATGGAGCTCTCCAGTGCCTTTGCTCTTTGCGCATCCAGTGATGAGGCCGTGAAGGTCCGCGACGATGTGTCGTACTTTCAAGCGCTTCAGGCTGCGCTGAACAAACGCAGCGGAACCACTGGCAAAAGCCCCGAGCAGATCGACGCCGCGATTCGACAGCTGGTGAGCAGCGCCATCACCACGGACGGCGAAGTCATCGACGTCTTCACCGCCGCTGGCCTTGCGAAGCCGGACATCAGCATCCTCAGCGATCAGTTCCTTTCGGAAGTGCGCGGCCTCAAGCACAAGAACGTCGCCGCCGAGCTACTCGAAAAGCTGCTCAGGGATGAACTCAAGGTCCGCTCGAAGCGCAACCTGGTCCAGAGCCAGGTCTTCAGCGAGAAGCTCAAAAAGACGCTCAACGGCTATCACAACCGCGCCATCTCCACGATGCAGGTGATCGAGGAGCTGATCAAACTCGCCAAGGATCTCGACGCCGCCACAAAAGCGGGACAGGAGATGGGGCTGACGGAAGACGAGAAGGCGTTCTACGACGCGCTTGCCGCGAATGAATCCGCCCTGACAGCGATGGGGGACGACAAGCTCAAGGTGATTGCGGCGAAGTTGATCACCCAGGTCAGGAAGAGCGTGACCATCGACTGGACACTGCGTGAGAGCGCGCGGGCGAAGATCAAGGTGATGGTGAAACGCATTCTGAACAAGTACGGCTATCCACCCGACCTGCAGGACGAGGCCGTGAAGACGGTTCTCGCGCAAGCCGAACTACTTTGCGCGGATTGGGTGCCCGCCGGCTGATACCTTGCCTTGACGCGGCACTGGCGGCGGTAGAAAGACCGTTGTCAGTGCGGCATGCGCGTCAGGAAATGGCAGGTCACATCCATCAACCAGGAATATTGAGCAGCTTCTCGAACCGGACCTGGCTATCGTCAATGAGCATTTCGAGATCGTTGACCTCGCTCATTCGATCTTCATGCTCCGCGGACTCTTCCGATAGCGAGGAGGCGGCGCGCCGGATCTCCTCGATCTTGGCGCGCGCGAGGCGAATGGTCAGCTTCAGATTTTCCATCTCCCGACCGATGTCGGTGGGCTCCACTCGAATGTAGGTATAGCCATCCTGTTGTAGATAGGTGCTCGTATCCATTGTCATGCTCGGGTTGTCGTGGTGCTCAAACCTACCGGCTTGATGCGTTCATCATTGGCGAAGGGTGTGAGAATCCTTATGAACTGGGCGAGTGACATGGGCTCGGCGGGTCCGAGAGTAAAGTGTGTGGCGCCGGCAGCGCTGGGCGTGGTCGCCTTTACCAAAGTCAGCGCCTTCGGAATCGTCACCTCTGGGGGTATCAGGTACCAGTTCTTGGACGAGATCGGTGCAGTTCGATAGTCGTCGAAAAGGGAAATCCCGCCGACACGAGTCTTTGGCCCACTCACCCGGATGCCGTCGAGCTGTGTATCGAGTCCTATGTCTTTCATGCCGAGAGAACCGGGAATGACGAGTTGCAGCACGTCCCGATCACGCACTTTATTGAGCGTGTTCGCGTGGATCGTGAAGCCCACTTCTTCCGTGCTCACTGGCACATACGACCTGCCGCCAATCTCCGCGACGATTCGTTGAAACGTGCGGTCGGCACGCCACCCTGCGCGGTACAGATTCGCCGGAATCTGAGCGGGATAGCTCCAATGAAGGGGTGGGCGGTTGGACATGATGGAACCCTCGGTCTGCACAGGCCACTTTCAGTTGCGCAAGCCTGCGAAGCATATCCTGCCGAGAATCATGGCGCCGGAACCGTCTGAATCTCGTTGCTGTGCAGCGGGCAATTGGGGCGCAGACCGGCAGAATTGCGATGCTGCGCCTCCGGCCGGCGATCGACGTTTCAGCTGGAACGTCTTTACGGACCATCTTTCCAAAGCGACGTCTCCCGTTTTCAATGACGATTTGATCTGGAGTCGGGCCGCTACAGTGACGGTGCCAATCCGTCAGGAATTGCCCGGCCGCTCCTCGTTGCACTGCCGATGCGTGGCTCGCCTCGACGATGGTCAGGCATTCGATCGCAGGCATCGGGGCCTATCTCGGTTCGCGCAGCGGCTCCTTCGTCGCACTCGAGTGCGCCATCTATCCGGCCCCCAGATCTATCTAGACCCGCCCTCAAACCAAACCGCGCGTTGGCAGCGCGACGCTCAGCTCGATCGAAGGTTAAATCGATCGCAATCCGCAGCACGACTTCGACAAGCTGCTTCTGCCGATGCGATGCTCGCGCCTCGGCAATTGCAGCCTTCACGACGTCTCCAAGGCGCTGCAATTGCGCACCAAGCACCGTGGCAAGCGGCGACCTGCAGCGGAATTGCATGAACCGTCGACATTGATATAACGCCGTTGGCAGTCGTGCTGACTCGATTCGGTAGCGACTTGCGGCGAATGGCCATTCGGCTTTAAACGCTCGCCCTCTGATACCCCATTCTCGGGTGATACGGGGCTCCTCTTTATCCAGGAGCTTCTATGCCCAACTATTTGAGTCGCCTCCGTCGGGGCGCCTGCAAAAAGCAGCGCGGGCTTTGCTATTACTGCGGCTTTCCAATGGTCGCGAAATTGCCAGCTTGCTCTTCGCATGAGTCAAAGCGCTTCCAGTGCACAGCCGAACATCTGATTCCAAAATCCAGAGGCGGTCGCGTGTCGGCAGACAACATCGTTGCTGCCTGTCGTTTCTGCAATGAATCCCGGGCCTCGATGAAGAGCGTGCTCATACCGCAAAAGTTTCGAGCGCATGTGAGGAAGCAATTGAGCAAAGGGCAGTGGCATCCGATAGGACAGGAACGATTCGGCGCGCGATGCTCCAAGGGCCGCGGACTAACTGTCCAGCTGGTTCGGAAACACCAGACCCCACAGAAAGCAACTCAGAATAATCGAGCAGCCGCTGGCTTCCAGCATCGAGCGGAGTGAGTGCACGCACTAAAGCCGGAACTCCCGGCATCGAGCTCTCTCTACATACACTACGCTGTGCCTAGCGCCGAACCCCGCCCAGGAGTTGCACGCATGTGTTTTCGCGCGTTGATGAGCCTCATGCTCACGTTCGCCTCCGCTTTCGAGTGTCAGGCCGCATCAGCCGCTGAGCAATCTCCACCACTTCCTCCCACGATGAACGCCATCGTAATCGACGCGCCGGGCGGCCACGATGCGCTGAAGCTGCGGACCCTCCCAGTCCCATCCCCGGACGCGAACGAAGTGCTCATCGCCATGCATTACGCCAGCGTCGCGGTGTGGGACACGGAAATCCGCGCATCCATGTCCTATATCAACCACCCCAAGTTTCCCTACGTGCTCGGCAGCGACGGCTCCGGGATCGTCGCGGCGGTGGGCTCATCGGTCACGCGCTTCAACGTGGGTGACGCGGTCTACGGATACTGTTGGGACAACCCCAAGGGCGGCTTCTATGCCGAATACCTCGCTGCCTCGGCGGACTGCATTGCCAAACTACCCAATGGTCTGTCGCTCGACGCCGCGGGCGCGCTGGGCGCCAGTGGCTTGACGGCTCTCAGCGGCGTCGACCGCGCGTTGAATATCAAACGTGGCGATTCCGTGATCATCCACGGCGCCAGCGGGGCGGTCGGCACGCTCGCCGTCCAACTAGCCAAACTGCGCGGCGCGCGCGTGCTCGCGACAGCGTTTGGAGATGAAGGCTTGGCATTGGTGCGCCGGCTCGGCGCGGATGTGGCGGTAGATGGGCGCAAGTCCGACATCGCCGCCGCGCGCGCGTTCGCGCCCAAGGGCGTGGATTCCGTGCTGGCGCTTGTCGGCGGTGACGCACTGGAGAAATGCCTGGATGCGCTGCGCTCGGGCGGGCGGGTCGCATATCCCAACGGCGTCGAGCCGGTGCCGAAGCCGAGGCCGGGAGCCACCATCATTCCTTACGACGCGCTGTTCGGCAATCAGAAGCTCCAGATGGCGCAGCTCAACCAGGCTGTCGAAGCGCGTGCATTCGAGGTGCCGATCGCGGCGACGTTTCCGCTGGCCGACGCTGCCGCCGCGCATCGCCGCGTGGAAGCAGGGCGCGTGCCGGGAAAGGTGGTGCTGAAGATTCGCTGATCGTGGCTTTCGCAGCGATTCGCCGAGCTTCACGCCGTTGACCCGGGCTGTTCGCAGTCATATGGTGTCTCCTCGCGAGGTATGCACATGCGCAAGGTCGAACACATCGAGCAGCAGATTCGCGAGCTTTCGTCGGCGGAGTTCGCGGAGCTTCGAGAATGGGTCCTCGAGCAAGACTGGGTTGCTTGGGACGCAAAGATCGAGCGTGATTCCAGCTCCGGCAAGCTCGACGAGCTGGTCTCGGACTCGAGAGCCGAGTATGAGAGCGGCAAGTCCCGCAAGCTTTGAAGCACTATGCTTCGCCAAAGTTCTGGGCGTTGTATAAGGCATTGCCGGCCGAAGTTCGCGCACTCGCGAACAAGAACTTCGAGCTGTTGAAGGCCGATCCGCGACATCCATCGCTGCACTTCAAACGTGTTGGATCAATCTGGTCCGCCCGCGTCGGTGGACACTACCGAGCCATTGGTCATGAAGTTTCTGACGGGGAGCAGTGGTTCTGGATCGGCAGCCATGCCGACTACGACCGGCTCATCGGCCAGCGTCCTAACACGATTCGATTCGCCTCGCCCTTGACGTTCCAGCGGGAACGTCCTTCGCCCGCCTTGCCTGCTGAAACAGAACTTCCACCGCTAACCCGCAGTCCATCCGCTCGCCTCTCCACCGCCACGCCGCTTCGCCAGCAGGCAACTGCCTCCAGTCTCCGAGCGGCTGCGTGCAGCTGGCCGCAACGCTGTCGACCACTTTACCGCTCGGCATCACGAACCTCAGCGCGCCGTCGTCGAGCGCTTCGATGCGAACGCCGCCTTCGTGCACGCCGTGGTGATGGAAGCGGCACAGTGAAACGAGATTGGACGGCTTCGTTTCGCCGCCATTCGCCCAGTGCTCGACGTGGTGTGCATCGAGGTAGCGTGTATTCGCGCACCCGGGAAAGCGGCAGCCCTTGTCGCGGGCATCCAGGACGCGGCGCAGCGGAGCAGAAATGGTCCGTGTCTTGCGGCCGACGTTGAGCGGCTCACCGTCATCGTTCTCGATCAACGCGACCACGCTCGCGTCGCAGGCAAATCGGCGGACGGTCTCCGCGGCCATCGAAGGGCCGTGTTCGAATTCGCAGCAACCCGCGGTCCGGTCGCGCAGCGTCTCGGCCGCAACGTGCACCACGATCTGATGGCGATCGGTGCCGCGCGCGTCCATGGCGCCGTGCGCCAGGAAGCTTCCGGCGATGAGGTCGAGGGCATCCGCGCGGCGCGCGCTGAAGGACGCGCGTTCCGCCGACGTTCCAGCTGGAACGTCCCGCGGCAATTCCTGAACGGCGATATCGAGCGCCTTCATGATTCGTGCGCCGGCTTCTGCCGGCAGCCGGCAATTCAACACGAGCGAGCCATCGTCGTCGTAACGGAAGCTCACGCACCGGCTCTGCTGCTGGCGCGCCTCGCGCGACAACTCCTCCGCCTCCTGGCAGCGGCGATACGCGCGCACCAATCTCTCGACGTGGCTCGCGGTGCCGTGCTCGGCGATCATCAGCAGGTAGTCCTCGGTCTCGGCGCTCGCGACGCGCGTGATCTCGCGCGCCTTGGAGTAGCTGAGATTTCCGCGCGCCATCGCCGCGGAAACCTTCGGCAGATTCTCGAGCGCGCGCGCGACCCGTACTTTCTCCCGCGCTGCACCCATGGCCATGCCGCACTTCCAGTTCAGCCAATGGGCGCACGACTGTGTCGCGCTGTCGCACCAGCCATTGCGCCGATCGTATTCAGCGACCAACATCAGCCAGCGATGGTTCGCCGCGTTGATGTGGCCGGCCAGGGTGCAGATCTCGCTCGCCAGCTCGTCGATGGATCGCATGCGCGACTCCGTGCATTTGCGAAGACTGTGGATGCGTACAGTATACGCGTCGCGCAGTCCCGATGCATCGCGAAATCGTTCGCATCCGGGTAGTTAGTCAAGTTGACGCGCTGTGCTTCGCGCGGTTCGCGTTCAGCGCCGTCTGACGCCTATCAACATGTCGTATGGATGGCGATGCACATCGTCTTGTTCTTTTTTCGACTCGAACTGGTAGAGAAACTCGGTTACACCGGTCTTGGACGTCTTTGGCTTCTTGTCCTTCCGGATGAAGATCTCCGAGCACTTGAACCAGCCTGAGACATCGTGCAGCGAGGTGCCGCCATCCGGCGACACCTCCGGCTCTTTACCGCTTTGTCGACGGTCAGGTCTGCGTTGCTGATGAGCGGAGGCTCGTCGATTCGCCGAGATCGTTGCCGTTGACCAGCTTCGAGCCCGCGGAACTCAGGAACTTCCGTGCAACAGTCGCCGCGCGTCTCCGGAGGGTGATGGCGATGATCCGGAGAAATGGCCGCGCGACACCAGAGACAGGAAGGTCCAGCCGACCATGCCCACGATCGCGTGGAATGCGACGAATGCATGGCTGTCCCAGCGAAACGGATTCAGTGAGATGGCGTGCGTCAATCTACTTCGGGGCCTCGAGGTTCGTTGCAGCCATTTGCCCTCCGATTCAGTTGTCTCGATTGTTGTACTGGCGGCGCGCCAGGCGCCATCTGGAATGGCCACGTCGCGTCGTGCGGGAACGCCACGCATTTTGGGAATATGTAGCAGACTATCTATTTCCCCTGGCGCATCGCTTCGAGCGGCTCGCGCGAATCGATGCGTCGAACTTCACGAGCCCCGCTCGCAAACACTTCAAGGGGGTCAGCGTCCCCAGGTCGCCGCCTGTTCGCCACGCCGTTGACGTTCCAGCTGGAACGCCGAGCTCACCTCGCTCAAGACTTCGCCGCACGACGCGTCGATCTTCAATGCAAACAAATGATCCGCGCGCGTCCGCCCCAGATTCACCGCGGCGATGGGCTTGCCCGCACCCGCCGCCGCTTCCGCAAATCGATATCCCGAATACACCATCAGCGACGACCCGACGACCAACAATGCGTCCGCCTTCGCCACGCCTTCGAACGCGCGTGCGACTCTCTCGCTCGGCACCGTCTCACCAAAAAGCACTACATCGGGTTTGAGGATGCCACCGCACTCGAGGCAGTCGGGCACGACGAATTGGCCATAGTCGCGGTTCTCGATATCCACATCGCCATCGGGCGCGACACTTGCCTCGACGTCCGCCCACATCGGGTTGTCCGTCATCAATCGAAGCTGCAACCCCGCACGCGACAGCGTGTGACCGCATTACATGCACCGCACGAGATTCAGCCGTCCATGCAGGTCGTTGACGTCCTGACTGCCGGCGGCCTGATGCAATCCATCCACATTCTGGGTGATCAGCCACTGCACGATCCCCTGCACCTCGAGCCGCGCGAGTGCGTGATGCGCGGCGCTCGGCCGGGCGCGCTCGATGAACGGCCACCCCACAGTGCTGCGCGACCAATACTTCTGGCGCACTTCCGCCCGCGTCATGAACGGTCGAAACTCCACCGGCCGCGCGCGTTTCCACTCGCCTTGCTCATCCCGGTAGTCGGGAATGCCGGAACTCGTGCTCACGCCCGCGCCGGTGAGTACACACAGGCGAGGGTGACGCTCGATGAATTTGCTCAGCGTGGAGAAGGGGAGGCTCACTCCCCGTAGATCTTAGCGCGAGGTCTTGCCGAGAGCGCCTGCAACCACTACGGGATGCCAGCGGCGCGGTTCCGCAAAATACGGCGTGCGCTCTCCACTCACCCGCGGCGTGGGTTCGGCGAGCAGATAGCGGTCGCCGAGCCACGTCAATGCGCCCTGCAAAGCGGGGCGATAATCGTGCAGCGGTATCGAATTGTCCTTGCGTTTCATGTGGGTCTCCAGCGGTTCCCCAGGCTTCATCGTCGGCTACCCATGAGTTGCGCGACATCGCCCTGTGGTTCTACCTACGGCTCGTCAAACGGTACGGATGCGAGTATCTCGAAAGGGTGATGAACGCGAACTGAAACCGCGTCAGCCCTCTTCGAGGGACTCCACCCCTTGAAAATCTGCCGGCCGTTTCTATTTTCCGGGCATCGGAGGTCCTGCCCGCCAACGGATGCGCATGCTATCGACCAGACAACTCGCCTCTGTGCTGCTGCTCTGCGGATTGCTGAGCTCATTCGCGCTCTGGGGCGCTGGTTGCTCGCAACGCGTCGAAGCCGCGCCGCGCCCGGTCACGCCGCGCGGGGACCTCACCGCCGAGGAACGGTCTAACATCGAAGTCTTCGAGACCTGGAAGGGCTCGGTGGTGTTCATCTCCACCAGCAATCGCGTCGTGGATGTCTGGACGCGCAACGTCTTGAGCGTGCCCCGCGGCACGGGTTCGGGATTCGTCTGGGACGGGCAGGGGCACATCGTCACCAACATGCACGTCATCGCGGGCGCCGCGGAAGCGACGGTCAAACTAGCGGACGGTCGCGATTATCCGGCTTCGCTGGTGGGCGCGAGCCCGGCGCACGACATCGCGGTCTTGAAGATTGCACCCTCGGGGAAGCCGCTGGCGCCTGTGGCCATAGGCACCAGCGATGACCTGCGTGTCGGCCAGAAGGTCTTCGCCATCGGCAACCCCTTCGGCCTGGACTGGACGCTCACCACGGGCATTGTTTCCGCGCTCGACCGCTCGCTGGACAGTGACGGGGGTCGCGTCATCCGCCACCTGATCCAGACCGACGCGGCTATCAACCCTGGAAATTCCGGCGGTCCCTTGCTCGACAGCGCCGGCCGCCTCATCGGGGTGAACACGGCTATCTACAGTCCGTCGGGTGCGAGCGCGGGCGTGGGCTTCGCGGTGCCCGTGGACACGGTGAATCGCGTGGTGCCGCAGATCATCGCGCAGGGGCATTACTCACCGCCCAGTCTGGACATCGAAGCCGACGATATGCTGAGCCGCGCGGTGGCGCGTGAGTTGGGTGTGCAAGGAGTGGCGGTGCTGCGCGGCGCGCCGCCGTTTCGGGGCGCGCGGCTGGATGCGCGCAATCTGGTGGTGCCGGGGGACGTGATCGTCGCGGTGGAAGGCAAGGAGGTAACCACCTCCGCGCAACTGGCCGCTCTGCTGGACGACTACCAAGCAGGCAGCGAGGTAGGCGTCGAAGTCTGGCGCGAAGGAAAGAAGGTGCAGCTGCGGGCGAAGCTCGGGGCAGACAGGGCTGGCGGCCCTTGATGCGCAACGAATGCCGCACCTGTCAGACTGCGTGTTCTCGACGACGCGTAGCAAGGAGACGAGAAGAATGTATTTCCGGATCGGGATCCCGGTGCTCGGCACGCTCATGCTCTTCGGCTGCGCGCGGGCTTCCAGGCATGGTCGGCCGCCACGCAGGCCTGGCGAGCGAGTTCTCCGCGGACTTTTATCGTCGCTACACCGGCGGCGCGAGCGCCGCGCAGGCGCTGCGCTCAGGGCTTCACTGTCTTCAACCACATCATCTGCCCGCGCTCCTCGCCCGTCGTCCAGCCGTCGTCGAGGATGTCGTAGAGCAGCTTGACCAACGCCTGGCCTGTCGGGGAGCGCAGACCATCTGCCAGCGGACCGTCAGGCTTCGCTCGGTACACGCGCATCGCTGCCTCGATGTACGCAAACGCAACGTCGTCGGCATCCGAGGTGCGTTTCTCGTTCAGGTTTGCGAACGCGATGTACACCAGGTTCATGTCTCCCAGGAACTCGACGTGCAAGGCGCGACCGAGTCCTTCCTCATCGAAGGCGATCAGGCTGTAATAGCGCTTCACCAGCGCGTCGATTCGTGGATGCGCGTGCAAGCCGCGCGCCACGTAGTGCGCCTCTTCGCCAGCCATGCTGCCGACGATTCCGCCGATGATCAGACCGACGAGACCGCCCACCGGGCCGCCGACGGCGAGGCCTGCTGCGGCAAACAGCCAGGCGCCACCGGCGCCCGCCGCTATCGAGCTGGCGTTTTTGGTGACGGCAAACGATTTGTCCTGAGACACATAGATGTCGAGACCCGCGAGCGCCACGGTCAGCAGCAGCAGCCCCGCGCCGCGCAGTTTCATGTTGGCCGGCGTGATCGACTTGCGGCTGCCGCCCGCCTTGTCGATTGCCTTCAGGAAGACGTCATCCATCTGGTCGGGCGTCAGCTGCTCGAGCTTCACGGCTTTCGTCTGGTTGCCGACCTTGACCGAAGGCAACTTGCCTTCGCTCGCGAGCGCATTCGCTGCGTTCACCAGCAATTGGTGCTTGCTCGGATGCTTCGTCAGCAGCTTGGACAACACTGCGATCGACGCTCTCGCCTTGTCCTGCTGGATGAGGCGCATCTCGTCGCGCCGCTGGCTGATGAAGTCGAAGGCCTTCGCCGCCGCCGCGCGATTCTGTCGCGCCCATGCGAGCACTTCGTCCGCCTCCGCGCGGATCATCCGCATGTACTCCATGCGGGTCGAGACGTCCTGGATCATTTGCACGCCGATCAGCGTCGCTTCCGACGAGAACCCATCGACACCCTTGCGGACGGAGCGATAGATGGACTCGAGCTCTGACCACGCCGAATCGACGTTGCTTAGGGAAGGTCCGCCCATGAAGGTCTCCTTATCCAGAGATATCCAGGCCCCGAAGAGACCGCGTGCTTCACGCCGAGGAACGCGCGCCAGCCGGCAAAATTGCTGCCGCACTCGAGCTCGAGCGGCGAGCCGTCGTTCGTGAAATCTAGCTTGTTGCTCTCGGCCCAATCGATACGCAGCCATATGCTGTGTCGACCCGGCGCGACGTCGAACGAGATTTCCTTGCCCGTACGAATCGCTCCAACCTGCCGGCCGTCGACGATGATCTGGTACGCGCGCAGCAAATCGGCAATCTGGGCAGCGCGCTTCAGCAGAACCATGTTTTCCCCTGATCCCGAACCACTCGAGTCGACGCCTAACGAGTACTCCATCCGCGCGCCAGCCTGATGTCAACTTCTCTTTCCACATAGCGCCACTCTTCACTCGCCCGCAATTTCGCCAGGAGTTCGTCGAAGGCTGCCTCGTTCTGCGGGGCGAACTCGAACCAAGTCAGAAAATCGAAAGGCTCCCCGAGTTCGCGGCTGTGATGCAGCCGCCTGGCAATCCGCGGAAGGTAGGCAATGCCAATCGATGTGTGCCGTGACCGCTCCTCGTATATCGCGCGCCGCTCATCCTGGGCGAGAGCCCACCACGCTGGCGACTTTTTGATGGGAATCAGGGCGGCCTGCGTAGCCTCTGTGCGCCCCAATTGGGGCTGAATCGCGCTGAGTGCATCGGCCTCGGCTCGAGTCGTGTACCGCGCGTTGCTGACCACTCCGCGCAGACTCCAAAGCGAGCCCATCGGGGTTTCCTTGCCTTCGGCGATGCTCAGTCGTTCGGCAGGTTCCAACGTCGCACCTTGGATGGCGCGCACACTCGTCAAAGCCCAATGACCGCTCATTCCGGCGGAGAACGTAACGAAGGTAGGTGGCGACATATGTGACCTATTCGGGCCCGAAACGTAAGGCGGCAATGTCCCATGGTACGCAGAGGCGATACGAATTCGGCAAGCACCGCACGTTTCATGATCCGCGCCCCGGCTCCGGCCGGCATCCGCTAGCGGAGGTTCACGCGCCGAATTTCCGCCGCACTGTGAATGCGTACAGTATGCGCATGGATTCGTACGGATGATTGGCGAATCGCCTGTCGGTGTAGTTAGGCGTGCAACCGCCACGCCTTCACAGACTTTCCAGCTGGGAGGTTCAGGTTCACCGAGCGCGGCGCAATCAACGATCAGCGCTGGGGCAGGTTTCGTGGCCTCGCGGGTTGGAGTCGAGGCCTCCGCGCGCCTGACAGCGGAGCCAGCGGACAGGATTTTTGCCATTTTTCCCAAAAGGCATCCCGTCGCGCATCTCGTGCTGAACGAGTGGCGTCACGTCGAGAATGAAAAGCCGAGTGGCCTCGATACTTTTCAGTTGCTCGCGAAGGTGATAGCCCGGAACGACCCCAGCCTGTACCAGCCACGATCAAAGCCGAATACGCATTGGAAGTACTGGTACGACAACAAGTGAGAATTCACTTCCAACTGGAACGACCCTCAGAACCTGGCCTTGAACTGCAGGCCCACGATGCGCGGCTCGTTGATGAAGCCGGTCAGATTGTTGAAATCGATTGCTCCCACGGCTACCTCCTCGTCGGTGATGTTGCGGCCGAACAGCGCCGCCTCGTACTTGCCGTCGCTCCACAGATAGCCCACCCGTAGTCCGCCCTCGAACAGCTCCTTGCCGGTGAACTCGGTGGACTCGTAGAGGAAAAAATTCACTTCGCTGCGATAAGACCAGTCGGTGTAGACAAACAGCTCGCCGTTACCGACGGGCATGCCATATCGCAACGTGACGTTCGCAATCCACTCGGGAGCCTGCGGCAGCGGGTTGCCGTCGATCAGGGCGAAAGGCCTTCCGCCCAGCAGGACCGTCGGGTCGGTGACCGTGCAGGCAGAACAGGTTCCCACCGAAATATTGTCGTCGTTGATCTCGGTGTCGTTGAAGCTGGCGCCGAGCGTCATCAGCAGATTGGGGGTCAGATAGGCCTGCAGGTCGAGCTCCGCACCCTGGCCCACCGTCTGGTTCGCGTTCAACAATCTCACGGCGTTGTTGGCTCCACCGACGGCCGTCAATTGCTGATCCTTCACTTCATAGCGGTACAGGTTGAAATACACCTTGGCGCGCCGGTCCAGCAGATCGGCCTTCACGCCGACTTCGATGGAGGTGTTGGTCTCGGGGTCGGCAACCGATTGATTGCCGAACGCCGAGGCTGGCTGCACGCTGGCGCCGCGAAAGCCCGTCGCGACGCGTGCGTACACATTGACCCAGTCATTGAGCGAGTACGTTCCGGCGAGATCCCAGCTCACGTTGCTGTCGCTCAAGCTGGCAGTGGTGGACAAACCTGGATTGGGAAAAGAAAACCCATCCGGCACGCCGGTGACGAAATCCTTTTCGTCATGCGTGTAGCGAACGCCGCCACGCAACTCGAATTCCGCTGTCACGGAGTAGTTCAACGAGCCGAACAGCGCCCAGGCCTGGTTGGTCTGGTTCGAGCGCAGGTATTGGGTCTGCGAGCCGTCTCCCAGGCTGTCGTACGAGAAGGCTTCGGTGTCGTAGTCCTCGTCGAAGTAGTACACGCCCGCCTGCCAATTGAATGCCCCGGACAATTGCGATTCCAGGCGCACCTCCTGGGTGATCTGATCGAGCGTGGGGATGCCATCCGCCGTCTCGCTCGGAAACGGTACGAAGCCCGGTCCGTTCGGCAAGCTGCAGAACCCGCACCCGAAGCCGCCATCGATGTCGCCGCGACTGTACGCGTCCATCGACTCGTAGCCGGTGACGGAGTACAACGCGAAGTCTCCGAACTCCCAGCGCAGCCGCACACTGCCGCCGAGGATGTTCAGCTCCTGCCGGTTGGCGCCGTCGATAGACAGGTTGTCGGCATCGAAGCCATCGACCAGATCGTTGCTGCCGGACTCGATGATGTTGGCGCGGAACAATCGCGCGGTGCCGTCCAGGTTGCGTGTATGCAGGTTGAACAGCGCGCTGAATTTCTCATTCACGTACTGCAGCTGCACGCGCGCGGCACGATCGTCGTAGCCCTCATAGACGTCGTCGTCGCCGGTGAGCGAGTTGCCGACGAAGTCGTCGCGATGCTGGTAGAGACCCGAGGCGCGGGCTGCCCAACCCCCGCCGAGTGGGATGTCGACCGCGCCTTCGATGTTCGCGGTGTTGAACGTGGCGTCGGACACGTTGACGTAGCCGCCGAAATCGGACGAGGGCTTGACCGAGTCGAACTTCACCACGCCCCCGGGCGTGTTGCGGCCGAACAAAGTGCCCTGAGGTCCGCGCAGCACTTCGATCTGATCCAGGTCGAAAATGGGAAAGCCCTTGAGGATGGGGTTTTCCTGCACCACGTCGTCGTAGATGAGCGAGACCGGCTGCGAGGCGTTCAGGCGAAAATCGCCGTTGCCGTAGCCGCGAATGTAGAAGCGCGGGAATGCGCGCCCGAACGACGACTCGACGTTGAGACTGGGGACGCGCCCGGCCAACAGACGTACGTCCTGGCCTCCGGTAGATAGTACGTCGAGATCTTCCCCGCTCACGGCCGAAACCGAACTCGGCACGTCCCGGATATTCTCCGTCCTGCGCTCAGAGGTGACGAGCACTTCGTCCAATTGACCCGGTTGTTCCTGTGCCCACGAGTGGCTCGTCCATGCGCCGCTCAGCAGCAAAATCCAGATGCGCTTCATGATCTGTCCCTGTTCAGCAAGTTGATGTGCCAATACTCCATTCGCGGAGAATACATCGCTCTTCCAGGGTTAGGCGCTCGCGCACCAATGTGGACCGTGTCGCTGTGAAATGTATTAGTCACGCAAGGCCAGTGCAGCGGCCAGCATGGTTGGATCCAAGGGCTTCACGAGGTGGTGATCGAAGCCCGCTTCGTGCGCGAGCCGGCGGTCTTCCTCCGCGCCCCAGCCGGTGAGCGCGATGATTCGCATGCTCGCGCCATGCGCGTCGCGCAGATGGCGCGCGGCTTCGTATCCGTTCATGCCCGGCATGCCGATGTCGAGGAACACCGTGTCAGGGCGAAACTCGGCGGCGACCGCCAACGCGGATTCGCCATCGTGCGCCAGCCGCGTGGTGTGGCCTTCGAAGGCCAGCAACATCGAGAGGGTCTCCGCCGCGTCCTCGTTGTCGTCGACCACCAGGATGCGGTGCGCAATGCGCGCAGCGGTGGGCGCCGCAACGGCGGCGGGCGCTTCGATGCGCTCGGCGAGGGGCAGTCTCACGATGAACGTGGAGCCCTGATTCGTACCCGCGCTCTGCGCATCGACACCGCCGCCGTGCATCTCCAGCAGCCGGCGCACCAGCGTGAGGCCGATGCCGAGCCCGCCCTGCGAATGCTCGATGGACCGATGGACCTGCGTGAACATGTCGAACACGCGCGGCAGCATGTCCGTTGGAATGCCGATGCCGGTGTCGTGGACGCGCACGATGAGGGTCGGGCCCTCGATGTCGGCGGTGAGTTGGATGCGGCCGCCGGGCGGCGTGTATTTCGCGGCATTGTTCAGGAGGTTTGCGAGCACTTGCGCGAGGCGCGTCGGATCGGCGTCGAGCGGCAAGGCATCTGCGGGCAGCCGCACGGCGAGCTCGTGATTGGAGGCCTCGATCAACGGCCGCGTGGACTCGAGCGCGCTGCCGAGTGCCGTGCGGAAGTCGACGCGCTCCCTTCTGAGCTCGACTTTGCCCAGCGTGATGCGCGAGATATCGAGCAGGTCGTCGACCATGCGCACCAGGTGCCGGAGCTGGCGCTCCATCATCTCGTGCGTGCGCAGCGCTTGATCGCCGGCGCCCCCCATGCGCAGGAAGTGCAGGCCGGTGCGGATCGGCGCCAGCGGATTGCGCAGTTCGTGCGCCAGCGTGGCCAGGAATTCGTCCTTGCGCCGGTTTTGCTCCTTCTGTTCCGAGACGTCGACGGTGACCCCGTCGAAGTAGGTAGGCCTGCCGTCCGCGGCGTAAGTCGCGCCGCCGAGCGCGCGGATCCATTTCACCTCGCCGGTGGCCGGATGCACGGTGCGATAGACAGTGTCATAAATGTTACGGTCGCGGATCGCGGTTTCGATGTCGACGCGCGTGGGCTCGCGGTCCTCAGGATGCATGCGCGCGTAGAAGTCCTCGATGGTGACGCGCGCATCCGCGGGTAGATGGAAGTGATCCTTGACGCGCTCGTCCCAGAAGAGCTCGCTGAATGGCAGAGGGCAATACCAGAACCCCACGCCCGACAGCCGCGCCACGTAGTCGAGGCGCGAGCGATTCTGGATGATCGCGCGGTCCGCGTCCTGGCGAGAGCTGACACGTTCGAGCGCCTCCCAGCAGCGCGCGGTCACCGTGGCGACCAGGTCGATCTCGTCCGCAGTGAAATGCCGCGGTGTCTTCTGGTGCACGGCCATCGCGGCGGTGAAGCGGCCAGCCTTGAGCAGCGGCACGCAAACTACCGCGCGAATTCCCGTGGCGCGATACGCCGCGAGATCCGCGACCCCGATCCGCGGATCGGTGTCCGTGTCTTCGACGACGTACGGGCGGCCGGCGAGCATGTCGTCGACGCAGCCGGGACCGAAGTCCTCGACGTTCCAGCGGCCCGCGATGTCGGACAGTCCGCGCAGGTAGTTGCCGGTGATCACGAACACGCGTTCGTCCTCGACGGGCGCGTACGCGCAGCGGTCCACGTCGAGCTCTTCGGCGATCAGGCGCGCACTGGTTGCGATGATGTCGGCAGCCTCGACCAGCGGTTGCGTCCCGGCGGCGAGCTTCGCGAGGAAGCGATCGCGTCGCGCGCTGGCGCGCAGCGCTGCGTCCATCGCCTGCCGTTCGATGGCGAGCGCCGCGGTGTGGACGACGAACTGCGCCAGCCGGCGGGCCGCGGGCGCCGGCTCTGTCCCGTTCGCCACAGCGATGGTGAAACTGCCCAGCACCCGGTCGTCCGTGGAACGGATCGGCAATGACCAATGAGCAGGATCGGCTTGCTCGCCGCGGTTCGCATCGGTCAGATGAATGGTTACCCGCTCGCCGTCGAGCTGTGTGCGGGCGAGTTCGCAGAGGGCATTCAAAACCTCCGCGAGCGGACGGCCGCGTACCACCATTTCGAGCGCTTGACGTTGTGCTTCCAGCTGCTGTTCAGGCATGAGTGGTGGCGAATCCTACGGGGATTCCCCGCAACTGCGCCGGCCCCGACATCCGCAAGCGTTTGTAAGACGGCACCGACACTGTTCACACACGCGTAGCAAGAATTTAACTCCGTCGACACGCGCCGCGGCGAGCATCGCCTCGGCCCGCCTCAACTGTGGAGTTACGAATGAATCTTTCCCGTCGTCGCGCGGGCGTAGCGCTCGCGTCCGCGCTGTGTTCCGCATTCATGCTGCAGCCCGGGTCCGCCGCGGAGCTCCTCGACCGTGCGGTGCTTCCCAGCGCCAGCTTTTCTCCGGGCCCCACCTCGGGCCAGTTCGCGACCGGCGGCAATGGCGTCGTGCTGCCGCTCATCAACAAACAGCCGGTCCAGGGCTTCTCAGCGGTGCTGCGCGGCCCCATCAAGGGCACGTACCTGGTGATGGCGGACAACGGCTTCGGCGCGAAAGCGAATTCTCCCGACGCGCTGCTGCGGGTCTACGCCGTGAAGCCGGACTTCGAATCGGGTGGTGTCACGCCCGTAAACCGCTTCACGGGCGACGCGCTCGGCGAATTCACCACCGACAGCTTCATCACGCTGCGCGACCCCTGGAAGAAGGTGCCGTGGCCCATCGTTGCCGACGGTGCTAACTACCCCGGCACGCCGGCGGGTGGCGGCGCGCCGATCGCGGTGGATCCTGCCATCCAGATCAACCGCCTGCTCACGGGCGCGGACTTCGACATCGAATCCATCCGCCGCGCTTCGGACGGCACGCTGTGGTTCGGCGACGAGTTCGGTCCCTTTCTGATCCACACCGACGCGCACGGTCGTGTGCTCGACACACCGATCCCGCTGCCGAATCTGCGCCGGATCCCCAGCGTGCCGGGCGGCACGGAAGTGAACCCGCTGGTGCAGGCCGTCAGCAACCCGGTGCGTACGCTGGCCGCGAACCTGCCGGACTCGGGGGGCTTCGAGGGCATGGCATTGAACAGGAGCGGCACGCGTCTCTACACGCTGCTCGAGAAGGCCATCAACGGCGACCCGCTGCGCACGCGGCTCATCATCAGCGAGTTCTCACTCGGGCAGCGCAAGTACACCGGCAAGACCTTCGCCTATCCACTCGACCTGCCTGCCAACGCGATTGGCGACTTCACTGCGCTCACGGACCGCGAATTCGTGATCATCGAGCGTGACGGCGGGCAGGGCGATGCGGCCGATCCTCGCTTCACGAACCCGGCGCGTTTCAAGAAGATCTTCCGCATCGACCTGGACGACGTCGACGCGCAGGGCATGCTCGTCAAGGAAGAGGTGGCGGACCTCATGAATATCTACGACCCGCGCGACGTCGCCGGCGATGGCCGCACGAAGACTGTGTTCACCTTCCCGTTCACCACGATCGAGGACCTGCTCGTTCTCGACAACAATCGCTTGCTGGTGATCGACGACAACAACTACCCGGGCTCGGCGGGCCGCGAGTTCGGCGTGCCCGACAACAACGAGTTCATCGTGATTCACGTGGCACCGTTGTTGGACTGCGGCGTGGACGGCCGGCGCGGCAAACGCAGGCACCACACGGACGAGTGCGATCTCGCGCGCGACTGAGCTGGTGATGAGCCCTTGACCCGATGCAGGTGACGGAAGCGGCGCCGGACTGGCAGGTCAGCGGCCGGCGTACACTCCCGCCATGAAACTCATCCCCAGAACGCGCGGTGAGGTGCACGCGGCGATGAATGCCATGGACCCCCAGATGCGCGCGCAGATCTCGGCGGACTGGCTGGCACAGCTGGAAAAATCTCCGCTGCAGGATCCATGGGTGCACGGCTTCCACGTGCTGAACGCAGCAGGCGCGGTAGTTGGACTCGCTGGCTTCAAGGGTCCGCCGGTCGACGGAATGGTGGAGATCGCCTACGCCATCGTTCCCGAGCACCAGGGCAGGGGTCATGCCACCGCGGCGGCCCGCGCGCTCTCGAGCTATGCGTTCGAGTCGGGCGAGGTGCGCACGGTGCGCGCGCACACTGTGCCGGATGGCATTGCCTCGCAACGCGTACTCGCAAAGGCTGGCTTTCTCGAAGTGGGTGAGATGGTAGATCCGGACGATGGCCGGGTGTTGCGCTTCGAGCTGGTTGGGAATTGACCGGCGTTCCAGCTGGCACTCCATGCGTGGCGGCGGGTTTGCGACGCGGGTAATCTCCCATGTCAGAGGTAGCCGTCATGCAGCGCTTTCACTGGCCCTTGGCACGGGCATGATGCCCGGGCTCGGCCTGCTAGTCGCGCGGCACTCCATACAACTCGTGGACGCCCTTGTCGTAGGCAGTCACCCATTCTCCGATGGAATTCTGGTCCACCACGACTGACCCCATCGCGCCCAGGGTCTTGTTGCCCTGCATATCCGCGCGCCCCTCGTACACCTTCTTGCCGCTGGCGTCATAGATGCTGACCACGTTCTTGGCCAGCGATTTGCTGGTCGGAACGAATCTGCCGGTGGCCACGGCCCACTCCGAGTACGCGATCAGGACAAAATCGGCGCCCGTGACCTTGGCTAGTTTGACCGCGACGTCCTGGTCGACTTCGGCCTTGATCAACTGTTTACGGTTCTTGGAGAACAGCGGCATGGTCTTCCCGTCGAACACGGGCAGGCCCACTTCGCGCTGCTCGCCGGCGAGCACCTGAAAATCGTCTTTCCCGGCAAAGGTGGCGGCATTCACCACGGTCCAGTCTTTCGTGAACAGGGTTTCGATCAGGCCCACCATCTTGTTGAGCTGCGTGCCCATGAGTTCGGAGGTGTTGGCGCTGTTCCAGCCCTGCAGGGAATTGCTGTAGTTGTTAGCGGATACGGACACGATGGCTATCGACTTGCCCTTGTTCTTGATGGCCAGGGTACCGATGTTTCCGGCCAGTGCGCCGGACGACACGCAGAGCAGGGTGACCAGTGAAACCGTGAATCTCGCAAACGCGCGCATGTCCTTCCCTCATGAATGATGCCGTTGGGGGCGGCGGGCGGAGTATAGGCACCCTTCGCCGCGCGGTAGTTTGAACCAGCTAACACATTGACCAGTTGACGGCCAGGTGGTCCGGACTGCCCGCGCGCGGCGCTTGCCTACAGGGGTTTTGGGTCCCGTCTGGCGCCGTTGCAAAAGAATTTGTACGAATTTCACACCTGGTCTCTCGAGCCAGTAATTTCTATATGAACACCCGGTGGATCATCGCTTCATTGGCAGGGCTGGCAGTGGCAATGCTCCCCGGCTGTGTGCGCGGCAGTCGTTCGGAAGGGGCTTCGCCCGTCGGCCTCACGCCCGACGCGATTCCGGGACCTGCACCTGCACCTGCACCTGCACCTGCACCTGCACCTGCACCAACGCCAAGCCCCGCACCGGCACCCGCTCCGCCGGCTCCGCCGCCGGCGCCCGCACCATCGCCGGCGCCTGCTCCGCCGCCGGCGCCTGCTCCGCCGCCGACGCCTGCACCGTCGCCGGCGCCAACACCGCCGCCCGCCACTCCGCCCGTGCCACCGCTGTCATCCACCATCGTCGATCTGAACGACAACCATCGGGTGGGCATCCCGCATTGGCCCGATCGCGACCCCGGCAGGGGCCCGCGCGGCGAAACGGTCGGCGCGCTCGAGTGCTATCCCGGCAACGATCCGCCGACTGCGTATCACGTGCACTCTCACCTATCTATCTACCTGGACGGCGTATCGCTGTCGATTCCGGAAGACATCGGCATCGTGAGGCTCACGCCAGCGACGCAGTGCGTCTACTCGCTGCACACGCACAATCACTCCGGGAAGCTTCATGTCGAAGGGCCCGCCCCGGCCACGTTCACGCTCGGGCAGTTTTTCCGGATCTGGGGCCATCCGTTGGAGCCTGACAACGTCGCGGGTCTGACGGGCAAGCCGATCGTCATCTACATCACGGATCACAACGGCGTTGTGACGCAGGCGACCGGCGCCTTGGGCGGCATCGAGTTGCTGTCGCATCGCGAGATCACGATCCAGGTGGGTTCGCCGGTGGCCGAGATCCCGAACTACGACTGGAGCGCACACTGACGGTCCGCGGCGACCTGAGCGACTCTCGCCGCGGGCGAAGTGTGGCCACGCCAGGATGAGTGCCCTAACAACTCGAACCCGGGGGCAGCGGCCCTATCACGGGACGAGCGGTGTGACTCGTAGCGCCGCCAACGGCGCGCGTGTAGTCTGCTTCCCTCACTCGAGGGAAGTCATGAATACGACCGCGATCTGGCGCAACGTGCTCTTGGGCGGATTCTGTGCCGGCTTGGCCGACTTCGTCTATCCCACGGTAAAGTCGGTCATGGCAGGCAACCCATGGACGAAGCCGTGGAAGGGTGTCGCCAGCGGCTTGTTAGGCCAGGGGGCGCGTGACGGCGGACTGGAAGTCGTCGCGCTCGGCATCGCGCTGCATTTTTTCATCTGCCTGTCGGGAGCCGCGTTGCTGTATGTGCTCGCGAGCCGGGTCCGGTTCCTGCCGCGCCAGTGGATCGCGCTCGGTGTTCTCTACGGAATCGCCGTGCTGTTGACGATGAACTACGCAATCCTGCCCCTTTCGGCCATCGGGCAGGGCATCTATCCGCTCGAAACGCTGCACATCGCCGCCTTTTGGCACATCGTGCTGGTGGGGCTGCCCACCGCGTTCTTCGTGTCGCGCGCATTGAGAGCGTGACGCGTCCGTCACGGCGCGCCGAATAGCCGCCGCCAGAGCGACTTTCGCGGTGCGCGACCGGCGCGCTTGTGGGCATAGCTCCTCGCGGCGAGATCGAGACCGACCCAGTCGGCGTTCTCGACCGCGGTGAGCGCGCTTTCATCCAACCCAAACTCTTCCCCGACCGCCCGCGGATCGCGTTTGAATCGCGCGCGCAGCTGCGCATCGGTGAACAGCCGCGCCAACAAGATCTCCCAGCCCTGGTCCGACTCACGCATATTGGCGCACCGCGGCGCGCGCCTGTTCCAGCTCCTGGAGCATGACGCTGAACGATGGATAGTCGCCGTCACGCTCCAGGATCACATCGAACGTTGCCGTCGTGCGGCTGCCCAGCGATTGCAGCAGCTCGAACACGATGTCCGGCGGGGAGTGCACGTGATCGTCCAGTAAACGCCGCGTGCCGTTCGCATGGGAAACCCACATGCCGCCCGAGATATGTACCGATCGAACGGCCTCGAGCGGAAACTCTGCGAGATCGGCCAGCGCATCGCGGCCGGCATTCACCGCATTCGCGTAGAGATTGTGCAGATCGAGCAGCAGCGGCGCGCCGCTCGCGCCGACGATGCCGCGCGTCCATTCGGACTCGCTCAGCGATTTCATCGGCGGATCGAACAACGTGGCGATATTTTCGAGCGCGGGTATTGCCCCCGTCACGGCTCGCGCCCGCTCCACATTGCGCACGGTCTGCTCCAGCGTGCGTGCGGTGCGCGGCGGCATCGCGAGATGGCCGATCTCGACGTCACCGGCGCGCACGAACGCGAGATGCTCCGACCACGCTTCCGGTCGCACGCGCTCGATGAGGCGCGCCATCCTGTCGATGCGCGCCTGGTCGACTGCAAACGCGGACGCGAGCCCGAGCCCCACGCCGTGCAATTGCACGGGCACCTGTTCCGCCAGTGCACGCAGGGCATCGAGCTCGCGGCGCGATGCCTTGAAGTAGTTGTCCGCGATCACTTCGACCACATCGATGCAATCGAGATGCGCGAATATTCCGGCCGCGAGCTCCGGCCGCCAACCGATGCCGACCCGGCGTCGTTGGCTAGCTACCGCAGCCACCACATCCTCCTCCTCCGCCGCAGCTCGAACTGGAGCTGCAACTGGACCATGAGCTCGATGAGCTATCGGTCATCTGCCGCCTGAGCTGAGCGATGAATGGATAGCTCGCGGCCGGCAACGCGGCCAGTCCGAATGCGGCCACGACCAGCACGGCTTCGTCGCTGGCGCCGTCCACGGACATCCGGGCCGCACGGCCTTTGAGGCGTGCGAACAAGGTCTGCTGATCCCCGAGCGCACGGTCGCCGCCATTGGTTCTCTGTCTGCGGTAAATGCGATGGACCAGGACGACCACGAGAAGCGTGAGAATGACCAGGAAGAGGACGTTCGAGTGGCCGCGCTGCAAGGCCAGGTAGATCTTGATGGCGCCCAGTGTGAAGAGGGTGCCCGCGACGAGCTGGAACGCCGGCCGGCGTCGCGCCAGCTCGCCATCGTCTGCGATCAATCCCGAGACGCGCAGCGGCTCGGCGTAATTTTCCGCTGCGATCTGGAGCCGGCGGTCCCGCAGAACCTCTGAAAACGGCTGCGACGTGGAGCATTGCGACAGCAGCGCGTGTTCGAGCGGATTTTTCACCGCCGCCAGCGCCTCCGTGCTCCTCGAAGCAATGACGTTTGCGCTCGTCGCGGTCAGGAGCCTGCGTTTGCTGAGCGAGAACGCCACGGTTTGCAGCGCCGCGCCCACGCCACCGCGCAAGTATGCGAGTAGGTAGGGATCGCGCAGCTGCCGGCGCGCATCGCCCGCCGGTGCGCGCGCTGTGCCGAAGAGCGCGCCTCTCGAGGCGAGATACATGATGATCAAACCGACCGCGCTCGCGAAGAGGTAGAACGCGAGGAACTGCGGACCGCGCAGGTCGAACGGATTCATGCGGCGGCGCCCACCTGCGGCGGCGCAATGGCGCGGACGAACTCGACCAGCTGGCCCAGCAGGCGCATCGAATCCGCGGTCACGGGATCGCCTTTCTCGCGCAATACCTGCATGCGCTCGATCAGCGCGGTCGCCCCGTGCTGCCGGGCGAGGGCCAGCAACGCTTCCTTGGGAGTGGCCGCGGGCTGGTTGCCGAGCTCGAGCAACGCTGCGGCGCTCGCGCGCAGTGGGCCCACGGCATCCGCCAATGCATGTGTGCGCACGGTGTCGTTGTGCAGCAGCAGCGATTGGCGCAGGCGCAGCGTCAGATTGAGCAGCACCTGCGACACGCGGCGTCGTAGCGCCTCAGGGCCGATCTTCAGGGAATCGAATGGGTCCCCGCCGTGCAGCACACGGCGACGGTGCAGGATGTCGAAGTACTTCACCGCGAAGGCCTCGGCGGCGGCCGCGATTTCGCCTTCCATCAGCACCAGCGGCTTCAGGTCGATGGCGGCGGCGAGCACCGCGACGTGCGAGCGCCATTCCTCCACGCAATCGAAATCGATGCGCGAAAAGACCATGAGCACGTTGACGTCCGAGGTCGCGCGCATCCGGCCTTCGGCGGCGGAGCCGAACAACAGGATCGACTTCAGCGCATCGCCAAACGACTCGATGCTGGTCGCTGTGAATTCCTCCAGCGCGTCGGCGACGTCGGCCGGTAGTCCGCTTCCCCACATCTCGCGCTTCGCTGCACCCATAGGCCCTCCCAGACTTGCTTGCCCCGATTGTCATCGAAGCAGCTCCGCTCAACCACCTCCGCATCCACCTCCGCATCCACCTCCGCAGCCTCCGCCGCCGCCGCAGCCCGCGCCGCCGCCGCAGGTTTGAATGGTCTGCGACTCCCGCTGGACTTGCGCCGCGAATGGATAGGCCGCTGCCGGCAATGCCGCGAGCCCGAATGCGGCCGCGACCAGCACGGATTCATCGGATGCGAAATGCGCTTCCACCCGTCTCACCCGCTCCTTGAGATGCTCGAACAGGGTCTGCTGATCGGCGAGCGCGCGATCGCCTGCACTCGTCCTGCGCATCCGGAAAATCGCATAGGCCGCTATGAGCACGATCGGCGTGAGCGTGGCCAGGAAGATCGGCACCGGGTGTCCGCGCTGAACGACGACGTATATCTTGAAGGCGCCCAGCGCCAGCAGAGTGACCGCCACACCGAGGAACGCAGGCAGACGCCGACGCAGCTCCGCCGCATCCACAATCAGTGCTGATTTGTGCAGCGTTACGGCGTAGTTTTCCGCCGCGAGCTCGAGGGACTTGTCTTTCAGCAGCTTCACAATGGTCCGCGGCGACGAGCACTGCGACAGGAAGGCGAGCTCGAACGGATTGCGCACCCCGCGCAGCGCCTCCCTGCTCGGCGTCACCACGCTCGAGCCTGCCGGGCTCAGGAGACCACGTTTGTTGAGCGAGAACGCCACGGTTTGCAATGCCGCCCGCGGCCCGCCGCGCAAGAACGCGAGAAGATAGGGGTCACGCAGATGACGTCGCGCCTCGGCCGTGGGCGATCGGGGCCATCCGTAGGGAATGTCGCGCGACAGGCAATACAGGATGGCCAGGCCGGCCGCGCTCGCGAGAGCATACAGAGCAAGGAATTCAGGGCCGCGCAAGTCGAACGGATTCATGGAGGAGCCTCCTATGACCTGGGCACGTTACGATTATTGCCGGCGGCGCGGCTCGCGCCCGATGAGTCTTTGCTATCGGTGGCACATTCAGGCGTGGCCGGCGATGCGAGCATCGGGTTGAATCAATGCGGCACGGCTCCTAGGCCGGCGCCATGTCGACAGCATTATGTACGCGAGGCCGGCACCGGCCCAGTAGTTTGCTGCTGGTCGTGTTGACCGCGCTTGCAGCGTTGGCGGACGGCGTTCCGCGGACCATGAAGGCGGTTGCGATGGATGGGCCGGGCGACGTCGGGGTCATGACTCTGCGCGGTCGCGGTGTGGGATGCGAACATCCGGCAATCGCCGGCGTACATCTCCAGCCCGAAGTTCCCGTACTCGTCAGCCTTCTTCCCACACCGACCGCGTCCGCCAATTGAAACGGATCGTGAGCACGCGCGCCAGGAAGAACGCGCCCACGGTGATCCACGCCGCGTACGTCGGCGTGAAGCCGAGGTGCAGCGTCAACAATAGATAGAGGCCGCAGGCCGCCAGCAGCGTCAGCGACGCGTACTGCCCGGGCCGCATCTGAGCGGGAATTTCGCGGATCACGACGTCGCGCAGCAGACCTCCGGCCGCGCCATTGGCAACGCCCACGAACACGATGGCGATCAGCGGCAAGCCGGCGAGCTCGGCGAGCTCCATGCCGAATACGGCGAACGCCGGGGTGCCGAGCGCATCGATGTAGTCGACGATCTTCTGGACCTTCTCGGGACCGATGAGAGTGCGCAGATACCGGGCGAACACCGAGGTGACGATCGTGGCGCTCACGACCAGCGATAGATAGGCGGGATCGAGCAGGAAGACGGGCGCGCGGTCGAGGAACACCGCGTCACGCAGCAGGCCACCGCCGATGGCGGTCAGGAGGGCGACGATGAACACGCCGATGATGTCGAAGCGCTTGCGGATCGCGACGATCGCCCCGCTGACGGCCCAGGTGAAGGTTGCCGCGTAATCGAAGAGTATGGGGATCTGGAAGTTGGCCTCGGTCACGTTGACCGATTGTCGGTCAAGTCGGTCGGTGCGACAAACGCCATCGGACTCTTCTCTCATCGCTTTCCGCGCTGCGAATCGCGACTGGGCCGGCGCACCTACAGGCCGCCGCAAGTAAGCCCGCGACAATATCCCCATGATCCTATCGCTGCGGCCCAGCCATCCGGTCCAGATTCCTGGCCCCGTACCCCTGCGCCGTCGTGTCATCGTCCTCGGCGCGACCGAAGCCGGCATTTCGGCCGCCTTCCATCTGGGCAAGTCCGCGTTGTTGCTCGAGCAACGTGACTTCTCGAGTGCCACCGATCGAGGGTCGTCCGGCGTCGAGCGATGGCAGCTGCCGCAGTTGCAGTCGACGCACGCGGGCACGACCTGGGACGACGTGTGGCAGCAGTTGATGGCGCTCATGAGCGGCGAGGTGAAGTTAGGCTGCCGGGTTACGGCCATCGATTCGCGAGAACATCATCTGCAAACGTCGACCGGCGAAAGTTTCGTCTATGACAAGTTGGTCTGCACGTTGCGCCTCGAGGACCTGCAGCGGCTGGCCGTGGACGACCTGCCACGCAGTGTGCACAGCATCGACTGGTGGCGTCACTGGGCGCGCGGCCGCGACATCGAGCTGCTGGACGTGTCCGCGCAGCTGGTCTGCAGCGACCTCGACGGCGAGGCCGCGGGCCGGCGTGTGGCCGAAGCCATCCGGCGCGCAATGGCGGTCAAGTACTCCGCGGCGATGACGCGCACGGCGGCGCTGTTTCAGCCTGGAGTCGTCCGCGCCTGCTCTTCAGTAGATGGACACCTACACGCGCTGTGAAATCGCTTTGCAAAGTTATCGACTCTGAGGAATGTCTTTCAATCGAACCGCGCCGCTGCGTCAGGCGGGCCGTCGCTCGAGTTGTTGGCGCCGCTTTCGGTTGGCACGGCAGTTGCCTCTCTCGAATGTGACTCCATACAGCAACAAGGACATCATGATGAAAGCATCCCGTTCATTTTTTACCGGAAGCGCTGTCGCTCTTTTGCCGTTCGCGGCAGCATTTGCGCAGAGCCCCACGCCGGATCAGACCGCGCCGCAGTCGCCCCCACAGTCGCCACCCGAACAGTCCCAGCCGAGCGCACCGCAAGCCAAAGGCACGACGTTCGAGTCGCTCGACGTGGATGGCGATGGACGTATTTCGAAAGCCGAGGCCGAAGTGAGCGCGAACGTCTCGGCTCAATTCTCGAAGTACGACCAGAACGGTGACGGCTTCATCGAACGCGCCGAAGTGAACAGCGCCAACAGCCCACCGCCGCAAACTCCGCAGCAGTAGTTCTCCGATGATCCCCGCGGCGCGCGACGGTGTAGCTGGACCAGCCGGGTCCAGCTACCCGCTCGCGCGCTAGGGACACACCCCGAACGCTGATCCGCTCGATGTCGGCCGCTCCGCCACAGCGGCTAGACTGTGTGCCACGCGCATGAGCATGTCTCTCATCTTCTTCGGCCTGCTGTTCGGCTGCATCGGACTGGGCTTTTTCCTGTACGGCAAAAACCAACGCGCGGTCGTGCCGCTCGTATGCGGCCTGCTGCTCATGGGTGTTCCATACTTCATACCCAGTACGGTCGTTCTCGTCCTGGTCGGCATGACGCTGTGCGCGATCCCGTATTTCTTCAGGCTGTGAGGCGTGCTCATGTAATGCCCAAGGTGAATTTGCTGCCGCGCGGCGAAATGACTGCTAATCTGCCCACCTCTCAAACAGGAGCACTGCCATGAGCAAGGGAATGGACCAGAAGAAGAGCACCAAGAAGAAGGCGCAGAAGACCCCCGACGAGAAGCGCGCCGCGAAGAAGTCCAAGAAAGCGGAAAAGGCCTTCCTGCATCGCGGTTGAAGAAAATGCCGGGGCAACGACCCCGGCCCGACTTTGGTACTACCCCTAGCTAGGGGCCGGTGGTTACGCCCCGGATTCCGTCGGGGCGCTAGCCGCGCAACCGGCGCCGCTGCACTCAACCGTCAGCCAGCAGCGATGGCCATGCTTACCCATCGCGGGAGTCTGGCAACCTTTCAGGAGCTTTCAGTCCGTGCCTACTTTCGACATTCCTTCGGTAGGAGCAGTGGATTTTCCGACTGGCACAAATGGCTATTGGGAGTTCGAGCTGCCCATGCGCGGGGGCCAGGTCCCGGTCGACATCAATGCGGGCGGGGACACGTTCACCAAGTCGATGCTCGAGAAGATCACGAACTTCATCTCGGACGCGGCACGCTTCGACGAAATCGCCCGCGACGCATTCAAGGCGGATTTCGCCGAAAAGCCTGAGGGTTCGACCGGCACCTACCTGAGCCACCATGCGGAAGAGTTGGGCAAGGAAGATCTGCTGAAGATCTTCGGTACCGAAGATCCGGACGATCTGACCGTGGAGCATCTGCTCGACGCGCTGCAGCTCAAGCGCATCGGTCTCTACCCCGGGTCCGACGACTATTCAGCCGTGTTCGACTACACCATCGACGAGGAAGCGACTGACTACATCCTCGCCTTGGAATTCGATCAGGACGGCGCGGTGTTCGGCATTTCCATGGACAGCTGAGTGTCGAGTTCCCTATGAAAGAGAGAGTCACGCCCGACGGCCGCTACTTCGTCGTACGCGGGCGGTTGTGGCGGCGCGCCAATCCGCAGTTACCGATCGAGAAGCGCGAAGCGCTGGTGCGCGAGCTGATGAACGCGCGACGCACGGTGAAGGCCGCGCTCGCCTCCGGCTCGGCGGACATGCTGGTGCTGGCGCGAAAAGCGGTCGACACAGCCAAGATTGCGCTCGGCGAGCGTGGTCCGGTGTGGTGGACAGACGGCAGCCCGGACCTCAATCGTCACAAGGCAAAAGATAGTCCCTACGCGGGGTGGTATCTGCGGGATGCCCCGCCCGAGGAGGGCGGTTAATTGAATCTCTTTACCTGACGCTCCAATATCCCGCTCCCGACCATTCAGGAGTGTTCCCATGCAGCGATCTTCAATCCGCGCGGCCTCGTTCCTCGCCATCCTGGCCGCCGCCGCGCTCGTTGCGTGTTCGAAGACCGCGGATGCTCCTGCAGAGGCCGCCGCCGCTCCAGTCGCCGCGCCCGTGGCCGAAGCGCCGCCGCCGGCACCGACGGTCGAAAACGTCCACGCGTTCAAGATCGGCGAGCTCTCCGCCATGGCGCTTCGTGACGGTGACATCGATCTGCCGAACGACAACAAGGTATTCGGCCTGGAGCGCACTTCCGAGGACGTCGCCGCGGTGCTGAGTGCCGCCGGTCAGCCGACCGACAAACTACATCTCACCATCGAGCCGCTGCTCGTGAAGACCACGGACCGCGTGTTGCTGTTCGACACCGGCGCGGGGTCCAACTTCGGTCCGGGCGCCGGCATGCTGGGTGCTTCGCTCACCGAGGCGGGTGTGGATCCGCAAACCGTCACGGACATCTTCATCTCGCACGGCCATGGCGATCACATCGGCGGTCTGGTGAACGCCGAAGGGAAGTTAGTCTTCCCGAATGCCACCGTGCACGTGTCCAAGCCCGAGTGGGCCGCCATCGCGAAGGACGAGCAGAACGCCGCGCTGGTTGCCGGGGTCAAGCCCAAGCTCGACGCGTTCAAGCCGGGCACGGAGCTCGTTCCGGGCGTCGTGCAGGCGGTCGAGATCAAGGGCCACACGCCCGGTCACTCGGGCTACCAGATCAGTTCGGGCCAGGACTCGGTGCTCTATGTCGGCGATTCGATGCACCACTACGTGGTGTCCCTGCAGAAGCCGGAGTGGTCGATGGGCTTCGACGGCGACAAGCCGATGGCAGCCAAGAGCCGGGCCGCGTTGATCGCCGACTCGGCCGCGAGCGGACAGCGCATCTATGCGGTGCACTTCCCATTCCCCGGTATCGGCAAGTTCGAGAAGCAGGGTGAGGGATACGTTTGGGTCGCCGAGTGAATGTCAGGACGAGGGGCTTGCTGATATTCGTTGGCTGCGGCGCCGTGGTCGCGGCGATCTGGAAGAAGAAGGGCCTGGGCGACCCCGGCCGGGATCATGAAGTTCGCCGTGTGAGCACCAAGCGCTGCCACCGCTGCGTTCGCGGCTGACAAAAAAAGCCCCGCCCGAGTTTCCTCGGGCGGGGCCCATCATCGATACATCGACTGGCTACTGAACCTTGCCGATGCCGACCTGGCCCGGCAGCGTCGCCGGCAGGTTCGACGACCCGTCCAGCGTGTAGCTGTACGGCACGGTCACCGTGCAGGTCGAGTTGAACTGTCCGCCGCTGATGATCGGAACCACCAGCGCTCCATTGCCTACTGAACGGTCGTAGGTGATGGAATCCAGCGTGTTCGAACGCGTCTGCCAGCAACCGGCCTGCGGCGAATCGTCCGAGGCGATCAGCGGGTTGTTCGAATTCTTGAAGTAGTTGCCTTCGACGAGAATGCGGCCACCCATGCGTGAATTGATGCCATGGATCATGTCGCTGTTGCTGAGGTTGGAGAAGTAGTTGTTGTAGCTGTGCACGAGGCCATGACGCAGCAGCGGAGTGCGCTGCTGAATGTTCTCGTACCAGTTGTGATGGAACGTGATGTTCGTGTTCGCAGCGTCATCGTCACTGGAGCCGATCAAACCAGCGCGGCTGGAATTCCGGTAGTGGTTGTACGACACGGTCACGTTCGTCACGCCGGCCTTCATGTCCAGCAGTGAATCGTAACCATCCGACTCACCACCGCTGGCTTCCAGCGTGTTGTGGTCGACCCAGACGTTGTTGACGGTCGATTCCATGCCGATGGCATCACCGCCATTGGAGAGGGGTGACCCGCTCTTCTTGACGTTCCTGATCCACAGGTTCCGGATGATGATGTTGGACGTGCCGCGCAGATGAATGCCGATCTGATCCAGCACGCCGCTGCTGCCCACGCCGATCAAGGTGACATTGCTGACGCCCTTGAACTGGATTTCGGTCGCGGTGGTATCGCAGCTACCGGTCGCGCGGGTGGTGTTGCCGTGGTTGATGGTGCCGTTCACCCGGATGATGATCGGCGTGCTCACAGTCGCGCGCGCACAGAGCGCCGCGTTGATCTGCGCACCGGTGCTCGCGGTGACGGTCGCGCCGCCCGCGCCACCCGTGGTGGAGCGACCAAATCCAATCGGAGTGCCGCTGGGCGTCGACGGCGGCGGCGCGTTCACGGTGATGTTGTGTACCTGGGTAGAGCGCGTTCCACAGGAATTGGTGTACGTCGCCGTCGCCGAGCAGGAGGCCGTCAGCGTGACGGTCTGCGTGCGCGCCGTGCCGGAAGTGCTGCAGCCGGTCCACGACCAGGTGCCGCCGGAGGCCGGCGTCGGAGCGAAGGCAATCTGGGCTCCGGTGTTGATGGCGGCGCTGGCCGTCTGCGTGCCGTTGATGAACGGAACGATCGTCGTCGCCGGGCAGGTGGGCAGCGGAGTGGTCGGGGGCGGAGTGGTCGGGGGCGGAGTGGTCGGAGGTGGCGTAGTCGGAGGCGGAGTGGTCGGCGGCGGCGTCGCGGACGCACCGTAGGAGCAGTACCGCGGAGTGCCTGCGTTGATCGACGGAAACAACGATGCAGAGCAGGTGATCGGGCCGGTCAGGTTCGCGTACACGAATGTGCCTGCTTTGCCGTATGCCACCGAGCGCGTGCCGCTGAAGGAGCACGTGGCTCCTTCCTTGGCGCATTTCGTATAACCAGTTGGATAGTCGGTAGCCGCATGCGCGGTGGTTGCAATCGCAAGCACCGCAGCGGCGCTGAACGCCTTGCGAATCATGAGAAATCCCCCTTGTCTGAGTGTTCGATCAATCTTTAGTCAGTGGAAGGCGTCTCGCCGACCTCTGCACACCGCTGCGTCGAGAAACGATGCGTCGCTGCATGACACCGGTGTCAGGCCGAGAGTAGCACATGTTTCGGGGGGCGCCCGTTCGGCTGTCATAAGGTCTGCGAGGCAGAGCTGCCCGGCGCCGGCGTTCGTTGAATCGCCGTCACGTTCGCAGGACGCGGCCGAATCGCTACGAAATCCCGCCGAGGCGCACCTTGCGCCGCCAGCCGAACAACTCGATGAATTCGCCGAACACGCGTTCGCTCAACACTCGTGCCGGCGGCGCATGGCCGTGGCTGTCACGCAGGATGTGCTCGAGGTGATGCTCGCGTCCGGCGGCCTGGGCTTCGGCGCGATATTCGGGTACGTGCAGCCAGCGCTGGATCAGCGTCTCGTCGGCCTCGAGATGAAACTGCAGTCCATAGGCGCGATCGCCATAGCGAAACGCCTGGTTCGGGCAGGTCGGCGTGCTGGCCAGATGTACGGCACCGGGCGGCAAGTCAAAGGTATACGCGTGCCACTGAAACACGTGCTGGCTGCCATCGAAATGCCGGCACAGCGGGTCCTGCTCCGCCGCCGCCGTGGGGTCGAGGCGATACCAGCCGATCTCCCGCACGGCGTTCGGCCGCACGTTCGCGCCGAGCGCGGCGGCCAGCAGTTGCGCGCCGAGGCAGATGCCGAGCAGCGGGATGTTCTGCCGCAGTGCCTCCTGAATCGCCGCGATCTCGGTAGTTAGATGCGGGAAGCGGTCGGCCTGGTCGACGTTCATGGGGCCGCCGAGCACGATGAGGCCGTTGTAGCGGCTGACATCCGGTTGCAGATCGGGCTGGCGCGAGAAATTCACATAGCGGATGCGAAAGCCGGAACGCCGCAGGATCGGGTCCAGCAGCCCCAGGGGCTCGCGCGCGGAGTGCTGGAAAACGAGGAGCTTGCGCATGTGGATGCGCAAGTTAGCAGAGGCTCGAGGTTCGCGCGACCGGCTCAGGAGCGCCGCGCCGCGCGCCGAAACGCGCTGACGCTGTGATAGCCAAGCGCGCGCGCCACCTGTTTCGCGGACCATCCGTCCTCGTGCATGCGGCGCTCGCCGAGCTGCACGCGATAGCGGCGCAGATAGTGCATCGCGGGGATGCCGGCCTGTTCCTTGAAGCGCGCCGCGAGCGCCGAGCGCGAGATGCCCGCGCTGCGCGCCAGGGTCGTCAGCGTCCAGGGCCGGCCCGGCCGCGCGTGGATGGCGTCGAACACGCGGCGCAGGGCGGGGTCGCGTTGCGCGCGCAGGAAGCCGAGCCGATCGATCCGCAGCACCTGCGGCTCGCGCAGGATCATGCGCATCAACAGCTCGCACAGTCGCTCGAGCACCTGGCCGCCGCCGCGCACATCGTCGTGTGCGCAGGCGACCAGAGCGCCCATGAGCCGCGCGAGCGGCTCTGGAAAGTCCTCGCGCCGCCGCCACAGTAGATAGGCCGGCACGGCGTCGACCACCGGCGCGTCGGCCGGGCCGCCTTCGAAGTAGCCGCACAGCAATCCCACGCGCGCGCCTTCTACCCGCTCGGCGAGCGCGACGATGCGCGCCGGCGGCGATTCACGCTCGGCCAGCGCGGTGTCGGACAAAAGATGACACTCCTCCGGGCGATAGAGATACATCCCACCGGCGCCGAGCTCGATCGGCGTCTGCTGATCGGTCAGCCGCAGCCAGGAGCGACCGGACAAAACGATATGGAACCCGAGGCGCGCCTGCGCGCCGCCGCCGATGGCCCAGCGTTCGCAGAGTTGGCCGCGGAACGTGATGCGCGCGCGCAGGTTCACGCGAGCGACCAGGTCATCGAGCAGCTCGCAATCGTCGATGGCAGTCATGTTCGGACTCCGACCGGTGCGGCGGGGGATTTATTGCGGCGGCTGGACCTTCGGTTCTTCTTCCTGGACGTCCGGGGCTCGCGATGCATCAGCTGCGCGTCATTCAAGTCGCTGTTCCTGCGCGCAATTGCCGGGCATCGAAGCGATCGCGCCTTTCTTTTTGTGATGTACCGCCGCCGTGCCGGTCTGGGCACACGAGGAGGACGAGCCTCCGCATTCAAACAAGGGGAATTTCATGAAACGACTTTTGATGCTTCTGACCCTGCTGACCGCATCCGCCTCGTGGGGCGGCGACTACTCTTTCTCGGGGCCGCGCGCCGTATACACGGAAACCAATGCCGCGGCCAAGAACGAAATCCTGGTCTACCGCCGCGATCGCGACGGCGACCTGCGACTGGCCCATCGCGTCGCCACGCGCGGGCTCGGCACCGGCGCCGGTCTCGGCAATCAGGGCGCGCTGGCGCTGAGCCGCGATGCGCGGCGTCTGTATGCGGTGAACGCGGGCAGCAATGACCTGTCCGTATTCGCGCTCGTGGGCGACCGGCCGGTGCTCATTCAAAAGATCGCGTCGGGCGGCGAGCAGCCCATCAGCATCGCGCTCAGCAACGATCTTCTGTATGTGCTCAATGCGGGCGGCAGCGGAAACATCAGCGGGTTCCATCTCGGCGACGACCGGCGCGTGTATGCGATCCCGGACTCGACGCGTCCGCTGAGCGGCAACGCGGTCGGTCCGGCGCAGGTGTCGTTCAACATCTTCGGCGACGTCCTGGTCGTCACCGAGAAGGGGACCAACAAGATCTCCCTGTATGACGTCGAGGACGGCGTTGCCGACGGCCCGCACGTGCGTGCTTCCGTGGGGCAGACGCCGTTCGGATTCGCCTTCGACCGTCGCGACCATCTGATCGTATCGGAGGCGTTCGGCGGCGCGGCGAACGTGAGCGCGTTGTCGTCGTACGACGTCGACGGCGCCGCCTATCCACTCGAGACCGTCACGGCATCGCTGGGCACGACGCAGACCGCAGCCTGCTGGGTGGCGGTGTCGAAGAACGGCCGCTTCGCGTACACCACCAACACGGGCAGCAGCTCGATCACCGGCTACCGCGTCGCGCGCAATGGCGCGCTCACGCTGCTCAACGCGAATGGCGTCACGGCGCGCACCGCGGCCGGCGGCGGGCCACTCGATGTTGCGGTGAGCGGCGACGGGAAGTTCCTGTACGCCATCAGTCCCAACGTGGGTGCCATCAGCGGCTATCGCCTGCGCGAGGATGGCAGCTTGAAGTGGGCCACGACCGCTCAGGGAGTGCCGCTGTCGGCATCGGGCCTGGTCGTGCACTGAGATTTGGCGGCGACCAGCCACGCGATCGGGAAAGGGGAGAGCCGGAGGCCGTGCCCGCGCGAGCGGGTGCGGCCTTCATTCATTCCGCTTCGGGATATGCTGCGGCATGCCCCGGATCCGCCTCGTCATGCTCGTGGCACTGGCCATGCTGGCCTTCGCGGGCAACTCGCTGCTGTGTCGCCTCGCGCTGCAGACCACGCGCATCGACGCCGCGAGCTTCACCTCGCTGCGCCTGATTTCCGGCGCGCTGGCGCTGTGGCTCATCGTGCGCGCGCGCCGGGGCGCTCGTGCCGGCGAGGGTAGTTGGACGTCCGCCACGGCATTGTTCGTCTATGCGGTGGCATTCTCGTTCGCGTATTCGAGCCTGACCGCGGCCACCGGTGCGCTGCTGCTGTTCGGCGCGGTGCAGGTGACGATGATCGGCTACGGATTCGCATCGCGCGAGTCCGTGTGCCTGACGCAGATCGTGGGGTTCGCGCTGGCGGCGGGCGGTCTGGTGCTGCTGCTGTTGCCCGGACTCGCGGCGCCGCCGCTGGTAGGCGCGGCATTTATGTTAGGTGCGGGCGCGGCCTGGGGTGTGTACTCGCTGCGCGGTCGCGGCGCGCGCGACGCGATCGCGGCGACGGCCGGAAATTTCCTGCGCACTGTGCCATTCGCGGTGATGCTCAGCGCGCTCACGCTGCGCGACGCCACGCTCGACCCGGTCGGAGTCGCCTGCGCGCTGGTCTCGGGCGTGCTCACGTCCGCGGTCGGTTACGCCATCTGGTACACCGCCTTGCCCGCGCTCGCGTTCGTGCCGGCGGCGTGCGTACAGTTGAGCGTCCCCGTGTTGACGGCCGCGGGAGGCGTGTTGTTGCTGGGTGAGCAACTGAGCACGCGCCTCGTCGTCTGCGCGGCGGCCATCCTCGGGGGCATCGCGCTGGCGCTCGGCATCCCCGGCTGGCGCGGGGCAAAATCGAGCTCATGAGCGACCGCGAGATTGCCGATCTGCGCCGGCATCGCGCGGACTTCGCGGGTTAAGGTAACTACTCGCGGCACTTTCGCGCGCGCGCGCAGTCTCATGGCCAACTTTCTTCGGAGGCGGTCATGATCAGCAAGCTTCTCGTCCCTGTCCTGCTGTTGTTTGTCGCCCCGGCCTGGGCCGATGAAATCCCGAATCCGCTCATCGACTACGTTGCCTTCGAGAAGAATGTCGGCAAGGTCGGCAAGCTGCGCGAGAAGCGGCGCGTCACGGAAAAGCAATTCATCTTCATGGCCGGCGACCCGGCCACCGTGGTGCTGGACGCGCGCAGCGCCGAGAAATTCGAGCTGCTGCACGTCAAAGGCGCGAAGAACCTGAGCCTTCCCGACATGACTGCCGAGGAGCTCGCGAAGGTGATCCCCAGCAAATCGACGCGGGTGCTCATCTACTGCAACAATAACTTCGTCAACTCGCCCAAGGCATTTCCGAGCAAGGACATGAGCGCCTCGCTCAACGTCTACACCTTCAACGTCCTGCACAGCTACGGCTATACCAACGTGTACGAGCTGGGCCCGCTCATCGACATCGTCCGATCCAGGCTCGTGTTCGCGGGCATCGACGATACCGCCGTCGCGCAGGCGGGCACCGCGCGCTGACAAACAAGCTGGCCGCGGGCCGCGCGCCCTGTCACGATGGCGCGCATGCGCGTGCCGTACTCCCTGCTGTTATTAGCCGCCTGCGCCGGGTTGTGCGGGTGCGCCGCCATGTCGCGCGCTCCGGTGCCGCTGCGGACCATCGACTATCCGAGCGCGTTGCAAGACGCGCTCGCTCCGGCGAAGTGCCTGTTCGTGCTGCTGCCGGGACTGGGCGATCATGCCGAGACCTTCGAGCAGCGCGGGTTCATCGAAGAGCTGCGCAGCCGTTCACGGTCGATCGACATCCGCGCGACCGAAGCCACGTTCGGCTACTACGCGCACGGCACCATCCTCGACCGTCTGGCGGCGGATGTGATCGCGCCCGCAAAGGCAAGCGGCTACCAGGAGATCTGGTTGGCCGGCCCCTCCATGGGCGGTTTTGGCGCACTGTTCTACGCGCGCGCACACACGGCCGAAATCACCGGCGTACTCGCCATCGCACCGTATCTCGGTGACCAGGAACTGATCGACGAGATCAGCGCCGCGGGCGGCCTGAAGTCTTGGCGTGCGCCGCCGCGCGTCGATGAGCTGAGCCGCGAGGAGTATCAACGCGAAATCTGGCGCTGGCTGCAGGCCGTGACCCGCGGCCAGGAAGCGGCGCCGCTGCTGTTCCTGGGCTACGGGGTCGCCGACCGCCTGGCGCTTGCGGATTCGCTGCTGGCAGCCGAGTTGCCGCCCGCGCGCGTGTTCCTCACTACCGGCAAGCACGAGTGGCCCGCGTGGCTGCGCGTGCTCGCGAGCTTCCTCGACTCGCCCGATTTCGCGGACCATTGCCGTTGACCCGACCACAACCAGGAGGCACTCGATGTACAAACTCCACGGCTTCTCTCAATCCGGCAATGCCTACAAGGTCGCGCTGCTGCTGCAGGCGCTGAACCAGCCCTGGACGCCTATCCACCTGACGTTCGCGGACTTCGCCAGTGGGCTGCCGCGCTCGGATGGCTGGCGCGACCAGGTCAACGCGATGGGCGAAGTGCCCATCCTCGAGACCGATGGCAGGAAGCTCACCCAGTCCGCGGCCATCATGCTGTTTCTCTCCGACCAACACGGCGCATACGGTGGCCTCGACGACGATGAGCGACAGGACGTGTTGCGCTGGTTGTTCTTCGACAATCACAAGTTCACGAGCTACTTCGCCTCGTGGCGCTTCGCGAAGGCGTTCGGACCGGCCGCGCCGGACCCGGGCGTGGAGAAATGGCTGCGCGGCCGCATCGACAACGCATTCGGCATCGTCGAGAAGCACCTATCTACCCGAGAATACGTGGTCGGCTCGCGGCCGACGATCGCGGACCTGTCGCTGTGCGGGTACCTGTATTTCCCCACGAATGAGAGCGGCTACGACATTCCCGCGACCTACCCGTCGATGGCGCGATGGCTCGAGCGCCTGAAGGTGCTGCCGGGGTGGAAGCCGCCGTACGAGATGCTGCCAGGCGAGCAAATTGCTCCGAAGTGGTGAGTCACCTGAACGAGCATGGCTCGGATGCTCGTTCAGTTCGCTTTCCGCTGCGCGAAGCCGGGTACCCGCTGACCGTCGCGAAGGAAGCCCGCCGCAGGCTTCAGAAGCTTTTTCGGGCGATCTTCCCGTGCGTTTCGTTCACCTGCATCAGCGCCGCCGAGCTGAAAAACTTGTGGTACTCCGCGGTCATTTCACCGCTCTTCAGCACCGGGTCGGATTCGGCGATCTGCTTCGCCTCGTCGACGTCCTGCGCGACGAGGATGAACAGCCCGCGCCATCCGTCGACGCCGTCGAGCGGCCCCGCGACCGCGAGCTTTCCCTCGCCCGCGAGGCGGCCCATGTTCGCGAAGTGGCCCTTGAAGATCTCGGCGCGCTCCGCGGCGTCGGCATGCTTGTTCGGCCCGGTCTTGAGGATCACGAGCACGTACGACCTCATGCCATGTTCATCCGCGCCGAGCTTTCCGGCCAGCGCGGCATCGAAGCCGGGTGGCGGCATGGCGTCCTTCGGCGGCTCGGCGGCGTATGCCACGGCGGCGAACGACAGAAAAGCGCACAGGGCGAGAAGCTTGTTCATGGGGCCTCCAGGCGTGACGCACGATCTTACGAGCGCCGCGGCCGCGCGTCACGCACGCGTAGCGAGTCCGTCATGGTTCCGACACATGCGGCGCCGAGCATCGCCTGTGTATTGCCATCTCGGGCGCCACAAGGATGGTGACGGCCATGGCGGCGAGGAACGCGAGCTCGCAACGCGTTGACGCGACGCGGGCGGCGAAGGAGCGCCGCCCGCGTGGGAAGCGCCTGGCAGACAGATCTGCCCCTTTATTTCCCGGGCACCACCAAATCGGGCGCGTGCAGTAGTTCGATGAGCTTCTCAGGCTCTATCGGCTTCGTGAAATGCAGATCGAAGCCCGCTTCCCGCGCGCGGATCTTGTCGCTCTCCTGGCCCCAGCCCGTGACCGCCACCAGCACGATGCCGGCGAGCGCGGGGTTCGCGCGCACGCGGCGCGCCACCTCATAGCCATCCATCCGCGGCATCCCGATATCGAGCAGCGCGATTTGCGGCCGCTCGGCGGCGATCAGCTCCAGCGCGTCCGTGCCGTTCGTCGCGACGACCACTTCGTGACCTTCGATGTCGAGCAGCAGCGCAAGGCTGTCGGCGGCGTCGCGATTGTCGTCCGCGATCAGCACGCGCCGCTGCCTCGCTACCGTGCCGGTGCGCGCGCCGGCCGCCGGCGCCGCGCTGGACTGGCTGTCCCGGCGCGGAATGCGCATGATGAATTCGCTGCCGTGCCCGACGCCGGCGCTGCGCGCCTCGATCGTGCCGCCGTGCAGCTCCATCAATCCTTTGGCGAGCGCGAGTCCGATTCCGAGGCCGCCTTCCGAGCGGTCTTCCATGCCCTTCACCTGCGAGAACATGGTGAACACATCCTGGATCGCCTCCGCCGCGAGTCCGACGCCCGTGTCGGTCACGCTGATCGTCACCGTGTGCGCATCCGCGCCGGCGCGCAGCGCGATATCGCCGCCGCGATCGGTGTACTTGGCGGCGTTGGTCAGTAGATTGGACAGCACCTGGGCGAGGCGCAACGGATCGCCCGCGAAGCGCACCGGCTCAGCGGGCAGGGACTTGGTGAGCTGATGCAGCTTCGCGTCGATCAGCGGACGCGCCTGCTCGATCGCGGCTTCGACGATCCGCGCGAGCTCGGCCGTCTCGACGCGCAGACCCAGCATGCCGCGCGTGATGCGCGACACGTCGAGCAGATCGTCGAGCAGCAGCGACATGTGGCGGACCTGCCGGCTGATGACCTCGTGGCTCCAGCGCTTCTGCTCCTCGGTGGCGTTCGGTGTCTGGCTGATCATCGTGGCCTGGCGGATCGGCGCCAGCGGATTGCGCAGCTCGTGCGCCAGGGTGGCCAGGAACTCATCCTTGCGACGGTCCGTCTCGCGCAGCGCAGCTTCGGCGCGCTCGCGATTGGCGATCTCGCGCTGCGCGGCCTCGTACAACCGCGCGTTGTCCATCGCCACGGCGGCCTGCGCGGCGACTCCGAGCACGAGGCGCTCGGACCCTTCCGTGAAGACGCCGGGCTCCGGATGGCCGAAGAACAGGCCACCGAGCACTTCTCCGCTGCGCGCGATCACCGGCACGGCCAGATAGCTGCGCACCGGCAGGTGGCCCTTGGGCATGCCGTGGTGGGGCTCCATCGTGCCGTAGCGCGGATCCTGCGTGATGTCACCGGAGCGCACGACGCCGGCGCCCGTGAAGGTGGGATGAAATACCGGGGTATTGCGCGGCAGGCCGAACTTCTCGAACGCTGCGCGCGCCGCGCCGGACAGGGTGTACAGAACGTACGACTCGCCCTGCTCGTTGGTCACGTTGTAGAAGAACGCGCCGAAATTGGCGCCAGAGAGCTGCATGGCGATGTCCGTCACCGTTTGCAGCACCTTCTCGAGATCCAGTTTGGAGCCGATGGTCTTGCCGGTGGTCTCGAGCAGCGCGAGTACGTTCGCCTGCTCGCGCAATACCTGCTCGGCGTACTTCTGCCGCGTGACGTCGCGCGAGATCTTCGAGGCGCCGATGATCTTGCCGGCCGCGTCCTTGACTGGCGACACGCTGAGCGAGACCGTGATGTGGGTGCCGTCCTTGCGCCGGCGGACCGTCTCGTAGTGATCGATGCGTTGGCCGCGGCGCACCCGGTCGAGGATCGTGGGCTCCTCGTCGCGTTGATCCTCGGGAATCAGGATGGTCACGGGCCTGCCGATCGCTTCCTTCGCGGTGTAACCGAAGATGCGCTCGGCCGCTGGATTCCACGTCGTGATGATGCTGTCGAGCGTCTTGGTGATGATCGCGTCGTCCGAAGATTCGATCACCGCCGCGAACCGCCCGCGCAGCTCTTCGGCGTATTTCTGGCGGGTGATGTCGCGCGCGATCTTCGCCGCGCCCACGATCTTCCCGTCCGCGTCCTTGAGCGCGGACACCGTCAGCGAGACGTCGATGAGCTCGCCATCCTTGCGCCGGCGGATCGTCTCGTAGTGGTCGATGCGTTCGCCGTTGCGCAGCCGCTCGATGATGGCCGGCTCTTCGTCGAGATGATTCGCGGCGGTCAGCATGCTGATCGGCTTGCCGATCATCTCCGCGGCGCTGTAGCCGAACATGCGTTCGGCGCCCGGATTCCACGTCGTCACGATGCTGTCGAGCGTCTTGGTGATGATCGCGTCATCGGAATGCTCCACGACGGCCGCGAGGCGGCTGCGCAGCAATTCGCTCTGTTTACGCTCCGTGATGTCCTCGATGATGCCGATGAACTGCGTGGCGTTGCCGTCCTCCTGTCGCAGCATCGTGACGGTGGTGTTGCTCCAGACGGTGGCGCCACCCTTGCGCAGGTACCGCTTCTCGAGCACATAGTTAGGGATCACTCCGTCCAGCAGGCGCCGCACCTGCGTGCGGGTCGTTTCGAGGTCGTCCGCGTGCGTCAGATCCAGGAACGTGAGCCCGCGCAATTCCTCGAGTGAATAGCCGAGGATCGCGGAGAATTTCTGATTCGCCTCCAGGAAGCGGCCATCGATGCCGGCCACGGCGATGCCGACTGCCGCCTGCGCGAACACGGCGCGCAGCCGCTCCTCGCTGATGCGCAGTGCACGCTCGGCGCGCCGGCGGCGCGTCACGTCGTGAAACACCATGACGGCGCCCGCGACTTTCCCGTTCGTGTCCCGGATCGGCGCGGCGCTGTCTTCGATCGCGGTTTCCGAAAGGTCCTTGGCGATCAACGACGTGTGATTCGCCAAGCCCACCACCGTGCCGGTGGCGAGCACGCGGTCCACCGGATTGTCCGCCGGCAAACGTGTGTCCTCGTTGACGATGCGGAATACCTGGGCCAGCGGCTTGCCGAGCGCATCCTTGAGCGCCCATCCAGTCATGGCCTCTGCCACTGGATTGAGGAACGAGACGCACCCCTCGACGTCCGTGGTGATGACCGCGTCGCCGATGCTGGCGAGCGTCACCTCGAACCACTCGCGCTGCTGCTGCAGCTCGGAGGTGCGGCGTTCGAGCGCTTCCTTGGCCGCAACCAAGTCGCGCTCGACGCGCACGCGCGTCGCGAGAATCGTCTCGGCATTCTCGAGCACCCCGGAGCGCAGCCGCTGTTCTTCGAAATCGTCGCTCACGATCTGTCGGTGGCTGCGGGCGGCGCGGGGTTTTTTCTGGCAAGCGCAGTGCCGGCCACGCGCTGGATTGATTCGATGAGCGAGCGCGGGCGCGGTATGCTGCCGACCCGTTCTGTTGGAATTGCCGTGGACATGTGGACGAGACGCTCCTGCGCGAGCCGGCATTCTAACGATTGCCACGCGCCCTGACCGCCAGAACTTGTAGGACGATTCCGCCAGAGCGCGCTTCCAAAAATGGAACGCTGTTAGGAAATGCCGGCCGCCCACCCCGATCACTCGACCAACTCTTCCACCACCGGCCCGCGACCGCGCCGATTCGCGCTCGGTACGCTGGAGCGGCGCGTATTCCTGGTCGCCGTCGCGGGGATGCTGCCGGTCGCGTTGCTCTCCTGCGCGCTCCTGCTCTCCAGCGCGCGCCAGCAGAAGGCCGATCTGCTGCGTGTGAGCGAAGACACCATGTTCGCGCTGGTGAGTGCCGTGGATGCCGAGCTCAAGAGCACCATCGCCACGCTCGACGCGCTCGCGGCCAGCCCGCGTCTCGCGCGCGAGGATTTCGCCGGGCTGCGCGAAGAGGCCAATGAGCTGCTCGCACGCCGGCCGGGCTGGCTGAACGTGGTCGTCATGGATGCGGATCGTCACGTCATGAACGCGCAGCTGCCCGAGAACGCAACGCTGCCGGGCATTCAGTCGCGACAATTGATCGCAGATGTTTTCCGCACCCATGAGCCGCTCGTTGGAGAGGTGAGGTACGCGCCAGTGATCGATCGATACGCGGTCGTGGTGCTGGTGCCGTACTTCCGCGACGAGGAGGTGCGGTACGTCATCTCCGCGGTGCTGCGCCCGGAATACTTCCTCGAGCTGCTCGACCTCGAGAACATGGCGCGCGAAGGTGTCATCGGCATCTTCGACCGCCATCACAATGTGGTGGCGCGCTCGCTCAACCAGCAGCAGTCAGTCGGACGGCCGGCGGCACCGGGACTGGGAAAGATGCTGCAGACTGGTGTGAATCGCGGCGGCGATGTCACAAAAACACTGGAGGGCATGTCCGTCTACACCGTTTTCCGCCGCTCTGCGTTTTCGGGCTGGTCCGCGGCCATCGGCATTCCCACTCAGTCGGTCGACGGACCCGTGGTGCGGTCGTACGTCGTATTGGGCGGCGCGGTGGTGGCGTCGGTCTTGCTAGGCCTGATCGCCGCCACGCTCGTCGGCCGGACCATCGTCTCGCCGATGAGCGAGCTCGAGCAGAGCGCGGCGCGCGTCGGCCGGGGCGAGGCGCCATCGCGGCCGCGCACCCGGCTCGCGGAGGTGCAGCGCGTCGCGGTCGCGCTCGCGAAGGCGCACGACGAACGCGAGGCTTCGTTCCAGCGCGAGCGCGAGGCCCGCCTCTCGGCCGAGAGCGCCAGCAAGGCGAAGGACGAGTTTCTGGCGATGCTCGGGCACGAGCTGCGCAACCCGATCGCCGCGATCAACAACGCCTCGCAGTTGCTGGAGCACAAGCGCGCATCGCTCGATGCCGGCACGGCGTCCGCAATCTCCATCATCACGCGCCAGGCACGCCACCTGACGCGCATGACGGACGACCTGCTCGACGCCGGCCGTGTGATCCTCGGCAAGATCTCGTTGACACGCGCGCCGCTCGATCTCGCGGCGGCGGTGGAGGCGTCCATCGCGGGCCTGCGGAACCTGGGGCGCGTCGGCGATCATGCACTGGAGGTCTCGCTCGAGCCCGCCTGGATATTCGCGGACGCGACGCGCATCGAGCAGGTGATCGGCAATCTCATGACCAATGCGCTCAAGTACACGCCGGCTGGCGGGTCCGTCACTGTGCGCACACGCCGCGAGGCCGGCGACGCGGTGCTGGTGGTCGCCGATACCGGCATCGGGCTCGACGCCGAATTGCTGCCGCGCGCCTTCGACCTGTTCGTGCAAGGCGCGCGCGCGCTCGACCGCTCGCAGGGCGGGCTCGGCATCGGCCTCACTCTCGTGCGGCGTTTGACCGAGCTGCACGGTGGCAGTGTCGCGGCGCAGAGCGCCGGCGGTGGCTGCGGCGCCACGTTCATCGTGCGCCTGCCGGCCGTCGAGCCACCGGCCATCCTGACTACCCAGGGCGCGCAATCCGCGGCGCACCTGGGCTGCCACGTTGGGCTGATCGAGGACAACGAAGACATGCGCATGAGTCTGCGCATGCTGCTCGAGCTCGAGGAACAGCAGGTCTACGAAGCGGCCGATGGCCCCGCCGGCCTCGCGTTGCTCTGTGGCGATCCGCGCATCACCGTCGCGTTCGTCGACGTAGGATTGCCTGGAATGAGCGGCTTCGAAGTCGCGCGCGCGGTGCGCGCGCAGCGCGGAGCATCGATCCGTCTCATCGCGATGTCGGGCTACGGCTCGCAGCGGGACGTGGCGCAGGGCATGGAGTCCGGGTTCGACGCGTACCTCGTGAAGCCGGCGCAGATCGAGGCGCTGCGCGAGGAGATTGCGAAGGGTCCGAAAGCCTGACCACCGGGCCCTGGTTCAGGGGCGTGGCGGCCGTGCGCTCCAGAGCGCAATTGCGGTGATGCACAGCGCCGCGGTCGCATACCACACGATCACCGACGTGTTGCCGTATTTACCGAACAACGCCGTGAACGCCAGCGGCGCGATGCCGCCCGCGAACACGCCGGCGAGGGTGTACGCCACCGAAGCGCCCGCATAGCGCACACGCGCGGGAAACTGCTCGGTGATGAACGCGCCCTGCGGGCCGTACATGAAGGCGTGAATGGACAGCCCGCTGACGATGGCCAGCGTGATCGCGGGCCCGGAGCGCGAATCCAGCATCGGAAACAGCGCCCACAGCCACAGTGCCGCGGCAACCGCCCCGGCGGCGTACACCGCCCGCCGGCCGAAGCGATCCGACAAACTACCGGCGGCGAAGACGCAGACCACGTTGCACGCGGCGCCGATCGCGAGCGCGGTGGTGGCCAGCGTGCGGGATAGCGCGAGCTCGCGCGTGATGTACGTCAGCAGGAACGCCGTGATCAGCGAATACATCACGTCCGGTCCAAAGCGCGATCCGCCCGCGATCAACAGCGCGCGCCGATGTGCGCGCAGCACCTCGCCGAGCGGCGCGCGAGAGCGCGAGGCCTGCGCTTCGAGCGCGCGAAACTGCGGCGTCTCCGGAACGCCCATGCGCAGCCACAGGCCGAAGCCGACCAGCACGACGCTCGCCAGCAGCGGCAGCCGCCAGCCCCAGGCCAGCAAGTCTTCCCGCGGGATGAGCCAGGTGATCAGCGCGATGAAGCCAGTCGCGACCAGCACGCCCGTCGACGGCCCCATCTGCGCCCATGCGGTGTTGCGTCCGCGGCGCGTATCCTCGCCGTGCTCCATCGACAGCAGGACTGCGCCCGCCCATTCGCCGCCCAGCGCGACGCCCTGCACGAAGCGCAGCATCACCAGCAGGATCGGTGCCCATACGCCGATCTGCGAGTAGTCAGGCAGCAGGCCGATGGCCGTCGTCGCGGAGCCCATCATCAGCAGCGTGATGACCAGCACGAAGCGGCGGCCGCGGCGGTCGCCGAGGTGACCGAACAGCGCACCGCCCAGCGGCCGCGATAGATAGCCCAGCCAGTAGGTGCCGAACGACAGCAGGATGCCGGTGCGCGGATCGACCGACGGGAAGAACAGCTGGTTGAACACCAGCGCGGCCAGCGTGTTGTACACCGCGAAGTCGTAGTATTCGAGCGCGGTGCCCGCGAGACTCGCGAGCGCGATCCGCTGTGGCGGGGCCGCGCTCATGGCGCGCCGAAGCCTCCGCCGCCCGGTGTCTGGATGACGATGAGGTCGCCGGCATCCACGGACGTCGCGAACGTGGCGCCGAATTCATCGCGCGTGCCGGCGGCGCGGTCTATCCAGTTGCGCGCGAGCGCGCCCGGTGCCCCGCCCGCGACGCCGAACGGCGCCACGCGCCGGCGGTTGGCCAGCATCACCGCCGTCATCGGCTCGAGGAAGCGCAGCCTGCGTTCGACACCATCGCCGCCGCGCTGCCGGCCCGCGCCGCCCGAGCCGCGCCGGATGCGAAACGCCTCGAGCCGCACGGGGAAGCGCCATTCGAGCACTTCCGGGTCTGTGAGGCGCGAGTTCGTCATGTGCGTCTGAACCGCGTCGGTGCCGTCGAAATCCGGGCCCGCGCCCGATCCGCCGGCGATCGTCTCGTAGTACTGATGCCGCGCGTTGCCGAAGGTGAAATTGTTCATCGTGCCCTGCGACGCCGCGAGCACGCCGAGCGCGCCGTACAGGCAGTCCGTGATCACCTGCGAGGTCTCGACGTTGCCCGCCACCACGGCCGCGGGATGCCGCGGCGACAGCATCGAGCCCTCGGGCACGATGAGGTGCAATGGCTTCAAACAACCCGCGTTCATCGGGATCTCGTCCTCGACCAGCGTGCGAAACACGTACAGCACCGCCGCGCGTGTCACCGGCAGCGGCGCGTTGAAGTTGTCGGGCAGCGAGGCGCTGGTGCCGGTGAAGTCGACGACGGCCTCGCGCCGGTCGCGATCGATGCGGATGGCCACGCGCACCACCGCGCCATTGTCCATCTCGCAGGAGAACGCCCCGTCCTTCAGCACGCCGATGACCCGGCGGACCGCGGCCTCGGCGTTGTCCTGCACGTGCTGCATGTAGGCGCGCACCACGTTCAGGCCGTAATGCGTGCACATGGCCGCAAGCTCGGCCGCGCCGTTCTGGCAGGCCGCCACCTGCGCGCGCAGGTCCGCGAGGTTCTGTGCGACGTTGCGCACGGGATGCGCGCCCGCTGAGAACAGCGCGCGCAGCGCGGCCTCGCGCAGCTCGCCGTTCTCCACCACGGTCACGTTGTCGAGCAGGACGCCTTCCTCATCGATGCTGCGCGAGTCGGAGGGCATCGAACCCGGGGTGATGCCGCCAATGTCGGCGTGATGTCCGCGCGCCGCGACGAAAAATTCGGGCCAGGGCGCAGCGCCGATGAACACCGGCATCACCACCGTGACGTCGGGCAGATGCGTGCCGCCGGCGTAGGGCGCATTGAGCGCGAAGGCGTCACCGGCGTGCATCGTGCCCGCGCGGCGCCGCAGGATTTCCTGCACGGATTCACCCATCGATCCCAGGTGCACCGGCATGTGCGGCGCGTTGGCGATGAGCTGGCCCTGCGCGTCGAACAGCGCGCACGAGAAGTCCAGCCGCTCCTTGATGTTCACCGAGCTCGCGGTGTTCGCCAGCGTCACGCCCATCTGCTCGGCGATGGCCATGAACAGGTTGTTGAACACCTCGAGCAGCACGGGATCGGCGCGGGTAGATAGCATCGCGCGCGGCGCCGCCGCGATCTTCTGCAGCACGAGGTGTTCCGTGGAGCGCAGCTCGGCGCGCCAGCCGCGCTCCACGACTATGGTCGTGTTGCGTTCCGAGATCACCGCGGGGCCGTCGAGCGCGTCTCCCGGTACGAGCTGCGCGCGGTCGTAGCAGGGCGCGTCCAGCCACTGGCCGTCGAAATACACCGATCGCGTCGCCGAGGGCGTCGGCGTCCCGCGCGGCAGCCCGGCCTCGCGCGCTGCGACGGGCGCTGCGACGGGCGCTGCGACCGGCGCGGGCATGCGGGCGCGCGCCGCCACCGAGATCGTGTCGATGACGATGGCGCGCCCCGGCACGTGGAAACCGTAGCGCACGCGGTACTGCGTGAGGAATGCCTGGCGCAGCGCCTCGGCGCACAGATCCGATGTCAGGGGCAGCTCCAGCGTCGAGTCCGTGTCCGCGTACTTGAGCAGCAGCGTGCGCCCGGCTTCGATGGCTGCCGCGGCGAATCCCTGGCCCTCGATCTCCGTGCGCGCGTCGTGCTCCAGCGCGTCGAAGGCCTCGTTCAGCGACTCCAGGGACTCGGGCACGAGCGGTAGTTCGGCCGTGCGCTGCCGGATCGCGATGGCATCCGCGACGCCGATGCCGTACGCCGACAGCACGCCCGCGAGCGAATGGATGAACACGCGGCGCATGCCGAGCGCGTCGGCGACCAGGCAGGCGTGCTGGCCCGCCGCGCCGCCGAAGCAGGTGAGCGTGCAGTCGACGACGTCGTGTCCGCGCTGTACCGAGATCTTCTTGATCGCGTTGGCCATGTTCTCGACCGCGATGCGGATGCAGCCCGCGGCCAGGGCCGCTGCCGCGCCGGCGGGGTCGCATGCCGCGCCGCCCGCGTCCGGCAGCGAGGCCGCGAGTTCTGCGAAGCCGCTGCGCACCGTGCCGGCGTCGAGCGGCTGGTCGCCGCCCGGCCCGAACAAGGCGGGGAAGAAGTCCGGCTGGATGCGGCCTAACAAGACGTTGCAGTCGGTGACGGTCAGCGGTCCGCCGCGCCGGTACGAGGCCGGGCCCGGATTGGCACCCGCGGAGTCGGGGCCGACCCGCAGCCGCACGCCGTCGAAATGCACGATCGAGCCGCCGCCCGCGGCCACGGTGTGGATGCGCAGGATGGGCGTGCGCAGCCGGACGCCGGCGACCTCGACGTCGAGCGCGCGTTCGTACTCGCCGGCGAAGTGGCCCACGTCGGTGGAGGTGCCGCCCATGTCGAAGGCGATGATCTTGTCGAAACCCGCCGCATGCGCGGCGCGCGCCGCGCCGACGATGCCGCCGGCGGGCCCGGAGAGGATTGCGTCCTTGCCGTGGAACGAGCCCGCGTCTGCCAGACCGCCCGAAGACTGCATGAACTGCAATCTCGCGCCGGGCAGCGCCGCCGCGATGCGCTCTATGTAGCGGCGCAGCACCGGCGATAGATAGGCGTCGGCGACCGTGGTGTCGCCGCGCGAGACCAGGCGCATGAGCGGACTCACGCGGTGCGAGACGGACACCTGCGTGAACCCGACTTCGCGCGCAATGCGCTCGAGCGCCAGTTCATGGGCCGGGTAGCGGTAGCCGTGCATGAGCGCGATGGCGCAGCCACGGATGCCGCGCGCGAACGCGGTGCCGAGCGCGGCGCGGGCTGCGGCATCGTCGAGCGCGCGCACCAGCTCGCCGTGCGCGCCGATGCGCTCGTCGATCTCGATGGTGTCCTCGTAGAGCATCGACGGTAGTTCGATGCGGCGAACGAACAGCTTCGGTCGATGCTGATAGGCGATGCGCAGCGCATCGGCGAAGCCGCGCGTGGTGACGAACAGCGTGCGGTCGCCGGTGCGCTCGAGCAGTGCGTTGGTGGCCACCGTGGTGCCCATCTTCACCGCGTCGATGTCGCGCACGGGCAGCGCAGCGTCGGGGGCGAGCGCGAGCAGCGCGCGGATGCCGGCGATGGCCGCGTCGTCATAGCGCTCGGGGTTTTCGGAGAGCAGCTTGTGGGTGATCAATGCCCCGTCGGGGCGCCGTGCCACGATGTCGGTGAAGGTTCCGCCGCGATCGATCCAGAATTGCCAGCCCATGATTAGAGCCTAGCAAATGGGGACAGACCTCAACGAGTTTGCAAACGGGCGTGGAGCAAATCTCCCGCGCTCGATCGGCTTCAGAAAAAAGGGGACAGATCTATTTATTGATCTGTCGAGGCACGGCTGTGGCTCGTCGCTTGATCAATAAAAGGATCTGTCCCCTCATTTCGTCACTGACAGGCGCCAAACGGCGACGGAGGCGACTTCATCGGCCCATCGTCATTTCCATCCCTTCAGGTCTGTCCCTTTTTGCCAGCAAATGGGGAGTGTCCCCATTACGCGCGGGCGATGATCGCGCGATAAACCCACTCACCGGCCTCGAGGCGTTGATACGCCCGATATCCCTTGACCCCCGACCAATCGCGGAAATCTTTCTGCAATGCAAGCGGAAACGTCGCGACGATGGCCTCGCGGCGCGCGGAATCCAGCGTCAGCGCCTGCAACACGTGCGCGGTGATGTCTTCGGCGGATTCGATCGTGAACCCCGCGGCGCTGATGAGTTGCTCGGGATCCTTATCCTTCCAGCACAGGTCGGCGTGGCAGAACTTGCCGCCCGGCACGAGTACGCGACGCGCCTGGGCGAAAAAGGCCGCCGGGTCGTCGTATAGATGCGAGGCCTCGACATTCACCAGCGCGTCGACGGTATGCGATGGAATCGGCAGCGATTCCGCATTGCCGACCAGGTAACGCAGGTTCGCGATGCCGCCGAACCGGTCGGTTGCCAGCCGTACGTTTTCCTCGCTGATGTCGATGCCCAGGTAATCCGCGGGTTCATACGTGCGCGCGATGTGCGCGCCGCCGCCGCCGCGACCGGAGCTCACCTCCACGACGCGCCGGCCACGGATGGAGACCTGGTCCACCAACCGGCGGTAGAGCTGCAGGCAGTAGCGCTCGGGCTCTTCGGACGTCGCGAGCTCCGCACCCAGCGGCGCGAAGCCGTAGTTCATGAACGAGAAGCCCGTCGAAGTCGTGGCCGCCGCGTTGTAGAACTGCCGTGCCTGCTCGCCGCGCGAGACCGCGGGCGCGTTCATGCGGACCCCTGCACCGGGCGGATGGTCATGCGCATGCCGTAGCGCGGATACATCGTGGTGCCGGGAGCGGGCTCTATCTTCTGCTTCGGCGCGAGATCGAGCGTGTACCGCTGCGCCAGCTGGGCGACGATCATCTTGAGCTCGAGCAAGGCCTGGCCCGCGCCGATGCAATTGCGATGGCCGGCCGCGAACGGTAGATAGGCGAAGCGCGAGCGCGCCGCCACCTGCTCGGGCTCGAAGCGCGCCGGGTTGAAGACCTCCGGATCGGGCCACAGGTGCGCGAGCCGGTGGACGGCATACATCGAAATGCACACCGTCGCGCCCGCGGGCACGTGATAGCCACCGACGGTGTTGTCGGCGAGCGCGACGCGCGAAATGGAATGAATCGGCGAATGCAGCCGCAGCGACTCTTCGATGACCTGCGTGGTGTAGACGAGCTTCTCGAGATCCGCGGCCGTCGGGCGGCGTCCGCCGAGCACGTCGGCCACCTCGCGTTGCACGCGCGCCCGGATCTCGACGTGCCGCGACAGCGCCCAGTGGATCCAGCACAGCGCGGTGGCGGAGGTCTCGTGGCCCGCGAAGAACAACGTGGACACCTGGTCGCGCAGCGCGCGGTCGTCGAATTCCGCGCCGTCCGCGCGGCTCGAGGCGACCAGGCGCGTCAACACGCCGCAGTTCGCGAAATCGGAAGCGCGCTGACGGGCGATGAACCGCAGCAGGCACGCGTCCAGCGCGGCGATGGCCGCATCGAACCGGGCGAGCTTGCGCTTCGACTGCGGCAGGAATGCGCGCACGATGTTGCGTGGCGCCTGCGGCCAGTGCCGCTTGATGTCGGCTGCGATGACGCAGAACTCCTCGCGGATCTCGTCGAACGCCTCGCCGAGCAGGTAGCGACCCGACAGCAGCTGCGCGAGTCGTCCGAACTCGGGCTCGACGTCGATCGTGTCGCCGCGGCTCGCGTGGGTGTCCCAGCGGCGCAGAAAGTCTTCGGTGAGCGCGCTCATCCAGCCGACTTGCGCATCGATGGCGTCCGGCTTGAACGCGGGTTGGGTGATGACGCGCTGGCGCCGCCACTCCGCGGCCTCCGACAGCAGCAGACCCTGGCCGAGCAGGGCCTGGTAGTGCCGATAGCGCACGTTCTTCATGTATTTCTGCCGATGCGTGATGAGCATTTCGCGCAGCATCTCGGGATCGGACACGACGTAGAGGTATTTTCCGCGGATCAGCACCCGGGCGATGCCGCCGTACGTGCGCGCGACGCTCGTGATCGCTTCCATGGGATTGCGCAGGAAGGGCAGCAGACAACCGATGACGGGCAGACCCTGGCTGCCGGGAGGGTGGCGCACGTGAGTCACAGGCGCGGTAGCGGTCGCGGCCGTATTGGCTGGTATCAAGCTGCCTCCAGTGGTCCGCGACATCCTACGCCCGAAATCACGGCCACGGGCAACTTTATCGCGGTGCGCAACGAGCCGATTCTTGCAAGAAAGAGGCCTAACAACTTTCGCGCGACCGCCACGCGCGACGCGGGCGTGCGCGTCGCACGAAAGTGCTTGCGAGTCCCCGATTGCAGCGCATCGCAGTCCGGCTGCAGCGTCTTCAGTGGTGAGCCTGCGACGTCTCGCTGGAAAATGGCTGGCCTCGATGCCGCGCTCGAGACGAGCCGCAGGAAATGAAAAAGCAGCACAAGCCGCCGATCTCGGGGTTCAGGTGTGTTCGGGTTCTGCGTAGATGATGATCGACAGCATGCGGATCGGGGTCTTGAGCAGCTTTTCCGGCCCGTGCGGCACTTCGCCGGCGAACGTGAGCGCGTCGCCGGCCTTGAGCAGATGGGTCTCGTCGCCGTGCCGGTAGGTGAGCGAGCCGTCTAACAAGTAGATGAACTCGATGCCCGGATGCTCGAACCCGGGGAACACCTCGCTCTTGTCGTTGAGGGTGACGAGGAACGGCTCGAATGCGCGGCGTGGACCGCGATCGGCCGCGAGCAGGTGATACGTGTGGCCGCGCTTGGTGCCGCGGCGCACGACCTCGAGGCCCTGTCCCTTCGGCACGTGCTGCGCGCCGCCGCGCGGTTTGCCGACGTCGCCGAACAGGCTCGACAGCGGCACACCGAGTGCCCCGGTCAACGCACCGAGTGTCTCGAGGCTGGGCGACACGTCGCCGTTCTCGAGCCGGCTCAGCATCGCGGCGCTCACGTTCGAGCGCGTCGCGACTTCGCCCAGCGTGAGCCCCATCGACGCGCGCAGCCGCCGCGCCGCGGTGCCGACCTGGCGCGCGACACTGCCCGCGGCCGGATTCCCGGCGGCGGGGGCCTGGCCGGCGCCGCGAGGGCGGGCCTTCTTTGTCATAACCGACTCCTTATCTCATGCACCCCGTTGACGATGCGCGCGGGCCCATGTTATCGGTGTGCAACTAAATTTACTGCTATGCAAATCGCCTCTCGATGCCCCATCGCCTCGTGAAGCTCGCGCTGCGGCGCGCGCTGCGCCGCCGCCATCCGGAACCGCGGATGTTCCGCGAACCCGCGCGCCTCGCGGACGGCTACGACGTCGTGATCATCGGCGGCGGCGGTCACGGGCTCGCTGCGGCTTACTACCTGGCGCGCGAGCATGGCATCCGCGACATCGCCGTGCTCGAGAAGGGCTATCTCGGCGGTGGCAACACCGCGCGCAACACCACGATCATCCGCTCGAACTACCTCACGCCCGAGGGCGTGCGATTCTACGACGCGAGCCTGAAGCTCTGGGAGAGCCTCTCGGAGGAGCTCGGCCTCAACCTGTTCTACTCCACGCGCGGGCACTTCACGCTGGCGCACTCGGACGCCGACCTGCGCACCGCGCGCTGGCGCGCCGAGGTCAACAAACATTTCGGCGTGCGCTCGGAGCTGGTGGACGCGGCGTTCGTGAAGCGATCCGTGCCGCAGATCGACCTCGAGTGCGGCGGCCATTCACCCATCCTGGGCGCCCTGTATCACGCGCCGGGCGCCATCGCGCGCCATGATGCGGTGGCCTGGGGCTACGCGCGCGGCGCGGATGCGCGCGGCGTCGAGATCCACCAGAACACCGAGGTTCTCGGCATCGAGGTGCGCGACGGCGCGGTGGCGGGCGTGCGCACGTCGCGCGGCCACATCGCCACGAAACGCGTGCTGTGTGCAGTGGCCGGGGGCACGCCCCGGGTGCTCACAATGATAGGGCTCGACTCGCCGCTGACCATCCATCCGCTGCAGGCCATGGTGTCGGAGCCGCTCAAGCCCTGGCTCGATCCCATCGTCGTATCGAGTTCGCTGCATGCCTACGTGTCGCAGAGCGCGCGCGGCGAACTCGTCATGGGCGCCGCGCTCGATCCGCACGAGCTGCACTCCACGCGCTCGACGCTGGATTTCGCCGAAGGGCTCGCGGCGCACATGCTCGACCTGTTTCCATTTCTATCGCAGGTGAAGGTGAACCGGCAGTGGGCAGGCATGGCGGACATGACGCCGGACTTCGCTCCCATCATGGGGACGACACCCTGCGACGGATTCTTCCTCGACGCCGGCTGGGGCACATATGGGTTCAAGGCGACGCCGATCGCCGGAAAAACGATGAGCCAGACAGTGGCCACGGGCACCAACCATCCGCTCATCGCCGGCTTCGGCATGGAGCGCTTCGCGCGCCTGGATCTCACCGGCGAGAAAGGCGCCGCCGCGGTGGGCCATTGAAGACCATCGTCTGTCCACTGAACGGTCCGCGCCCGCTGCTGGAGTTCGTCTGCGGCGGTGAAGTGCGCGCCATGCCCGATCCGGACACCTGCGGCGACGCCGAATGGACTGCCTATCTGTTCAACCGTGCCAGCGTGCCGCGCGTGCGGCGCGAATGGTGGTGCCACTCGCCGTCGGGATACTGGTTCATTGCGGAGCGCGACACGGCGCGCGACCAGTTCCTGCGCACCTACGATGCGGCGGATCCCGCCGCGCGGACGGAGGCGGGCGCATGATGTACCGGCTGCCGCCCATCGAGGGCGAGTGGATAGATCGCGCCCGGCCGCTGGCGTTCGAATTCGAGGGCCGCGGATTCACGGGCTTCGCGGGCGACACCATCTCCGCGGCGCTCGCGGCCGCGGGCGAGATGATGCTGGCGCGCAGCTTCAAGTATCACCGGCCGCGCGGCATCCACTCGTTCGCGAATCACGACGCCAACAACCTGTTCGAGGTCGACGGCGTGCCCAACGTGCGTGGCGACGTCACGCCGCTCGCCGCCGGCGCGCGCGTGACGGCGGTCAACACGCGCGGCGGCCTGGCGCAGGACCGCACGCGCTTCATCGAGTGGCTGGCGCCGTTCCTGCCGGTCGGGTTCTATTACAAGGCGTTCTTCGGCACGGGGCTCTCCGGCGCGGCGCGCTTTCCCGCCTGGGAGCGCCGCATCCGCCGGCTCTCGGGCCTCGGCCGCATCGACTCGCGCGCGCGTCGCGGCCGCACTCCGAAGCGCTACGCGTTCTGCGACGTGCTCGTGGTCGGCGCGGGACCGGCGGGTCTGGCGGCGGCGCTGGCCGCGGCCGACGCCGGCGCGCGCGTGCTGCTCATCGACGAGAACGCGCGTGCTGGCGGCAGCGGGCGCTGGAGCGGCGCGCCGGCCGCGGAGCTGGCCGCGCTCGTCGAGCGCGTCGCCGGCCACCAGAACCTCGAGACACTCCTATCTACCTTCGCGGCCGGATACTACGCCGATCACTGGCTGGCGCTGATCGAGCCGGGGCGCATGAGCAAGGTGCGCGCCGGCGCCGTGGTATTCGCCACGGGCGTCATCGAGCAGCCCGCGGTGTTCCGCAACAACGATCTGCCCGGTGTGCTGACCGGCTCCGCGGCGCAACGCCTGCTGCATCGTCACGCCATCGCGCCCGGCCGCCGCGTCGTCGTCCTCACCGCCAATCGCGAGGGATACGAGCTGGCGCGCGATCTGGCCGCGCACCAGGTGAACGTGGCCGCGGTGCTCGACCTGCGTGGCGGCGCGGGCGCCGACGCCGCGGGATTGCACGGCGTGCGATGCATTGCGGGCGTCGAGCCCGAGACCGCATTGGGCACCGGCGCCGTACGCGCGCTGCGCTTTCGGCACGCGGCCGCGGACGGCGGCATGCGCGCCGAGACGATCGACTGCGACGCCGTGCTGATGAGTGTCGGCTTCGCACCCGCGGGTCAGCTGCTGGCCCAGGCCGGCGCCGGGTTCGAGTACGATGCCGCGCTCGGGCAGCACGTACCGGTCAAACTACCCGGCGGCGTATTCGCGGCGGGCCGGGTCGCGGGCGGGTACGAATTCGCGGCGCGTTGCGCCAGCGGGCGCGAGGCCGGGCTCGCGGCCGCTGCGCAGGCGCGTGGCGCAGCCCTGACGCCGCCGGTGGCGATTCGGGTGCCGCCAGCGCCGCGGTCCGGGGCGGAGCAGGCCGTGCGACCGGTGTCCCATCCGCATCCGGTGTTCGCGCACGCGCGCGGCCGCGACTTCGTCGATCTCGACGAAGACCTGCAGGTGCACGACCTGCTCGACGCCGCGCAGGAAGGCTTCGACAGCACCGAGCTGCTCAAACGTTACAGCACGCTCGGCATGGGCCCGTCGCAGGGCAAGCACTCGAACGTGAACGGCGCGCGGATTCTGCTGCGCGCGCGCGGCGCGACGCTGGCGGATACGGCGCTCACGACGCAGCGGCCGTTCTACCATCCGGTGCCGCTGGCGCACCTGGCGGGCGCGGGTTTCCACGCCACGCGCCGCACCGGGGCGCATCCCGAACACGACCGGCTCGAGGCCCAGTGGATGACGGTCGGCGGCTGGCAGCGCGTCGAGTATTACCGTCGCGCGGGTTTCGAGCGCGCCGCCTGCATCGCCGCCGAGGTGCGCGCGGTACGCGAGCACGCGGGTCTCATCGACGTGAGCACGCTCGGAAAAATCGAGATCCACGGTCCCGATGCCGGCGCCTTCCTCGACCGCGTGTATACCGGCATCTTCTCCGACCTGCGGGTGGGCATGACGCGCTATGGCGTGCTGCTCGACGAGAGCGGCATCGTGCGCGACGACGGCGTGATCGCGCGGCTCGGCCCGCAGTCTTACTACTTCACCACGACCACCGGCGGCGCGGCCAATGTCTATCGCGAGCTGCTGCTGTGGAACGCGCGCTGGCGCATGGACTGCGTGTTCGTCAACTCCACCGGACAGCGCGCGGCGCTGAACCTCGCCGGCCCCGCGAGCCGCGCGCTGCTGCAGCCGTTCACCGACATCGACCTGTCCGAGGCCGCGTTTCCCTTCCTCGGTGCGCGTGAGGGGCTGGTGGCCGGCATTCGCGCGCGCGTGCTGCGCGTCGGCTTCGTCGCCGCGCTCGGCTACGAGATCCACGTGCCGAACGGCGCGGCGCGCAAGCTGTGGAGCCACCTGCGGACCGCGGTCGAAACCGGCGGTGCCGTGTTCGGCGTCGAGGCGCAGCGGCTGCTGCGGCTCGAGAAGGGGCACGCCATCGTCGCGCAGGACACCGACAATCTAACTAATCCGTTCGAGGCCGGGCTGGGGTGGGCGGTGCGCATGGGCAAGCCGTTCTTCGTGGGACAGCGCAGCCTGCGCATCCATCAGCGGCGCGGCGCGCGCCAGCAACTGGTCGGAATCGAGCTCGAGCCCGATGCGCCCACGGTGCACGAGGCGAACCTGATCGTGCACGACGGCGACATCGCCGGACGCGTGACCAGCATCGGCCGCTCGCCGACGCTGGGCCGCGTCATCGGGCTCGCGATGGCCGCGCCGCCGCTGGCAGCGCCCGGCACCGCGCTCACCATCCGCGCCAGCGACGGCGCGCTGGTGCGTGCCCGGGTCGTGAAGACCCCGTTCGTGGGGGCCGCGTGAGCCGCCGCGATCCGGTCTGGCTCGCCGAGTCCATTGCCGGGCGGCGCGTCGGACTCAAGGGCCCGCAGGCCGCGGCCGCGCTCGCGGCGGCTGGCATCAGCGTGCCGCCGCGCCCGAATAGTTGGGCGCCGCTCGCGGCCGCGGAGACCGACGGGTCGTGGAACGTCGTTGGCCGGCTCGGCGCGACGGAGTTCTTCCTCGAAGAGGCCGGCGCCGCGCCGCGCATCGCCGCGCTCGAAGAGCTCATCGCGCGGGGAGTCGCGGGCGCGTGGCCGGTGCTGCGCGAGGACCGCGCGATCGTGCTGGGCGGCGGTGCGGCCGATGCCGTGCTCGCGCAGACCTGCAACGTCGAGCTCGCCGCCGTGCCGGGTGCGAAGACCGTGATCATGACTTCGATGATCGGCGTGGGAGTGCTGGTGCTGCCGCAGATCGACGACGAAGACGGACCTGTCTACCGAATCTGGTGCGATCCGAGTTACGGCGCGTACCTGTGGGACGAGCTCGAGACGATGGTCGAGAGAATAACAACGGGAGAGCGCAATGAACGTCGATGAAGCGCAGGCATTGTTCGCGAAGCACCAGATCAAATACCTGCTGGCGCAGTTCGTCGACATCCACGGCGCCGCCAAGGCGAAGTCGGTGCCGATCGAGCACCTGCAGATGGTGCTCGGCGACGGCGCCGGGTTCGCGGGCTTCGCGCTTTGGGGCTTCGGCATGGGGCCGGACGGCCCCGACTACATGGCGGTGGGCGATCTATCTACCCTGACGCCGATACCGTGGATGCCGGGTTACGCACGCATGGTCTGCAACGGCACCGTGAAGGGCAAGCCGTATCCGTACTGTTCGCGCGTCGCGCTGCAGCGCCAGTTGGCGCGCCTCGCCGGGCGCGGCTTGAAGATGTATGTCGGCATCGAGCCCGAGTTCATGCTGCTGAGCCGCGATGCGGCCGGCACCCTCGGGCCGCACGACGCCACCGACGATCTCGACAAGCCCTGCTACGACTACAAGGGACTGTCGCGCATGAGCGCGGTGCTCGACGACCTGGTCGGCAGCCTGCGGGCCGTGGGCATCGACGTCTATCAAATCGATCACGAGGACGCGAACGGACAGTTCGAGGTGAACTTCACGTATGCGGAGGCGATGAAGACCGCCGACAACTTCACCTTCGTGAAGATGGCGGCGAGCGAAATCGCGCGCCGCCACGGCATGATCGCGACGTTCATGCCGAAGCCGTTCAGCAATCGCACCGGCAGCGGTGCGCACTTCCACATCTCGGTCGGTGACGATTCGAAGCAGAACCTGTTCGAGGATGCGGCCGACAAGCGCGGCTTGAGACTCTCGGCGCTGGCCTATCAATTTCTGGGGGGAGTGCTGGCGCATGCTCGTGCGCTGGCGGCGGTGTGCGCGCCCACGGTGAACTCGTACAAGCGACTCGTCGTGGGGCGCTCACTGTCGGGCGCCACCTGGGCGCCGGCATACGTGGCCTATGGCGACAACAACCGCACGGCCTGCGTGCGCATTCCCGGTGGCCGGCTCGAACTGCGTCTGCCGGACTCGGGCTGCAACCCGTACCTGGCGCTCGCGGCAGTGGTCGCCGCGGGCCTCGACGGCATCGAGCGGAAGCTGGACCCGGGCGAGCCCACCAACCTCAACATGTACGAGCTGTCCGAACAGCAACTGCGCGAACGCAAGATCGCGCTGCTGCCGCAGAACCTGCTCGAGGCGATCGTCGAGCTCGAGCAGGACGAGGTCGTGAAGGCGGGATTGGGCGTCGAGCTCGCTAAAGAGTTCATCACGCTCAAACGCATGGAGTGGACCGAGTACGCGCGCCACGTGTCCGAGTGGGAGACGCGCCGCTATCTGGAGTTCTTCTGATGTGCGGCATCGTCGGACTGCTGCTCAAGAACCCCGCGCTGCGCGGGAAGTTAGGCGAGCTGATGGCGCCCATGCTCATCGGCATGACGAGCCGCGGCCCGGACTCGGCTGGCGTGGCCTTTTTCCTGCCGCCGCCCGCGACCGGCCGCAAGCTGTCGCTGTTCTGGAGCCGGGGCGAAGCCGTCGGCAAGGACCATGGTGCGGTGGATTGGGCGCGCCTGTCGCGGGAGCTGAGTGTGAAGTTCGACGGCCTGCACACATTCACCGAGACGGGGCGGCACGCGGTGCTCGAAACGCAGGCAGCGCCGCTCGAGATTCGCGACTGGCTCGCCGACGCGGTGCCGGAGGTCTACGTGCTGTCGGTGGGGCGCTCGATCGACCTGTACAAGGACGTCGGCGCGCCGGCCGACATTGTGCAGCGCTACGGGCTCGCCAGCATGAGCGGAACGCACGTCGTCGCGCATACGCGCATGGCGACGGAGTCCGCGGTCACGCCGGCGCACGCGCATCCATTCACGGCCGGCGAGGACTTCTGCCTGGTGCACAACGGCTCGCTGTCGAACCCGCACCTGGTGCGCAAGAAGCTGGAGCCGCTCGGAATCGAGTTCGTCACCGACAACGATACCGAGGCCGCATGCCGCTTCTTCGAGTGGCGCATGCGCGAGGGCGACGACCTGGCCACCGCGGTGCGGCGCGGATTCTCCGAGCTCGACGGGTTCTTCACGTTCCTGATGGGCACCGACCAGGAGCTGCTGATCGTGCGCGACGCGTTCGCCTGCAAGCCGGCGGTGGTGGCGGAATCCGAGGACTATGTGGCGATCGCGTCGGAGTTCCGCTCGCTGGCCCATCTACCCGGCGTGCGCCATGCGCACGTGTTCGAACCCAAGCCGGAAGAGGTGTACTCGTGGCGGGTGTGAAGGAGTTCGATCTGGCGAAGACGCCGCTGCGCGAGGTCAACCGCTGGCTGCATCGCGAGGCGGCAGCGGCGGGCGTGTCCCGCGTGAAGCTGCTCAACGCCGACGGCGCGCATTCGATCGCGGCCGGCCTGCACGCGCCGCTCGAGGTCGAAGTGGATGGGCACGCGGGCTACTACCTCGGCGGCATGAACATGCACGCGTCGATCACCGTGAACGGCAACGCCGGGCCCGGCGTCGGCGAGAACATGATGTCGGGCACGATCCGCGTGGCGGGTTTCGCGTCGACCGCGGCCGGCGCCTCGGCGCACGGCGGGTTGTTGGTGATCGACGGGGACGCGGCGTTGCGCTGTGGAATTTCGCTGAAGGGTGGCGACATCGTCGTCGGCGGCGACGTCGGCAGCTTCTCCGCGTTCATGGCACAAGCCGGCCGCATCGTGGTGTGCGGCGACGCCGGCGACGCGCTCGGCGATTCGCTGTACGAGGCCGTGATCTATGTGCGCGGCAAGGTGCGCTCGCTGGGTGCGGATGCCCGCTTCGAGCCGATGCAGCCGTCCGACCACGAAGCGGTGCGCGCCTTGCTGGACCGTGCCGGGCTCGCCCACGATCCGGCGGGCTTCCGGCGCGTGGCGTCGGCAAAGACGCTGTACCACTGGAACGCCGACGCGAACCAGGAATATTGAGAGGCCTTCATGAACGAGAAAATGCCAGCGCCCGTGCCGGGCGCCGTGAGTCGCGAAGAGTCCGCGGGCTACGACCGGCGGACCATCGACTACATCCAGCGCGCCGCCGCCACCGGGCTCTACGAGATCCGCGGGCTGGGCGCGAAGCGCCACGTCGCATCGTTCGACGATCTGGTGTTTCTCGGTGCGTCGCTGTCGCGCTATCCACTCGAGGGCTACCGCGAGAAGTGTTCGACGAAAACCGTACTCGGCGCGCGGCACGCGACCAGACCCATCGAGCTGGCGACGCCAATCACCATCGCGGGCATGAGCTTCGGCGCATTGTCGGCGCGCGTGAAGGAGTCGCTGGGTCGCGCCGCCACCGCGCTCGGTACGTCGACGACGACGGGCGACGGCGGCATGACGCCGGAGGAGCGCGAGAGCTCGAAGACGCTGGTGTACCAGTGCCTGCCGTCGCGCTATGGCTTCAACCCCGACGACGTGCGCCGGGCCGATGCCATCGAAATCGTGATCGGGCAGGGCGCGAAGCCCGGCGGCGGTGGCATGTTGTTAGGGCAGAAGGTGAATCCGCGCGTCGCGGCGATGCGCACGCTGCCCGAGGGCGTCGACCAGCGCTCGGCGTCGCGGCATCCGGACTGGACCGGACCGGACGACCTGGTGATCAAGATCAACGAGCTGCGCGAGATCACGGACTGGGAGAAGCCCATCTACGTGAAAGTGGGCGCGACGCGCGTGTCGCACGACGTGAAGCTCGCGATCCATGCCGGCGCGGACGTGATCGTCGTCGACGGCATGCAGGGCGGCACGGCGGCGACGCAGACGGTGTTCATCGAGCACGTGGGGATTCCGACGCTTGCGGCCCTGCGCCAGGCGGTCGAGGCCATCGACGAGCTCAACATGCGCGGCACGGTGCAGTTGATCATTTCCGGCGGCATCCGCAGTGGCGCCGATGTCGCGAAGGCGCTGGCGATGGGTGCGGATGCGGTGGCGATCGGGCAGGGCGTCCTGATGGCGCTGGGCTGCAACAGCGACTCGTACGTGCAGGGCGGCGAGCACCGCAGCGCGGTCGAGGACTACGCGCGTCTCGGCACCGCGCCGGGGTTCTGCCATCACTGCCACACCGGCCGTTGTCCGGTGGGCGTGACCACGCAGGATGCGGCGCTCGAGCAGCGGCTCGATCCGGCCGTGGGCGCGGGCCGCCTGACTAACTACCTCAAGACGCTGAACATGGAGCTGACGACCATCGCGCGCGCCTGCGGCAAGCAGGACGTGCACCACCTGGAGCGTGAGGACCTGGTGGCGCTGACCGTGGAGGCGGCAGCGATGGCGAACGTGCCATTGGCCGGCACGAGCTGGATCCCCGGGAGGTAGTGGATGGGACCCGACGAGGTCTGACCCCTTTTGCCAGGAAATGGGGAGTGCCCCCATTTCCCGCTTATTTCTCGAACACTTCGCGCGCCACGTGGAGCGCGTTGATGGCCGCCGGGAACCCGGCATACACGGCCATCTGCAGGATCACTTCGACGATCTCCTGCGGCTTGCAGCCGACGTGCAGCGCGCCTTCGATGTGCACGCGCAATTGCGGCAGCGCGGTGCCGAGCGCGGTCAATGCCGCGATCGTCGCGATCTGCCGGGAGCGTCGATCGAGGCCCGGCCGAGACATCACTTCGCCGTACGAGAAGTCGATGATCCAGTCCGCGAGATCGGGCGCGACGGCGCGCAGTTCGCTGACGACGCGCTCGCCCGATTCGCCGCTGAAAGTCGCGAGCGCATTCAGTCCGCGTGCGCGACGTCCATCTCCCTGGCTCATGGTCTCGGGCGTACGCTCCACGCTGGGCCAACCCATGGGCACATCGGACAATCTCTCTCGATTCGGGGTTTTCATAGGGGGAAGCCTAGGGTGGCGGACTGCGCGCGGGCTGTCAGACAAGAGCCAGATCGGCCCGCGAGACGCGCCGTCGCGGAGTGCGCAACGACCATGCCGGCAATCAATCTCTGCCAACGGCCTCAAAACCAGGCGCGAACCCCCGCCAGCCACACGAGATCGTCGGCAGCTTCACCCGCGGCGCGCGCCAGGGTGGCACTGTCGCCGAACCGTTTCCGCCAGCTCAGTCCGATGTAAGGCGCAAGCTCTCTTCGAATCTCGTAGCGCAGCCGCAGCCCCAGTTCGAATTCGGAAAGCCCTGCGCCGATGAGCCGCTCGGCGTCGCCCTGGCCGTAGACGTCGAGCTCGGCCTCGGGCTGCAGGATCAGCCGCTGCGTCAGCAGCAGGTCGAGGTCTGCCTTCATCCGCAGCGCGGTGCGTCCGGACTCGCCTAGATAGGCCGAGGCTTCGAGCTCGACGAAGCCGGGCATCGTGCCCGCGACGCCGACGGCCGCCCAACTTCGCGCGGGCCCGATGCCGGAATCCTGCCGCAGCCCGAGACGCGTGCTCCACCAGCGCGTCGCGATGCGGTCCCAGAGCATCTCCAGGCGTGTTGACGAGTGGCGGGCGGTCCGCTCGCCTTCGGCTTCGATCCAGATCTTGTGGAAGTCCCCGCCGTACCACGCCGCGGCATCCCACGCGAGCGTCGACTCGTCGGCGTCCATCCACTCGAAGCGGTTCAGCATCACCTTGCCGAAGCGCGCGCGATCGTCCATGCCCATCATCGCGGCCATCTCGTCGTAGGGCATCGCATGGACACGCGTCTGCGGCGGCGCGGGCGGTACGTGCTCACCCGCGCCGTCCGCCGCGACCGCGAGGCGCGCGAACACTGCGAGCGCCACCAGCGCAGCCCAGGGCTTCACGCCACCACCACTTCGCGGAACATGCCAGCCTCCATGTGGTAGAGCAGGTGGCAGTGATATGCCCAACTACCGAGGGCGTCCGCGGTCACCAGATAGGCCAGGCGCTGCCCCGGTTGCACGGTGACGGTGTGCTTGCGCGCGAGGAATGCGCCGCTGGCATCGACGATCTCGCTCCACATGCCGTGCAGGTGGATGGGATGCGTCATCATCGTGTCGTTGACGAGCACGAGGCGCAGGCGCTCGCCGTGCCGGAACTGCAGCGGCTTCGCGTCCGAGAATTTCTGGCCATTGAACGACCAGACGTAGCGCTCCATGTGACCCGTGAGGTGCAGCTCGATCTCGCGCCCGGCGTCGCGGACATCGATCGGCCCGCCGAGCGTCGACAGATCGGCGTACGTCAACACGCGGCGACCGTTGTCGCGCAGGCCGATGCCCGGATCGTCGAGCCGCACGTTGGGTTGCCCGGCCAGCATGTCGACGATGGGGCCCGACTCCGCGGGCGCGTGCGCGACGCTGGGTGCTGCAGCCGCGGGCGCTGCGTGACCCGTCGCGCCATGGTCCATCTGGGAATGATCCACCTGCGATGGATCCATGGCGCCGTGTGCGCCATGCCCCATGTCGCTCATGGTGAGCAACGCGCGCGCATCCATGGCCGGTACCTCGGCGGACATGCCGGCGCGCGGCGCGAGCGTGCCGCGTGCGAAGCCGGAGCGATCCATGGCCTGCGCGAAGATCGTGTACGCCGCATCGCCGGGTGTGACGAGGATGTCGTATACCTCCGCCGTGCCGATGCGCAGCTCGTCCACCGTCACCGGCTCCACGTCCTGGCCGTCCGCGGCGATTACGGTCAGCTTCAGTCCGGGAATGCGCAGGTCGAAGAAGGTCATCGACGAGCCGTTGATGACGCGCAAGCGCACGCGTTCGCCGGGCTTGAACTCGAGCGTGTGGTTGGCGGCCGGCGGTGCGCCGTTCAGTAGATAGGTGTACGCGTAGCCGCCGACGTCCGCGAGATCGGTCGGGTCCATGCGCATCGAGGCCCACGTGCGCCGTTGCGCGAGCGCCGCGCGCCAGCCGCGGGTGCGCGCGTCGCGCGTGAGGTCGCTCAACTGTCGACCAACCGTGCGTTTGCCGTAGTTGTAATAGTCGCTCTGCTTCTTGAGCGTGGCGTAGATGCGCTCGGGGTCGAGGTCGGTCCAGTCAGAGAACAGCAGCGTGTGCTCGCGATCCGCGCGGTGGCGCCCGGGGCCGTCGATGATCAGCGGCCCATAGAGCCCGATCTGCTCCTGGAAGCGCGAGTGCGAGTGGTACCAGTACGTGCCGGACTGATTGACGCGGAAGCGGTACGCAAACGTGGTGCCGGGCGCGATGCCGTGGAAGGAGAGGCCGGGCACGCCGTCCATGTCCGCGGGCACGATGAGACCGTGCCAGTGGATCGAGGTCGTCTCGCGCAGTCGGTTCGTCACGCGAATGATGACGTCGTCGCCCTGGCGGGCGCGTAACAGCGGGCCGGGCAGCTGGCCGTTCACGGCGACGGCGCGACGCGCGGCGCCGGTGATGTTCACCGGCATCTCGTCGATGGTGAGATCGAACTGCGGGCCGTGCAGCTCGGCGCGCGCGTGGCGGGCGAGCGGCAGCAGCGCGGTGGCCGCGAGACCTTGAACGAAGCGACGGCGTAGCACGCGTGAAGAATAGCGGCTTTTTCCAAAACCACGAGAACCTTCGACCGGCACCACTCGCTACCGGCGCGTCAGGTTCACCACGGCGTTCACGAGCTGCTCGGCCTTCACTGGTTTGGTGAGATGCGCTTGAAACCCGGCCGCCAGTGCATCCGCGCGATCTTGCGCACGGGAGAACGCGGTCAACGCGATCGCCGGCAGCCGCTCGGCGCTGAACCCCGACGCGCGCAAATTGCGCAACATCTGGTAGCCGTCGAGCTGCGCCATGCCGATGTCGCTGACCAGGACGTCAGGCTCGCTGGCGCGGATCTGCGTCATCGCGGCCTCCGCGTTCGCCGCATCGGTCACGCGCGCGCCGGCGTCGCTGAGGATGCGCACGATGAGCGCGCGCGCGTCCGGATCGTCCTCGACCACCAGCGCGCTGATCTTGCGCAGCCGGGTACTCTGATCGCTCGTCGGTTGCTCGCGCGGGCGCTCGTCGGTGAGTGGCAGCAGCACGCGGAACGTCGCGCCCTTGCCGGTGCCCTCGCTCTGCACTTCGATCGTGCCATGGTGGATGTCGACCAGGTGCTTGACGATGGTGAGGCCGATGCCGAGGCCCGCGAAGCTCTTGCCCGTGCCCGATTCCTGCTGGCTGAAGCGCTCGAAGATCTGCGGCAGGAATTTCGGATCGATGCCGCTGCCCGTATCGGTGACCGAGATCTGGTAGTGAGGGCCCGCGACGCGCGCGACCACGGCGATGCGTCCGCCGAGCGGCGTGAACTTGATCGCGTTGCTCAGCAGGTTCCATACGATCTGCTGCAGCCGCGATTCGTCCGCCTTCACGAACACGTTCCGATCCGAAACCTCCACGTGCAGCTCGACGTTCTTCTTCTGCGCCTGCGCGATGACCACCTCGACGGCCGAATCCACCGCGCGTGATGGCGGCACCACGTCGACGTCGATGCGCATCTTGCCGAAGCGGATGCCGGCGAAATCGAGCAGGTCTTCGATCAGGTGGCTCTGCACGCGCGAGTTGCGCTCGATGGCGTCGAGACCCTGCTCGATCATCGCCGGCGTCACGTTCTTGCGCTTGAGCACGCTGGCCCAGCCGAGCATCGCGTTGAGCGGGTTGCGCAGCTCGTGCGACAGCGTGGCGAGGAATTCGTCTTTGAGCCGGTTGCTGCGCTCCGCCTCGGTGCGCGCGGCGCGCTCGCTGGCGAGCAGCTTCTCGCGCTCGGTGACGTTGGTGGCGATGGCGATGCGCACGCCGTGGTCGTTTTCCGCGACGATGCGCCAGTCCACCTCCGCGACGCTGCCGTCGGGACGGCTGATGGGCATCATGCCTTCCCAGCGTCCGCCGTCGGCGAGTGCCTCGTGCAAGGTCTTGCAGAGATCCTCGTTGCCCGGCGCGATCAGTTCTACGCACAGCTTGCCGACGATGTCGGCGCGGTCGCGGCCGACGAGCCGGCAGAACTCCGGGTTCACGTCCTGATACTGCAGTGACGGGTCCATCAGCGCGATGCCGCTCGAGGCCAGCTCGAAGATCGTCCGGAAGCGGGCGTCCGTGGTGCGCTTCATGACATCGGCCTGACGCGCGAACAGGAGCGCGCGCACCGTGGCGATCAGCACCGGCGGGTCCACGGGGTGGGTGAGATAGCTGTCGCCGCCGGCCGAGAGCCCCTGTTCCATGTCGTCGCCACTGATGTACGTGGCGGTCAGGTGAATCACGGGTAGATAGGCCGTGTTGGTGCGCGCGCGCAGGCGCCGGCACACCTCGAAGCCGTCGATGTCCGGCAGGTTGATGTCGAGGATGATGAGCCCGACCTCGTTGGTGGCCGCCGCCAGTGCCGCCGCGCCGGTGGTAGCCTCGATGACTTCGAACCCAGCCGCGCGCAGGATGCGCGAAGTCGAATACAGCGAGGCCGGGTTGTCGTCGACTGCCAGGACTTTCTGGTGCGTCACCTGGATCGGAAGCCGCCTCATGCAGACACCCGCGCCGTTTCGGCGCCTTCGAGCCGCATCGGCAGCGTCACCGAGAATCTCGATCCCTTGCCGAGCTCGCTCTCGACCTGCACGGCACCGCCCAGCAACTGCGCGAACTGGCGCGCCAGCGACAGGCCGAGGCCCGTACCGCGCAGCCGCCTCTGCATGCGCACGTCGAGCTGCACGAAGTCCCTGAACAGATTCGGGAGGTGCTCCGCGGCGATGCCGATGCCCGAATCCGTCACCGCGAACTCCACGCGCTCGTTCTCGACCACGCGCGCCGAGACACGCACCTCACCGGCAGGCGTGAACTTGATCGCGTTCGAAATGAAGTTGCGCAGGATCTGCGACAACTTCTTGTCGTCGGTGTAGAGCTTGATGTCGCCCTCAGGCTCGTCGAACACCAGCGTCACGGAGGAGGCGGCGGCGATGGGCTTGAACATGCCGCGCAGCGCCGCGAACAGATCCACCATCTCGAACCACTCCGGCGAGATCGAGATCCGGCCGGCTTCGACCTTCGCGAGATCGAGCAGATCGTTGACCATGTCGGTGAGCTCGCGCGTCGAGCCGCGGATGAATTCCACCTGCTTCTGCTGCTCGGGCGTCAGCGGCCCATCGAGGCGCGACAACAGGATTCCCGCGATGCTGGTCATCGATGTGAGTGGCGTGCGGAACTCGTGGCTCATGTACGACAGAAACCGGCTCTTCAGATCGTTGGCATCGCGTAGCTGCACCGCCTTGTCGTCGAGCTCGGCGTACAGCGCAACCACACCCTTGTTGGTTTCGTCCAGTTCGGCGCGCAGCAGGGCGATGTCCGCGTCGCGCGCGGCAAGCTGGATGTGGAGGTCCGCGCTCATGTCTGGACCACCAGCACCGTGGCATCGTCGCGCTCGCGCCCATGATCGCGATACAGCACGCCCGCGACGATCGCCGGATGCGCGCGCAGCAGCGCCGTGTTGTTCTTCAGATCCCAGCGCGCCGAAAGACCGTCGGAGTGCATCACCAGCAGCGAGCCGGGTTCGACCGGATATTCGAGCTGCTGCGCATGGCGCTGATGCATGCCCAGCGTGCCGTTGTGCGACACCAGCCCCTGGGAGCGGTCCTGCGAGACTAGATAGCCGCTGATGTTGCCGACGCCGGCGTAGGACATGCGCTCACCGGCGACGCGCGCGCACGCGGCCGCGCCGCCGCGCGTTCTCGACATGAGGCGATTCGCGCGCTGCAGGATCTCCATCGGCGAGTCGGTGGGCGACTGGAGAAAGGCGCCGACGCCGCACTGCGCGGCTTCGGCCGCAAAGGTGCCGTGGCCCAATCCGTCGAAGACAATGATCGCGATGCCGTCGGCGTCGTACACCAGGCTCCAGGCGTCGCCGCAGTGGACTTCGCCCGCAACAGGCACGCTGATCGCGCCGTAGCGCCCGGTGGCCGGGGCGCCGAATCGCGCCATGACGATCGTGCCTTCGCCTGGCGCCGAGAAGATTTCGAACTCGTTGGCGAGCCGGCGCACGGCGCCGAGCCCCTGTCCCGCCGTGCCGCCGGTGGAATATCCGTCGGCCATGCAGCGCGCGACGTCGGCCATGCCGGGCCCGCGGTCGATGGCCAGCAGTTCGAGGCAGGCATTCTCGCCGGCACCCAGAACCTGCATCAGCAGCTCTCCGCCGCGCGCATGGTTCAGCAGGTTGGTGGCGAGCTCGGTGACGGCGATCGCGACTTTCCCGGCCACCTCGGCATCGAGCTCGAAGGTCGCCAGCGTCTGCGCGGCGCGCCGCGCCTCGCCGATCTTGCTGCCGTCATCGACGACGAAGCGTTGCTGCGCGATGGCGAGTTCGGATTTCAACGCTGCCTTCATGAAGCTATTTCCATCGCACGATGGTGATGCGCGTGCCGCCGCCCACCTTGGTGTCGATGTCGAATTCGTTGACGAGACGTTTCGTGCCCGTCAGTCCCATGCCGAGACCCTTGCCGGAAGTCCAGCCGTCCGTCATCGCGAGCTCGAGGTCCGGGATGCCCGGCCCCTCGTCGGCGAACAGCAGCTTGAGTCCGCGACGCGATTCGTTTTGCACGATCTGCCACTGCATGGTCCCGCCGAGCCCATAGATGAGCGCATTGCGCGCCAGCTCGCTCGCGGCCGTGACCATCTTGGTCTGCTCGACCAGCGAAAAATTCAAGTCTTGCGTGATCTTCCGCACCAGTTGCCGCGCCATCACGATGTCGTGCTCGCTGCGCAGCGGAACGTCGCCGCTACCGTTGGAAGTCATCTGCACCGTCCGCGTCTATCTTCCGACGCAGCAGTGCCATGCCGCGTTCCACGTTCAGCGCCGTCGCCACACCGGGCAGCGACAGCCCGAGCTCCACCAACGTGATCGCAACCGCCGGCTGCATGCCCACCAGTATCGTTTCGGCGCCCAGGATTTTTCCAATGCCGGAAATGTCGGCGACCATGCGGCCGATGAACGAGTCGACCATCTCCAGCGTAGAGATGTCGATCAGCACGCCCTTGCTCGCGTTTTTCGTGATGGCAGTCGACAGATCGTCCTGCAGCTTCAATGCGAGCTGATCGTGCATGTCGATCTGGATGGTGACCAGCAGGAACTCGCCCATGCGCAGGATAGGAATCCGTTCCATTGCGCGCTACTGCTGCTTGAGCGAGCTGCCGGTGCGCTTGAGCGCAAGGGCCAGCGCGTCCGCCAGGTTGGCTTTGGTCGTCACGCCCTGAAGGTCCACGCCGAGGTGCACGATGGTCTGCGCGATCTGGGGACGTACCCCCGAGATGATGCACTCCGCGCCCATGAGGCGCAGCGCCGTCACCGTCTTGATCAGGTGCTGCGCGACCAGCGTGTCCACCGTGGGTACGCCCGTGATGTCGAGAATCGCGATCTGCGCACCCGTCTCGACCACCTTCTGCAGCAGGTTTTCCATGACCACCTGCGTGCGCGCGGAATCGAGCGTGCCGATCATCGGCAGCGCGAGGATACCGTCCCAGAGCTTCACGACCGGAGTAGACAGCTCGAGCATCTCGCGCTGCTGGCGGTTGATGAGCTCCTCGCGAGACTTCTGGAAGACCTTGACCGTGTGCAGGCCCAGCGAGTCGAGCAGCTCGGTTGCGGCCCACACGTGCGTGGCCAGAGTGTCCGCGTCCTTGCCGGCGTCGGCGCGCAGCGCAGCGAACAGCGGCTTCTTGAGCGCGAAGATGAAAGTGGCGGTTTCATCGGCCGAGAAGCCCTGCTGCGCGCGCGAACGCGATACGCCTTCGAGGAATTCACGAATGTCCTTGAACTCGCTGGCTGCGACGTTGCTGCCGCTGGCGTGTTCGGAGGCGGCGGCGAGCAGCTTCACGAATTCGCTGGTCTGCTGCTCGAGCTCGTTCGCCGAAATGCGGCCCTTGCCGCTTTGCATGGTGACCAGATCCCTGGTCCACTGGGCCTGGATTTCCTTGCCGCTTTTCCTGAGGACGTTGAACATCGGCGCGCCTGCTATCGGGCTTTCCCGGGTAAATGAGGAGAGGAGAGCGAAGGATGTTAGCAATCGATGCGGGACAAACCTTGTAGGCGACGTCTGACTCGCATGCCGGACGAGCCCCACATTGTTAGTGCGGGGATCCCGGAATCTAACTACTTGCCACGGCGGCGCGGGCCGGCGGCGGGCCAAACGGCGCGGTGGCGGGCGGATGGGGGAGCGACTTGGGCTGGGCGGCAGTTGCGCTCCGCGGGGTCGGCGGCACGCTAAGTCGTTGCGCGGTATGGATTTATCTTTGCTTGGGCTGGCGAAATCCGTTGTGGTAGGATCGCGGCCCTTCAAAGCACGCGCCCGTAGCTCAGCTGGATAGAGTACCTGGCTACGAACCAGGGGGTCGGGAGTTCGAATCTCTCCGGGCGCGCCATCTTTCCCTTATAGGGACAGCAACTTAGATACAGACGACTGTGTCCAGGTTGGTAGAGTACTCTCGTTTGTGGAGAGACACTGTGTCATGCAGAGACTTCACGAGAGATAGGTCACAGGCCCTAGCCGGGTTGGCATTCGGGCGCCCCTCGCTCAATGGCGACGGACACTTCTGTTCGCAATCCTTTGTCGTACAGGGCGGCGTAAACGCCTTCCTTCAGGGCCGTGCGGAAGGCGTCTTCTAGCATCAGCTCTTCGGGATTTCCCATGACATCGGCGCTAAGAATCGAGTGTCGAGCCCACAGTTTTCGAGATAGAACGTCCCACAGATTCCGCTCTGCCATTCGATTCTCCTTGAGGTTGAGTCTGCAGCACGTTCATCGCATCCGTGAGCGCGTTCTTCTCCAGCTTCAGATAACGCATCGTCACCTTGATGGTAGCGTGGCCAAGCCACTTAGACACCACCACGATGTTCACGCCTCTCGACAGCATTCGAGAAGCGCATGTGTGGCGCAGTGCGTATTCCGGCCATGCCGGACCACGATTCCGGCGCAAGCCGGTCCAGCGTTCCGGTCCATGCCGGGCTGATGTGTGGCGGAGTGGGGAGAGTGTTC
>JAYTOI010000055.1:0-12112 GCA_043747875.1 Pseudomonadota bacterium | reverse complement strand
TTCGACCAAGTGTACGAAGCGATTCTCGGGCTCATGGGTACAGGGCCGCGCAAGAACTGAAGGAGTCGCGGCGCGCGGGCAGCGTCGTCTCTCACACTCGCGGCACCACGATCCAGCAATCGCGCTTCGACCGCGCTCCGCCCGCACAGCCCACACCTCCTGATTCCGAAGATGAAGGCCAGCCTGCTGATCGCCATCGCAGACAACGACGATCAGAAGGACCCGACGTCGAAGGACATCCTGCGCAGGCGTTCGACGATGCGAAGGTGTCGGCGGAAATCGAGGTGTACAAGGGCGCGAACCACGGCTGGATGCCGCCGGATGGGCAGAATCACAATGCGGAAGCGGCCGAGAAAGGGTGGGAGCGCAAGCTGGCGCTGTTCAAGAAAGCGCTGGCGTAAGGCCGAAATAGTCACCGATAGTGACTAAATTACCAGTCTCGTAAACTTCCGCTTGCCGGAAGTTTATGCTTTGACTAATTTAGTCACCATGAGTGCGTCAAGAAACGGAAAGATAAACCAGCTTTTGGAGGCCCTGGGGGACACCACCCTGGTCTCCAGCGGGTGGCTGCGCGCTCACGGATACCCCAGCAACCTCGTGGCCAAGTACATGGCGGGCGGCTGGCTGCGGTCGCCGACGCGCGGGGTCTATCTACGCAAGGGCGGCAAACCGACCTGGGAAGGTCTCGTGCACACCCTCCAGATCCGGGAGCAACTGCCACTCCATGTCGGCGGTCGATTCGCGCTGGCGCGCCAGGGCCATGAACATTACCTGCGGTTCGGCGAGGCCGCGACGGTGACGCTGTACGGTCCCGCGAAAGTGCCGGCTTGGGCCAGCAAACTACCGCTCCGCGAGCGCGTTCGGGCCTGCGGCTCCGGACCCTTCGACTGGCCGGCGCTCGCCTTCACCGCCGACACGCCCGACGCGACGCTGAACGCGCAGGGACTCGAACGCGTGACGGACGACTCGCGCGCGAGCGGCGTCGTCTTCTCCACTCCCGAGCGCGCGATACTCGAGCTCTGCGACGAGACGCCAGACGGCCCACTGGTGCATGAAGCGAACGCCCTCATGCAGGGACTCGCGTCACTTCGGCCACCACTCGTCAGCACTTTGCTGCAGCACTGCACCAGCGTCAAAGCGAAACGCCTGTTCCTCGCCCTCGCCGACCGGAACAACCACGCGTGGCTGGCACACCTGAACCTTAAGTCTGTGGACCTCGGGCGCGGCAAGCGCGTGCTCGTCCGCGGCGGCAGACTGAACACAAAATATCAGATAACGCTGCCCGCCGATCTCGATGAACAAGTGGGATAACAACCGTTACGCCGGGCGCGTGAAACTACTGGCCGAGATTCTGCCGACCGTGGCGGCAGAGAAGCGCTTTGCTCTGAAAGGCGGCACGGCGATCAATCTCTTCGAGCGTGATCTGCCGCGACTATCTATCGACATCGACCTCACATGGCTGCCCGTCGGCGACTTCGCGAGCGATGTGCGCGAGATCTCTGTGGCGCTCGAAAAGATCGGCGCAACGCTGCGCTCTGGACCGTCGCGCTTGCAGGTGCAGACCAGCGGCACCGACGCGGGCATCCATCGTCTGATCGCGAGCCGCAACCGCGCGCGAGTACAGATCGAAACGACGCCAGTCATGCGAGGAACCGTGCATCCAGTGCGGACGATGCGCGTGCGACCAGGCGTCGAGCAGGCTTTTGGCTTTGCCGAGATGCAAGTGGTCGATTTCGCCGATCTCTACGCCGGCAAACTCTCCGCCGCGTTGTCGCGCCAGCATCCTCGCGACCTCTTCGACATGCAGCCGTTGCTCGATGAGGGGCGATTCGACGAACGCCTGTGGCGCACGTTTCTCGTCTATCTCACGTGCAGTCCCAAGCCTGCGGCAGAAATGCTCGCGCCGCAGGAGCCACGCGATTTCGAACAGACGTTCGAGGCGAACTTTCAGGGCATGACCTCGGCGCCGGTCACCGCAATGTCGTTGCTCGATGTGCGAGCACGTCTCCTGCAGCGCGTATCCGAGTTACTCGATCTACGGTCGCGCGAGTTCCTGGAATCCGTTGAGCGCGAAGCTCCCGACTTCACGCTGATTGAATTGCCACATGCGGCTGGCTTGCCGGGTGTGCGCCGCAAGCTTGCAAATCTCGGTCAGCGCTCATCGGCGAAGCGCGCTGCCGACTACGAGCAACTTGTGGCAGTCATTGCACGTCACGACGCAACCTGACTTATCGGATCACGGTCAACTGACCGCGGCCAGTGCGGGCAGCCCACACCTCCTGATTCCGAAGATGAAAGCCCGCATGCTGATCGCCATCGCGGACAACGACGATCAGAAGGACCCAACATCGAAGGACATCCTGCGCAAGGCGTTCGACGATGCGAAGGTGTCGGCACAGATCGAGGTGTACAAGGGCGCGAACCACGGCTGGATGCCGCCGGATTCGCAGAACCACAATGCGGAGGCGGCCGAGCGCGGGTGGGCGCGCAAGCTGGCGCTGTTCAAGAAGGCGCTGGCGTAAGCCCAAGGTCGCGGCGGCAGCGCCGCGAGGTCAAGCCGCTTGAATCACCGCTCGACGGACCGACGCCGAAAGTTCGGCGGCAATGAACATGGAAGCCGGGTAGAGGTAGTCCTCGCCGGATTCATCGACTATTCGAACCAAGCCTTTTTTCGCGGCCACACTGTCGCCGATCGCTTCGTAGATCTTGCGGCGCTCGAGCGATGCCTCGTAGCCCGAGCTGTCCACACAGATCACAAGATGACGTTTCGCTTTTGCCATATGTGTTTGCCTCACAGGAGGCGCTTTATCTTGAATTCGCGTTTGCCGATGCCACTTGCCTCGTACCAGTGTAGCTCGGCGCGGATCAATTCGCCGCTACCGAGCCTGATGTCAGCGAATCCCTTACGCTTGCGCCAGCGCCCTCGTCCGTAACGCTTTACCAGGCGCGCGCGTTCGCGGATTCCAGCGCCCTGGGAAATGGTTTCGAGGTCTGCGAGTTCGCCGATGATCACGAAGTGCATGCTGGCATCGTTTCAGGGCGAACGAAATCGAGCAACGCGCAATAGTCCCTGAATCAATCCAATTTGCGGCGGCCGAACCTTCTGATCCCGAACATGAAAGCCAGCATGCTGATCGCCATCGCGGACAACGACGATCAGAAGGACCCGTTTCCCGACGGGGGTTTTCTATCTACCGTGGGTGTGGCGTGATGGGGCTACATGGAAGCTGCCTGGACCGCAGGGTGTTCAACTCGCATAGCGCCTGCGCTGACTGAGCATGGCGGCGACGTGCATGATCAGGTCCTCGTTCTGATCCAGCACGTCGCGCCGGGTCAGGAAGTAACGTTCGTCGGGCACCACGCCCAGGTCTTCCAGCGGTAGTCCCCGATTGGCTTTGCCGACCCGCAGCGTGCGGCGCATCGCAAGCCGCAGATCGCATCCGCCGGGCAGCGACAACATCGCACCGGACTCGGGAGTGAGCAGGCTCTGCAGCAAGGTGTAGGACCACACGTTCGCGCCACCGGCGCCGGTGTTGTCGTCAACACCGACAATTGGCCCGAGTTCGTGGTCCTGGAAGCCGGCTGCGAACATGTCGGTCGCGCTGTACGCCAACGCGTCGGTAATCAGCGCCACCGGCCCCATGTACTTGCGACCCACGTTGTTGGCACGCTCGCGCGACGTGATCGGGAATCCTTCCGAATGCACGCTCGCCGTCACCACGGAGCGCAACATCGAGTCTATCCACACCTTCAGATCGAGGTCGGTGGCCACGGTGGACGGCGCATTGTGTCGTGCCAGTGCAAGCGTGGCCGGAGAATTTATGAACTGCGCCGGCTCGGGCTCGATAGTCGAGTCTGTGAATAACTGCAGCAGCTGCTCCGCGGCCCAGATGAGCCCGCCGCCATTGTTACGCACGTCCAGGATCACGCCGCTCTTCGGCATTTGCTTCAGGATTCCGACGACTTCCTTGATGAACTGATCTGCATCGGACATGACGAACGTATAGATGCGCAGGTAACCGATGCGACCCGAGCGCGTGGGCAGAATGCGCGCACGCAGCACGTGCGGCATGCGTGTCGGTAGATCGACGGCTCCGGAAGCGGTCCTCACGGCCGGCGGAACGCGCCGGCGACGGCGTTTCCGGCTGTACAAGTCCAGACGCGCGCCGTTGATGGCTTCCATCTGGCCATCGATGGCGAAGGAGGCCAGCGCGGCAGCGTCCAGTTTCTTTGTGTGGCGTGCACGCGGCAATTTCTGCAACGCCGCGCGGACGCTCTGCGCGGAGAGCGGGGGCAGCACGAAAGAGCCGGTACTCGTGAGCGAACGGATCTGCCAGGGCAGACGGATCTCGAGCAGGCGCTTGTCCTTCGCGCGATACGTGAGGACTACCCATTCCTCTTCGGGCGGCAGGGAGCGCGCCAGCGGCCGAATCGTCATGCTCGCAAGACCACGGGCAAAGCGCGCCGCAAGATTGCTGCCGCCGTGCCGGTCCGCGTTCTGCTTGATCGCGGTTTCAATGGGCATGCCGTTCCAATAGAGCAACTCGACGCCGGGAACGAATGAGGGATGTTTGAGCGATGCGGCGAGCTTGGTGACCAGGTACACCGCGCTGCGCTTGCCATTTTCGTCCGGTGGTTCGTAACACTGCTCGAGCAGGAACGGCAGAAACACCGTGAGCTCGTTGTACGGTGGCGGCAGCAGGTACTGCGTGTGCAGGTCGCGGAGCTCGGTAAAGATGGCGAGAATCTCCTTGTGGAAGTCGAGATCCTTCCACTCACGCGGCACCTGGTTCTCTTCGAGCGCGTACTGCAGCACGCGCAGGCGTTGCACCGGATCGACGGCGTGCGCCGCGCGCTTCAAGGGCAGGTGCACGTAGAAATCCTCGAGCGCGGCGCGCAGCTGCTTGACGAGTTCCACGCGATCCTCCGGGGTCAGCGCGTCTTCGAGATTGGCCAGTTCGGACAGTGAGCGCGGCAGCGCCGGCGATTCCTGGTCGGGCGAGTCGGAAACCGGTGGCAGCACCACCGTGCCGCTGGGCGCACTGGGTGCTGAAGCCCCATGTAGCTTGGCAATCGCAGCAGCGAATCCCGCGATGTCAGGCTGGTTCAAGTTGCTCTGGATGCCGAGACGTTCGAAGTAGTGGTCGTCCTCCACGATACTGAGTCGATCGAGGTCCATGGAGATGAGATTCGCAGCCGCCGCGGCGTTGAAGGCAAGCGCATCACCGCCGAACGGTGTGGTGCGGGGCGCCGAGTCCCACGGCGCCAGCGGCCTTTCGGTGCCGCCCAGTGCGGCGCTTCCGTCGCCAGGTTCGTTGTCCAGTGCCAGGGTCCAGCGCCGCACTGGCCCCCCATCCATCGTGGCACCGAGGACGCCGAGTTGCGCCGAGGCAATGGCAGGATCGGCAAGACCCGAGGCGAGATCAGGAAGGTTACGCAGCCCGTTCGTGAGGCGCCGCTCCGCCTCGGCCAAGGTCACCGGAGACACCAGGGGATCAGGCACGATCGGAACGAAATTGAATGCCATCTTGGCACCGCCCATCGTGCGTTTTTCAAGTGCGGCGGCCGTGGGCGCAATGATGTTGGTCGCGTTGGTCATCGCCGTCGCCTGACCGAACCGCGGTACGCCGTTGATGAACACCATTGCGATGTCATCCTCCAGCGACTTCAGCAATTGCTCATAAGGATCGCCGGCCTTGCCCTTGAGCACCAGAATGTCCGCGCGCTTGTCCGGGGCGAGCGAACCGAGCGCCGCATCCCACTTGATCATGCGCGCCGGATTGATCGTGGCCATGGCAACCAGCTCGCGTGGCGTGAAAATTCCGCCCTGGCGCTCGCTCCACGCACGCGCCACCTTGAGTTCGGAGAGCAGGTTCTTGCTGCCGCTGGGCGACCAATCCGAACCCAGCGCGAGCATCACGCCAGCCTGCTTCGCTCGCTTGACGTCGCAGGTCTGGGCGTAGAGCAGCAAGTTGCTCAGCGGCGACCAGACGATGCTGCCACCGTTCTGGGCCATGACATCGAAGTCTTTGCCCTCGAGTCCGGCGGAATGAATGCCGACCAGTGACGGCGAAATGGCCCAGGACTTGTCCGGCAACTGAAGGTTGAGGAAATGTTTGCGCGCAGCTGGGCCACCCTCGGCCAGGTGCAGCAGCAACGAGATCTTCTCCGCCTTCACGAGGCGCTTCTTGAAGTCGCTGGCACTGTCGACATCGGCGATGCGTGTCAACGCCTCGGGCAATGTGTCGTCGTCCGTGGCTTCGACGTTGCGCACGAGACCACGATAGTGATGCTCGATGCCGGCATCCGCGATCAGTGTGAGTCCCTGTGATGTCGTGACGCCGCCGACCAGGCACTTGGCCTCAACGTAGCGCACCAGGCCTTCGATCATGCCTCCGACGCCGGCAAGCACCGACATGGGCTGGCTGATGAGCCGTCGCTTGTCGGGATGACTGGACCACAGACCGCGATGCGCAAATACGCGCGGCACCTGCCAGAGCTGCAGCGCGTTGTAGCTCAGATGGTTGTGCAGCTCGATGAGGCCCGGGAAAAGAGTGCCATTGGTCTTGATGATGGGCGCCGCACTGAACTCCGCGGGCGGCGTTGTCGTTGCCTCTGATACCGCGCGAATGACGCCGCCCGAGATGTACACGCGTCCCCTGTCGATCACGCGAAACGCGTTGTTCATCGTGACCACGCGACCCTCGAGCGCGTAGCTCACCCCAAGCATCGGATCGATCGGAGTCTTCTTCTTGGCCGCCATGACGTTATCTCCCCACGATTATTCTGATTGTCTCGCGACGATGCAATGCACCACGACTTTCACCTTGCATCGCTGCCGACTGACAGGCGTAGACTAGATAGTACCCTCACGCCGCTCGATCACGAACAACAAACCAGGGAGAGAAGCATGCGTAATGCATTCGTAAGGTCGACCGTGCTGGCGATAGTGACTGCGCTCACAACGGCCGGCTCTGCCTTGGCCGCCTTTCCAGATGCCCGGGATCCGCCGCCGGCCGGGTGGACAGGTCCAGTGTTCAAGCTGAGCCAGGCCTACCCGGCGACGCTGCCGAACCTCGAGCCGCTCAGCAAGCGCAAGTGGCGCCAGTTCGATTTCAGGATTCCGGCCCAGGCGCCCCAGTATCTGAAGGCGGTTCTCGACTATTGCCTCGAAGGCAACACGGCCAACAATTTTGCCGACGTCAGCCAGAACTCCGTGCGTAAGTGGTATCACACGCCGTGGCTGCACACCACGGCCAGCGGCCGCGAGTTCATTCGCGGCATGACGCGCGAGCGTCCTTCCCGCGTCGGCGAACTCGGCCCGGCGCAGACCAGCGAGCACGCCAACTGGGCGGTCGGCGTCTACAACGCGCGCGGCGCCCACACCATTGGCCAAGTGTGGAAAGATCCTGCGCGCCCGGACCCGCGCAAGGCGAAATTTCCGTCGAACACCGTGACTTGCAAGTTCTTGTTCACGACCGCGCCGCTGACACAAGTCCCTTTCCTCGAGGGGTCGCTCGAATGGCAGGCTGACATCAATCGCCAGTCCGGTACCGGCACTCGCCCCACGTTGCGCCTGTTGCAGCTCGACGTCGCGGTCAAGGACAACCGCGCGAACTCCACGACCGGTTGGGTATTCGGAACCTTTCAGTACGAAAAGGCTGCGTCGAGTTCGCCCAACTGGTGGGAACACATGGTGCCGGTCGGGCTCATGTGGGGCAGCGATGTCACGAACGTATTGGCCGACAATCCGCCCACGCAGCAGTGGATCAATACCAACCGCGGGCAGAAACTGCACCTCGGGTTCCGTGGTTTGCTGAACGGCCCCATCGACAATCCGCTCGCCTCGTGCACGGGCTGTCATGGGTTTGCGCAGGTGAATCGCATCAATTCGCCGATTCCTTCGATTCCGCAGATCCCGGTGGCGAATGCCAGCGTGAACAGCATCACGCGCTACTTCACCAACATCAAGGCGTTCACTCCGCTGTCGGATGACTATTACTCCGTCGACTACTCGCTACAGTTGCAGATCGGCATCGCACGCGCAGTCCAGGCCGGACAGGCTTCGCTGCCCGCCGGAACCGGCGTGCTGAACGGCGCTGCCGGGATGGAGCCCTTGCCGACGCGCATGGAAGTGGTGACTCGCGAAAATTGAATTGAACTACGACACGCTTGATTCACACGTCATGATCACCCCGTGCTTCTTGTGGCGGACTTCGCGCGCCACTCAAGTGCCGCAGTACGTCCGAAGCACGCGTTCGGCAGGCTGAGGCGGCTGCTCGAACTCTTCGCAGCCAGGCTGATCGTCGTAAGGATGCTCGAGGATGTTCAGGAGATTGTGAAACGGCCCGAAGTCCCCCTGCATGGAGGCTGCTTCGAGCGCGGCCTCCACGCGGTGGTTGCGCGGGATGAACACCGGATTCACGCGGCGCATGCTCGCGGCGCGCTGCGCGGCATTCTGCGGCTCGCTTGTTAGGCGCTCGCGCCAGCGCAGCAGCCAATCCGCGATGCCGGAGGAGGATGCGAAAAGCTCCATTAACGAGGCGTCATCGGCCGGCTCGTCGGCGCACCGCGCGAGGCGGCGAAACGTCAGCGTGAAATCGGCACCGGCCGATTGCATGGTTGCAAACAGAACGCTGACGAGTTCGGCATCGCCTTCCATTTCGCTCGCCAGGCCGATCTTGCACCGCATGCGTGTCAGGAGCTCAGCATCGAAGCGCGGCATGAAGTCCATGACGACGGCTGTTGCGAGCTCGATCGCTTTCCCATTGTCCGAGTCGATGAGTGGCAGGAGGGTTTCGGCTAACCGCGCGAGATTCCATTGCGCAATGACCGGCTGATTGCCATACGCATACCGACCGCCACGGTCGATGGAGCTGAAAACGGTTTTCGCATCATAGTGATCCATGAATGCGCACGGTCCGTAGTCGATGGTCTCACCCGAGAGGGCCACGTTGTCCGTGTTCATGACGCCATGGATGAAGCCCACGCTCATCCAATCCGCAATGAGCGCGGCCTGGCGCTGCGCGACGGCTTCGAGCACCGCGAGCGCGGGAACGTCGGCGTCCCGCGCTTGTCTGTCATGTCGTGCGATGACGTAGTCGACTAGCAAACTAACTGCATCACGATCGTTACGAGCCGCGAAGTACTCGAATGTGCCGACACGAATGTGACTGGCCGCCACGCGCGTCAGCACGGCGCCTGGCAGAAGATCCTCGCGCACAACCTGCTCGCCGGTCGCAACCACCGCGAGAGAACGCGTGGTCGGAATGCCGAGCGCATGCATCGCTTCGCTGATGAGGTACTCGCGCAGCATGGGCCCGAGCGCTGCGCGTCCGTCGCCATTGCGCGAGAACGGTGTTCGTCCCGAGCCCTTGAGCTGGATGTCGCGCCGCACGCCGTCGCGCCCCACCCGTTCGCCTAGCAAGATGGCGCGACCATCACCGAGTTGCGGCACGAAGTTGCCGAACTGATGACCCGCGTACGCCATGGCGATCGGATCGGCATCATCGGGCGTTTGATTGCCTGAGAACCATGATGCACCTTCACGTTCGAGGACGGCTGGATCGAAGTCGAGCTCGTAAGCCAGGCGGGAGTTGAAAACGACCAGCCGTGGATTCTTCACAGGCGCCGGCGCGACCCGCGCGTAGAACCGCGAAGGTAGGGCGGAATAAGTGTGTTGGAGACCGAGCTGCATGGGCGGCGGCAGTGTATCTCGCTCAGCGCCATCGCCAGCCATCACCGCAAGCCCGGTGGCTCCCTTTTCGCGCAACACATCGTAGATCTACAACCCCGTATCCACCTCCACCGTTCCATACGGCGGGCCGAATACAACTCTGACTGTCGGAAACACGTCTACGCTCTCGCAGTCGCGCTGGTGTGTTATCGGATCGAACGTGCACTGAGTGACCGGGTGCGAAGCGAAGCGGAAGTTCCACGTTGCGCCTACCGCAGCGGTGCGCACCACCTGTCCGTTGTCGAACACTTGCACTGCGCCCTGCGCAATCGCCATTCCCGTGACCGAGTCTACTGCTCTAACACGGTACTGCGTCATTGTGTTCGGGCGAGCCGGGAATGGGGTGAGCGTCGCAATAGCGGTTCCGACAACGACCGGGGTCCGCAGGCGCAACAGAATGGCGACCACCTGGGCTTGTAACGTGGGATCCGACAGTGCCTCCAGATGGTTGAGAAAGTTCGTGGTGTGCGACGCCGAGAAGGGTAAGCGTGCTCGCGCATCGGCCACCAACAGATCGCCAAAGCCCGGTGCGATATCGGGAGCGGCCGCTGCCAGCGTGGTCGCGACCGACATGAGAGTCACGACCAACGGATTCGGTGCTACCAGAACCGCTGGCACGAAAGACGCGATATTCATCGGAACGCCGACCACCACAGGCGTGCTGCCCCAATGAAAGAGCGGGAACGGAAAAAATGGAATGAACCAGGGGATCGTGCTGTCCGGTGTGTAGATATCCGCCCATAGCCGGGCGAAGTCGGTGCTGATGCCGCCGAAGGTGTGATACGTCACGCCCGCGACCGGCTCCGCCGCGGCGATCGCCGCGAGTACTGGGTTTCCCGGGATGAGCTCTGCGCTCGTCGGATTCAAAACCATCCCGCTGAGCCCAGTCACAAACGCCGCAGCCGCAGGCAGCCCAGCTCCGGTGAATGCAGTGGCGGCGGTGGTGAGCGACGCTGCGACTGTGCCAGCAATGGCCGCAACTCCCGAACCGGTGTTCGGCGAATGCAGCATGATCAACGAGGTGAAGCGCGCCAGGAATCCAGCTCCGGCGCCGATGAGGAACGATCGCGCCACCAATCCTCCCCGGCTGTGCGCGACAAACGCCACGCGAAGGCTCGACAGCGCGACCCCTGCGAAAGTACCGGTAGTTAGCACCTGCGTCGCCAGCAAGGTGAGCTGCACGACGTCGTTGGCGATCAGTGGGCCCTTCTGGCTGTAGGTGATCGTGGTGAAGCCCGCGGCTTTGAGCGCAGCGTTCCAACTCGTCAGCGCGGATGCCGGATTCACCGGATCAAGATAGAAACGTGCAGCCGGCAGCAGGGGCGGCCCAAACTGTACGCCCTCGTCCTTGTAGAAAGGGAAGGAAACACTGCGATTGAAAGACAAGCCCGGGTAAGCGACTCCCGGCGCAGTCATGTCGGTGTTGGTCCCGCCCATGCCATGGAGCAAGACAACGACGGGCAGCCTGGGATCGGGAGCACTACCGAGACAATCGATCGTGACTGAGGTCCCGTCAGTCAGCGTGACGGTTGAGGTTGGCATTAGCGTTTCCCGACACGTCGAATCAGCAGGACCTGGCTGCGCGCCTCGACGCGGTTCGCGCTCGCGATGGTCTCCGTCAGCGCGAGAATCACCAGATCGTCCTCGGGCGGAAGATCGGCGAATTGCAAAACGCTGTGAGTCGCCTTGGCACCGCCCGCGGAGATGTATGCGATCGGCTCGACTTTTCCAGGGTTGTCGCGCTTGTACCGCTCGAGAAGCTGTCGCATCTCAGCCGGTAGAGCGGAAACAGCGGGCGCCTTCGTTTTTTTCTGGACGTCCGGCACTGGCGCGTAGCCGCTCAACAGGCCGCGGTACTCCCGCATGATCTGCCGGGCGCGGTCACCCGAGCCTTCCCACGTCATCCCTGTCTGGTTGCTCTCGCTGGGCTTCATCGCGTGCTCCTTGCTTCAATGACTGCAATTTGCGCCTGGCAGTGAGCATGACGCTACCCATGTTCGCGGGTAGCGCTGCGGCGTCTATGAGCCCCAGACTCTGTGTACGGCTTCCTTCAACGGCGCGTGGCTCGCGCTTGAGCGCTCAACGCCCTAGGGGAACACGCCAGAGTAGACGTGCATCGCTCACAGTTCGCGCCCGCCAGTCCGTGCCATCTCACGATTCCGTCGCCCCGGCATTTTCGCGGCTGCGCTCTTGGGCGATGCTCGCCTTTATTTGCCGCGAGCAGATTCCCTGTGAACCTGATTCACTGCATTTACGCGAGCCGCGCCACTGCCAATTTGAGTGAAGCCGACATCCAGCGCCTGCTGGAGCGAGCCCGCCACAACAATGGGGAACGCGGCATCACCGGCATGCTGCTCTTCATCGAGGGCAGCTTCT
>JAYTOI010000054.1:0-34323 GCA_043747875.1 Pseudomonadota bacterium | reverse complement strand
AGCTGCAGACCGACTTCATCGGAGATGACCGTGCCGCCCGTGAGGACCGCGATGTCCTGCAGCATGGCCTTGCGACGATCGCCGAAGCCCGGGGCCTTCACTGCGCAGACCTTGAGGATGCCGCGGATGTTGTTGACCACGAGAGTCGCGAGCGCTTCGCCTTCGACGTCCTCGCAGATCACGAGCAGCGGACGACCCGCCTTTGCGACGGCTTCGAGGATCGGCAGCATCTCGCGGATGTTCGAGATCTTTTTGTCACACAGGAGAATAGCCGGCTTCTCGAGCTCGACCGTCTGATTCGCCTGCTGGTTGATGAAGTACGGCGAGAGATAGCCGCGATCGAACTGCATGCCTTCGACGGTGTCGAGCTCGTTGTCGAGGCCCGAACCTTCTTCGACGGTGATCACGCCTTCCTTGCCGACCTTTTCCATCGCTTCGGCAATGGTCTTGCCGATGGACTCATCGGAGTTCGCCGAGATCGTGCCGACCTGGGCAATCGCCTTGTTGTCCTTGCAGGGCTTGGAGATTTTCTTGATCTCTTCGACGGCGGCGATGACCGCCTTGTCGATGCCGCGCTTGATGTCCATCGGGTTGCGGCCCGAGGCAACGGCCTTGAGGCCTTCACGGATGATCGCTTGCGCGAGAACGGTGGCGGTGGTGGTGCCGTCGCCAGCTTCGTCGGAGGTGGCGGAAGCAACTTCCTTCACCATCTGCGCGCCCATGTTCTCGAACTTGTCCTTGAGCTCGATTTCCTTCGCTACCGAGACACCGTCCTTCGTGACGGTGGGGGCGCCGAAGCTCTTGTCGAGCACCGCATTGCGCCCCTTGGGGCCGAGCGTCGCCTTGACGGCGTTGGCGAGGATGTTCACGCCGCGGAACATGCGCGAGCGTGCATCGTCGCCGAAACGAACTTCTTTAGCAGCCATGATTACTTGCCCTCAATGACGGCCATGACGTCTTCTTCACGCATGACCACGAGTTCATCTCCATCCACCTTCACTTCGGTGCCGGAGTACTTGCCGAACAGGATCTTGTCCCCGACCTTCACGTCGAGCGGACGAACGGTGCCGTCCTCCAAAATCTTGCCCTTGCCTACCGCGACGATCTTGCCCTGTACGGGCTTCTCGGCGGCCGAGTCCGGAATCACGATGCCGCCTGCGGAAACGCGCTCTTCTTCGAGACGCTTCACGATCACACGGTCATGAAGGGGACGAATCTTCATGGGTTCGCTCCTTGAGTAAATGGTTGATTGGATTAGTCCGAGGAAGAGGCTGTTAGCACTCTCCCCCGAAGGCTGCTAATTGTATGGACCGAAGGTTTCATTACAAGCGGTATCGAGGTTTTTTTTGCCCTTCGGCCCATTCGGGCTGCAATTTGGGGCGTGAATTGCGGGTCAGATCGAAGCGCGACCCTTGCGGCCTCCCCCATCATCCGGCCGATTCGCGTCTTTCATATGTCGCATAGCATGTCGGGCCCGCGTGCCTTCGAGGTTCTGATGAGCGTCCAGAAAATATTGATCCTCGCGATGACCGTCCTTTTCGCGGGGCGCGCGCTCGCGATCGGCGAAGACGAGTTCCTGCCGCCGGAGCAGGCATTCCAGTACACGGTGGTCGCCGACGCGGTCAACGTCACCATCGAGTGGCGCGCCACCAAGGGCTACTACCTCTATAAGTCGCGCATGGGTTTGTCCGCCGCCACACCCGGCGTGACGGTCGGTGCTTCTGTCTACCCGAAGGGCGAAGTCCACGAAGACGAATACTTCGGAAAGCAGGAAATCTTCCGCGACGCGTTCAAGGTGAGCGCGCCGCTCGACGGCGCGAAGCCCGGCGACACGATCGCGCTCAAGCTCAAGTGGCAGGGATGCGCGGATGCGGGGCTGTGTTACCCGCCGAGCGAGTGGGATGCGACGGCAAAGGTGTCTGGCGCCCTGACCGCCGTTACGGCCGACAAGGTGTTCGCGCTGGCGAAGGCCTCGGAATCCACCGCGCTCGAGGGCGATGATGAATATCTGCCGGTAGACGAAGCGTTCGTGCTCACCGGCGACGCGAGCTCCACCAACCACATCGTGTTCAACTGGCGCATCGCGAAGGGGTACTACCTCTACAAGCAGCGCATCAAGGTCGAACCGGCAATCGCCGATCAAACCATCGGCGCGGTCGTGCTGCCGAAGGGCGAGTCGCACAGCGACGAATATTTCGGCGAGCAGGAAATCTACCGCGAGAGCGTCGACGCCGGCTTCTCGGTGCCGCCGGGCACCAAGACGGTGGCCGTGAACGTCACCTATCAGGGTTGCGCCGACGCCGGTCTGTGCTATCCACCCGAGACCAAACTACTGACGATCTCGCTGGAGGGCGCGCCGACGGTGGCGGCCGCGGCCAGCGGCGCAAGCTCGGCCCCGAATTCGGGCGGCTATATTTCCGAGCAGGACAGCTTCGCCGCTAAAATGGGCGGCAGCATCCTGGTGCTACTGGGGCTCGCGTACCTGGGCGGCCTGCTGATGTCGTTCACGCCCTGCGTGCTTCCGATGGTGCCCATCCTCACCGGCATCATCGCCGGCAGCGGCGAGAACACGACGACGCGCCGCGCCCTCCTGCTATCGCTGTCGTACGTCGCCGGCATCTCGGTGATCTACACGGCGATGGGCATCATCGCCGCGTACATCGGCAGTAGCGTGAACCTGCAGGCCATATTCAATCAGGGCAAGATTCTCGTTCCTTTCGCGATCCTGTTCATGGTGCTCGCCGCGTCCATGTTCGGCGCCTTCACCATCGAGATGCCGAGCTTCATTCAAACGCGGCTCAGCAGCGCCAGCAACCAGCAGCGCGCTGGCACGTATATCGGCGTCGGAGTGATGGGCGCCTTGTCGGCTCTCATCGTTTCCGCCTGCGTCGCGCCCGTGCTGATCGGCGTGCTGAGTTTCGTCGCGCAGAGTGGCAATGCTGTGCGCGGCGGCCTCGCGATGTTCGCGATCAGCCTCGGCGTCGGCACGCCGCTGATACTCGTGGGTGCTTCGGCGGGCGCGCTGCTGCCGCGCGCCGGCGCGTGGATGGAGACCATCAAGAATCTGTTCGGCGTCATGTTCCTGACGGTGGCCGCCTGGCTGCTGTCGCGCATCGTGCCGGACTGGGCGCAACTCATCGTGTGGGCTGTGCCCGCATTCGCCCTGACGTGGGTGCTGTGGCGCGCACGCGCGAAGTCGGCCGCGGGCCGCGGTGTAGCGCGTGCGGTCGCCGTGGTCGCCGGGCTGTACGGCGTGGTGTTGTTAGCCGGTGCGGCGCTTGGCGGCTCCAATCCGCTCAAACCGATTCCCCAGCTCGCCGGCGAGCAGCAGAGTCTCGAGTTCAAGCGCATCAAGACCATCGCCGACCTCGAGCGCGAAGTCGCGGCCGCGGCCAGCGCCGGCAAATCCGTGATGCTCGACTTCTATGCGGACTGGTGCGTGTCGTGCAAAGAGATGGAACACGACACATTCACCGAGAAGGCCGTGCAGGACGCGTTGGCAACGTCCGTACTGCTGCAGGCGGACGTCACGAAAAATGACGACGAAGACAAAGCGCTGCTGAAACATTTCGGCATTTTCGGTCCGCCCACCATCGCCTTCTATGGCGCCGATGGCATGGAACGGCGAAACTTCCGCGTCGTCGGTTTCATGAAGGCTGCGGAGTTCGCGGCCGTGGTCCGGCAGGCCGTCGCACCCGCGACTCGACCCGCACAGTGAACGAACCCTTGCGACTCCCGCGATTTCTCATCGCGGGAGCGATCGTCATTGCCGCCGGAGCCGCCGGCTTCCTGTTCTATCGCGCAGCCGAGCCACGCACCGCTGCGCTTTCGCCCAGCGATACCGCTGTGGCCGCACCCCAGGCCGATCCGGCGGCACCGGCCGCTGCCGAAGCCGAAGGCGCGTCGACTCACCCGGAGCGGAAAGTCCCGGAGCTGCTGCCGGATATCACGCTCGCGAATCTTTCTGGTACGCCGACTCAGCTGAAAAGCTTCGCGGGCCGTCCGCTCATGGTGAATTTCTGGGCTACCTGGTGCGCGCCGTGCCGACGCGAGATTCCGCTGCTCAACCGATTGCATGCGCAACGCAAGCAGCAAAACGTCGAGATCGTGGGAATAGCCATCGACTTCAAGGAAGATGTCGACAAATTTGTCAAGAAAGTCCCCTTCCAGTATCCACTGCTCGTCGGCGAGGAAGACGGGTTGGCGGCTGCCGAAGCCTTTGGAATGGGGATGATGCTGCCCTTCAGCATATTTGTGGACAGCGAGAATCGCATTCTCACGGTCAAGGTGGGTGAGTTGCACGAAGATGAAGCCAATTTTGCGTTTGATCGACTACTGGACATCGACAATGGCGCGCTGACGCGCGAACAGGCGCAATGGCGAGTGGCCGAGGCTTTTCAGGCGATGGCAACGGCGCGGGCGCAGGAGGCGGCGAAGGCGCCAGATTCCGCCAAATAACCGCGGATCCCGCCAATTTGACGAAAACCGGGCACGATACCCGCCGATTACGGTAAATTCGCCGCCTTCCAGCCCCGAGGAAATCTCAACGGCCGTATGGCGCGACTCTTATTACTGAACGGCCCCAATCTGAACCTCCTCGGCCAGCGCGAGCCCGAAGTCTATGGTTCCGACACTCTGGCTTCGGTCGAGGAGCGGGCCAGGAAGACCGCCGCCACGCTTGGACATGAGCTGATCGCCTTCCAGAGCAATGCCGAGCACGAGCTCATCGATCGTGTGCAGTCCGCGAAGGCCGACGGCATCGCATTCGCAATCATCAATCCCGGCGGATTCACTCATACGAGCGTCGCGCTGCGCGATGCCTTCCTCGGCGTGAAGCTGCCGTTCATCGAGCTGCATCTCTCGAACACCTTTGCGCGCGAGAAATTCCGGCACCACTCGTATTTCTCGGACATCGCCGTCGGCTGCATCGTCGGCCTCGGCGCGCAGGGCTACGAGCTCGCGGTGCACGCCGCGGCAGCGCGAATCCACCCGCTCACGGACGCGCGATCCGCGCGTTGAAAATTAATAACGGATAAGGGAGTCCGACTTGGACATTCGTAAAGTCAAGAAACTGATCGAACTACTCGAGGAATCGGGCATCGCCGAGATCGAGATCAAGGAAGGCGAAGAGTCGGTGCGCATCAGCCGCATGCCCACCGGTCAGATGGTCGCCCACCACGCGCCCGCGATGATGATGCCGGCCATGGCGCCGGCCGCCGCGCCGGCCGTTCAGGCGCTTCCCGCCCCGGGCGCCGTTGCGGCCGTGGCGCCGCGCGCCAACGAGCACGTCGTCACCGCGCCCATGGTGGGCACGTTCTACGGCTCCGCCACGCCGGGCGCGAAATCGTTCGTGGAGATTGGCAGCGAGGTCAAGGAAGGCCAGGTCCTGTGCATCATCGAAGCGATGAAGATGATGAATCAGATCGAGAGCGACAAGACCGGCAAGATCACCGCGATCATGGCGACGAACGGGGATCCGGTGGAGTTTGGTCAACCGCTGTTCGTAATCGAATAAGCAGTCATCGAATAAGACCCACCATGCTGGACAAAATCGTCATCGCCAATCGAGGCGAGATCGCACTGAGAATCCTGCGCGCGTGCCGCGAGCTCGGCATCAAGACCGTCGCCGTGCATTCCACGGCCGATTACAACCTCAAGCACGTGCTGCTCGCGGACGAATCCGTGTGTATCGGGCCGCCGCAATCGCAGAAGAGCTACCTCAACATGCCGGCGATCATCAGCGCGGCCGAGGTGACGGACGCGGTGGGCATTCACCCCGGCTACGGCTTCCTGTCTGAGAACGCGGATTTCGCGGAGCGCGTCGAGAAGAGCGGCTTCACGTTCATCGGCCCGCGCGCCGACGTCATTCGCATGATGGGCGACAAGGTTTCGGCCATCAACGTCATGAAAAAGGCCGGCGTGCCCTGCGTGCCCGGCTCGGGCGGCCCGCTCGGCGACGTGCCCGAAGAGAATTTCAGGATCGCGCGCGACATCGGCTATCCGGTGATCATCAAGGCTTCGGGCGGCGGCGGTGGCCGCGGCATGCGCGTGGTCCACACCGAGGCCTCATTGCTGAACGCCATCGTAGTCACGAAGAGTGAAGCGCATGCGGCGTTCAACAACGACCAGGTGTACATGGAGAAATTCCTGGAACGCCCGCGGCACATCGAATTCCAGGTGCTGGCCGACAACTACGGCAACGTCATCCACCTGGGCGAACGGGACTGCTCGATGCAGCGTCGCCATCAGAAGGTGATCGAGGAAGCGCCGGCGCCGGGCATCACGCCCGAACAGCGCGAGCGCATGGGCGCGCGCGTCGTGGAGGCCTGCAAGGCAGTGGGTTATCGCAGCGCGGGCACACTCGAATTCCTCTACCAGGACAACGAGTTCTACTTCATCGAGATGAACACGCGCATCCAGGTCGAGCACCCGGTGACGGAGCTGATCACCGGCATCGATCTCGTGAAGGCGCAGCTGATGATCGCCTCGGGCGAGAAGCTCAAGTTCGTGCAGAACGACATCAAGCTCACCGGCCATGCCATCGAATGCCGCATCAACGCGGAAGACGCCAAGACGTTCATGCCGTCGCCGGGCCCCATCAAACTGTGGCACGCGCCGGGCGGCCCGGGCGTGCGGGTAGATAGCCACATCTATTCGGGCTACAACGTTCCGCCGCACTACGACTCGCTGATCGCGAAGGTCATCGCATATGGTGATACGCGAGAAACTGCCATCGCGCGCATGCGCAACGCGCTCGCGGAGATGGTGGTCGAGGGCATCAAGACGAATACGGCGTTGCACCAGGAAATCTTCACGCACCAGGCATTCCGCACCGGTGGCCAGGACATCCACTATCTAGAGCGCCGCCTCGGGCTCAAGTGATCCTTTGCCGCAGCTCGCGCTCACACTGACACTCGACGGGCTCGATGCCGAGCGCGTCGAACAGGCCTGCCTGGAGTTCGGCGCGCTGGCCGTCTCGTACACGGATATGCGTGATGACCCGATCCTCGAGCCCGCACCCGGGGAATTCCGCCTGTGGCCGCATTCGCGCCTGCAGGCACTGTTCTCGTTCGACACCTCGCCCCAGGAGCTGGTAGCCGGTCTGTCGCAGGTGCTGCGCGTCGACAGCAGTCGCCTGACCGTCGAGACACTGGCCGACCGCGTGTGGGAGCGGGAGTGGCTGCGCGACTTTCACCCGATGTGCTTCGGCCGCCGGCTGTGGGTGTCGCCGCATCACGCGCACGTACACACCGAAGGCGCGGTCATCGTGCGGCTCGATCCCGGTCTCGCCTTCGGCACCGGCACGCACGCGACCACTGCGATGTGCCTCGCGTGGCTGGACCAGCATGCCTCCGAGGGCCAGCTCGCGATCGACTACGGCTGCGGGTCCGGCGTGCTCGCGGTGGCGGCTGCGAAGCTCGGCGCACGCGCCTGCCATGCATACGACATCGATCCGCAGGCGTTGACCGCCACCCGGGACAATTCCGTTGCCAACAACGTCGACGCGCGGGTTCACATCGTGGACACGGATGCTGCTCTGCCCACGGGCGCGGACATCCTGCTGGCTAACATTCTCTGCGGACCGTTGTGCGATCTCGCGCCGCGTTTCGCCGCGCTGACGCGGCCCGGCGGACGCATCGTGCTCGCCGGCCTGCTGGACGCACAGGCCGACGAAGTGACACGCGCGCACACCGCGTGGTTCGACTTTGCACCCTTCGCGACGCGCGACGGCTGGACGGCGCTGGCCGGGATTCGCAAGTCTTGACCGCGTCCGCGCCGCGCGGGCTGCGTCTTTCCGACCCACGAGTTGCAATCGAATCCCCGAGCGGCGCATAAAGACGCCACTGAAAACCACAGGATCCGCGCTTGTTCACCGTCTGCCCGAAATGCACATTGACGCTGGTCGTCACGACCGTGGACTTGCGCGCGGGCCAGGGTTACGTGCGCTGTGGCCGCTGCGCGAACGTGTTCAATGCGCTGGTGGCGCTGCGCGAAGGAGATCCGGCGGGCGGCACCTCCGATACCGCGAACCGACGTCTGCTCGAAACCAAACCGAGCCCTTCGGTCGAGCCCGCGCACGGCGCGGGCGTTGCAATGGATTCCGAGCCGGAGCCTGAACCGCACTCCGAAACCATTGAGCTCTCCTCCGACGAGCACTCGATGGAGTTCGACGCGGCGGTCACCGACGTCTCGGCAATTTTCGTCTCGCCACCCGAGAGCGAACACGACACGGGCTCAGGCAACTACGAAGCTGTCGTGCTCGCAGAAGAACCGCACACGGAACTCGAGGCCGAACCCGCTCTGGTCGTGGAAACCGCCGACGATCCGTACACGCACACGATGTCGTCGGGCGATTGGTCGCTCGCCGACGACCCCGGCGCGAACGAATCGTCGTCGATCGAACTCATCGACGACGACACTGAAGCGGCGCCCGAAGAAGGCGCCGCCAAATCGGAAGAAAACACCGACGCCGCGAGTCCGGGCAGCAAAGCCGATCCCGCATGGGTCGAGGAAATGTTCGCGGAGGCCGAGGCGCAGGCCGAAGCGAAACGCGCGCGCATCGAGGCGCGTGAGCCGCCCGCCGCCAAAGCCACGGTCGCCGCCGCGGTCCCGGTGGCAGCAGCGGCCGTAGCAGCCACAACGCAGGCACCACCGCCCGCCGAAGCCACGCCCGAACAAACCGAGGCCGCCATCGCGCCGCTGCTCCAGGCACCCGCGACGCAGCGGCCCACGTGGCAGTACGTGAGCGCAGTCGCTGGGCTCGCGGTGCTGCTGCTGGTCCAGCTACTGCATCACAATCGCCAGGCGCTGGTATTGAGCTTGCGGCTGGGCCCGACGGTCGCACAGGTGTACGGCTGGTTCGGCGTCACGCTGATGCCGCGCTGGGACCTCACCGCGTATTCCGTCAAACAGCTCGGCGCCGAGGCCGAAGGCGCCGAAGGCAACCGACTGCGCGTACGAATCTCTCTGCAGAATGGCAGCACGCGCGTGCAACCGCTGCCGTTGCTGCGACTGACGCTTCAGGATCGCTATGGCAACGCGGTCGCGACTCGCGATCTCGAACCGCGCGACTATCTGCCAAAACGCGTCGTCGAGCTGCGGCTGCTCGAGCCCGATCAGCGCATCGACGCGGAGCTGCACGTCATCGATCCGGGCAAGGCCGCGATCGGTTTCGAGATCGACGCGTGCCTGCGCGCCGAGGGCGGCGACATCGGCTGCGCGAACGAAGCACGACGCCGCGCGTCGGGCTGATCGGCCCCCTCGCGATCATGCAGATCGGTCCCTATACGCTGGACTCCAATGTCGTGCTCGCACCGATGGCGGGCGTGACCGATCGACCATTCCGCGTGATCGCAAGGCGCTTCGGTGCAGGGCTTGCGGCGTCAGAAATGATCACGAGCGACGTGCGACTGTGGACGACGAAGAAGACACAACGGCGTATGGATCACATCGGCGAGCCGGAGCCGCGCGTCGTGCAGCTCGCGGGCGCCGAGCCCGAGGCGCTGGCCGAAGCCGCGCGGCGCAACGTCGATCTCGGCGCGCAGATCATCGACATCAACATGGGTTGCCCCGCGAAAAAAGTGTGCAGTCGCCTGTGCGGATCCGCGCTTCTCACCGACGAGACACTGGTCGCGAAAATTCTCGAGACCGTGGTGAAGGCGGTGAACGTTCCAGTGACATTGAAGACGCGCACCGGCTTTCGTCGCGATTTGCGCAACGGAGTGCGCGTGGCGCAACTGGCGCAGTCGTGTGGCATCGCAGCGCTCGCAGTACACGGACGCACGCGCGAAGATTTTTATGACGGCGAAGCAGAGTACGAAACGATTCGAGAAATAAGATCGCGCGTCGATATTCCGTTATTCGCAAATGGCGACATTGATTCGCCGCAAAAAGCGCGCGCGGTGCTTGATTTGACCCGCGCGACAGGAGTAATGCTCGGCCGCGCAGCGCATGGTTTGCCGTGGGTCTTCCGTGATGTCAATTATTTTTTATCTCACGGAAAAAATGCGGCCACACTTCCACTCGCGGAAGTGCGTGATACCATCCTCGCGCATCTCGAGTCCCTCTACGCTTTCTACGGTGAAGAGACCGGCCTTCGAGTAGCACGCAAACACCTCGGTTGGTATTTAGAAAAGATGCAGGACGCACCCGATGTCCGTCGGGAGTTGATGGCAGCTTCAACGTCGGCGTCGCAGTTTGCGTTGTCGGAAAAAAGTCTCGCTCAATGGGTCACGGCTCATGACGAGAACGCCGTTGCAGCCTGGGGAGGAATTGCAGCGAGCGCACTAATGACGAGTTGAACGTGTTCAGGCTCGGGCACAGACGACGGGGCGTAGTTAATGACGGCGAAAACTTCACGGACACGAAAAGATTCCGGTCGCAATGGCATCGAAGTGCCGCTGCGCAACCACGCAGAGCGCGCGCTCTCCGACTATTTCTCCAATCTCAATGGCCACAAGCCGGCCCACCTGTACGACCTCGTACTGCGTGAAGTCGAAGAGCCGCTGTTCCGCGCGGTGCTCGACTATTCGTCCGGCAATCAGTGCCGCGCGGCTGCGATTCTCGGGATAAACCGAGGCACGCTGCGCAAAAAACTGCGCCAGTTCGGCCTTTCGGGCTGAACCCTTTGCTCGTGACGATTCGCAGGGCCCTGCTGTCGGTTTCCGACAAGACGGGGCTGGTCGATTTCGCCCGCGCGCTCGCGGCCCGCAACGTCGAGCTGCTGAGCACCGGCGGCACCGCCAAACTTCTGACGGAAGCTGGGATCGCAGTGACCGAGGTCAGCGCCTATACCGGTTTCCCCGAGATCATGGACGGGCGCGTCAAGACGCTGCACCCACGCGTGCACGGCGGCCTGCTCGGCCGTCGTGGCATCGACGATGCCGTCATGGCGCAACACCACATTCCGCGCATCGATCTGCTGATCGTGAATCTCTACCCGTTCGCACAGACAGTGGCGCGCGCGGACTGCACCTACGCGGAAGCCATCGAGAACATCGACATCGGCGGTCCTGCGATGGTGCGCGCGGCATCGAAGAATCATGAATCGGTGACGGTGCTCGTCGACCCCGCCGACTACGTTGCAGTGAAAGAAGAGCTCGAGGCGAACGCCGGCGCGACCAGCATCGACACCCGCACGCGGCTCGCCGCGAAGGCGTTCGCGCACACCGCGAAGTACGACACGATGGTGTCGAGCTACTTGTTGAATCGCGAGAGCGGCGCCCAGGACAACTTTCCCGCCACCTTGCCGCTGGTATACGAAAAGATTCAAGACCTGCGCTACGGCGAGAACCCACACCAGAAGGCCGCGTTCTATCGTGAGCCGGGCGTGCGCGGCTCATGCGTCGCCACCGCGACCATGCTCCAGGGCAAGGAGCTGTCGTTCAACAACATCGCCGACACCGACACCGCCATCGAATGTGTGCGCGTGTTCGCGGAGCCGGCCTGCGTCATCGTGAAGCACGCAAACCCCTGCGGCGTCGCGACCGCGGTGTCGCTCGCCGACGCGTACGACCGCGCCTATCGCACCGACCCCACCTCGGCCTTCGGCGGCATCATCGCGTTCAATCGCGAATTGGACGAAGCCACGGCCAGCGCGATCGTCGGACGACAATTCGTCGAGGTCATCGCAGCGCCGTCGGTGTCGCCGGGCGCGGCCGCTGCGCTCGCGGGCAAACAAAACGTGCGCGTGCTCGTCGTCGGGCCGCTCAAGGAGAATTGCCCCTCCGAGCTCGAATATCGCAGCGTCGTCGGCGGACTGCTCGTGCAGAGCCGCGACACCGCGTTGGCGCAGCCGGAGACGTTCAAGATCGTCACCGCCAAAACACCGACGCCCACGCAGTACGCGGACCTGTGGTTCGCATGGCGCGTGTGCAAATACGTCAAATCGAATGCCATTGTCTTTGCGAAGGAAGGCATGACCATCGGCGTCGGCGCGGGTCAGATGTCGCGCGTGTATTCCACGCGCGTCGCCGCGCTCAAGGCGAACGACGAAGGGCTCACCGTCGAAGGCAGCTCCATGGCCTCCGACGCGTTCTTCCCGTTCCGTGACGGCATCGACGTGGCCGCGGAATATGGCATCAAGGCCATCGTGCAGCCCGGCGGCAGCAAGCGTGACGACGAAGTCATCGCGGCCGCCAACGAACACGGCATGACCATGGTTTTCACCGCCATGCGCCACTTCCGGCACTAACCTCCGTTCACCATGAAAATCCTGATCGTGGGTTCCGGCGGGCGCGAGCACGCGCTGGCGTGGAAGTGCGCGCAATCTGCCAAGGTCTCCGAGGTCCTCGTCGCGCCCGGCAACGGCGGCACGGCCACCGAGCCGCGCGTGCGCAACGTCGATGTCGCCGCGGAAGACGTGGCGGGGCTGATCGCATTGGCGAAGTCCGAGCACGTCGGGCTCACCATCATCGGTCCCGAAGGCCCGCTCGTGATCGGCGTGGTCGATGCGTTCGCCGCCGCGGGCCTGCGCTGCTTCGGGCCGCGCCAGGCGGCCGCGCAGCTCGAGGGCTCGAAGGCCTTCACCAAGGAATTTCTGAAGCGCCACGGCATTCCCACGGCGGCGTACGCGACGTTTCGCAAGGAGACGTTCGATCCGGACTGGGTACGTCGCCAACGCACGCCCATCGTCGTCAAGGCCAGTGGGCTGGCCGCCGGCAAGGGCGTGGTGATCCTCGATTCGCCCGATGACGCCATTGCCACCGCGCAATCCATGTTCGGCGGGCAGTTCGGCTCGGCGGGCGACGAAGTGGTCATCGAGGAGTTCCTGCCCGGCGAGGAAGCCAGCTTCATCGTCATGGCGGACGGCAGGCACATCCTCACCATGGCCACGTCGCAGGATCACAAGCGCCTGCGCGACGCGGACGTGGGTCCGAACACTGGCGGCATGGGCGCGTATTCGCCCGCGCCCGTGGTCGACCGCGCGATGCACGAACGCATCATGCGCGAAGTCATCGAGCCCACCATCCGCGGGCTCGAAAAAGACGGCACGCCGTATACGGGGTTTCTCTACGCCGGCATCATGGTGCATCCCGACGGCACGCCGAACGTGCTCGAGTACAACTGCCGCTTCGGCGATCCGGAGACGCAGCCCATCATGATGAGGCTGCGGAGCGATCTCGTGGAACTGTGCGAGGCCGCGCTCGAGCAGCGTCTGGACTCGGTATGCGCGGAATGGGATGAGCGCGCGGCGCTCGGCGTCGTGCTGGCGGCCGAGGGTTATCCGGACAGCGTGCGCAAGGGCGATGCCATTGCCGGGCTCGATGCCGCGGCCAAACTACCCGGCAAGGTGTTCCATGCCGGCACGAAAGCCGAGGGCGGCAAGGTGCTCACGAGCGGCGGCCGCGTGCTGTGCGCCGTGGGGCTCGGCGAGCGCGTGTCGGAAGCGCAGCGCCAGGCGTATGCGCTCGTGGATGCGATCACGTGGCCCGGCATGCAGTGCCGGCGCGACATCGGTTATCGCGCCATCGCGCGCGAAGTGCAGCGCGAGCGCGGCTCAGCCCGGCGCTAGCGGCGTGCGCCGCTTGGAGAGCAAGCGAGAACAGAACCAGGTTGAACGGCCCCATGGCATCCATCCTCGCGCCGGTTCGGTGGAGTAGATAGCGCGCGGCGTCATGGGCGAGCCCCGGGGGAAAACACTCAATCCGTGAGACGGTGGTCGTAGCTCAACACCCGCGCGAGCTTCCAGCCGCCAGGCTCCTTCTTCCACACCTGCGTGAACAGCGAGACCTCGACCAGCTTCTCCGGCTTGCCCGGCAGCAGCTGGAAGAATCGATGCTCGCCCACCTCGATCGCGCCGTAGTTGTTGACCGGGTAGACCTTGAGCGATGCGGCCACGAGCTCGCGCCGCGCCCGGTAGTCCTCGCCGGTTTTCTGACGCGCACAGATTCGTTCGCTGTTGTCGATGAACTCGGCCTTGGACGCAGAGACACGGCCACCCTTGTCGTGGATCATTTCGAAGTCGTCCGCGATCATCGCGGCCAGCGCCGGTATGTCACAACGGTCGAAGAATGCCGCGAACAAGGCGGCATCCGCGGCCTTGATCTCGTCAGTGAGCTGCTGCGTGGGCGCGGGGCCGGCCTTCTGGGCCTGCGCCAGGTTGGCGAACGTCGCGAGCACGGCAACTGCAAGGATCAAACGGTGCATAGAAAACCTCCGCGCATTCGATGCACGCAGGCTCTGCTCGGTTTGAGCGTCCGTCAATCTTTCGGCCGTGGCGAATCCGGCGCGAGTCAGGCGCGCGACGTGCGCACGAGCAGCAGCGCGCCCTGCGGCGCGCATGTCACGCCATGCGTGGTGCCGGCGGTGGCCATTTGACCCGGTCCAAAGCGGGTTTATTGCAGGCGCAGCGCGAGCCGGGCGCTACTGCGCCTGCCGCGAGACGATCGGCAACAGGACCTTCCAGCAATCACCATACTTCTGCTGCATGCAGTGACTCACTATCTTCGCGAGTGGGCTCGCCGCCCTGGGACATGAGCATTCGAACGATCGCTTGCCGCTGGCGATTGCGATCTTCGGTGTCCACGTACATCACGTGGCCCATCATCGTGCGGCCTGCGCAGAGGCCGTTGGGATTGGCGCCGCGGTCGATCAGATCGCGCGTGCCTTCGATGCTGAGGTCGCGCACGGCGTTGCAGAGCGGCGTGCGGCCTTCGGCGTCGGCCACCTCGGGTTTAGGACGGTAGTCGAGAAACGGCGCGAGCACCTTGGCCTGCGGTCGGTCCGCGACGTACTCGCGCAGTGCGGGGTAGTCGGCATGCAGCGCGACAGTGGCCTTCTCGATGAGCGCCTCGTTGGCCGCCGTGGGCGTCGGCGCGATGCTCGCGGCTTTCATCAGATAGGCCTGGGCCAGCAGGATGTTGTTACGCGGGTATTCCCTGCACAGCTGACTGCGCGCGTGCTCGGACTCCAGCAACTCGCGCGCCTGCTCGAAGCGCTCATCCACTTCGGAGAGTCGATTCGCGAGCCGCCAGACTTCGCTGACGTCCGCGACCGACTGGAAGTCGAGGCACGCCCACATGAATTCCTCTACTTCGTCATTGGACTGTCCGGGCAGATCGATGCCGATGCTGATCGCCCCTTCACGCGCATTCGGAGGAAACGCGTCGCTCTTGGCGATCTCGAGCAACCGCGTGCGCAACGCACGTGACGGCTTTTCCCGGGCCTCGAGCTCGAGGCGATTGAGGTAGACCCACACGTCGGTGGGTGCTTTCTTCCCGACTTCGTCGATCAATCTGCGCCCATCCGCATAGCGCTCGTTCACGAGAAGAATCCCCGCGAGCAGCACCTTCGCGGATACGAAATCCGGATGATCCCGCAGTACCTCCCGCAGCAGCGTCTCAGCGGGCTGAATCCCCTCGAACCACCACACCGTGCGCGCCTGAACGTACTTCGCGTGCGGATTGTCCGGATATTTCCGGAAGAAATCCTGAAGTCGCTTGTCGGCCTGGCCGAAGCACCCCGTGCTCAACAGCTGGTTGGCGAGCCGCAGGATAGGCTCGCGGATGTCCGGGATCTCCTCGAGCTTCTTGCCGTGAAAGTCGACGGGCGGCTTGACCTTCACCCAGGCGCAGATGTCCTTGAAAGGGAACGGCTCCGGCTGCTCCATCTGCGCGAACCCGGTGGAGCACGAGAGCAGCAGGCCGAGAAGCAGAAACTTTTTCATGCGGGATTCCTAATTTCTTCGCCAGCTTCGCGAGGAACGGCAGCAGGATGTCGCCCCGCGGCGTGCCCATGACTTTGTCCTCGATTGGCGCGAGGTCGCCGTCGAGCAGATCGAGCGCGCGGGTCACGAGCGCGGCGTTCGCGGGTGTCGGATCGGGCGATATCTTCGCGGCATTCAGCAGCAGGCCCATCGCCATCGGCACGCGATTTTTGCGCACGTTGAGACAATCCCCGCGCACGGCGGCCGGTGAATCGAGCACCGCGACGATTTCCTCGTCCCGCTGCAACTTCTTGAGCATGTCCACGAGGTCCGTCGCCTTGCACTCACGCGAACCGGGCGATTCGATTTCCATCGCCACGTACTGCGCGGCCACGTAGGCGTCGAAATCGGAGCCGGACGCCGCCTTCAACACTTCGACCGCGTTCAGCCGCGAGTCGCGCGGAAAACGCGCATCACGCGCGATCACTTTCATCATCTGCACGATCTCTCGCGTGGAGAACGGCCTCTCCTTCATCCCTTCGCGCATCACGTAGACCTGTACGTCGTTGGGCACCTGCGGTGCCGCTTCATCGAGCAGCTTCGTGACGCGCTCGTAGACGGCAACTTTGTAATACGCGTCCGCGAGCAGCACCTTCAGCGAGCCGAAGTCGGGGTGCTCGTGCAGCAGCGGCTGCACGGCCGCGAGGAAGGCCCGCTCGCCATCGCTTTGCCGCAGCAACCGCAGCCTCAGGTATTTCACATTGCGATTCCGGGGATCGCGCGCGGCGACCGCGCCGACCTTCGCGGTTGCGGCCGCCGTGCATCCCACATCGATGAGCCGGTTCGCCAGGCGCAGCTCGGGCTCCTTGATGTCGGCGATTTCGACGAGCTTCTTGCCGTTGAAGTCGATGGGCACGGCCGGCTTCACGACCGCGCAGCGGGCCGCTTCGGATTTTTCATGGCCATCGGGTGTATCAGCCGCGCTGGCGGCGTCGCTCAACAGGGCGAGCAGCACGCAGAGTGCGCCGCCGAAGTAGTGAGACGTTTTCATGGCGCGTAGGCTGACCCAGGCCGCAGCATGACGATGAGAAGCGATTCACGAAAGCAGGAATTCCCGGACGGCTGGCGCTGCCGCGTCGCGGCGTCGCCGCGTCATTCCTTGGCGAATTTCGCCTGGAATTCCGTGCCGAGCACTGCACCGATCTCGGCGTGCGCCGCGATGAGATCTTTCGTGGGCAGCGCAGAGTCGCTCATGTACACCGCGATGAACACCGGGCGTCGCTGCGGTGGATAGGCGATCACGAGGTCGTTGATCGCGCCGTTCTCGCCCGTACCGGTCTTGTCGCCCACCTGCCAGCCGCGTGGCAACCCCGCGCGCAGGCGATCGAGCCCGGTCTTCGACACCGTCATCCAGTCGATGAGCATCGCGCGCGAGGGCAGTGAGATGACGTCCTGCGTGAAGATCTTGAGCAGCAGGTCGACCATCGCGCGCGGCGATGTAGTGTCGCGTGGATCGCCCGCCACGTTGTTGTTGAGCGCGAGCTCGGTGCGGTCGAGCCGCGTGACCTCGTCGCCCAGGCTGCGGCAGAACCGAGTGAGCGCGGGGGGACCGCCGATGCCGGCCAGCAGCACGTTCGCCGCCGCGTTGTCGCTCAACGTCACCACGGCCTCGCACAGCTCGCGCACCGACATCGCGGTAGCGCCGGCCGCGAGCTTGGCCTCCACCGCCGGCGAGTGCGAGATCACATCCTCGTGCGTGATGACGAGGTGGTGGTCGAGCTTGAACGCGCCGCGATCCACCTGCCACAGCAGTGCCGCGGCCAGCGGCACCTTGAACGTCGAGGCCATCGCGTAGCGCGAGTTCTCGTCGTGGCCGATGCGCTTGCCGCTCTGCGAATCGAGCGCGTGGACGCCGAGCCGTCCGCCCACCCGCTTGAGGATTTTCTTGAGCGCGTCGGAGTCGCGTGCGCCCACCTCGGGCGAGGCAAGCGCGGCGGCGAGCGAGAGGATCAGCATGCGGCGGCGGGAGTTCATATGATCAATTCTCCGCGAGCACGACGATCTTGTCGCCGTCGGCAAAGGCGTGCATGTCGGACTTTCGGGGGTTGACGTTGACGCCGTACCCTTTGCCCTTGTCATCCGAGTGTTTCATGAGGCGATAGCCGATGGCGGTTTCGCCCTTCTGCGCCGCGGCTTCCAGTACCGTGTAGAAATCCACGGTGGTGCCCAATTTCACGTAGTCGGTCATGGGTCGGATGTATATCTCGCTGCCCTCCGAGCTGAACAGCACCTTGAAGACCCGATCGAGATTCTTGTTTTCCGACAGCTGCGACATCATGAGGCTGACCAATTTGTCGCTGACGATGAAGTCGTCCGCGCGCGCGATCTGCGCCAGCGCGCGATTGCGCATGTCCATCATCTCGCTGACGATCGACAGCCGCGTGCCGGCTGCATCCGCCAGATTGCGTAGATGCAGCAGCGTTATCAAAGTCTTCGCATCCGCCTCCTGCATCGGCAGATCGTTGTAGCTCAGCAAAATCACGTGCTCGAACGAGGCGGCTTTCACCGCCGCGAGCGTCGCCGAGTGCGTGATGTCGCCGTCTGCGAAGCGCACGCGCTGGCGCCGCATGCGTTTGGCGACGCCCATCAGAAGGTCTCGCGCACCCTCCTGGCGGCAGATCACGATGGTCTCGGAGCCCGGCGCGACGTAGTTGTCGAGCTCCTCGATGATGGCCCGCCCCTTCTCGTTCCAGCCCAGCACCAGCGTGCGCTCGGGCGCAGCCCGCAGTCGCTCGCGCTGCGCGATGGCGCCCACGTCGGGCAGTCCTCCGCCCGCATCCGGGCGCAGCACCAGCGTGACGTCATCTTCCGCGATCGCGATGATCTGATCGTCGCGCCCGAAGGAGGTGTCCATGGGAGGGTTGAGGAGCACGTCGCCATTGGCGCGCATCAGCCCCATGACGGTCGAGTCCTCGTATGCCGAGATCACCTCGCGGTAGGTGCGCCCCGCGAGCGCGGGTTCCGCCTTGAAGTAGATTTCTGCGCCGTCGAAATCGAGCAGCTCCGTGTACACCACCGAGAGGCCGGACTGCCGGCAGGTCTGCGCGGTGACCCGCGCGATCAAGTCCTCGCCCTGCACGTAGATAGCCTCGCTGCCGCCCACCAGCTTCGCCGCCTCGAGGTTCTTGGCGTCGCGGATCTCCGCGACGATGTGATGCGGCTCTTTCTTGCGCGCCGGGTTGTTGGTGATCGCGAGCACGGACTTTATAACGTGGATGTCGGGGTTTTCGGTCTCGGGCGCGAGCACGATGATAGAGCGCGCCGCGGGCGGAGCGACCACCGCGAGATCGTCGAGATCGAGTGGACTGCCGCTGCGGCAGATGACACGCGTGTTCTTCGTCGATGGAAACTTCGCGCGGATCTCGTCTTCCATCTCGATCTTGTCGCGCTCGGAGAGGATGACGATGCAGGCGTTCTTCTGGTTCTCGTTGGCGATCAGCAGCTCGCCGATGATCGAGAACACCTTGCTGGACCAGCCGAGGATCAGCGTGAAGTTGCGCTCGATGACGCGCGAGCGGCCTTTTCGCAGTTCTGCGAGGCGGGCTTCGAGACCGGAGGTGATGGTGCCGATGAGGATGCTGACGATGAAGATGCCGCCGATGGTCACGAGCAGCATGAGCAGGCGCAGCTTCCAGCCTTCGTCGCCGGCGAAGACACCGGGGTCGAGGGTGCGCAGCATGGCCTGCCATGCGCCCTCGAAGAAGCCGAAGGGATGTTCGTGGTCGTCGGGATGCTGGCCGACGCGCATCGCGGCGAGGATCAGCGACGCCAGCGCGACGATAATCGTGGACAGCAGCGCCAGCCAGCCGATGATGGCAATGGTGCCTTTGGAAAGCGTGTTCTCGAAACGATAGCGCAGCTTGTCGCGCCAGGTGATCGGGCGATCGGGCATGAACTCGAAACCTCCTGGGAACGGAGGATACCCGGTCTACCGGCGCGTGGCAGCGGACCTGTTAGTTAGTCGGCGCGCCAGCCAGCCGCCGATGACGCCGATGACGCCGATGAGCGACACTATGATGCATTCGATCAGGATCGCGATCGCGCCCGGATCGACATACACGGCCGGCCTTGGGTACGGATAGAAGTATCCGGTCGCGAGACGGATGGTGAGTGTCATGAGCGCCGCCGCCGCCGCCGCCGCCGCCGCCGCCGCCGCAGCCGCAGCCGCCAGCACGAGCTGTGCGCGCCGCGCCACGAACGCGGCGGTGAAGCCTACCAATATGATCGACGCCACCACGATCGAGACTTTGATCGTCGTCTCGAGGGCGCCCGGCCAGTGGTCGCAGACCTCCCAACTGCAGTGCGGCGGGCCGCCGAGATGCAGCGATCCGAGCAGCAAGCCCAGTAACATGCGCGTGTAGCCCTTCATCTGCCGCGGCGCCGCGAGCCAGAAATGAGTCCGCATGCCATCGAATGTAACGCCGATGGCCGCGCGAGCGGTCTATCAATGTGGCGAGCTCGCGAACGGCGTCGTCACCACCGGTCTGCTTCCACACGCGACGTCGGCCGGATCGGCGCCCGGACCCGTCGGCGCGCCCCAGTAGCTGTTGATGGCGTTGACCGGGCCAATGGAGACATTCGCGAGTCCGCAATTAGGGAAGAAGGTGTCTCGCAATCCGTTGCCGTAGAAATTGTTTTCGCGCAGCGTGACGAGGCCGGGCTCGGCGTGTAGCTGCAATCCCGCATCGAGGTTGCCGATGAGCGTATTGCGGATCAGCAAGGAGCGCGCGAGCGGAGGGTTTTGGGCGGCTGTCGAGAGCGAGAGGATGCCCGTCCCGTTGCCGGTCACGAGATTGCGGAAGACCAGTACCGGCGTGACGGTCACCGCAATTCCGGGGCCCAGGTTGTTCGAGACTTCGTTGAACGAAACTTCGTGGCTGCCGTGGAATGCCACCGAGATGCCCACGCCGTTCGAATACGCCTTGTTCCGTCGCACGAACACGTGGCCGTCGTCGATGCGGCTGACTGCCTGGATGCCAGCGTTGGTGTTGTCGTGGACCACGTTGTCACTGACTTCGATGACTCCGGCCGAGACGACGAACAGGCCGGTGTCCGGTGCGCCCCGGGCGATGTTGCCGCTGATGCGAATGTTCGTGAAACCGTCGGTGGACAGCCCGTGCTGCTGGCCGCCGACCAGCGTGAAGCCTTCCTCGAAGTCGCCGAACGTGACATTGCTGCTCGCGATCTCGACCGCCGCCCGCGCCGCACCGCCGGCATCGATGACGGTGACGACGGCGCCATGCGTCGACAGCACCTTGACGGGCCTCCTGACGCGCAACGCGGCAGTGACGCTGGCCGAACGCTCTTCGCCCGAGCCGCTGAGCACGCCGTCACGATTGAGATCGCCGTAGCGGCCGGGCTGCACCAGCACGGTGTCCCCGGCCAGGGCGTGGTTGATGCCGACGCCGATGGAGCGGCACGGCGCCGCGAAGCTGCCGCAGGTGGCCGTATCCACGCCGTTGTTGGCGACGTGGACCGTCCCGGCCGCAGCCCAGGCCGAGGTGAAGAATAGGATCGTGACGGCGAATGCGCTCCGTGTGCTCATGACTTCCCTGCGTTCAGTGGTTAGAGGTCGCGCGACGCTAGCGCAAAGCGCGGGTAGCTTGCTACCGGGGAACATGCCTAGGCCGCCCACGGCGCGCCGCGCCGCACAACGATTAGTTAGGACGCCATCGCATCGCGCCGTGATCAGCGGCTCGTTCCCTCGAATCCCATCCGCGGAAGCCATCCCTTCGAAGGCGTGATCGGGGAGCCGATCACCCAATATTTCACCGTGGGCACTTCGCTCCAGGACGTGCGCGGCGCATATGCGCGCGACGGCAATTAGACGCGGACGACGCCTCCGCACAGCCCGACCAGGATTTCCGATTCGAGCATCAGCGCGCTCGCACCACGATGTCGATGGACTCGGTGTTCGGATCGAAGACGATCTCCGCCTCGCGGCGCTCGAGCTGGCGCCGCACCTGCAGGATCTTCGTCTCGAACGTCACGTCGCGCTCGCCGTAGTCCGTGCCTTCGCGCAGCACGAACGATTCGATGACGGCGGTCAGCGTCTCGGGCGCGAGCTCGGTGTACGGAACCATGACGGGCTCCAGCGGCTGGCCGGCCTCGTCTTCGCTCAAGGCGCGTACTTCCGGAACCAGAGGCCGACGGCACCTGACAGGATGGCGCCGAGCGCGTAGAGGGCGGAGTGGATGTTCATGATGAAAATCTAAATGGGGACATTCCTCATTTCTTTGTAACAATCCACCGCGCGCCTGGCAATCTGCCGGCATCGAAGATTGTTACAGAGAAATGAGGAATGTCCCCATTTAATTCAGCCACCAGCGGAGGATCAAGCTAACTACTCCAAGCAGGGACACGCTCGCGGTCCAGATGAGGGCCATCCAGCCGAGTCGGCGCGACAGTGGGGCTTCGGGAGCGATCATTCAATGATACCCCTCGTGCGCCACTTTGCCCCTGAACACCCAGTATGACCACGCGGTGTACGCGAGGATCACCGGCACGAGCACCGACGCGCCGACCAGCATGAACACCTGGCTCGATTCGGGCGCCGCGGCCATCTGCAGCGTGACGCTGTTCGGGATCAGATATGGATACATGCTTATGCCGAGCCCGGCGAACGACAACGCGAACACCGCCAGCGTCAGCACGAACGGCGCCAGATCGTAGTTGCGGCGCAGGCTGCGCACGAAGCGCCACGTGAGGATGGCGATGATCAGCGGCACCTGCGCGGTGATCAGCACGCGTGGCATCGTGAACCAGCGATCGAAGTACTGCGGACCGAGATACGGAGTGGCGAGGCTCACGCCGAGGAGGCAGGCCAGCGTGATCGGCGCCCAGATGCGCATGAGCCGCCGCGCGTGCTTCTGGGTCTCGCCGTCCGTCTTCCAGTTCAGCCAGCAGGCGCCTAACAAGGAATAGCCGGCCACTACGCTGAAGCCGGTGAGCAGACTGAACGGTGTCAGCCAGTCCCACCAGCCGCCCGCATACGCGCGGCCTTCGACCTGGATGCCCTGCAGCAGCGCGCCGAGCGCGATGCCCTGCGCGAACGCGGCCGTGCACGAGCCGGCGGTGAACGCGAAATCCCAGATCGCGCGATGACCCGGATCGCGCCAGCGGAACTCGAACGCGACGCCGCGGAACACCAGTGCCAGCAGCATCGCGATGAGCGGTGGATAGAGCGCCGACAGCACGATGGAATAGGCCAGCGGAAACGCCGCCAGCAATCCGCCGCCGCCGAGCACCAGCCAGGTCTCGTTGCCGTCCCACACCGGCGCGATGGAGTTCATCGCGGTGTCGCGTTCCCTGCCGACGCCGAAGCAGGGAAACAGGATGCCGATGCCGAGATCGAAGCCGTCCATGACGACGTACATGAACACGGCGAACGCGAGGATCGCGGCCCAGACGTTGGTGAGCACGGTACTCTCATCCATGGGATGTCTTCAGCGCCGGCGCGGGCGTGATGCCGGCCGCGTGTGCGGGCGCGTTCGGCGGATCGGATTCGTGCGGCTGCGGTGCACGCGACATGAGCTTGAGCAGGTACCACGTGCCCATGCCGAACACGGCGAAGTACACGACGACGAATGCGATGAGCGAGGTGGCGACGGCCGGCGCCGCCAGCGGCGACACGGAGTCGGCGGTGCGCAGCAGGCCGTAGATGGTGTACGGCTGGCGCCCGACCTCGGTCGTGATCCATCCCGCGATCACCGCAACGAAGCCGGACGGGCCCATCCACAACGCGAAACGATGCAGCCAGCGCCAGTCGTAGAGCTTGCGTGCCGCGCGCGCCAGCAGGCTCGCCATACCGAGCGCCAGCATGAGGAAGCCGAGCCCGACCATCACGCGAAACGACCAGAAGACCACTTCGACGGGCGGCCGCGCGTCGGGCGCGATGGTGTCGAGGCCCGCGAGCGGCGCGTCGAGATCGTGCTTGAGGATCAGCGATGACAGCTTCGGTATCTCCACCGCATGCGTCATGCGTTGCGCATCGTCGTCGGGAATGCCGAACAGGATGAGCGGCGCGCCTGCGGGATGGCTCTGGTAGTGCCCCTCCATCGCCATCACCTTCGCGGGCTGATGCTCGAGCGTGTTGAGCCCGTGCAGATCGCCGACGAAGATCTGCACCGGCGCCACCAGTGCCGCCATCCACATCGCCATCGAGAACATCTTCTGCGCGTGCTCGCGTTTGCTCTGTTCGCTGGCGGAGAGCTTGAGCAGGTGCCACGCCCCGACGGCACCCACCGCCAGCGCGGTAGTCAGATAGGCCGCGATCACGGTATGAGCCAGGCGGTATGGAAAACTCGGATTGAATATGATCTCGAGCCAGCCGCGCGCGGGCACGAACTGGTTGTGCTCGTTCAACGCGTAGCCGGTCGGTGTCTGCATCCAGCTGTTCACCGACAAGATCCAGAATGCGGAAATGAACGTGCCGATGGCGACCATGAGCGTGGCCCCGAAATGCAGCCGCTTGCCCACCTTGCGCATGCCGAACAACATCACGCCGAGAAAGCCCGCCTCGAGGAAGAACGCGGTGAGCACCTCGTAGGCCATGAGCGGACCGATGATCGGCCCCGCGCGGTCGGAGTACACCGACCAGTTCGTGCCGAACTGGTACGACATCACGATGCCGGATACCACGCCCATCGCGAACACCACCGCGAAGATCTTGAGCCAATACTTGTATAGATCGAGATAGAGCGGCTTGCCGGTCTTCAGCCACAGCGCTTCGAGCACCGCGAGGTAGCTAGCCAGGCCGATCGAGAACGCCGGGAAGATGAAATGAAAGCTGACCGTGAAGCCGAATTGCAGGCGCGCCAGCAGCAGCGCATTCGCATCGTGGAGCATGCGCGCATTCTATTCCCGCGGCGCGCGGACCGAAATGTTACGCTTGCGAAGAACTCATGCTCAGCGCGCCTCGTGACGCATCGTCTGCCCTCAGGGCGCAGCGACGATGGCAAACCCGAGCACGAGCGCGGTGGGATCGTCGATGCCCGTCATCTGCCTGCTCTGAACGCCGGAGGAACTGGTATTCGCCAGATACAGCCGCGAGCTTTGCGGCGACCCGCCGATGTAAGCGTTCGCCACCAGGGTGCCGTCGGACGACACCTCGTAGCCGAAGTTGGCGAACGTGGTGATCAGGCGCGGCGACCCCGTGCCCGAACGCGACACGCTGTAGATGGACTCCATGCTGCCGTACAGCAGCGAGTTGCCGCCGTCGATGTACCGCGCATTGCCGGTGCCTTGAATCTGCGGCACGAGCACCCGCGACTGTGCCACCCCGGCATTCACGTCGATTTCGCACAGATCGGCGCTGAACGATCCGTTGACGAATCGTGGCGAGTCGAAGCGGATCGCGGTCTCGTCCGAAGTCAGCTCCCAGATCTCCGGCCTCCACCGGTCCGCGGGCAGTGCGCCGATCAACGCGCCGGAATTCGCCTGCGCGGCGTCGGCGCCGTACAACTCGAACAGGTAGTCGAAAAATGGTGACGGGCCGTTGGGAATCTCGAGCTCGTAGTAGACCTTCGTCAGCGCGGCATTGCTCAGCACGAATCCGCTGAGACGCCGGCCCGCGGCCATCACATGCGAGAGCGTCACGGCCGCCGAGGGATTCGCCACGTTGGCGATGCGTACCCGCCCGCTCTCGGCGTTCGATTCCTGGTCGGTGTAGAGAATGCGGCTTTCATCCGCCGAGGCGCGCACGAACGACATCGAAATGCCGCTCTGCGCCGCGGGCGCCACACGTTGCGGAGGCGCCGCAGGATTGGCGACGGCGACTCGATAGATCGTGGTGCCGGAAAATCCGCCTGAAAACGGGAACTCCGCGCCCAAGTAGAAGTACTGGGAGCTCGCCCCGAAGAACGCGTTCGTATAGTCCGATGCGAGCCAGACCGCGCCCGCCGGCAATGGGATCTCGGTGGTGACTCCGTTCTGCGAAAGATCCGCGAGGTAATGCCGGGTGCCTGCGGCCTGGCGACGCTCGAACACGATCCATCGGCCATCGGGACTCACGCTCGAAACCAGCACGTAGGCGTCGACCGCGAACGGCTCGGGATCGGGCGTGATGCGCCGCGGTGCCCAACTACCGTCGGCAGGAATCGCATACACCTCGCGAATCTCGTTGGGGCCGGCGGTTTTTTCGAGCACGAGAGTCCGGCCGTCGGCGGAAGTGCGGAAATTGCCGACCGAGAGCCCATCGGTGGCGCTTTCGATCGCAGTGATCTTGCGCGTCGAGACGAGATCGTCGACGAACATGTTCACGACGCCCGTGCCCGCGTTCGAGCGGTACACGAGGCGAACCGGCTGCGCATCCACGAAAACGACCGCGTTCACGGTGCCGCCCTGGCCCGCGGCGTCCACGGCGCTGTAGCGAAAGCGATTGAATCCCTTGAAACCCGCGGGCAGTGTGAAGCGCACCTTGCCGTTCTCGATCGCGGCGCTGCCGAAGTCGGGGTTGCCGACGAGCGTGAGCGTGAGCGTCTCACCATCCGTCTCCGTGTCGTTCGCGAGCACGTCGACGAGTGGATTGACACCGGTGGTGCGGATGATATCGGCACGAATGATGGGCGCGTCGTCGTCGGCATTGGCGACGTTGATGGTCACCGTGGCGGTAGTTTGACCGCTGGCGGCATCGGTGGCCTGAACCGAAAAGGTGGCGCTGCCGGCAAAATTGGCGGGCGGCCGATACGTGAATGCACCGGCCGACGTGAAACTGACCATCGTTCCCGACGCGGGATCGCTGGTACGCGCGTAAGTGATCGCCGTGCCCTCGGGATCCGAGGCGGTGAGGTTGCCGGAGAAGTCGAGGTCTTCGATGGCGGCGAATGTCAGCGACGTGATGGTCGGCGCCTGATTGGCGGGCGGTGGGGCCGGAGCGGGCGGAGGGCCTCCGCCGCCGGGGCCGCCGCCGGGGCCGGGGCCGGGGTCCGAACCGCCTCCCCCACCTCCGCAGGCGGACAGCAGCAGCGTAGAGACGATGAAAAGTCTGCGCATGTTCTTGTTCTTCTACCGCAAAGTCAGGCGCCGATATTCGGGCGCGGCGCGTACCCAGTCAACGGAGCGCGGCTTCGAGTAGTGAGGCGGGCCGTGGCAGACGGCTGCGAGAACGCCGGCTGACCCGCTCATTACGTAAATTGGTACTTGTCCGCGCGCGTGTGCGGGCATCGCCTCGGCGACATGGAAACGCGCGCATGGATGTGGATGGCCGTACTGGCGAGCTGCGCGGCGGCACACGCGCAGCAGCCGACTCCCGAGTACGCGACACCCGCCGCGACACCCGCCGCGACTCTGGCGGCGCCGCAGCGCGCTACGAAGACATCGTTCTCGATCACCAGTCCCGAAGCGCGGCCGGTGGTGCCCGAGATCGCTGCGGCCCGGGGCGCGCCGACGTCGGCATCGCTCGATGTGCGCGCCGGCGGAGTGCGACAAATCCTCCGGACGGTGGCGCGGCAGCAGCCGGCTTCAGCGCGCATCTCGGTGCCGCTGGTGCGGCTCGAGGCGCTGCAACCGTTGGCCGTGCCGCGCTCGCGTGTCGCCGAATCACTCGAGCGCACGCTCCGTCCACGGCCGCGCGTGGACCATGTCGAGTGCACGGACGATGTCTGCGTGGGCCGCAGCGCGGATGGCGAGGCGCTGACCCGGACTGGCGCAGAGCGGCCGTATGAAAAGACCATCGGCCGGGATTGGCTGGCCTGCCAGTCCTCGGGCGGCAATCTGGAGAGCACCTTCCAGCGCGTCGAGAATTGCCGCTAGTTCAGCCGCGCGATGACTGCGCGCGCAGCCGTGCGATCTCGTCTTCCAGATCCTGCACGCGCTCGAGTAGTTTGAGCGCCACCCCGAGCCCCGACATGTCCAGTTCGAGCTCGTCGCGCAGCCGGCAGGCGGTGCGCGCCACGGTCACCATGTGCGCGCTGAATTCGCTCGACACGCCGCGTCCGGCGCGCGGCGGAATGACGCCGCCGTTCACCAGCTCCTCGAGCTCGGCCGCCGTGAGACCGGAGAGATCCACCAGCTCGCGGAAGCTCACCACACGATGCTCGTCGAGCCACAACACCTCGGCTTCGATGCTCATGTGCCCTCCGCGAATGCGCGCCGCGGGTTGAAGTCGCCAGTCGCGAGCTCGCGATACAGCTCACGCTCGCGCTCCGACAGCGTCGGCGGCACGGCGATCTCGGCCACCGCGAACAGGTCGCCGGCGCCGCCGCCCGGCTTCGGCAGCCCGCGGCCCGAGAGCCGCAGTTTCTGCCCGGAAGACGTGCCGGCGGGGATCTTCAGGTTCACCGTGCCCGCGGGCGTCGGCACCTGCACCGAACTACCCAGCGCCGCCTCGGATGGCGTCAGCGGCAAGTCGAGATATAAATCGTGTCCGGTGGCACGGTACAGCGCGTGCGGCTTGAGCGAGATGTCGAGATACAGATCGCCGTTGCGCCCGCCATGCGCGCCCGGCGCTCCCTTGCCCGGCAGGCGCAGCCGCTGGCCGTCGATGGCGCCGGGCGCGACGCGCGCCTTCACCATACGCGGCACGCGCCGCATGCGTCCGGACGCGTCGAGCTCCGGCATCTGCAATTGCAGTTCCAAGGTCGTGCCGCGAAACGCATCTTCGATGGCGATGGCGACCGGCACTTCGAAGTCCTGTCCCTGCGTGGATTGCGCCCGCTGCGCAAAGCCCTCACGGCCGCCGGCACGCCCGCCGAAGCGCGTGAAGAGGTCCGCGAAGTCCACATCGTCGAAGGCAAAAGATTCTTCGCCGCCGTGTTGCCGCGACCAATCGGGCGGCGGACGGAACTCCTCGCCCGCGGGACGCTGGCCGAGCGCGTCGTACGCGGCGCGCTTCTCTGGATCTTTCAGCGTCTGGTAGGCCTCGGCGAATTCCTTGAACTTCGCCTCGGCGTCCGGCTCCTTCGAGACGTCCGGGTGATATTTCTGGGCGAGGCGCCGATACGCCTTTCTGATTTCATCGGCGCTCGCGCCGCGCTGCACTCCGAGCGCGGCGTAATAGTCGGTGTATTTCATCTCGCCGAGTTCACCAGGTACGGGCGCACTACAAGTCGGTCATCGATTTTTTCTTGTAGCCGGCCGGAATCTCGAACATCGGCGCGGGAATCGCTTCCTCGCGCCACACCTTCACGAGCTGTTCGACGTCGCCGAGCTTGCCGTTCTCGTAGGCGCGCGAGCGCACCGGAAACCCGTTCACCTTCGCCTGCGCGTCGAACTCGTTGCTCATCATGCCGGCGAGCATCGGCACCGACTTGGCCATGTCCTCGAAGACCTTGGCGAAGTTCGCGAACACCTGCTGAAAATTCTCTTTGCCGGGCAGCGCCGAATACGCCACCACGCAGAGCTGATCGTCGAGCTCGCCATTGCGCTTCACGTCCCAGACGCGGCAGGCGCGGCCCTCCACCCGGTCGGATTTGCCGGTGTCGACGACTTCCACCGAATATTTCTTGCCCTCGGTCAAGCCGGCAACACCGCCCATCTGCTTCTCGACCATCGCGCGCTGGTCGGGCGGCAGCTTTGCGAGCTGCTCCTTCATCTGCGCCATCGCGGCAGTCATCTTCTGAGCGAGCTGGTCCATCGTCGCCTTGTCGAGCGCCACATAGCTCTTGTCCTTCTCGTTGACGACATACATCGTGCCGTCCTTGATGATGGTGATCTGGCCCTGTCCGTCGATGAAGCGGCCCGAGCTGCCCTGCACGTACATCTTCTGGGCGTCTTCCGAGGTGTTCGTCTGCAGATCGTGCTCGACCAGCTCGACGTACACACCCGCGTTGGCCGCGGCCGCAACGCAGGCGGCGGCAATGAATGCAATGCGTTTCATGGAAATCCTCTCCGGTTGATGACGCCGACTCTAGCACCGCATCAGGTGTAAATCATTCAGCACTTTCATAGACTTGCCCGCATGGAAAGCTCCTGGGACCATCCGAATCCGCACCTTGTCATGGTGGACGTAGCCGACACCGACATCGATGAGTATGGTCACGTGAACAACGCCGTCTACCTGCGCTGGCTGGACCGCGCGGCCTGGTCGCACTCGGCGGATCTCGGCGTGCCGTTGGACACCTGCACGCGCATGCGACGCGGCATGGCGGCGCTGCGCATCGAGATCGACTACCTGCGCGCTGCACTGCCGCGGGAGCGGGTCGAAGTGGCGACGTGGATCGTGGAGTCGGACCGCAGGCTGCGCGTCACCCGTCGCTTCCAGCTGCGGCACGCCGCGGACGGCGGTACGCTCGCCCGCGCCACGGCCCAATATGTGTGTCTGAATCTCGACCGTGGAAAGGCAACCCGCATGCCGCCCGAATTCTCGGCCGCCTATGGCGTGACCGTGCCCCTGCGCAGCGAATGATGGAAGAACGTCGCAAACCCGTGCTCGGACGCGTCGTGCCCGGCGTCAAGCCGGATCTGCAACGGCGCCTGCGCCGATTCTTCGGGGTCGCCCAGACCATCAGCCCGGCGCTGGCGGGCTGGCTCGCATTCCAGATGTTTCTGATGCCACCGCGCCGCAAGCTCGACCCCGAAGACGCGCCCGTCGTCGCGCAGGCCGAGCGGCGCACGCTGGCCTGCGGCGGCGACCGCTTCACGCTGTGGAAGTGGGGACACACTGGGCCATTGGTGGTCGTTCTTCACGGGTGGGGATCCCATGCGGCGCGCTTCGGCAATTTCATCGCGCCGCTCCACGCGGCGGGCTTCAGCGTGCTCGGCATCGACGCGCCTGCGCATGGCGAATCGCCGGGTACCTTTTCCGATTTGCCGCGCTTCCGCGACAGCCTGGCCGAAGTGCTGCGGCTACACGAGCCGATTCACGCGGTGATCGGCCATTCGCTCGGCGGCGGCGCCGTGCTCACCGTGCTCGCCGAGACCGCGGATCATCATCCAAAGAAGATCTGCCTGTTCGGCGTGCCGTCCGACATGGATTACATCCTCGAGTCCTTCGCGATGATGCTGGGGCTCTCGGCCCCCGCGTTGGCGAATCTGCGCGCGCGTTTCGAGAGGCGCTTCGGCCGGCCCGCTTCGGCCATCGCCACCCTCGCCGCGGCGCCGTCCGTGCGGGTGCCGGTGCTCATCGTGCACGACGAAGAAGACAGCGTGGCACCGATCGCGCAGGGCGCCGCGCTGGCCGCGGCCATTCCGGGCGCCACGCTGCTGCGCACGCGCGGACTCGGACACAGCGGCGGCCTGCGCGATGCGGACACGATCCGCCGCGTCGTGGAATTTCTGACGGAGTAGTGAGGCGGCATTTTCCCGGACGCCGCCCCGACCCTGTCATGAAAGGGGGCGGCGTTTTACGTCGTGGGCATCAGCCCTGGGAAATTCGCCACAGCGTCGCGGCGTGCTCGCGCGCGAATTCGCGCAGTGTGGCGAGCGTCAGGTCGGGCGTCGCGGGCGCCGCAAAATCCTGGCCTGCGGACGGCACCGCCACCACGCACATGCCGGCGGCGCGCGCCGCGCGCACCCCGGTGGCCGAATCCTCGAATGCCAGGCATTCGCCCGGCGCCACGCCGAGCTGCCGCGCCGCCTGCAGGTAGATAGCCGGATCCGGCTTGCCGCGCTCGACGTGATCCGACGAGACCACCGCCGCGAATTCACCGTCGATGGCGAGCTCGCGCAGCACCAGCCGGCACAACACCTCCGGCGAATTCGACGCCAGCCCGACGCGCCAGCCCAGCGCGCGGCACAGGCTCAACGCCTCGTGCACGCCCGGCAACGCGCGCGCGCGTCCGCGCATGAGCTCGCCGACGCGCGTGATGACTGCCGATTCGATTTCCTCGAGCGGCGGCGCGCGCCAGGGCTTCAGGCGATACCAGTGCTCGGTCACCTGCCGCGGACTCATGGGCGCGGTGGCCAATGCCATGTCGTCGGTGATCGCGATACCCAGGGCGCCGAACACCTCGCGCTCCGCGCGCCGCCAGTGCATCTCGGAATCGACCAGCGTGCCGTCCATGTCGAAGATCGCCGCGCGGAACATCACATGGCCGTGGGGGCGCAGTCGCGCAGGAAACGCCTGAGTGCCGCCGGGGTCATCCAGCCGGCGGTGCCGCCGCCGATGACGATCCTCCTGACGCAGCCGCTGTCCATCTACGCGAGAGACGTCAGAAACTGACGCGGAAGAAAAGCTCCGGGCCGCTGGTATCCAGGTTGAAGAGGAGCGGCTGGTCGGCGTCGGTGACCAGCAGATCCGTCTCGAGCATCGTGTAGCCGAGACCGAACGCGAGGTTCGGCCAGGGGCGGAACTGGAGGTCGGCGTGGTAGTCGGACATCGTGCCTTCGAAACCTTCGGGCGTCGCCGAGAACGATTGCGCGCGCGCCGTGATCGACCAGCGCTTCGAGATCCGAAATGCGGCGGTGGCGGCCACCGTCGGGAAGATGCCGACCTCGGACGCTTCCTCGCGATTGAGCGTGCCGGGCTCGCGACCCTCGGCCTGCGCCTCGATGATGTGAATGCCGAGTCCCAGGCCCGCCTCGAAGCGCTCGAACTTGAAGAACGAGTAGGTATACGTCAATGACAGCACGCGCCAGTCGAGCTTGGTACGGAACAGCGTCCCCTCGTCGAACTCGAAATCGCCGAAGTCGATGGAGCGCGGCAGCGGCTGCTGCGCGAAACGATTGAGCTTGAAGTAGTCGATGCGCACGTGATGGCGCTCGCGCATGCGGATGTCGAACTCCATGCGCATCTGGTTGACCTGGTCGTCGAGCCCGAGATCGTCCTCGCCGTTGAGCTCCGTGCCGTCCACGCTGAGGCTGGGATCGAGCCGCAGGAGGGTCGCGACCGACGGCTGGAAGTACGTGGCGCGCAGGTAGAAGTGATCGGACACCGGGCTCGCGATCTCGAGCGACTTGGGCTTGAGCGCCTCGCTGGGCTTGAGCTCGGGCTGCGCCTTGGCCTGACGCGCGCCGTTTTCGACCGGCTCTTCCCTGTCCTTGCGCAAGATGGCGCATCCCGAAAGGGCGAGAGTGAGCACCAGAACCAACGCCAAGCGCATTCGCGGCTCCTCGGACAACGGGAATCAAGGGCGCGCCATCATCTAACAGGATCAGGGGAGGCGCCAGCGTCGCCCTGAAGCGACGCGCCCGGTGTGAGCTGGATCACACCGGGCCCAAAGCAGGTGTGAGGACAGACTGAAGTCTGTCCCCACCCGTTTATCGCTTCATCGCCTCGAAGAACTCTCCGTTGGTCTTCGTATCCTTCATCTTGTCGAGAAGGAATTCGATGGCCGCGAGCTCGTCCATCGGGTGCAGCAGCTTGCGCAGGATCCAGATCTTCGCGAGCTCGCCCGCATCGGTGATGAGCTCTTCCTTGCGCGTGCCGGAACGATTGATGTTGAAGGCCGGGAACACGCGCTTCTCCGCGATGCGCCGGTCGAGGTGCACTTCGCTGTTGCCCGTGCCCTTGAACTCTTCGTAGATCACGTCGTCCATCTTCGAGCCGGTGTCGATGAGCGCGGTGGCCAGAATAGTTAGGCTGCCGCCCTCCTCGATGTTGCGCGCGGCGCCGAAGAAGCGCTTCGGACGCTGCAACGCGTTCGCGTCCACGCCGCCGGTGAGCACCTTGCCGGAGCTCGGCACCACGGTGTTGTAGGCGCGCGCCAGGCGCGTGATGGAATCGAGCAGGATCACGACGTCTTTCTTGTGTTCGACGAGGCGCTTGGCCTTTTCGATCACCATTTCCGCGACCTGCACGTGGCGGGCGGCGGGTTCGTCGAACGTCGACGACACCACCTCGCCCTTCACCGTGCGCTGCATCTCGGTGACTTCTTCCGGGCGCTCATCGATGAGCAGCACGATGAGAATGACCTCGGGATGGTTCGCCGTGATGGACGTGGCGATGTTCTGCAGCAGCATCGTCTTGCCGGCTTTCGGCGGCGAGACGATGAGTCCTCGCTGGCCTTTACCGATGGGCGAGACCAGGTCGATGGTGCGCGCGGTGAGATCTTCCGTGGAGCCGTTGCCGCGCTGCAGCTTGAGCCGCTTCGTGGGGTGAAACGGAGTCAGATTCTCGAACAGCACCTTGTTGCGACTGCTGTCGGGCGAATCGTAGTTGATCTCGCCGACCTTCAGCAGCGCAAAGTAGCGCTCGCCATCCTTGGGCGGACGGATGAGGCCGGAGATCGTGTCGCCGGTGCGCAGATTGAAGCGGCGGATCTGGCTGGGCGACACGTAGATGTCGTCCGGACCGGCGAGATAGGAACCGTCGGCGGAGCGCAGGAAGCCGAAGCCGTCCTGCAGGATCTCCAGCACGCCGTCGCCGTAGATGTTCTCGCCAACGCGCGAGTGGGCCTTGAGGATGCCGAAGATGATGTCCTGCTTGCGCGAGCGGGCCATGCCCTCGACGCCCATGGAGTCGGCCATCTTGACCAGCTCGTAGATCGGCTTGGCCTTGAGCACCGAGAGATTCATCGAGTTGCGCGAGGCAACCAGATCGGCCTGACTGATGATTTCGGACTCGTCGACCTCGAGCATCTCCTGTGGCTGCTCGTCGTGACGCGGGCCGCCGTTGTTGCCCGGCCGGTAGTTCGGATCGCGGTTGCCGTCGCGGTCGCCGCCGCGGTGTCCACCGCCGCCGCCACCGCCGCCGCCACCACCACCACCGTGACGCGGACCCTTGTTAGGACGATTGCGGC
>JAYTOI010000053.1:0-23115 GCA_043747875.1 Pseudomonadota bacterium | reverse complement strand
TCCATGACGGAAGATTTCTTCGCCGCCTTCCTCGGCGCGTCGTATCGCAAAGAGCTGTGGCAGCTGACCAGCCGCCTCGAGCATCGCAACTCCGACAGCGAAGAGCGTTGGAGCGGGACCACCGGCTGGTATCGCGAGCCCGTCGAAGGCCACGCGATGTCGGTGTCGGTGCAGGCGTTCGACTCGACTCAGGCGCTGGGCGACAGCACCAGTGCAGTGGGCCGTCTCGCCTGGGCATTCCGCCCGACCTCGAGCCAGTGGATCGTGTTCGACCGACTCGAACTCAAGTATGACGAGCGCAGCGATGCGTTCCTGAAGAGCGAGTCGTCGCGCATCGTGAACAACCTGCACGCCAATTGGCAGTTGAACCCGAAGATGCAGCTCGGCCTGCAGTACGGCGCGCGCTTCGTGTCGAGCACGTTCGAGGGCGACGAATACTCCGGCGTCTCCGACATCGTCGGCGCGGATCTGCGCCGACAGCTCACCAGCCGCTTCGACCTGGGCGCGCACGCGTCGGTGCTGCACTCGTGGGAGTCGGACGTGATGGATTACTCGCTCGGTCTCGACGTCGGCATGACGCTCGCGAAAAACGTATGGGTCTCGGTGGGCTACAACGTCGCGGGTTTCCGCGACGAAGACTTCTCCGCGAGCCGCCATACGGCGCAGGGCCCGTATATCCAGATTCGCATGAAGGCGGATCAGGATACTTTCAAAGATTTGAGCCTCGACAGCCTGCGCGCGCCGCGCTAGCGTGACTCGCCCTCGCTCGGAGGGCGGATATCCTGCTCACGATGCTCGATCTCGAAGACGTCTTCGGTCCGCGCGGGCCGCTCGCCCGCACGCTGTCCGGTTTCACGCCGCGCCGCTCGCAATTGGCGATGGCCACCCGCGTCGCGCGCGCGCTCGAGAACCGCGCGCCGCTGGTCGTCGAGGCTGGCACGGGCACCGGCAAGACCTTCGCCTATCTGGTGCCCGCGCTGTTGTCGGGCCGGCGTGTGCTCATTTCCACGGGAACGCGCACGCTGCAGGATCAGCTCTTCAGCAAAGACCTGCCGCTGGTGGCGGGCGCCATCGGTGTGCCGGCACGCGTCGCGCTGCTCAAGGGGCGATCCAACTACCTGTGCTCGTACCGCCTGAAGCAGCTCACCCACCAGGAAAAATCGAACAATGGAAGACTGACCGGCACGCGCGACCGGCTGCTGACACGCGTCGAGCGTTGGGCCGGCATCACGAAAACTGGCGATCTCGCCGAGGTTCCGGATCTTGGCGACGCGCATCCGCTCTGGCCGCAGGTCACCTCGACGCGCGACAACTGTCTCGGCGCCAAGTGCGCCGACATCGCGCGTTGTCACGTGGTCGACGCGCGGCGCAAGGCGCTCGAGGCCGACGTCGTCATCGTCAATCATCATCTGCTGCTCGCGGATCTTGCGCTGAAGGAAGACGGCTTCGGCGATCTGCTCGGCTCGGCTGACGCGGTCATCCTCGACGAGGCGCATCAAATCCCCGATCTGGCGACGCAGTTCTTCGGTGCACGGCTCGGCAGCCGACAGGTCGAGCTGCTGCTGCGCGATGCGCGCGCCGAGCTCGTCAATGCACGCGCGTCGGCGACCGCACTCGTCTCCGAGATCGGCACGGTCGAGAAAACGCTGGCGACGCTCGCAGAGATCATCCGTGCGACGCCGCGTCCCAATTGGGTGGCGGCGGATACGCCGCTCGCCGACGGAGCGCAGGACCTGGCGCGTGCGTTGCGCGATCTCGCGTCCGGGCTGAACGAGCAGGGTCGCGAACCCGGCATTGCGCAATGCGCGGCGCGCGCCACGGAGCTCGCGGGGCGCCTCGATGAGATCATGCAGGCCGAGGAGAACGAAGGCGCGCGCAGCGTCGAGCTCACGCCGCGCGGTTTCACGATGAGCCTCATGCCGTTCGACGTGGCCGCGCGTTTCGCCACGATGACGGGCGCAACGCGCGCGGCCTGGGTGTTCACGTCGGCGACGCTGTCGGTAGGCGAGGACTTCGCGCACTTCACCTCGCGCCTCGGGCTAGCCGAGGCGGAGACGCTGGCCATTCCGAGTCCGTTCGATTTCGAGTCGCAGGCGCTGCTGTATCTGCCGCCGCGGCTGCCCGATCCCGCCGCGCCCACGCACACGCAGGCGGTCGTCGATTGCGCGATCCCGCTCATCGAGGCATCGGCCGGCGGCGCGTTCGTGCTGTTCACCAGTCACCGCGCGTTGCAGCGCGCGGCGGATCTGCTGCGTGCCCGCTGGGCCGAGCTGGCGGACTATCCACTGCTCGTGCAGGGCGAGGCGCCGCGCGAGCAACTGCTGCGCCGGTTCCGCGAGTCCGGCAATGCCGTGTTGCTCGGCACCGCAAGTTTCTGGGAGGGCGTCGATGTCAAGGGCGATGCGCTGCGCCTGGTCATCATCGAGAAGCTGCCGTTCGCCTCGCCCGACGATGCATTGACGAAGGCGCGCATCGAGCACTTGAAGGCAAACGGCGGCAACGCGTTTCGCGAGTACCAGCTTCCCGAGGCGGCACTCGCGCTGAAGCAGGGCGTGGGCCGGCTCATCCGCAGCGAGACGGACCGCGGCGTCGTCGTCATCTGCGATCCGCGCCTGGTCGACAAACCCTACGGCCGCGTCTTTCGGGCCAGCCTGCCGCCGATGCCTGTGACGCGCGAGTCTGCCGACGCGGAGAAATTTTTGCGGCGCGTGGCCGGCGTCCCGGCGAATGCCGCGCCCGCCGCGCTGGTCCGCACCGCGGACGAGTTCGTTTGAAAATCCTCGCGTTCGACACCGCGACCGAGGCTTGCTCGGTGTCGCTGGGCATCGGCGATCGCAGCATCGAGCGCTATGTGGAGCTTGCGCGCGGTCACGCCGAGCAACTGCTGCCGATGATCGATGCCGTTCTCGCCGAGGGCGGCATCGCGCTGACCTCGCTCGACGCGATCGCGTTCGGCCGCGGTCCGGGTGGATTCACCGGCGTGCGCCTCGCGGCCAGCGTGGCGCAGGGGCTCGCGTTCGGCGCCGAGGTGGGCGTCGTGCCCATCTCCGATCTCGCCGCGGTCGCGCAGCGCGTGAAGCAGCTCGATCCGCGCCTGGTCCGTGTGCTCGCCGTGAACGACGCCCGCATGCGCGAGGTGTACTGGGGCGAGTTTCACTTCGATGGCGACTTTGGCGGACCGATGCCGTGGGGTGGCGAGCGCGTCGGACCGGCGGCGGACGTGCCATTGCCGGACGGGCCCGGGCCGGACGCGCACGAGCCCCGTCTGTGGGCGGCGGCGGGGCGCGGGCTCAAGGCCTGGCCCGCGCTGGCCGAGCGCTGCCGGGCCGCCGGTGCCCTTGACGTGTTCGCCGAGCTGTTGCCGCGCGCCTCCGAAGTGCTGGCTCTGGCACGCCCGCTGGTCGCCGCAGGCCGTATGCTCGATGCGGCCGAGGCCTTGCCGGTTTATGTCCGAGATCGCGTCGCTGAACCCGCGCCGCAAACCTGAATTCGCTGTTTAATCAAACTGCAATAGACTGCCGCTGTAATGCGCACGCCACAAAACCTTCACCTGGGAAGTCGTGTCCGCACATGTCCGCCAAACAGATACTCGTCGTCGAGGATGAGCGCCCGATTCGCGAGATGATCGCCTTCGGCCTGCGCCGCGCCGGCTTCGAAGTGCGCGAGGCGGGCGATGCGCGCCAGGGCCGCGCCGAGGTCGCGAACAAGCTGCCTGACCTGCTGCTGGTCGACTGGATGCTTCCCGACACCAGCGGCCTCGAGTTCACGCGCGCGCTCAAGCGCGACCGCGAGACGCGCGAGCTGCCCGTCATCATGCTCACTGCGCGCGCCGAGGAGGGCGACAAGGTGGCCGGCCTCGAGGGCGGCGCCGACGACTACATCACCAAGCCGTTCTCGCCACGCGAGCTGCTGGCGCGCATCAACGCGGTGTTGCGCCGCTCGTCGCCGTCCGAAGGCGCCGAACGCATCGACATCGAAGGCCTGCTGCTCGACCAGAGCAGCCAGCGCGTGAGCGTGGGCGAGCGCACCGTCGCGCTGGGCCCCACCGAATACCGCATGCTCGCGTTCTTCATGACGCATCCCGAGCGCGTCTACACCCGCGAGCAACTGCTCGACCGCGTGTGGGGCGGCAACGTCTACGTCGAGGAGCGCACGATCGACGTGCACATCCGGCGTCTGCGCAAGGCGCTCGAAGAATTCGCGTACGATCGCCTGATCCAGACCGTGCGCGGGTCGGGATACCGCTTTTCGTCCAAGCCTCTCTAGTTAGCAACGATGCACTCCGGTACCACAGCCTTCGTCTACGTCGTGCTGCGCGTACTGGCGGCGGTGGCGGTGGGCGCGGGCGTGGGCTGGTTCGCGGGCTCCGTCTGGCTTGGCGTCAGCGGCGCGCTCGCGCTGTATCTCGCCTGGAATCTCTGGCAACTGCGCGGGCTGGCGTTCTGGTTGCAGCATCGCAGGGTCGCAGATCCGCCGGACGCGATGGGCCTGTGGGGCGACGTCGTCGCACAGGTCGTGCGTCTGCATCGGCGCAAGCGATTCCACAAAGAGCGCCTGACGCGTCTGTTTCGCGAGTTGCGCCGTTCGACGGCGGCCATGCCCGACGGCGTCGTCATGCTCGATCCGGAGGGCCAGATGATCTGGTTCAACCGCAAGGCCGGCGAGTTGCTCGACCTGTCGCGCCGCGCGGATCTCGGCTTGCGCATCGACAACCTGGTGCGCAATCCCGATTTCGTGCAATACCTGCGTGGCGGGCATTACGCCACGCCGCTCATCGTGCGTATCGACGCGTCCGGGGAGCGCTACGTTGCGTTTCAGCTCATCTCGTATGGCGAAGACCAGCGCTTGTTGATGTTGCGCGACGTCACCCGCGAGGTTCGCCTCGAGAAGATGCGCAAGGACTTCGTGGCGAATGCCTCGCACGAGCTGAGATCGCCGCTGACCGTCGTGGCGGGGTATCTCGAGACTTTTGGCTCGACTTTCAGCGCGGATCCGGCGCTGTCGGACCTCGCGGGCCCAATCGCGGAGATGCGCCGTCAGACCGACCGCATGACGCGCATCATCGAGGACCTGCTCGAGCTGTCGCGCTTCGAGGCGAACGACGCGCCGATCACAGGGGCGCCGGTCGACGTGGCCGGAATGGCCGCGCTGCTGCGCAAGGACGTGCTCGCGCGACCCGCGCATCCGAAGCTGGTCGAGGTGTCCATCGAATCCGGCGCCAGCATCATCGGCGACGAGGCCATGGTGCAGTCCGCCTTCTCGAACCTGGTCGACAATGCCGCGAAGTACACGCCGCCGAACGGCAGCGTGCACATCCGCTGGTGGACCGACGGCGAGGGCGGGCATTTCTCCGTGCGCGACACGGGCCCCGGCATCCCCGCCGAGCACATTCCGCGGCTCACCGAGCGTTTCTATCGCGTCGATCCGGGCCGTTCGCGCGAGACCGGTGGCTCGGGCCTGGGCCTGGCCATCGTCAAACACGCGCTGCATCGGCACGGGGCGCGGCTCGAGATCGACAGCGTCGAGGGCCGCGGCAGCACGTTCATCTGCCATTTCCCGTCCGAGCGCCTGCTCGAGCAGCGCGTCGCGGCAACCGCATGAACGCGTGTCATGAATCCGTCATCCGCGCCTAACAAACTGTGCGGCCACCGCCGCCGTGTATGCTGATCAATCGACTATCAATCGACTTTTGGGGCTCCCATGGAAACCGCCGACCTTTCGCATCACATCTCGCGCCGCTTCAACGAAGACCTCGAGCGCGTGCGCAACAAGGTGCTGACCATGGGCGGCATGGTCGAGCAGCAGCTCGCGAACGCGGTCACCGCGCTCATCGAGGGCGACAGCAATCTCGGCGTCTCGGTGGCGCGCGATGACTCCAAGGTCAACGGCATGGAAATCTCGATCGACGAGGAGTGCCAGAAGATCCTCGCGACGCGCGCACCGGCCGCGAGCGACCTGCGTGTCATCATCGCCATCATCAAGACCATCACCGACCTCGAGCGCATCGGCGATGAGGGCGAGAAGATCGGCTACATTGCCTCGCGCCTCGCCACCATGGAACGGCCCGCGGACAAGTATCGCGAGATCAAACATCTCGGCCGCATCGTCTCGGAGATGGTGCACCAGGCGCTCGACTCGTTCGCGCGCATGGACGCCGAGGCCGCGCTGCGCGTGGCCCGCCAGGACCGCATCGTCGACGAGGAATACGAGTCCATCCAGCGCCAGTGCATCACGTTCATGATGGAAGACCCGCGCAGCATCCGCCGCGCACTCGACGTCATGTGGATCGTCCGTGCGCTCGAGCGCATCGGCGACCATGCCAAGAACATCTGCGAATACGTCATCTACATGGTGCACGGCAAGGACGTGCGCCACACCAAGCTGGACGACGTCGAGCGCGAGTTGCGAGACCGCGCTTCGGGCCTATAGGAAATGGAAATGGGGACATTCCTCATTTTGTTGTAACAAAGCGCAAAACATGGTCGACTCTCGGCCCACTCGCTTTGTTACAACAAAATGAGGAATGTCCCCATTTCCATTTCCTTCGACCGTCGTCAGAAGATCAATCTCGCCAGCGCGCTCATCTGTTTCGGCATGCTGGGCTTCGCCCTCTACGCCGAAAAAGTATTGGGCTATGTGCCCTGTCCGCTGTGCATGTTTCAGCGCGTCGCCATCAGCGCGCTCGGCGTGGTGTTCCTGGTCGCGGCCCTGCACCGCGTGCGGTACTACGGCGCCATCGTCTACGGTGGATTCATCTTCGTATTCGCCGCCGCCGCCGTGTGGGTGGCGGGCCGCCACGTGTGGATACAGGCGCAGCCGCCAGGCACGGTGCCGGCCTGCGGTGCGCCGCTGGACACGCTCATGAACATGTTTCCGCTGCTCGAGGTCGTGCGCAAAGTCATGACCGGAGGCGGGGAGTGCGGCATCATCGACTGGAGATTCCTCGGCTGGTCGATGCCCATGTGGGTGCTGATCAGCGCCGTCACGCTCGGCCTCGTCGGCCTCGTCAACAACGCGTTCCTGCCGGTGCGCGCCGCGCGTCAGTAGTGAGGCCTGGGTCTTGTCCGCCGTCATCATCTATCACAACCCGAAATGCGGGACGTCGCGCAACACGCTGGCGTTGATCCGCAACGCCGGCATCGAGCCGACGGTCATCGACTACCTGCAGAATCCGCCGTCGCGGGAGCGGTTGGAGCGGATGATCAACGATGCGGGCTTGTCGGTGCGCCAGGCGGTGCGGGACAAGGAAGGACGGTTGGCGGAGCTCGGCCTGGCGGTGGAAATGCCCGACGACCGTTTGCTCGACGCGATGGTCCAGCATCCCATCCTCATCAACCGGCCGTTCGTGGTGACCGAGCGCGGCACGCGGCTATGTCGGCCGTCGGAGGTGGTGCTCGACATCTTGACGCCGCCCCAGCGCGGCTACTTCGCGAAGGAAGACGGCGAGGTGGTGATAGACGAGAACGGGCGCCGCGTCGTCTAACTAAAACGGGGAGTGTCCCCGTTTCTACAGAAACAGCCCTCCGAGCCACCAGCCCAGCGCCGCAATGCCGGCGGAGGCCGGGATGGTGATGACCCACGCGATCACGATGTTGCCCGCGACGGCCCAGCGTACGGCCGAAGAGCGCTGTGCGGCGCCGACGCCGATGATGGCGCCCGTGATCGTGTGCGTGGTCGACACCGGAACGCCGAGACCCGTGGCGAGGAACAGCGTGATGGCGCCGCCCGTTTCCGCGGCGAAACCGCCGACGGGTTTGAGCTTGGTGATGCGCTGGCCCATGGTCTTCACGATGCGCCAGCCGCCGAACATAGTGCCGAGGCCAATCGCGATATAGCAGCTGATGATGACCCAGGCAGGCAGATGGTCCTTACCGGTGACACCAGCGGAAATGAGCAGCAGCCAGATGATGCCCATGGTTTTCTGCGCGTCGTTGCTGCCATGACCCAGGCTATACGCGGCCGAAGAGACGAGTTGCAGCCTGCGGAACCATCGATCGACGCGCCTCGGCGTCTGGCGGAAACAGATCCATGACACCAGCAGCATGAGCAGCGCGCCGAGCAGCATGCCGAGCAGCGGCGAAACTATGATGAAAGCCGCCGCCTTGATGATGCCCGGTGCGAGCAGTGGCGCGGTGCCAGCCTTTGCGACCGCTGCACCGATCATGCCGCCGATGAGCGCGTGCGAAGAGCTGGACGGAATTCCGTAATACCAGGTGATGAGGTTCCACGCGATCGCGCCGAGCAGCGCGCCGAAGATCACGCGATTGTCGACGAACGAAGGCTCGATGATGCCCTTGCCGACGGTCGCAGCCACCTTGAGCTCGAAGAAATGAATCCCGAGCTTGTAGAACGCGAACGCAAGCATGTTGAACATCGCGGCCCAGAGCACGGCCTGCCAGGGCTTGAGCACGCCGGTGGATACGACGGTCGCGATGGAATTCGCTGCGTCGTGGAAGCCGTTCATGAAGTCGAAGGCGAGTGCCAGCAACACCAGGAGGACCAGCGTCACCGTGATCGTTGAATAGTCCATGTGTGGGACGTCGCGCGCCGCTCAGGCGTTTTCGAGCACGACGCTTTCGATGACGTTGGCAACGTCCTGGCACTTATCCGTGGCCGACTCCAGTGCCTCGTAGACCGCTTTCAGCTTGATCAGCTGGCGAACGTCGGATTCCTCGCGGAACAGCTTGGAGATCGCGCCGCGCATCACCTTGTCAGCCTCGGATTCGAGCTTGTCGATTTCCTGGCAGATCTTGAGGATTACCGGCGCATCGGCCATCGAGGCGAGAAATCCGACCGCCGATTGCACACGCTCCGAGCAACGCAGCAGCAGCTCCGCGAGCTGCGTGGCTTCGGGAGTCACCTTCTGGATGTCGTAGAGGACCAGTGATTCGGCCGTGTCCTGGATGAGATCCAGCACGTCGTCCATGCGCGAGATCAGCCGGTGAATATCGTCGCGGTCGAACGGCGTGACGAAGGTGGTATGCAGCAGCTGAACGGTGTCGTGCGTGATGCGGTCGGCGCCGTGCTCGGCGTCCTCGATGATCTTGATGCCGGCCGCGCGATCATTCACGTTGTCGTAGTGCCGCAGCACATCGGCCAATGCCAGGGCGCCATCGACTATGAGCTTGGCGTGACCGTCGAAGAGACTGAAGAAACGCCCCTCGCGAGGCATGAGACGCGAGATGAAGTTCACTGTTTTCCGCCCCCCTCGGCTGCGCTTCTTTTCTGGGCGCGGAGTGTAGAGGGTCGGCAAAGCGCTGTCACAATTGCGTCATCTGCCAGAACAGCGCGACTTCAGGCCAGCATTTCCTTGAGGGCGTTCAAGTAGATGCGGTGCAGTCGGTCGATGTCGGCCACTGCGACGTGTTCGTTGACCTTGTGAATGGTGGCGTTGATGACGCCGCACTCGACCACCTGCGCGCCCAGTGTCGCGATGAAGCGGCCGTCGGAGGTGCCGCCGCCGGTGGAGAACTTGGGCTTGATGCCCGTCACGGCTTCGATGGCGGCGGTGACACCTTTCGATAACGCACCCGGCGCGGTGTAGAACGGTTCGCCCGACACGTACCACTCGAGCGTGAAGCGCACGCCGTGCTTCTTGAGGATGCCCTCGACGATGTCCTTCAGCCCATCGATGGTCTGCACGGGCGAGTAGCGCAGGTTGAACCGCGCCTTGAGCTCGCCGGGAATGACGTTGGGCGCGCCGGTGCCCGCATTGAAGTTGGAGATCTGGAAGCTGGTGGGCTGGAAGTGCTCGTTGCCCTGGTCCCAGACGCGCGTCGTGAGCTCGGCGAGCGCGGGCGCGAAGGTGTGTACCGGATTCTCGGCGAACTGCGGATAGGCGATGTGCCCTTGCACTCCATGCACCGTGAGCCGACCCGACAGCGAACCGCGCCGGCCGATCTTGATGGTGTCGCCGAGCTGCTTCTCGCTCGACGGCTCGCCGACGATGCACCAGTCGATCTTCTGGCCGCGCTCGCGCAGCGTCTCGACCACCTTCTTCGTGCCGTCGACCGACGGGCCTTCCTCGTCGCTGGTGATCAGGTAGGCAATCGTTCCTTTGTGTTTCGGGTGCACCCGCACGAAATCTTCGGTGGCGGTGACCATGGCCGCCAGGGCGCTCTTCATGTCGGCGGCGCCGCGTCCGAACAGCAGCCCATCGCGCACCGCGGGCTTGAACGGATCGCTGTGCCACTCCTCGAGCGGCCCGGTGGGAACGACGTCGGTGTGTCCGGCGAAGCAGAGTACGGGCCCGCCGGCGCCGCGCGTCGCCCAGAAGTTGTCGACGCTGCCATAACGCAGGTTTTCGATCTGGAATCCGGCGCCAGCGAGACGACGGGTCATGACTTCCTGGCATCCCTGGTCAGCGGGAGTCACGGAGTTGCGCCCGAGAAGATCGAGCGTGAGATCGACGGTAGCGGACATCGGTGCGCGTTATACGGAACTCATCCGGCGCCAGCAAGGAGTTTCATGACGGTTCGATGAATTGCGTTCCCGTGAAATATTTCCGCAATCTTGCAGTAATAAATTGCAGCGCGTCACCACCGGAGGCAAAACAAGTGACTCGCAAACTCCTCATTTCATCGCTCGCGGCCGTCATGGTCGCCGTTGTCGGAAGCGCGCAGGCCCAGTCGGCCCGCGATTCCATCACCATCGTCGGCTCCTCGACGGTCTATCCGTTCACCACCACCGTCGCGGAACAGTTCGGCCGTGGCGGTCAGTACAAGACCCCAAAGGTCGAGAGCACCGGCACCGGTAGCGGCATCAAGCTGTTTTGCAATGGCGTGGGTCCGCAGTTCCCGGATATCGCGAACGCGTCACGCCGCATGAACGCCAACGAGTACTCCGCCTGCCAGAAGAATGGCGTCAAGGAAATCGTCGAGGTGATGGTGGGTTACGACGGGCTCGTCATTGCGCAAAACAAGACCGGCCCGCAGATGCAGCTCACCCGCAAAGACGTCTATCTGGCACTTGCCAAGTCGGTACCCGATCCGGCGAACCCGATGAACCTGATCCCGAATCCGTACGTGACGTGGAAGGACGTCAACAAGTCGCTGCCAGCCGTGAAAATCGAGGCGTTGGGTCCGCCGCCCACCTCCGGCACGCGCGACTCGTTCGTCGAGCTCTACATGCAAGCGGGCTGTCGCACGTTCGCGTGGCTCAACACCCTGCGCGCAGAGAACGAACCGCGTTTCAGACGCGCCTGCGACACCGTGCGTGAAGACGGCGCCTACGTGGAAGCCGGTGAGAACGACAACCTGATCGTGCAAAAGATCACGGCCAATCCGAATGCCGTGGGTATCTTCGGCTACAGCTTCCTCGAAGAAAATCTCGACAAGCTCAAGGGCGCAACCATCGACAGCGTCGCCCCGACGTACGAAACGATCGCTTCCGGTAAATTTCCCGCGTCGCGTCCGCTCTTCATCTATGTGAAGAAGCAGCATGTGCAGATGATCCAGGGCATTCCCGAATTCCTCGCCGAGTACACCAGTGAAAAGGCGCTTGGCGAAGACGGTTATCTCGCAGACAAGGGTCTCGTGCCGCCGCCCAAGTCGGAGATAGCCAAGATCCGCTCCGATACGAAGGCGATGAAGCTGTTCAAACTCTGATGACGCGCGCCGCGCGGAGCGTTCGCTCTGCGCGGCCCGGCGCAGTTCTCTTCATTTCAAGAATTCCAAGCACGAGAAGACAACATGAAACGCACACTACTTTCCCTGGCGGTCGCGGGAGCGCTCGCAGGCGCCGCGGGCCTGGCTCCGCAGCCGGCGTTCGCGCAGGGCTCCGACATCGAGGCGCTCAAGGCGCAGCTCGCGGCGCTGGCGGAAAAGATCGAGGCTCTCGAGAAGGCGCAGTCCCAGACCAAGAAGACCGCCGAAGACGCGCAGTCGGCCGCCGATCGCACCGCGGACGTGGTCGCGCAGGGCAATGCGCGCCTGTCCTGGGCGGGCGACCTGCGTTATCGCAACGAGTCGTTCGATGTTCAGTATGTCGAGCGCAATCGCCAGCGTGATCGCATCCGCGCGCGCCTCAATGCCACGTACCGCGTGAACGACACCATCACCGGTATCGTCGGCATCGCGACGGGCGGACCGGATCCGCGCTCCTCGAACCAGACGCTGACGGACCAGAACACGCGCAAGGACTTCGAACTGGATCTTGGCTACGTGCAGTGGGCACCGAATGCCGCCTGGCGCGTCACGGCCGGCAAGCAGCGTTACGCCTGGCAACGCTCCGCGAGCCTGTTCTTCGACGGCGACGTCAATCCCGAAGGCATCTCCATCAACTACACCAAGGGCAATTTCTTCGCCGCGGCGTTCCACGACTGGCTCGCCGAGCGCGCGCTGTCGTTCACGAACGTGACGAATGGCACGAACACCGACTCCATGATGTATGGAGCGCAGATTGGTTATCGCCATGCGTTCTCTGACAGCGTGCGGCTCACGGTCGCGGGCACGTATTTCGACTTCGACGGCGTGCAGGGCTGGAACCCGCTGTTCGGCGCCGCATCGTTCGGTAACACCACCGTCACGGGTGTCACGGCCGGCTGCAACCGCACACTGGCCGCGGGCACCGCGTGCCTGGCCTCGGACTTCGACGTCATCGAAGGCTTTGCGGACCTGACCGCGACGGTCGGCACCATGCCGCTGCGCGTCTACGTGGACTACGCGAAGAACACCGCGGCCGAGGTGAATGCGACCGCTCAGGAGAAACTCGACACGGCGATTGCGTTCGGCGTCAGCTACGGCGCCGCGACTGCCGTGCCCGGTTCGTGGGAAATCGGCGCGCTGTACCAGCAGATCGAGAAAGACTCGCTGTTCGGGCAACTCCTCGACTCGGACTTCGGCGACGGCAATACGGACTCGAAGGGCATCGTACTGCGCGGCGGCTACACCATCGCGCGCAACTGGACGCTCAACGCGACGCTGTTCCTCAACGACCTGTTCAACGATGTGCCGCAGAACGGCATCGTGGTGTTCAACGAGGCGACCCCCGCACCGCTGGACACGACCACGATCAACAATGTGTTCGATCGTGAATACAAAAGGTTACAGCTCGATTTGAACTTCCGTTTTTAAGTCTGTGGTGGCCGGGCGGGGGTACCCGCCCGGCCTTTTCACGAAGCTGTAACAAAGCGGCGTTAAACAGGGTGGCCCGCGTCTGAAGATGCCGGGGCTCAGCGCCTAGAGAAACCAAAAACACATGACTCCCGCGGCACTACTCGTTGCGATCACGCTGCTGTCCATGGGCGCGTTCTGGATCGGCAAAGCACGCTCGCTTGCCATCGTCGGCGGCACGCGCGGCGTGCGCAATCTGCACTCGCTGCCCAGCCATTACGGATTGATGACTGCGCTGTGGTGTGCTTTGCCGGCGCTGCTGGTGTTCGGAGTGTGGGTCGTCTTCCAGGACTCGATCATTCTCAGGTTGATCACCGAGCGGCTGCCGGAAAACCTGCGCGCGATGTCGGACAACGAGCTCTCGCTGTTCATGAACGACATGCGCAATCTCGTTGCCGGCAACGTGCCGGCAGATGCGGTGGGTGAGGGCGTGCGCGGCGCGGCCGCGGAATACCTGCGCCTGCGCGGCATCAGCCGCATGGCGCTCACGGTGATCGTGCTCGTCATGGGTGTCGTCGCGGCGCTCGCGGTGCGGGCCCGCATCCGCCCCGAGTTGCGTGCGCGCAATCGTGTCGAGGCGGTCGTCGAGTGGCTGCTGCTCGGTTGCTCGACCATCGCGGTGTTCACCACCATCGGCATCGTGGCCTCGGTGGCCTTCGAGGCCTTCCGTTTCTTCCAGCTGGTTTCGCCCATCGATTTCCTGTTCGGCACCACGTGGAGCCCGCAGACGGCGATCCGTGCCGACCAGGTGGGCTCGTCCGGATCGTTCGGCGCGGTGCCGCTGTTCGCCGGCACGGCGCTCATCTCGCTGATCGCGATGCTCATCGCGGTCCCGATCGGCCTGTTCTCGGCTATCTACCTGGCCGAGTACGCGCATTCGAATTTCCGCACCTGGGCGAAGCCGCTGCTCGAGGTGCTGGCCGGCGTACCCACGGTGGTCTACGGCTTTTTCGCGGCATTGACCATCGGTCCGGCGTTGCGCGGCTGGGGCGAGTCCATCGGGCTCGACGTGGCCTCGGAGAGTGCGCTGGCCGCGGGCCTGGTCATGGGCATCATGATCATCCCGTTCGTGTCCTCACTGGCCGACGACATGATCACCGCGGTTCCGCAGAGCCTGCGCGACGGCGCGTACGCGCTCGGCGCGACCCGCTCCGAGACCGTCAAGCAGGTGGTGATGCGCGCCGCGCTGCCGGGCATCGTCGGCGGCGTGTTGCTGGCCGTGTCGCGCGCCATCGGCGAGACCATGATCGTCGTGATGGCCGCAGGTCTGGCCTCGAACCTCACCGCGAATCCGCTCGAGGCCGTCACCACGGTGACGGTGCAGATCGTCACGCTGCTGGTCGGCGACCAGGAGTTCGACAGTGCGAAGACCCTGGCCGCGTTCGCGCTCGGGCTCGTGCTGTTCCTGGTCACGCTCGCGCTCAACGTGCTGGCGCTGCACATCGTCAGGAAATACCGTGAACAATACGAATAAGCTGCGGCGCACCCCGCAGGAAACGCAGGCCGTCGTCGAGCGCAGCATCAAGCGGCGCAACTGGGCCGAGCACCGCTTCCGCACCTATGGCCTGGCGGCCGTCATCGCGGGCATGGCGTTCCTGGTCTATCTGTTCATAGTGATCTTCTCGAACGGCCTCGGCGCGTTCCGGCAGGCGCAGATCCAGATCCCCATCTACTTCGATCCGCAGTTGATCGACCCGTCCGGCACGCGCAATCCGGCCGAGCTGGCCGCCGCGGATTACTCGGCGGTGATTCGCGCCTCGCTCAAGAGCCGCTTCCCCGACGCCGAAGGCCGCGCCGGTACGCGCGAGCTCACGCGCCTGATCAGCGGCAGCGCCGCGTTCGACCTCCAGAAGCTGGTGCTCGCCGACCCCGCGGTCATCGGTACGACTCAAAAACGCTGGCTGCTCGCCAGCGATGCCGTCGACCTGCTGCGCAAGGGCAATATCGAACGCTCGCTGCCCGAGGCCGAGCGTCCACTGTCCGACCGCCAGCTCGCGTGGAGCGACGCGCTGGCCGCGGAAGGGGCGCTCGCGCTCAAGTTCAACAAGACCTTCGTCACCGGCGGCGATTCGCGTGAGCCCGAGAATGCCGGCATCTGGGGCGCGGTGGTCGGCTCCTTCTACATGCTGCTGGTGACGCTGCTGCTGTCCTTCCCGATCGGCGTCGCAACCGCCGTCTACCTGGAGGAATTCGCGCGGCGTAACCGCTGGACCGATCTCATCGAGGTGAACATCAACAACCTCGCGGCCGTGCCGTCCATCGTGTACGGCTTGCTGGGCCTCGCGGTGTTCATCGGTTTCTTCGGCCTGCCGCGCTCCGCGCCGCTGGTCGGCGCGATGGTGCTCACGCTGCTGACGCTCCCGACCATCATCATCGCCTCGCGCGCCGCGCTGAAAGCGGTGCCGCCGTCGATACGCGAGGCCGCGCTGGGCATGGGCGCCTCGAAGATCCAGACCGTCACACACCATGTGTTGCCGCTGGCAATGCCCGGAATTCTGACTGGCACCATCATCGGCATGGCGCGCGCCTTGGGTGAGTCGGCCCCGTTGCTCATGATCGGTATGGTGGCGTTCATCGTCGACATCCCGAACGGCGTCACCGACGCCGCGACCGCTCTGCCGGTGCAGGTGTTCCTGTGGTCGGACAGCCCGGAGCGTGGCTTCGTCGAGAAGACCTCCGGCGCGATCATCGTGCTGCTTGCGTTCCTCGTGGTCATGAACACGACCGCGGTCATCCTGCGTAAACGTTTCGAAAGACGGTGGTAAAAGTATGGAAGTGGTGTCACCAGTGGAAGAGCGCGCGGGTATCAACCTAAAGCCGAGCGGGCGGCAGCCGGCGCCGGCATCCCTGCAGGATCAGACGACCTCCAGGGCGACCGTGGGCATCATCACGGTGCCGGACCCGATCTTCAGTTGCCGCGACGTCGACGTGTACTACGGCGAGAAGCAGGCCATCAAGAAGCTGAGCATCGACATCGGCAAGAACCAGGTGTTGGCCATGATCGGCCCGTCTGGCTGCGGCAAGTCGACGTTCCTGCGCTGCCTGAATCGCATGAACGACACGATCCCGAATGCGCGCGTCGAAGGGCAGATCCTGCTCGACGGCAAGGACATCCACGACAAGAAGCGCGACGTCGTGCAGCTGCGTGCGCGCGTCGGCATGGTGTTCCAGAAGCCGAATCCGTTTCCGAAGTCCATCTACGAGAACGTCGCCTACGGCCCGCGCATCCACGGCCTCGCCGGCGATCGCGTCGAGCTCGACGAGATCGTGCACGGCTCGCTGCAGCGCGCCGGTCTGTGGGAAGAAGTCAAAGACAGACTTGCGCAGCCTGGCACTTCACTGAGCGGCGGCCAGCAACAGCGGCTGTGCATCGCGCGCACTATTGCCGTAAATCCGGAAGTGATCCTCATGGACGAGCCGTGTTCGGCCCTGGACCCGATCGCCACCGCGCGCATCGAGGATCTCATGGAGGAGCTGCGCCAGAGTTATGCGATCGTCATCGTGACGCATTCGATGCAACAGGCCGCGCGCGTCTCGCAGCGGACCGCGTACTTTCATCTCGGCGATCTCATCGAGGTCGGCGAGACGGACCGCATCTTCACGAATCCGCGCCACAAGCTCACCGAAGACTACATCACGGGCCGCTTCGGTTAGCTAGTGCCATGGCACTGACGCTCGAAGGACATACCGCTCGCGCGTTCGACGGCGAGTTGTCGTCGCTGCACCTGCAGGCGGTGTCCATGGGCGCGCTGGTCATCGAGCAGGTGCAGCTCGCAGTCAACGCGTACTCCGGCTGGGATCGCGCGATCGCCACGCTGGTACTCGAGCGCGAACGCCGGATCAACCTGTACGACGCGCAGATCGAGGAGGCGGCGTTGCAGGTCATCGCGAAGCGCCAGCCCGTCGCGCAGGATCTGCGCGCGGTGTTTGCCATCGACAAGGTCGTGACCGAGCTCGAACGCGCGGCGGACGAGGCGAAGAAGCTCGCGCTCACCGTGCTCGCGGACAACGAAGCCAACGGCTTCCGTCCGGGCGCGGCCACCGCGCGCGAGGCGCGGGCGCTCGGCCGCATGGCCATGCTCATGATCCGCGCGGCGATCGAAGCGTTCGACCGGCTGGACCCTGTGGCCGCGGCGCAGGTCGTCCGCCAGGACCAGGAAATGGATTCCGAGTACGCCCTCGTGCTGCGCCGGCTGCTCACGCACGCGATGGAAGATCCGCGCCGCCTGCAGTCGACCATCGAGGCCGCGTTCATCATGCGCTCGCTGGAGCGCATCGGGGACCATGCGCGCAACATCGCGCGGCATGTCGGCTTCGTGAGCGGTGATTTCGATCCCACCGCCACCGGCGTGCTGTCGGCGTCGCTGTTCCTCAAGAACTAGGGACCTGCCGGCGGCTGTCGCTGGCTTATTCCTATAGCCGCGCACCGCTGCGGGCTGCAGATTGTGTCGATGTACCGTCGCAATCGCATCGGCGACCTTGCCGCGCTGATCTGCTGCGCAGCTACGCTGCTGCCGGCCATCTCCCCTGCGGCCGGTGGGCTGGCGCCGCATCGCATCGAACGGCTGCAGCCCATCCTCACGCGTCACGTCAAGGGCGGAGGCGCGTCGCTCGAGTTCAGCGCGTATGGGCGCGGCTTCCGCCTGGAACTCGCCGCGAATCCACGTCTCTCGGCCGTTGCCACCGGCGCCGCCGTGCAACTTTATGCGGGCAGCATCGAGGGGGTGCCGGGATCCTGGGCGCGTATCTCGGTCAGCGATGGGCGTCCGAGCGGCATGGTCTGGGATGGCCACGACCTGCTCATCGTCGAGTCACCGCCGTGGGTGGCGGGGGAAACCGAAGCCGCCGGCACCGTGATGTTCAAGCTTGCAGACAGCGTGCTCGAGCAGCCCATCTCATTCGCCGGAGACACTGTGGATGCGCCGCGCGATGCGACCGGGGAGTACCGCGCACTGGTCGATGAACTGCGGGTCGCGGCTCTGCAAGCGAGCGTTGCCACCGATCGCCTGGAGGTTTCCTTGCTCGGCGACGCGGCGTTCGCTGCGCGCTACGCCGACGAGGCACAGGCGCGTGACGCGATGCTGGTGCGCCTCAACAATGTAGATGGAATCTTCAGCTCGCAAGTGGGCGTGGAGCTGCACGTTGCATCGGTGAATCTCGCCGACGCAGTCAGCGGAAATCTTTCTGCGACCACCAACCCCAGCACCTTGCTGGACGAGCTCGGCGTGTTGCGGCAGCAAACCGCGGCGCTCAACGCGACCGGACTGACGCATCTTTTCACCGGGCGCAATCTCGACGGCGACACCGCAGGCGTCGCCTACACGCAGGCGCTGTGCAGCCGCCGCTTCGGCGCCAGTCTCGCCATGGGCCACACCAGCGCCGCGTTGGACACGCTCATCACCGCCCACGAGATCGGCCACGTATTCGGCGCGCCCCACGACGGCACGGAGGAATGCGCGGCCACACCGCAGAATCAGTTCATCATGTCGCCGAGCGTGAGCACGGGGGTCTCGTCTTTCTCGCAATGCAGCCTCGACATGATGCGGCCGGAGATCGACAGCGGCTCGTGTCTGACGGCGCTGGCGGCAGTCGATCTCACCCTGCCGGCGAGTCTCGGTAGTAAGACGGTGGTGGCGGGCAGCGATGTGACTTGGGAGGTGAGCATCGCCAACCAGGGCGGACGTGCCGCCAGCGGCGCGCGCGCCACGCTGCAGGTGACGCCGGCGCTGACTATCACCTCGGCCAGCACCGCGGGTGGCAACTGTCTCATCCAGGCCAGCCTTGCCACCTGCGATCTGCCCGTCATCGCGGCGGCGGCTGCGCAGGTGATACAGCTCACGATGCGCAGTGCGGCGGCAGGCACATACACGCTGCAGGCGCAGGTGGTGGTGGGTGATGATGGCAACGCCGCCGACAACTCCGGTGAAGGGACGCTGACCGTGTCGGCTGCGGTCGCCACACCGGCGCCGCCCGCTCCGACCCCCAGTGGTGGTGGCGGCGGTGGTGGTGGCGCGCTTGACGCATTCACTTTGCTGCTGCTGGCGGGCGTGTTGGCAGCTCGCCTGTGGTGGTCGCTGGCGCCCGGTCGGCGTCGGCGTGCACAGTCGCATTGATCGACGTCTGCAGGTCGAAGCGGCGTGCGCATGCGCGCGCTCGCATCGATGACCATGCGCGCATGATCGCGCCGCACACGGGGTGACAGCGGGTAGTTCGCCCTCGCGTCCACCGGCGTTTTCACGCCGGCTGTCACCTCGAAGAGTTTGACCGTCAAACAGCGCTGTCTGCGCGACACGCGGGTGTCCACACTGCGCCTCCTCGTAACACCAGGAGGCAATATGAGTAGTTCGAATCGGGTTTTCACGCGGTCGTTGCTGGCTGCGGCGGCGGGGCTCTTCGCGCTGTGCGCGGTGCGATCTGCCACGGCGGCGGGCACGGATTCGGTGCTCGCGGGCGGCGGCGGGGGGCGCTGGGTGGCGACCTGGACTTCTGCACCGATCAAGCCCGGCCAAACCACGATCAATGCGCTGTTCGGCAACGACCTGGCGCGCACCTTTGACAACCAGACCGTGCGCAACATCGCGCACATCAGTGTGGGCGGCCGCAAGGTGCGCGTGCGGGTGTCGAACGAGTTCGGCACAAAGCCGCCGCGGGTGGGCGCGGCTTACGTGGCGCTGCGTCACCAGAATGCCGCGATCCTTGCCGGCACGAACCGCCGGCTGACGTTCAGCGGGCAGGGCTCGCTGCAGATCCCGGCGGGTGCGGTGGCGGTCAGTGACGCCGTGGATCTAGACGTGCCGAACGCCGGCGACGTGGCGGTCAGCCTCTATCTACCGGGGAACGCCGAGGCGGCGACCTATCACGACGAGACGTTGCAGACCTCGTATGTTGCGGGGCCGGGCACCGGCAACCGTGCGAACGCCGCAGACCTGCCCGGCGCGGCGGCCGGCGTCTCTACTTACTACCTGACGGGGGTGGAGGTGATGCAGTCGGACGCGACGCGCTCCGTGGTGGCATTCGGCGATTCGATCACGCAGGGATCAGGCTCGACGCGCGACCAGCACCGCGGCTGGCCGGAGCTGCTGTCGACGCGCCTCAACCCGAATCCGCAGCGCCCGCGACTGTCGGTGGTAAACCAGGGCGTGGGTTGCGGTCGCCTGCTGTGGGATTTCTGCGGACCCAGCGGGCTGGCGCGCTTCGATCGCGACGTGCTCACGGTTTCGGGCGCGACGCATGTCATCGTGCATCTCGGGCTCAACGACATCACCATTCCATCCATCCTGCCGCTGTTCGGCCAGCCGCAGTTCGCGGCGGAGGCGGTGAGCGCGAACGAGATCATCGCGGGGCTGCATCAGATCGCGCTGCGCGCGAAAGCGCGCGGGCTCACGGTTATCGGGGCCACTATCATGCCGTTCGGATCCAGCACGGTGCCCGGAGTGGCCACGCCGGAGAACGAGGCCAAGCGCCAGTCGGTCAACCGCTGGATCCGTACGGGCGGGGCGTTCGACGCCGTGGTCGACTTCGACGCCGCCGTGCGCGACCCGGCGAATCCCGCCCGCATGCTGCCGCAGTACGACTTCGATGGCGTCCATCCGAGCGACGCGGGTCATCAGGCACTGGCGAACGCGATCAATCTCGCGCTGCTGTTCTGACTCGTCGCGGACGACCGGGACTGGCGACGCGCTTCGGCGCGCTCGCCGTTCCCGCCGTGAGCACCACCGGTCTCCTGCAATTTCTGAGGTCGGCCACGCTGTACGATGACGGCGAGCCGACCAGCAATGCGCATGACACCAGCACCCAGATCGCGGTGGCGTCGACGTCCACGCTCAGTCGGCGCGCAACAACTCGTTGATCGAGGTCTTGGCGCGCGTCTGCGCGTCGACGCGCTTCACGATCACCGCGCAGTACAGCGAGTACTTGCCGTCGGCGGAGGGCAGGTTGCCTGACACCACCACCGAACCGGCGGGCACGCGGCCCTGCAGCACCTTGCCGCTCTCGCGATCGTAGATCTTCGTGCTCTGCCCGATGAACACCCCCATCGAGATCACGCTGCCTTCCTCGACGATCACGCCCTCGACCACTTCCGAGCGTGCGCCGATGAAACAGTTGTCTTCGATGACAGTGGGTGCGGCCTGTAGAGGCTCGAGCACGCCGCCGATGCCGACGCCGCCCGACAAGTGCACGTTCTTGCCGATCTGCGCGCAGGAGCCGACCGTCGCCCAGGTGTCGACCATGGTGCCACTATCTACATAAGCGCCGATGTTCACGTAGCTGGGCATCAGCACGACGTTGGGCGCGACGTAGGAGCCGCGGCGCGCGACGGCCGGTGGCACCACGCGCGTGCTGCCCGTCGTCAGTAGTTTGCCGTCGTCTGCCGCAGAGCGGGCGGCGTATTTGAGCGGCACCTTGTCGAAGAAGCGCGTGTAGCCCGCCTCTATGATCTGGTTGTCGTGCGTACGGAAGTACAGCAGCACGGCCTTCTTCAGCCACTGGTTCACGACCCACTGGCCGTCCTTCTTCTCCGCGACGCGCGCCTGTCCGGAATCCAGCAGCTCGACACATTCCTCGATGGCGTGACGCAGCGCGGGCGCGACGGTCTTGGCGGATATGTCGGCGCGGCGCTCGAAGGCTTCATCGACGGTGGCGGCAAGAGTGGTCAGGTCAGTCAAGAGCTTGTCTCCAGGAAAGTGCGGATGCGCTGCGCGGCCGTGACGCACTCGTCGACGGACGCCACCAGCGAGATGCGCACGCGGTTGCGCCCGGGGTTGGATCCGTCGCGTGACGTACGCGCGAGATAGCTGCCGGGCAGGATGGTGAGATTCTGGGTCGCGAACAGGTCGCGCGTGAAAGCCTCATCGTCGCCACCGACGTCGGGCCAGAGATAGAAACCGCCGTCGGGCTGTACGACGTCGAGCACAGGCTGAAGGATGGGCAACGCGAGCTCATATTTCTTGCGGTATAGCGCGCGATTCGCTGCGGCGTGCGCGTCATCGCTCCAGGCCGCGATGCTCGCGAGCTGGGTCGGCACCGGCATGGCGCAGCCGTGATAGGTCCGATACAGAAGATAGGGCTTGATGAGGGCCGGGTCGCCGGCGACGAAGCCCGAGCGCAGTCCCGGCACGCTCGAGCGCTTCGACAGCGAGTGGAACACCGCGCAGCGCTGGAAGGAGTCGCTGCCGCGCGCGGCGGCGGCTTCGAGCAGCGAGGGCGGTGGCGATGCTTCGTCGCGATACAGCTCGGCGTAACACTCGTCGGAGGCGATGATGAAGTCGTGGCGCTCCGCCAGTTCCAGCGCGCGTTGCAGGAAGTCGAGCGACAACACTGCTCCGGTCGGATTGCCGGGGCTGCAGAGGAACAGGATCTCGCAGCGCCTCCACACGGCGTCCGGAACCGCGTCGAGATCCGGCTGGAAGCGGCCGGCCGCGGTGGTGTTGATGAAGTACGGCTCGGCGCCGGCCAGCAACGCCGCGCCTTCGTAGATCTGATAGAACGGATTGGGCATCGCGACGATGGGCGGGCCCACCGAACCCACGCCTTGAGAAACCATCGCCTGTACGAATGAGAACAGCGCCTCGCGCGTGCCGTTGACGGGCAGCACCATCGTATCGGCGTTCACGCGCGGTAGTTTGAAGCGCCGCCCCAGCCACGCCGCGCAGGCGGCGCGCGTCTCGGGCAGGCCCGCCGTCGCGGGATAGCTGTCGAGTTTGCCGAGGCTGCGCTCGAGCGCTTCTATGACGAAGCGCGGCGGCGCATGCTTGGGCTCGCCGATCGACAGGGCGATGTGCGGCAGATGCGCCGGCGGCGTCGCGCCGCTCTTGAGCCGCGCCAGCCGTTCGAATGGATAGGCGGCGAGTAGTTCGAGACGGCCGTTCACGCGGCCGCGCGGCGGTCGAGCGCGCCCGACAGTTTCTGCTGCAGCCGGGCCGCGGCGGCCTCATCGAGCGGCAGGCCGTTGAGCGCGGCCACGTAGAACACGTCCTCCGCGCGCTCGCCGACGGTCATGATC
>JAYTOI010000052.1:0-14146 GCA_043747875.1 Pseudomonadota bacterium | reverse complement strand
AGACGCGACATGGCCTCGAGCGCTTCCTGCGAATAGCCCGACTCGCGCGGCGGCGGATCGTCGAGCAGCTTCAGCGCCGGCAGCGCGCCGGACTTGGGCGCGTCGAACAGCGGCACCTGCCGCTCTTTCTCGACGCGCTCGCTCTTTTCCATGACCGGGGCCGGCACTTCGATGCGCGGCTTTGGACGCGACGCGGCCTTTTTCTCTTCGACTTTCGCGGCCTCGACGCGCGCCTTCTTCGCTTCGAGCCCCACCGCGACATCCCGCGCCACGCTGCGACGCGCCTTGATCCAGCCGACCGTGCTCCACACGCCGATGCCGATCTTGTCGACGATGGTGAGCCACGAGACGCCGAAGGCCACGGACACGCCGGCCATCCACGCGGCCAGCAGGAACAGCGTCGCGCCGAGGAATTTGAAACTGCCCTCCAGTCCGCGGCCGATGAACTTGCCGATGACGCCGCCGGCGCTCTCGCGCAGCGAGCCGGCGTCCCAGTGCAGCGTCGCGAGACTGCAGCTCGCGAGCAGCAACAACGTGAAGCCGCCGATGCGCAAGACTGCGTTCATGCGCGTTCGGCCATCTTCGACCTCACGCTGGCGGAACATCACGAAGCACGCCACGCCCAACATGATCGGGAACAGATACGCGGGCCGGCCGAACAGGAAGAACAGGACGTCCGAGATCATTGCGCCAAAAGGACCGACGAGGTTGGCCACCTCGCGATCGCCCGCGCCGGTCGATGAAAACGCCGAATCGTCGCGATGATATGAAGCCAGCGCGACGAACATGAGCAGCGCGAGGGCGCCGATGGCGATGACCGCGCTTTCGCGTAACCCGCGCTGCACCGACGCAGTGACGCGCTTGGCGGGTTTGGTCCGGTCGTACGTCGTCTCAGCCAATGCGTGTGCTCCGTGAAGAAGAGGTCGTATGTATTTGATAATACGAACTGCGATCTAAGCCATCAACGCGGGATGCGTAACCTTTCCGCCCTCGACATTGATGCCTTTTACCAAGCCCTGGTCTTGGCGCCACTCTTGATTTGAAAAATGGCCGTCGGCTAGACGGCCCGCATACGGCGCGATGGCCGCGGACAACGCCTGGGACGAGGTACGCGGCACCGAGCCCGGCATGTTGGTCACGCAGAAATGCGTCACGCCTTCCCACTGGTACGTGGGCGCTTCCCAGGTGGTGGGCCGGGTGGTTTCGATGCAGCCGCCTTGATCGACGGAGATGTCCACGATGACGCTGCCTGCCTGCATGGTGCGCACCATGTCGGCCGACACCACGTGCGGCGCGCGCGCGCCCGTCACGAGCACGGCGCCGATGACCACGTCCGCGCTGCGCACCGCTTCGGCGACGTCGGACACGTGCGGATACAAACCCGTGACGTTCGCACCCATCGCCCGCGCGGCGACGAGCTTGTCGCGATCCTTGTCGAACACCACCACCTCGGCGCCGAGCCCCGCGGCCACCAGCGCCGCATTGCCGCCGGCGACGCCCGCGCCGAGCACGACCACGCGGCCGCGCTTCGCGGCGGGTACGCCGCCTAACAAGATGCCCTTGCCGCCTTGCGGCTGGTGCAGGAGCGTGGTGGCGTATTGCATCGACAGGCGTCCGGCGATGTCGCTCATGGGCGCCAGCAACGGCAAGCGTCCCGCGCGATCCTCGACGGTTTCGAAGGCCACCGCAGTGAGGCCGATGTGGCACAGCCGGCGCGTGAGCTCGGGCAACGCGGCGAGATGCAGGTAGCAGAAGAGCAAATGATCCTTGCGCAACCGCGCGAGGTCTGGCTCGATGGGCTCCTTCACTTTGACGATCATCTGGGATTGGGCGAAGAGCTCGTCGGCATTGGGCAGGACCTGGACGCCGACGTCGCGAAAATCCTGCTCCGAATAACCGCTCTTTTCGCCCGCGCCGTGCTCGACGAACACTTCGTGTCCGCCGCGTACCAGCTCGACGCAGGCCGCTGGAATGAGACCGACGCGCCCCTCGCGGGGCTTCAACTCACGAGGAATTCCGATACGCATTGGGGAACCCATCGCTCACCTATTGGCCGACGCACTTGGCCACGGCGAGCGCCTTTCTTAACATGTACCTGCTTCGACACCGGGCAGCGCGCCTGCCGGTTGCCGGCAATCGAATAAGCACATGAAAAACCGAAACTTGAAAGTGGCGTCGGGCGCGCAAACAAACTGGCTTCAACGCCATACGAATGACCAAAATTATACATGACCGCCTCTCGCCATAATCCGTTGATCATCCTGGGCTCAGGCCCCGCTGGTTACACCGCCGCGGTCTACGCCGCGCGCGCGAATCGCAAACCCCTGCTCATCACCGGAATGGAGCAAGGCGGCCAGCTCATGACCACCACCGAAGTCGACAACTGGCCGGGCGACGCGCACGGCCTGCTGGGACCTGCGCTCATGGAGCGCATGAAATCGCATGCCGAGCGGTTCAACACCGAACTCGTCAACGACCACATCCATACCGTGGACCTGTCGAAGCGGCCGTTCGTTCTCAGCGGCGACTACGGCAGCTACACCTGCGACGCGTTGATCATCTCCACGGGCGCGTCTGCGAAATATCTCGGGATTCCGTCCGAGGAGAAATTCCGCGGCAAAGGCGTGTCGGCCTGCGCCACCTGCGATGGATTTTTCTACAAAGGACACCGCGTCGCAGTGGTTGGCGGCGGCAACACGGCAGTCGAAGAGGCGCTCTATCTATCGAACCTCGCCAGTCACGTGACGCTGATTCACCGCCGGGACAAATTCCGCGCGGAAAAGATCCTGCAGGATCGGCTGTTCGCGCTCGAGCAGAGCGGCAAGGTACGTATCGTGTGGAATCACACCATCGACGAGATCGTCGGCGACGATTCCGGCGTGAACGGCGTGCGCATCAAACCCACGCAGCACGGCGGCACCATCGAGAAGGTCGACGTCACCGGCGCGTTCATCGCGATCGGCCACACGCCGAACACCGGCATCTTCGCGGGTCAGCTGGTGATGCGCGACGGGTACATCACCATCAAGACCGGCAGCGACGGTGCGGCCACCGCGACCAGCGTTCCCGGGGTTTTTGCCGCTGGCGACGTCGCCGATCACGTGTATCGTCAGGCAATCACCTCGGCCGGCTCCGGATGCATGGCTGCGCTCGATGCGGACAAATACCTCGACCAGCATTTCGGACATTGACCCCGCCGCCTGGGACGCGCTCGACGGCGGCGGCTCTCCGTTTCTACGCCATGCGTTCCTTGCGGCGCTCGAGACCGCCGGGTGCGTCGGGCGCGACACGGGCTGGGAACCCGCGCCGCTGACCCTGCACGACGAGCGCGGCCTCGCGGCCGCCGTGCCGGCGTACGTGAAGTCTCATTCGTTCGGTGAGTTCGTGTTCGATTTCTCCTGGGCGCAGGCATACGCGCAGCACGGCCTTTCTTACTACCCGAAGCTGGTGCTCGGCGTGCCCTTCACTCCCGCGACGGGCGTGCGGTTGCTGGTACGGCCCGATCTAGACGCCGCGGCGATGCGCCTGCGGTTGATCGCGGCGCTGCGCGATTTCGCGGCGGAACGAGGCCTGTCGTCCATCCACGGCCTCTTCGTCGGCGAGGACGACCGCGCGACGCTCGCGGCGGACGGCTGGCTGGCACGTCACGACGTGCAGTTCCACTGGCACAACCGCGGTTACCGCGATTTCGACCAGTACCTGGAAACCTTCACCGCCGAGAAGCGCAAGAAAGCGCGCCGCGAGCGCCGCCGCGTGGCCGAGGACGGCATCACGTTCGACACCTTGTTAGGCGACGCGCTCGACCGCGCCGGCATCGACGAGCCAGTCATCGATGAAATATACGATCTGCATCGCGACACCTTCCGGCGCCACGGCCACGAGCCCTATCTCACCCGCGCGTTGTTCCGCGGGCTGCCGCGGGCGCTCGGCGAACGCTTCATGGTGAAACGCGCGCGCCGCGCCGGCGAGACGGTCGCCGCAGCCGTGTTCTTCTGGAGCGAGGCGGCGCTGTACGGCCGCTACTGGGGGGCCGCGGAACACCACCACAGCCTGCATTTCGAGACCTGCTATCACCAGGGCATCGAATTTTGCATCGAACGCGGCATCTCGCGCTTCGAGCCCGGGACGCAGGGTGAGCACAAAGTGAGCCGCGGCTTCGTTCCCGCCACGACCTGGTCGATGCACTGGATCGTCGATCCTCGCTTCCGCGCGGCGATCGGCGACTACCTGCGGCGCGAGGGCACGCACATGGACCAGTACGCGCGCGAGATCGAGGCGCATGTGCCGTATCGCGACGCGCGGCGCGATGCACGGTCCAAATGAACAAGACCATCACCTGGCTGGCGCCCGAAGGCGATCGCGAGTGGTTTCCGCCGCTCGATCAAGCCCTCGACGAGCCCGAGGGCCTGCTCGCGGCCGGTGGAGACCTGTCCTCGGCGCGCCTGCTCGCGGCCTACCGCCGCGGCATCTTTCCGTGGTATTCGGCCGGCCAGCCGGTGCTTTGGTGGTCGCCCGATCCGCGCGAGGTGATGCTGCCCGCCGAGTTCAAGTGCTCGCGAAGCCTGGCGAAAACTCTGCGAAATCGGGGGTTTGAGGTGACTTTCGACCGCGACTTCACCGGGGTCATCGCCGCCTGCGCGGAACGCCGTGAGAATTCGACCGGTACGTGGATCACCCCCGAGATGCACGCCGCGTACTGCCAGCTCCACCAGCATGGCCGGGCGCACAGCGTGGAGGTGCACCTCGAAGGACGGCTGGTCGGCGGCCTCTATGGAGTGCTGATGGGCAGCGTTTTCTTCGGCGAATCGATGTTCACGCGCGAGCGCGACGCCTCCAAAGCCGCGATGGCCCGGCTCGTCGGAGCTGGACTTGTTGCGGGGCTGACACTCGTCGATTGCCAGCTACCTACCCCGCACTTGCGGTCGCTCGGCAGCCGGCCGATCAGCCGCCGCGAATTCAGCACACTGCTGACCGAGGCCACGGCGGGGCCGGATGTGCCGCTTTTTTCGAGCCCCTGAAAATCACTCGCTATCCATGCTTTTTCTGGCAGAATTCGCGGCCTTCGCGGGTGCCACCAGGTTACGGATGTCGAAAGAAGATGCGATTCAGATGGAAGGTGAAGTCGTAGAGACTTTGCCTAACACTACTTTTCGGGTGAAGCTGAAGACGGGACACGTCGTCACGGCTCATATCTCCGGAAAGATGCGCAAGAACTACATCCGCATCCTCACGGGCGACCAGGTGACGGTGGAGATGACCCCGTACGATCTTTCCAAGGGACGCATCGTCTACCGCGGAAGATAAGCCGTCCCACCGGTTCGGCCCGGTTGTTCGCCAGAGTCATTGCAACGTGGTGAGCGCAGGTGACTCGGCGGGGATGATCGTGAGCTTGAGCTCCTTGCCGTCCGCACTCACGCCGATCTTCACGGTGCCGCCCGCGGCAAGCGTGCCGAACAGCAGTTCCTCGGCGAGCGGCCGCTTGATCTGCTCCTGCATCAGGCGCGCCATTGGACGCGCGCCCATCTTCGGGTCGTAACCCTTCTCGGCGAGCCAACGGCGCGCCTCGTCGTCGAGCAGGATCGACACACCTTTCTTTTCGAGCTGCGCCTCGATCTCGAGCAGAAGCTTGTCGACGACGCGCTCGATGACCGGCATGTCGAGCGGCGCGAACTGGATGATTGCGTCGATGCGGTTGCGAAACTCCGGCGAGAACAACCTTTTGATCGCCTCAGCGCCGTCGGTCGCGTTGTCGGACTGAACGAAGCCGATGGAGGTGCGATTCATTTCGAATGCGCCCGCGTTCGTGGTCATCACGATGATCACGTGGCGGAAGTCCGCCTTGCGGCCGTTGTTGTCGGTGAGCGTGCCGTGATCCATGACCTGCAGCAGCAGGTTGAACACGTCCGGATGCGCCTTCTCGACTTCGTCGAGCAGCAACACGCAGTGCGGATGCTTCGCGATGGCCTCGGTGAGCAACCCGCCCTGGTCGAAGCCTACGTATCCCGGGGGTGCGCCGATGAGACGCGACACCGTGTGCCGCTCCATGTACTCAGACATGTCGAAGCGTATGAACTCGATGCCCATCGCGATCGCGAGCTGGCGCGTGACCTCGGTCTTGCCGACGCCCGTGGGACCTGCGAACAGGAAGCTGCCGACGGGTTTGCGCTGGTCGCCGAGCCCCGAACGCGCCATCTTGATGGCGGACGCCAGGGAATCGATCGCCTTGTCCTGGCCGAAGATGACCAGCTTGAGATTGCGCTCGAGATTGCGCAGCACTTCTTTATCCGACTGCGACACGCTCTTCGCGGGAATACGCGCCATGCGGGCGACGACGTCCTCGATGTGCTTCACCTCGACCGTCGGCTCGCGCTCGTTGATGGGCTTGAGGCGCAGCCGCGCGCCGGCCTCATCCACGACGTCGATGGCCTTGTCGGGCATGTGTCGTTCATTGATGTGACGCGCCGCCAGCTCAGCCGCCGCGCGAATCGCATCGACAGAATAGGTGATGCCGTGGTGCTGCTCGAAGCGCGGCTTCAGGCCCATGAGGATGTCGACGGTCTCGGCCACCGACGGCTCGACGACGTCGATCTTCTGGAAGCGGCGCGCGAGAGCGTGGTCCTTCTCGAAGATACCGCGGTATTCCTGGTAGGTGGTCGAGCCGATGCAGCGCAGCTCTCCATTCGTGAGCACGGGTTTGATGAGATTGGACGCGTCCATGACCCCGCCCGAAGCCGCGCCCGCGCCGATGACGGTGTGGATCTCGTCGATGAAAAGAATGGCGCCGGGCTGTTTCTTCAGCTCGGCGATCACGCTCTTCAGTCGTTTCTCGAAGTCGCCGCGGTATTTGGTGCCCGCGATGAGCGAGCCCATGTCGAGCGAATAAATGCTGCAGTCGGACAACACGTCCGGCACTTTGCCCTCGACGATCATGCGCGCCAGCCCTTCGGCGATGGCCGTCTTGCCGACGCCCGCCTCGCCCACGTACAGCGGGTTGTTCTTGCGCCGCCGGCAGAGGATCTCGATGGTGCGCTCGACCTCGAGCGTGCGGCCGATCAGCGGATCGATCTTGCCGTCCTGAGCGAGCTGATTGAGGTTAGTGGTGTACTTGTCGAGCGCGCTGCCGCCCTCGCCATCGCGGTCGGTCTCGCCGCCCGTCTCTTCCTTGGCTTTCTCCTCGGCGATCTTCGTGAGACCGTGCGAGACGAAATTGACGACGTCGAGGCGCGTGACCTCGGCGCGATTCAACAAATGGACGGCGTGGCTCTGCTTCTCGCTGAAGATCGCGATGAGCACGTTGGCGACGCCTACTTCTTTCTTGCCCGAGGACTGCACGTGGAACACCGCGCGCTGCAGTACGCGCTGAAACCCGAGCGTGGGCTGAACCTCGCGATCTTCGTCGCTCGGCAGCCGCGGAGTGGTCCGGTCCAGGTGCTCGTTGAGGGAGTCTTTGAGGCGTGCCAGATCGGCACCGCAGGCGCGCAGGATTTCGCGCACCTTGGGGGTATCGAGGATGGAGAGCAGCAGATGCTCGACCGTCAGGAATTCATGGCGAGCTTCACGCGCCTTGGCGAAGGCGTCATTCAGACAGAATTCGAGCTCTTGCGATAACACCTGGGCAACCTCTCGACCGTTATTAGTCCTTAGGACGTCCTCGTGGCCGTCGCTTTCCTTGGGGGCGGCCTGGCCTTCGATCAAGCCTCTTCGAGCGTGCACATCAACGGATGATGATGGTCACGGGCGTAGGAGGTCACCAAGGCTACTTTGGTTTCCGCTATCTCATATGTGAACACACCGCAAATGCCTTTGCCTTGGGTATGTACTTCGAGCATGACACGCGTCGCAGTCGTGCGGTCCATGCGAAAGAATTTCTCCAGGACGTCCACGACGAACTCCATCGGGGTGTAATCGTCGTTGAGCAGAACGACCTGATATAAGGGCGGCTGCTTGGTTTTGGGCTCGGCTTCTTCGACTGCGAGGCCCGCGCCTCCGTGTTCGGGGCGGTCGGTTTCGGAACTGGGCATTGCCGCTCTTTATAGGGGTCGTCGATTGGCAACACAAGTGCGCATCCGCCGACAAGGGATTGTGACGACAAAACAAGCGCTTGAGGCTGCTGCGGAGCGAAACGTATCATCATGGAAATGACGGCAAAACTTTGGAGTGGGGGCGCGAGTGGTGGGGACGACCTGCGCTCCAAAGCGCTGGGACGCGCACCGCAAATCGCGACATTCGTGCTCGCGCTCGCGGTGGCCGCACAACTTGCCTTCATCGTGGTCGGAATGACGAGCCGCAGAAGTCAGCCGAAGCCGCCACCTGTTGCCGCCGCACGGGCCGCCCCAACCCCCATGGATGTCGGCGGCCTTGTGAATGCCCATCTATTCGGCGATGCGGTGGTGAAGGCCAGCACCGATGCCGCGAATGCCCCGGTTTCCACCATGCCGCTGGTGCTCGCCGGACTGCTGGCCACTCCCGATCCGAAACAAGGCATGGCCATCATCGGCGACAGCGCTGCCTCGGCCAAGGTCATTGCGGTCGGCCAACAGGTGCCGGGTGGCTCACAGCTGCATTCGGTATACAGCGATCGGGCCATCATCGACCGTTCCGGCACGCTCGAGTCGGTATATCTGCCGCGCAATCCGACCGCAGGTATGGCCGCCGCGCCTCCGCCCCCGCCTGCCCAGGCTTCCAATGAAGCCAACATCGAGCGCATGCGCCGGCTGGTCAGCGACGATCCCGGTCTCATCGGCCGCGTGATCCGCCCGCAACCGGTGTTCCAGGGTGGTCAGATGAAAGGCTTTCGCGTGTACCCTGCCGGCAATCGTCAGATGTTCGCGCGCATGGGATTGCGCGACGCCGATACCATCATCGCCATCAACGGCGCGCCGCTCAACGACAAGGACCGCGCGCAGGAAATCTTCAACACACTGTCCTCCTCGACGGATGCGCGAATCACCATAATGCGCAACAACCGCCAGCAGGAATTGGTGTTGAACCTCGCGCAACTCGCGAACGACGTCGAACGGCTCGGTGCCGGGGGCGACGGCATGATTCCCATGGATCAGGCGCCGGATGCACCCACCGGGAACGAATAAGAAGAATAAGCATATGAGTAGCAATTCATCGAGCCCGATCCTCGGGCCCAAGGTATTTCTCGCAATGACCCATAACCCCTTGCGCGCCGCGGTTCTTTCGGCGCTGCTGGTTTTCTCGCTGGTCTCGAGCGCAAGCGCGCAGAACAATGGCAATGGCCAGCGCATTACTCCGAACTTCAAGGAAGCGGAGATCAACCAGGTCATTGAAGCGGTAGCCGCGGCCACCGGCAAGACAATCATCCCCGACCCGCGCGTACGCGCGAACGTCACGATGCTCTCGCAGACGCCCATGTCGCCGGCTGCGTTCTACGAGGCCTTCCTCGCGCTGCTGTCGGTGCACAACTTCGTCGCCGTGGAATCGGGCGGCATCATCAAGATCCTGCCGGACGCAAACGCGCGTCAAATGCCGAACATCGACCTGCCCGACCGCATCAACAATGAGTCCGAGGAACTCGTCACGCAGATCGTGCAGGTGCAGAACGTCAGTGCCACGCAGCTCGTGCCCATCCTGCGTCCGCTCATGCCCCAGGCCGCGCACATGGCGGCCTATCAGAACGGCAATATCCTCATCCTCTCGGACCGCGCCAGCAACGTGAACCGCGTCATGCGCATCATCCGGCGCATCGACCAGCAGAGCGATACCGATCCCGACATCGTCAGCCTGACGCACGCTACCGCGAGCGAAGTGGTGCGCGTGGTGAACACGTTCTTCGCGCAGCAGAACGTCGCGGAAGGCGGCGGCGGCCAGGCGGCGCGCGTCATCGCCGACGATCGCTCGAACAGCATCATCGTGGGCGGCGATACGAACGCGCGCCTGCGCATCAAGGCGCTCATCGCCCACCTCGACACCCCGCTCGACAACGGTGGCGACACGCAGGTGCGCTATCTACAGTTCGCGGACGCGGAAAAAATCGCGGCCAAGCTCAAAGAACAGATCAGCGCGACGGTGGCCATCACCGGCGGCCCGACCCCGGGCGGCGCCGCGCCGGGCGGTGGGGGCGGCGGCGGCGTTGCCGCGAGTGCGGATCGTTCGACGACCATCTGGGCCGAGCCCGAGACCAACGCGCTCGTCATCACCGCTCCCTCCAAGGTCATGCGCTCGCTCATGGCCGTGGTCGACAAGCTCGACATCCGCCGTGCGCAGGTGCTGGTCGAGGCGATCATCGTCGACGTCACGGTCAACAAGAATGCGGAGCTCGGCGTGAACTGGGCGGTCTGGTCCGACGAGAACGATACGCGCATTCCCATCGGATCTTTTCAAAGCGCGGTGGGCGGTGTGAACCTCGCGACGCTGGCAGCGGGGATCGACAATCCGGCTAACGCGCCGGCCGGCCTGCAAAACGGCTCGACGTTCGGCATCGGTCGCATCGCCACCACCGGCGTGAATTTCGCCGCGATGCTGCGCGCGATCCAGTCCGACGGTGCCACCAACATCATTGCGACGCCGTCGGCCGTCACGATGGACAACCAGGAAGCCGAACTCAAGGTCGCGCAGGAAGTGCCCTTCATTACCGGGCAATTTACGAACACCGGCAACAATTCCAGCGACGGCAACGTCAACCCCTTCAGCACCATCCAGCGCCAGGAAGTAGGCACCATCCTCAAGATCACGCCGCAGGTGAACGAAGGCGGCGCGCTCGTGCAACTCAAGATCGAGCTCGAGAGCTCTGACCTCGCGAACGCCGTCGGTGACGCCGGCAGCCAGATCACGTTGAAACGCACCATCAACACCAATGTGCTCATCGAGGACGGTGGCATCGTGGTGCTCGGCGGTCTCATCCGCGACCGGGCTGAGCGCGGCGAGAACCGGGTACCTTATCTCGGCCGCATTCCAATCATCGGCGAGCTCTTCAAGACGCGCAGCCGCAAGCGCGAGAAGACCAACCTCATGGTATTCATCCGGCCGAAGATCCTGCGCGACGGCCTCGCCACCGCCATCGCCACCGACTCGAAGTACAACTACATCCGCGAAGAAATGCGCAAGGCGGGCAGCAACAAGTCCGAGCTCCTGCCGCTGATCCCGTTCAATCCGGACCCGAAGCTGCCGCCTATTCCGCCACCAAATCCAACGGTGCCCGGCGCCCCCGGCTCTGAGCCCGTGCCAGCCCCCTCGCCCTCCGACAAGCCGGCGAGTGGAGCCACGGACCAGCCGGCACCTCAGAAGCAATGAACGACGTCGCCACGGCTCCGCTCGAGGTTGCGCGTCCGCAGCGCGTCGGCTTCGCATTCGCGAAGCGGCACGGCGTGCTCGTGCGGCGCGTGCACGAGGGTGTCGCGGAGTGCGTGTATCGTTCTGACGTCCAGCCGCTCGCGGTCGCGGAAGTGCGGCGGCACCTCGGCATTCCGATCAAGCTCGAAAAGGTCGAAGACGGGCAATTCGACCTGCTGCTGCGTGCCGCCTACGAGGCGGGCAACGACGCCATGGAAGCGGCCACCGGCGTCGAGGAATCCACCGACCTTGCCCATCTCGCGCAGGAGTTGCCGGAGCAGGCGGACCTGCTCGAGAGCGAAGACGACGCGCCCATCATCCGGTTGATCAATGCCGTGCTCACGCAGGCCGTGAAGGAAAATGCGTCGGACATCCATGTCGAGCCCTTCGAGAACCGACTCGTCGTGCGCTTCCGCGTCGATGGCGTGTTACGCGAAGTGCTGCAGAGCCGGCGCGCCGTAGCGCCGCTGGTCGTCTCGCGCATCAAGGTCATGTCGAAGCTCGACATCGCCGAGAAGCGCCTGCCGCAGGACGGCCGCATCAGCCTCAGGATCGCCGGCCGCTCGGTCGACGTGCGCGTGTCCACGATTCCGTCGGGACACGGCGAGCGCGTCGTCATGCGTATCCTCGACAAACAGGCCGGCCGACTGAACCTCTCTGCGCTCGGCATGGATCCGAAGACCGAAGCGATGATCGCGGATCTCTTCAGCAAACCGCACGGCATCATCCTCGTCACCGGCCCGACCGGCTCGGGCAAGACCACGACGCTGTATGCCGGCCTCGAGCACCTGAACGACAACACGCAGAACATCATGACGGTCGAGGACCCGATCGAGTACTACATCGACGGCATTGGCCAGACGCAGGTGAACACGAAGGTGGACATGACCTTCGCGCGCGGCCTGCGCGCCATCCTGCGCCAGGACCCCGACGTGGTGATGGTCGGCGAAATCCGCGACCTCGAAACCGCGCAGATCGCAGTGCAGGCATCGTTGACCGGACACCTGGTGCTATCCACCCTGCACACCAACACCGCGGTGGGCGCCGTCACGCGCCTGCGCGACATGGGCATCGAGCCCTTCCTGCTGTCGTCGAGCCTCATCGGAGTCGTCGCGCAGCGCCTGGTGCGCACGCTCAGTCCTGAAACCAAAGAGCCATTCGAGGCCGGCGAGTACGAGCGCCGCTTGCTCGGCCTCGGATCCGACGACCCCTCGCCCACGCTCTATCGTCCTGGCAAGGGCATCAACAAATTCCGTGGCCGCACCGGCATCTACGAGCTCGTGATCGTCGACGATCAGATGCGCACGATGATCCACGACGAGTCCGCCGAGCACGATCTCGAGCGTTACGCGCGCACCATGACGCCGTCGATCCGCGACGATGGCCTCGCGCGCGTAATGCGCGGCGAGACCACCATCGAAGAAGTCCTGCGCGTCACGCGCGAGGACTGATTCCGGGTTCCCGGTATCCATGGGTGCCTTCGAATACACCGCGCTCGACGCGAGCGGCAAAGAGCAGACCGGCCTCGTCGAAGGCGACACCGTCAAGCACGTCCGGCAGATCCTGCGCGAGCGTTCGCTGCTGCCGGTCACCGTGGCCGAGGTCAAGCATGGCGAGGCGAAGCAGCACCGCAGCTTCTCACTGAAGCGAGGCATCTCGGCCAGCGATCTGTCGCTGCTCACGCGTCAGCTGGCGACGCTGGTCAAGGCCGGCCTGCCGCTGGAGGAAGCGCTGCTCGCGGTCTCGCAGCAATCGGAAAAGCCGCGCGTGCAGAGCATCATGCTCGGCGTGCGCGCCAAGGTCATGGAAGGCCATACGCTGGCGGACGGCCTGGGCGAATTTCCCCGCGTGTTTCCCGAGATCTACCGTTCGACGGTGGCCGCCGGCGAGAGCTCCGGCCGCCTCGATGGCATCCTCGAACGGCTGGCCGACTACACCGAGAATCGCGAGGTCACGCGTCAAAAAGTCGTCGGCGCGCTGCTGTATCCCATCGTGCTGTCGTTCGTGTGTCTGATGATCGTCGTCGGCATGATGGTCTACGTCGTCCCCAAGGTCATCGACGTGTTCGCGTCCACTAAGGGCAAGCTGCCGCTGGCGACGCGGATCCTGGTCTTCGTGAGCGATGCCCTGCGCGATTACGGCATTTATATGCTGATCGGCATCATCCTGCTCATCGTGCTGTTCGTGTACTGGCTCAAGAACCCCGACAACCGGCGGCGGTTTCACCGTTTTCAGCTCAAGGTGCCGCTGGTGGGACGGCTCATGCGCGGGTTCAATACCGCGCGCTTCACACGCACCTTCAGTATCCTCACCGCGAGCGCGGTGCCGGTGCTCGAGGCGATGCGCATCGCCGGAGAGGTCGTCACCAATCTACCCATGCGCGACGCGGTCAGCGCCGCCGCCGCGCGCGTGCGCGAAGGAGCGCCCATCGGCCGGTCGCTTGCGTCGAGCAAACTGTTCCCGCCGATGACCGTGCACCTCATCTCTTCCGGTGAGTCGAGCGGCGAGCTCGACAACATGCTGGAACGCGCCGCGCTGAATCAGGAGCGCGAGCTCGATTCGATGATGGGCGCGCTCGTCGGCCTGCTCGGACCACTTCTCATAGTTGTGATGGGCCTCTTCGTGCTGGGCATCGTTTTTGCAATGTTGATGCCGATATTCAGCTTGAATGATTACATTCGATGAACTCCCCCATTGCATGACGTCGGCTCTCGTCTTATAACGCGCCTAGGTGAGGTTGCTCCGTTTATCACTACTGTCCGGTTAACTTGATAGGGACTTGCTAGAAAGTCTGCATTGACATGCGCTTACAGCGATTTGCGGGTGTCTCCGATTTGAACGCCGAAGC
>JAYTOI010000051.1:0-1377 GCA_043747875.1 Pseudomonadota bacterium | reverse complement strand
GGCTCTCCGGCAGGTTTAGTGGAAGCGCGAGGGCCGGTGTCGCGCCAACTTTCGCGGTGAAACAAGGCTTTGGAGCGCAAATCGAGGCCGCAGGGAAGGCGGTGTAGGGTGCGCACGAGAGAGCAGTGTACGGTGCGGTTGTCTAGACACGAAAGGCAACCACCCCCCCATGCGCGCCACCACTCTACTCGGAAAGATTCTTGGACTGAAGCAGACCCGCATCCTCGAAGCGACGTTCGATGATTTTGGGCTGACGGTCGTCGTGGCGCCGACAACGCGGGCGCCCTACTGTTCGGTTTGCTGCCGTCGCGTCCGCCACGTGCACGATCGATACGAAGGCCGTCGCTGGCGTCACCTTGACCTCGCTGGTCTTCGCGTGTGGCTGCGCTACGCGATTCGGCGGGTGAACTGCCCGCGCTGCGGCGTGGTCGTTGAACTTGTTCCCTGGGCGGAAAACCAGTCATGGTTTACCTACGAGTTCGAGGAGCATGTGGCGTACCTCGCGCAACGTGCTGACAAGACAACGCTCAGCAGCCTCATGAGGATCGGCTGGAAGACCGTAGGAGCGATCATCGAGCGTGTGCTCCCGCGCCACCAGAGCACTGACCCGCTCGATGGCCTGACGCACATCGGCGTCGATGAACTCAGCTACCGCCGGCATCACGAGTACGTGACTGTGATCGTCGATCATGTGCGTGGCGGGGTCGTGTGGGCGCATCCCGGCAAGAACGCCGAAACTCTCAACACCTTCTTCAAATCGCTTGGAAAAGAGCGCTGCGCGAAGCTCGAGGCCGTCACATTGGATATGTCCGGGGCCTACTTGAAGGCCGTCACTGAAGCGTCGCCGCAAGCGCGCGTCATCTTCGACCGCTTTCACGTCCAGCGCCTCGCACACGACGCGCTCGACCAAGTTCGCCGCGACGAGTTCCGCGAAGCATTGCCCGAAGACCGAGGCGCGCTGAAGAAGTCTCGCTTCGCGCTGCACAAGAACCCGTGGAATCTCTCGAGCCTCGAAGTCGCCAAGGTCGCAGAGGTGCAGAAAGCCAACGTGCGGCTCTACCGCGCATACCTGCTCAAGGAGACCCTCGCTGCGATCCTCGATGGGCGCCAGGTCAACGTGGCCAGGAAGAAACTCATCGAGTGGGTGGAATGGGCAGCACGCTCGCAGCTGCGACCCTTCATGAAGCTGGCGGGTACGGTGCGAAGTCATCTCGAAGGAATCCTCGCGTACGTCGCCACCGGACTCTCCAACGGACGCACTGAAGGGCTCAATGGAAAGATCCGCACCATCACCCGGCGATCGTTCGGCTTCCACAGCGCATCCAGCCTCATCTCACTCATCTTCCTCTGCTGCTCAGGCATCACGCTGCAGCCAGC
>JAYTOI010000050.1:0-1018 GCA_043747875.1 Pseudomonadota bacterium | reverse complement strand
CGCAGGGCCACGCCATCGGAACCCACGGCGGCTTTTATCGCAGCCATCGCGTCATTCTCCCGTTGATCTCTGCCGTCATTGTTGTGCGCAATCGCGCCGTTGCGCTAGCTGAAATCCGGGTTCACCCCAAGTTCGGCAGCTTGAGCTTGCGCCGGCGTTCAGATCGCAACGACACGCTGCAGCGGCCCGGCTGAACGAACACAAATGCCAAGAGTGCCCACCTACGACTTCCCACCATGACGTCATTCGACCCTGCTGCCTTCGGGGGGACGCGGGGTGCACGCTCGGGTTGCACAGCAGTTCGTAGGCGATGGTGCCCGCTGAAGCCGCGACGTCGCCGACCGGGGCGAGGGGGCCCCACAACTCGACTTCGCTACCGATCCTCGCGTTGGGCAGACCGGTCAGCGGCTACTGCATTTGAGTGCTCGGCCGCAAGAACGAACTCTTTCAGCTTCCGTTCTCGTGGAAGTCGCTCGATGTTGATGTACGCGGGCGGTCGCGCACGCTACACGTCAACTACCGCACCTCGGACCAGATTCGCATGCAGGCTGACCGGCTGCTCGGGCCTGAGCTGGCCGACGTGGACGGCAACGCTGAAGACCGCCGGGGCGCGGTCTCGGTCTTCAATGGCCCGCTCCTTGTGGTTCGGACTGCCGCGTCGGTCGATGCCGAAGTTCAAGCGGTGGCTGCATGGATCGCCGAGTGCGCCAAGCAAGGGGTTCGGGCTGGCGAAATCGCGGTCTTCGTGCGCTCGGATGCCGAACTCGAACGGGCGCAGCGCGCGGTGAGCATCGCCGGGCTCGCGCACCATGTGCTCGACGAACTCGTCGACACCGACGAGGTTTCCATCGGCACGATGCACCTGGCGAAGGGGCTGGAGTTCCGATGCGTCGCGGTGTTGGCCTGCGACGACGAGGTGGTGCCCCTTCAGGAGCGCATCGACGCCGTCTCCGACGAGGCGGACCTGAAGGAGGTGTACGACACCGAGCGGCACTTGCTGTACGTGGCGTGCACGCGA
>JAYTOI010000049.1:0-89392 GCA_043747875.1 Pseudomonadota bacterium | reverse complement strand
GCAGATCAGCGGTGGATAGAACCCCGTCAGCGCCAGATCAAAACTCAGCGACGTGCTGATCAGCGACCCTGACCCATTGGCCACATCGAACCGCTGCGCGGCGTACACCGCGTAGTTGACGATGTTGCGATGCTCCACCATCACCCCCTTCGGGGCTCCCGTGGAGCCGGAGGTGTACAGCACGTACGCCAGGTTCGAAGGCATCAGCTGCAATGCACGCGCATCGATATTGACCTTCGGCTGCTGCGAGAGCGCTTGACCCTCGGTATCGAGCACCAGCACCGCCGCAGCCTCACTTGGCAGTCGCTCCCGCAAGCTCTCCTGCGTGATCACCACCACCGGCTTCGCGTCGGCGAGCATCTGTGACAGACGCTGCGCCGGGGTGCCCGGGTCGATCGGCACGTACCCCGCCCCGGCCTTCAGCACCCCGAGCATGCTCACCACCAGCTCCACGCCCCTCTCTATATATAGAGTGACCAGCCGGTCCGGACCCGCCCCTTGGCTCACCAGATAATGCGCAAGCTCGTTGGCTCGCTCGTTGAGTTCCCCGTACGTCAGCTGCCGCACCCCATCCGTCACCGCCAGCGACCCCGGCGATGCCTCAACCTGCGACTCGAACAGCTCGTGGATGAAGCAATCGCGATTCCGCGTCTCCCGCATCCCTGCGGAGAATTCAACGATCCGATCGCTCTCCTCTTCGGAGATGAACGGAATGTCTTCAATCGCCACATCGGGATCACTCAACACCGCAGTGACGATCCGTTCCATGCGATCGCGCATGAGCTCCACGGAATCGCGGGTCAGCGAATCCGTCCAGAAATCGAAGTCCACGGGGACATCGACGGATTGCGACCAATCGTGAACATGGATTCCGAGCGGCGCCTGCGAGAAATCATGGGCCGGTTGGCTGAACTGCGCCGTCGTAACGCCGTCAAAGACCGACTCTTTGAAGAAGTTTTCCACTGACAAGAACACATCGAAGATTCGTTGGCGGCCTGACTTCGCCAGCGCGAGATGGCGGTGCAGATCCGTTGCGGTGACCCGCTGATGGCGATAGCAGGCGCGCAGCTCCCGCGACGCTGCCTCCATCAGCTCGGCAAACGATCGCGTTCGATCGACGCGGATGGCGACCGGAACCACAGACGTGAACATTCCAATCGTGGTCTTGTGCCGAGCGGCGCCACGGTTATGCACCGACAGGCCGAGAACGACTTCCGCGACGTCGTTGGCGCGCGCGAAGTACACACACACCAGCGCCATCATGAACTGGGTGAATGAGACACCGCGTGCAGCCGAAACTTCAGTCATTCGCCCGTGCATGGAACGAGGCATTGACCAGAGCACCTGATCACACTGCCGCGCCGGGTGCCGCGACTCGAGCTCCGCCGTCCGGATGAGCAGCGGCGGTAGTTCGGCGAACCGCCTGCTCCAGAAGGCGAGGTCCTGTTGAAGTCGGTTCGAGTGCCGATAAGCCTGGTCTTCCGCCACTACGTCGAGGCACGAGCGCCCCGGCTCCGTCGAGAGCGGTTCCCCGTGCTTCAAGCGGTTGTAGGCATCGATAACATGATTGAAGAGCAGGACGTTGCTGACGCCATCGATGACCAGATGATGATAGTGCGGCATCCACAGGTGGCGCGTTTCACTCACGCGCACCAGGTGACATTTCCACAGCGGGCCGCCATACATATCGAAAGGCGTGTTGAAGACTTTGTGGAGATACTGGCGCGCGCGCGCGTCGGCGTCCTCACTACCGGACAGATCCAATTGCGTCAGCTGTATTCGGGCGCGAGGCTCTACAGATTGCTCCGGCATCCCCGGTCGCTCATGCAGCACGATCCGTAGCGCATCGTGAAGCTCCGCAACATGCCTGATCGCCTGCTCGAGCAACTTCGCATCCAACGGCCCATCAATGCCCATCACCCCGGCGGTGTTGTACTGAGTGCTGTGTGGGTGTGCGATCTGATCGAGCCAGATACTTTGTTGTGCCGATGACAGCGGGTACAGCATTTCCATATTGGTTACTCAATCGAGCGATGCATTCATCCACAAATGCTTCGTGCAGTTCAATCGCGCGCCGTCGTCGCGATACCGCACGAAATTATTCGAACCTTCCCTGGACTTGGCGATAACAAACGGCGCCCGCGAACAGACAGGGCGTCGTGCCGCCGGGGTCGCGGAAAAAGCACATCGGAAACTGGCGCGATTGCTCATCGAGTTCGGCGTGGCCCTCATCCGTAAGATGAAATCGAACCACCGGAAACTTTCTTTCCGCAGCATCGCTTTGGGCAGACTCCTGCGACGTGACGAAGCGGCAGATCAGCCCGGAGTCCTGCTCGCGAACCTCGACCACGCGCCCCATCGAACCCCCGACGTAATCTCCCGGCAGCTCGCCGCGTTCGAAGGTCGGCCGCTTCGAGGAGGCGCTGTCATTTGAACAACCCAGCGACCGCATGAGCATCGTGAGAGTCGCGTCGCGAACGCCCAAGGCCCGCGCGTTCACTCCAACCGCCACGGCGATCTTCCTCTCCGGATCGAAGTGCAAGGCACAGCATTGACCCGCGCGTTCGCCAGGATGCCCCAGGGTTCGATTGCGGTGTTTGCCGCATCCAAAGCCATACGACATCAGGGCGCAGTCTCTGACCGGCCATTCCTGACCGACCGGCAACACGATGGATTGAGTGAGCAGACTGCCTCGGGCGTCAGCCGACAGGACTGCCCCCGCGCCGGGAGCATCCATGACCGCCGCGGCAATCCTCGCCAGATCCGGCATGCTCACGGGCAAACTGGAAGACGCGGCTTCCCACAGTTCGGAGATCTCGTCTGGCTCGGCCAGCTCGAAGGCACCGCTTGTCGTTGGCATATGACCCTCCACCAACAAATCGGGCTTCTCTGCGTTGTCCGTCCCGCCGCATTCGATGCCGAGCGGATCGAGGATGCGGGTTCGAATCAGATCGCGCGGTGCGAGGCCATGCAGTCGGCGCAGGATCTCGCCGCACAGCACGTAATTCGGAACGTCATAGCTGAAAGCGGTTCCTGGAGCGAACAGCGGCCGGGCTGCGATGGATCGTCGTACGACGCTCGCCCAGTCCGCGTTGGATTCAACCGCTTCGAGGAGATCCCCTGCTCTCTGATAGCAGCCGCTCGTGTGTGACATCAAATGCCACAGCGCGACATTGCGGCCCATCTCGGAGTCTTTCAGCTCCGGAAGATAGGTGCCGAGTGCAGCGTTGCAATCGATCTGATGCGAGACGATCGATTCCATTGCGGACATGCAGAACAGGAACTTTCCCATGGAACCCATCGCGAACCTGGATCCGGTGCACATCGAAGATGGAGTGCTGGTGGTGCGCAATCCGGCTGCCGCACTGGTGACATGACCATCCTGCAGCAGGGCAGCACTGATACCGGGAACACCAGTCTTGCTGATGATCTGCTGCAGGAGTGCCTGCAGATTTTCCGGCCGGCCCACCAGATTTTGCAGCTCTGGGCGATCAGCAGTGAGCGCGCCCCTATTCAAAGGTCATCTCGCGGCTCAGATACAGACATTCCGCGTGCATGCTGGCTCCTGCGCACCGCTCCAGCAAGGCGGCGACCTCTTTCTTCTGCACGCTTTCCGGCGTGTATTCGAGCCCCATGATGAATCGCAGCCAGGGCTCCTGCCCCATCGCGTAGACGAAGGCACTAGCTACATCGAATTCCTGCAACGCACGCCATGCACGTTCGCTATCGAGTCCGGAGAGCCTGCGGGACTCGTCGTTTTTTCGACTGATGGGTTTCGTGAGCAGCGGGTTGTACAGCCACGACAACGGGCCTCCGCGGCATTCCATGCCGATGAACAGGCCGTCGAGCCGCCTGCCGAGTCGCCTAGCGATCCTGCGATACTGAGCGCTGTCGATGCCATTCGAATCGGCGAAGAACGCGAATCGGCGCCCTTCGATCTGCAGATGTATTGCCTGCCGGCTATGAATATCCAGATCGCAGTGCTCCCCGGTGAACGGCAGGCTCGTGATGATTCCGTCCTGGAACCGGATTTCATCGAGCCCGCTCAATACGTCGATGCGCTCGAAGCCCAGCCGGCGCAGCGCCAGCTCCATCGAAGGATCCGTCACGCTGCCCGAGTTGTTAGCCGGCACGACGATCCTGTCGATGCGAGAGCGCAGCTGGATCAGCACTTCCGGCGAGAAGTGATCGTGATGGCTGTGCGTGAGGATGACGTAATCCAGGCGCTCCGGCAGGTCGTGGCCGGTGAATCTGCCGTCGCGCCGGTGATTCTCCCAGCTCAGCATGGGATCGATGAGCACCGAGGTGCGCGCGGATTGGATCAGGACACAGGCGTGCCCGAAGTAGCGCATCACTACCTTGCCACCCTCGGCCACCGGAACTCGCCTCGCGGGAGGATCGGTGGTGAACAGGTTCTCGAACCGTGCCCGCTGTGCGTCGGCGATCTCCAGTTCCTGTGCGATCGCGGCCAGTGATGCAGGCGTCGTTCTCATGGAGGCGAGACGGTCCAGGCGCGGGTCGGTAAACGAGATCGGCAGCATCAGACCGTCCGCCGCGGCAAGTCGAGGCGTGGTCATGAAAAAAGGACGGCGTTCTTCGTCGGCCAATGACAAGCAGATCTGCTGACCGCTGGTCTCGAAGTATTCGTCGTACACCAGCGCTTCATGGAAACGCAGCCGCGGATGATTGTTGATGTCGTACAGAAACTCGACCAGGCCGCTCAATGACTCAGGGATCTTTGGATAGAACTCGTCCAGGGCATATCCCTTTGCCTGCTCCTGAAGAAGGGCGTCGAGCCGCTTGATGTCGTGAGCGAGCGCAATCAGCCGGGAATGACGCTGCTGCAACAATTCGAGAAATCTTTGGATCTCGGGCACCTGCTCGACAGATAGCTCGACGAACGGACCTCCAAACATGGCCGGGTCGGAGCAGGCGGCAGCATGCACGCTTGGATTGCGGATGAAAGAGTCCAGCAGCGGCAACTGCCTGTTGGCGACGTTCAGCGCGTGCTGTATCGGCGAGATCAAATGGTTCCAGGCATGCCAACCGCTCACGAGCGGTTCCATTTTGACTTCCGGCCTCAGGAAGACTTCTCGTTGCGCGTGCGCCGACCGCATGTTTCTTTTCCGTTCCGGTCGGCGTTACTTGAGGCGGGGTCGATTGGCTTCGTCCACCAGCACGACTACAGGTTTGTATGAGGCCAGCTCGGCCTCCTCATACTCGGAATAAGCGCAAATGATCAAAATATCCCCGATGGCCGCGCAGCGGGCGGCGGCACCGTTCAACGAGATCTCGCCGGAACCCCTCTCCGCCTCGATCACGTACGTGGCGAATCGCATGCCGTTCGAGACGTTGTAAATCTCGATGTATTGAAAAGGGATGAAGCCACTGACGTCGAGCAACGCCTTGTCGATCCCGCACGACCCCTCGTAGTTCAAATCCGCATGCGTGACTTTCGCGCGATGCAGTTTCGCCTGGAGCATTTTCTTTCGCATTGTTCGTCCCGCTCCTACTTACAAAGACATGACGTTCCGTCGGTATAGATCGAACTTCTCTGGATAGAAGCCGGCGCTCAGCTCCTTACGCCCCTGTTCCGTGTCCAGCATGCGTCTGATGCCGTCGATGAAACTTTCCCAGGGATCCGCGTTTCGCAGCAGTTCATTGAACAGGCCGACTTCGGCCCACATGCAAGGATCGACCTGCTTGGTAGCGGAAAATCCTTGCGGACCTTTCATGACGAATTTCAGCACCAGAGCGTGCTTCGCAGCGTTGGTGCTCGTTTTATGAAAGCGCTTCGGGTCGAGCACGAGAATGTCGCCGCAATCCACTTGCGGAGTGTGGACCTGCCCGGCCTCCAGCTGGGCCAGCGATCGCATCTCCGTTTCCCCGGTGTGGTAGTCGCCGAAGGCACAATCGTCGCCTTCGATATGGACGCTGTGAAAACAACGGTCGGGCGAATCATTTATTCCGTCGAGAAACGCGAGCGGATCGACCACGCGCTCCGGCGACAGCAGAATCCATGCGTTGATCGCTCTTTCGAACGTGAACAGCTCCGTATCCATGTGCCAGCCCGTTTTGAACGAGCGGTCCGTGTACATGTAAAAGTCGTTCAAATAGTAAAGCGGCTCTCCCAGCTGTAACTCCAAGGTTTCCTTGATCTTCTGGCAGGTGGCCGAGTTCAGCTGGTCGATCAATACGTAGCAAGGGATTCCCTGAGTGGACACGTGGCGTATGCAGGCCGCCTTCAGGAACTCCACATCCTCCGCATCTAGCGCGCGTGGAATGCGAATGAAGGGGCTGCTCATGCGGTCCATCGACGTTTCTCCTCTGCCTATCCCTGTTGGCTGCAGATCCCTCTCTATCTTCAGAGAGTTAGGCGCTTGCAATATGCAACTCGCCTGCTGCCCATCTTGTTGTGGCGGTCGACGGTATCACCTGGAAGATACAGGTTCCATGCGAGCGCGCATTGCCGACCGACTTCAACGAACAGTACGCTGCTGCCCGGCAATCACAGGGAACAAACATGCTGGTGCAAAAGGTACCGATCTCGGATGCAGCTCCATATCGCTATGAAGCACCCGCTTCTACCCATGATTTTTTCCCGTGGGCTGAAGCGAACAAGCAGGACATCGAAATGCAGCTGCGCACATTCGGCGCAGTGCTATTCCGAGGTTTTCAGTTGACTCGGCAATCGGTGTTCGACGGGGTGCTGAGTTTCTTTTGCCGTCATGTCATCACCGGTTACGGTGATCTGCCGCCGGAAGAGGGCACCGATCGCGTGTATCGGTCAACTCCTTACCCCGCCGACATCGCGATCCTGTTTCACAACGAAAGCTCGCACATGTCGTCGTGGCCGACCCGGCAGTTCTTCGGCTGTGTGACGGCCTCACCGGTTGGCGGCGAGACTCCGCTGGTCGACTGCCGGCGTATTTATCGACGAATTCCAGCCGACGTGCGCGAGCGCTTCAAAGAAAGAGGTTTGCTCTATGTGCGCCGTTTCATCTCCGGGATCGATGTTTCATGGCAGGCATTCTTCAAGACGAAGTCGAAGGAGGAAGTCGAGTCGAGCTGTCTGCGGCGAGGTTGGCGCTGCGAATGGGATGCCCGCGGCGCGCTGACGGTGTCGCAACCGTCGCAAGCGATCGCACAAAACCCCATCACAGGCGAATGGAGCTTCTTCAACCAGATCATGTTGCATCATCCTCATTTCCTGCCCACCGAGGAACGCGAGACGCTCGAGGAGATATTGGGTCCTCAAGGTCTGCCGCGAGGCGTGACTTATGGTGATGGATCTCCCATCGAGACCAGCGTCCTGAACATGATTTTCGAGCTGTATGAGGCGGAGTCCGTGGCTTTTGGCTGGCGTGAAGGCGACGTGCTGATGCTCGACAACATGAGCATCGCACACGGCCGGGCGCCCTTCAGCGGACCGCGAAAGATCATCGTCGGGCTGGGTGATCCCATCGAGATGTTTCGCTGATTCAAACTACTATTTGGTGCGAGAGATTCACGCCGTTTCCCACGCGGCGCTTTCGCATAGTCCGATCAGAGCGCGCACGCTGTTCTCGTCGACCTCGTCGTCGTTGGCCGAATCGAGTCGCGATGCGATTTCAACAGCGATCACGATCCCCCGCTGAACGCCGGACGAGTCCGGCATTTGCGTGCGTATCGAGGCCAATTCGGAGGGCAGATCCCGCGGAAGGCAGCCCGGGGGTCTGGCAATCCCCGCTGCGCTGCACAGCGGTTCCAGCTTCTGATCGAACGCCGCAAGAGCCAGCAAACCCGCCCCCCAGGTCAGGCCCTTTGTCAGCAGCATCTCGGCAGTCGAATGAAAGTCGAGGCGCAGCCTGGCCAGCGTGAGGCGCTGCAAGGACTGAAGACGATCGATTGCATAGCGCTGGTAGAGATTACGCAGCGCATTGGGTGCCGTCATGCAGTGCTGCACGCTGGCGGGCCACCAGCAGTTGACCGAAATCGCCACGCCCGATGCACGCACGGTGTGCCACCAGAATGCGGGCAGGAACAACAGGTCGCCAGGATGCAAGGTGAAGCGCAACGGCCGCGCCATGGCGAATCTCGGCCGCGCCTGCAGATCCGGCGCATCGGGGTCGACGTATGAGACGTGCGGATGAAGTGAGTCGAGCGGGAATGGATACAGGTATTGAGTATCCGCGGGCTGGAAGATCGTGAAATCCTTGGTGCCGTGAAGCTACGCGAACAGGTTGTTTTCGGCGTCGTAATGCAACGGCGTGGTTGAATCCCTTTCGAACCACAAATTCGTTCGCACCACGTCCGCGTCCGCCGCCCAAGGCGGCACGACCATGCATTCGGCAAGCTCCGGAAATTTTTCCGGGATCGACTGCTGCATCAGATAGATCGCCGCGCCACCATCATCGCCCTCGACGATTCGCCTCACAGCCTCGGAGAACAGCATCTCCTCATGTGAAAATGCCGCAGCCTGGCTGCGGTCCAGCGTGGGCCGCCAGTCGAATCGCCTGGCGGGCGATATGCACACCTTGACCGTACGGTCGCTGATTTTCGAGCTGAGCAGCTCTGGAGACCAATTGCCTCCTCCGCTCCACTCGCTCAACCCGTCGGTAATGATCGCGGGAGTGCCGTCGCTCAGGAAAGAGCCCTGGGAAAAGACACTCCGCTGTACGCACGGAATCATTGCACTCTCCCGAACGGCGATGCGGCCTGACTTTACTCGTCGCGAGAACAGCGTGCACGAGCGCGAGCAGGCTTAAGGATATTTCCCTTTCCGTCTGGCAGACTGGTCTCATCGCATGTTAGGACTGAACACATGCAAAAGGACCTCGTGACGGTGAACATGACTACTGAGTGTCATCAAGGGAGAGTCGGATGACGGATGAGAAACTCCCCGATCCAGCTTCAGACGCCGTGAAGCCGCCCTCCAACCAAGCTGATACGCCGGCGCAACCAGGCTCGGACTCCGCTCAGAAGAGCGAGCCAGGGGCACAACCAGAGACGATCGATCAGATGCTGGAGGATCTCATCGACGATACGAAGGAGGCCGATCTCTACCACCTGCTGAGCATTTGCTGACGCCCAAGATCACGGAGCCCAGTCTGACGCGCCGAGTCGCTCCCCATCAGCTGGAAAAAGCTTTGCCTCTCGAGGCCGCGCAAGCAGTCACTTTCAATGAGTTAACGGATTGCAGACTGCAACTGCGGTCCGCCGGACGGCACAGAGAACGACCCGTGAGAGGACTAGATCGGACGTGCATTGCTGTGCTGAGCGGACCATAGCGCTGCGTACTGCCCGCGACGTGCGATGAGCTCGTCATGCGAGCCTTGCTCCACGCTGACGCCATCCTTCAAGACGATGATCTTGTCCGCGTAGGCAATCGTAGATAGACGATGCGCAATGACCAGGGAGGTCGTTTGTTGGGACACTGCGCGAAAGTTGCGGACGATCTCCTGCTCGGTGTGACTGTCCAGGGACGAGGTCGCCTCATCGAACACATAGATCCGCGGTTGCCTGAGCACCGCGCGCGCGATCGAAATGCGCTGCTTCTCGCCCCCGGAAAGCTTCACGCCGCGTTCACCGACGCGCGTTTCGTACCCGTCGGGCAGCCGCGTGATGAAATCGTGCAGGCATGCCAGTTTCGCGGCCTGTTCGATCTGCGCTTGTGAACTGCCCCAACGACCGAGGGCGATGTTGCATCCGATGGTGTCATCGAGCAGCAAGGTGTCCTGGGGCACTACCGCGATGGACTGGCGCAGTTTCAAATGCGGCAACAGCCTTATCGGTACACCGTCGAGCAGAATCTCGCCCTCGTCCGGTTCGATGAGCCGGACCAACAGCCGCAGTAGCGTCGATTTACCGGCGCCGCTCTCGCCGACGACCGCCACCGTTTGTCCGGCTTCTATGGTGAAGCTGACCCCTTTCAAGATCTGACGGTCCTCGCGATAAGACACTGCGACGTTTTCGAATGCGAGCGTGCCCGGCCCTTCTACCGTTTGGCTGTGATCGGCGCCTCGCGGCTCTCGCGGCTGCCTCAACAGATCGAACATTCTTTCCAGAAACACCAGCCCCTGCGACAGCTGCTGGGCGCCGAGTCCCAACATCTCGACTGGACGGACGAGCTGCGCGACATAGGTAGTCACCAGGACGAAATCACCGACCGTCATGGCCCCGAGCTGCACGCGATAAGCGCCATACGTGGCCGTCGCAGCCATGAAACCCGCGAAGATGGATCCCACTGTCATCTCGCCGAGCATCCGACTGCGAAACAAGCTCATCCAGAAGCCCTCGGTCTTTCGCTGCGCTTTCCCGAAACGCTCGCGCAACATCGGCTCGGCGGTGAAGTACTTGACCGCCTCATAGTTGAGCAGTCCATCCGTCATGATCGCGCGCGCTTCGACCTGGGCACTGGTGGCTTCCCTGGCTGCGGAGCGGATGCGCAAGACGTTGCTGGTGAAGGCCACTCCGTAACACGCCAGAGCGCCTGCAAATAGTCCGAGGAATGCCGCCTGATTGAGGTGGATCAGAATGACGGCAACCGTGCCGAGCTCCACGACGACGGGAAGCACCGTATAAATGGTGTGCTGGAAGACGATCTTGTATCCCGTCAAACCATTGTTCAGCGTCTCATTGATCGCCCCGGTCTGCCGTTCGAGGTGGAACCGATACGGCAAATCGATGACGTGGCTGAACAGCTGATCGCTGACCACGCTATTCATGCGCCGGTCTGCCTGCGCATGAAAGTAGCCCCTCGCCGCCGCCAGCATGCGCGACAGCCAGATGCAAAAAACATAGAACGCGATGAACCATGCGGGATGCATTGCGGTGCCCGAGCTACCGGGCGCCAGGCGATCGACGATGAGCTTCAGGCTCAAGGGCGCCAGCGCCACCGCCATCGAGCTGCCGATCACCAGTAACAAAGCGAAGATGAGCCGGGTTCGGACGAATTGGCTGGCTTGCGACCAAATGAGTGTCGCTATCTCACGAATCGTCGGCGCCTTTGCCTCAGGCTTTACCTGCCACTCACTTGCCGACATCTCCGCCTCCCGGATCCATGGTCGCGGTAGCAAGGTCGAGGTGCTCCACGTTCTTCGGGTTCGGTTCCGGGCTCGGCGGCGCGAGCGGATACATCGTGGCGCGATGCACACGACTGAATGCACACGGCACTCGCATGTGCACGCACGCAGATGGGCGCAGCGCAGTCGCATGAATCAAGCTTGCGAATTTCATTCGAATATTGACCTCAGCGTGCAACACAGCAGACAGCTGAAATAGCAGGCCCTTGGCGCGCGAAAACGACTGCGATGGATTGCGCGCGCGCGGCGGATTCTTTGCCGGCACAGTCTAGGAGGATGCCGCAGGCGAGTACATACTCACCAAATCCAACACTCGAAGAGCAATGAAGCGTCTTGGAGCCAATGGAAAAAATGACAACAACCTTTCTGCGTCGCCTCGACCAGGAGTTACAGGCTTTTCTCGACGAAGCATGTACTCGCAAAGGAATAGCAGAGGCATGGGTAGGCGCGATCGACTCGGGCAGCACGTACCGCGCATTCGTGAACCGCGGCACTCGGTGCGACGGACCGTTCGAAGTGCAGATCGGCTGCCTTGCCAAGGCGTTCACTGCCACTCTCATCTGGCAGCTCATACGAGACGGTCAGATGCGGCTGCAGGACGCGGCCGTGAAATTCCTGGATCACGGCCAGACGTTTGCGGAGGTGCTGGAAGGAATCACCATCGAGCAACTCCTGAACCACACGCATGGACTGGATGGATCCTCGCTCAGAACTGCGCCGGTCACTGCCGACGGATGGGTCGACATGCGAGTGTTGCTTGAAAACCTTCACGCCGCCGGACGCCTGTGTGAGCCCGGACATTTGTATAACTACTGCGGCGTTGGCGCTTTTGTATCGGCGGCCATTCTGGAGCAGGTACATCGCCAGCCCTATCGAGAGTTGCTCGAAGCATTGCTGCTACGGCCATTGGGTATAGCGTTACGCGAAAGAACGGATGCGTTGCCAGTGCCGGGCACACCCAGCCCATCTATTTGTCCGGCTACGGGAGGCAACATGATGGTCTCCCTGGACGACCTGATGGCCTTTCTGAGATTTCATCTGGGCATCAACGCGGGCGAGCCAGCGAATCCCCCGTTCACGAAGATGTTTGCACCGAGCGCGCCATTGCCCGGATGGAGCCCGCTCGAGAAAGGAGCCACGTGCGGCTGGAAAGATTTCGGGGCCGGTTGGGCTGGCCAGAATGCGAATTTCCCCGAATACGCGTTCCTAACCAGAATCCACCTTGAACGAGGAATTGCCTTCGTGGTTGCCGCCCGAGCGGCAAATGCCGATGCGACATTTCCCATCATGGAACGTTTGTTCGGTGATTTGATCCCCGAACTGGTGCGACTCGACATGCCGACGCTCCTGCGACAGCAAGAGTGGGCGCACGTCGATCAGAGGCGCTACATCGGAAGCTACCGCAATGCCGCACAAGGCATTCGAATCGAAGCGACGCCAGGAGCGCTGCAACTGGCGGTTCAGAATGTTGACCGAGAGCAGTCAGCGTCTTTTGTCACCAGGAAGCTTCGTCCCGCCGACAACGACATCTTCTTCACTCAGCCAATGGACCGGGAAGGGTTTTCCTTCATTCAATTCCTTCGCCCGGCAGACGGAGGACCGTCAGAATTCGTCTGGAATGGACGCAATCTGTGGCGACATGCGTCGGATTGAAATTTCACCCTGACGCAGCGGCCTCGGCCGTCTCACGCGTCCCCCTGCGATGCAAAGCACTCCGGACGACGTCTACGTAGTCGCGGATCGATGAAGCGCCCAGGAAGTCGGCGACTTCTTCGTCTTCGAACTCGATAGCAAACTCCGCTTCGACGTCGCGCAGAATGAGCGCAAGGAGCACCGAGTCGAGACCCACTTCCTGCAGCTTCGTCTCTTCGCACAGGGCGCTGGGATCTGCACCCGAAACTGCCGCTACTTGAGCGATCAACTTGTGCGTGATGTCGGTGACCAGGTTCATTGCCGTCGCCTTCCTCAACGATTGGGAACGACCTCGATGCTAGGATCTCTAACTGCTTCTGCGGCATGATGCTGCATTCCGGAAACCGATGCAATGAAAGTGGATGGGTCTTGGCGCGCGGCGCAGTTGCGCGAAATACCCGAAGGCTCTCGAGGACATCGCTCTGGACGTCGAAGATGCTGGAGCTGGAGGATCGAGCGATGGCTGTTGACGCGGGCCAAAGGATTTCCCCCGAAATGCTCGAACAACTGCGTTCATTGAACCGCAGTGAGACCGGACATGCGGAGATTCGCAGACTGGTCGGTCAGCTCCGGAGCAAAGGGCATTCTCCGCAGGCGCGAATCGCCTTCGCCGGCAACATAGTCCTCGAGCCATTGCCAGACTATCTACTCGTTCATCTGGCTTGCGACGGAATTGCGACGTCCACTCACAGTGTTCCGTTCGATCAGCTCGTCCCCGAATTGCTCGATCCCACTTCCAACCTGCGGAAGTTCGATCCTGCGTTTCTCCACCTGCACTTCGAAATCGAGCCGCTGCTGCGCGGTCGACGCGACCGACGCGAGTTCGAGAACGAGGACCATCGACGCGCAGCGCTCGAGGAAGTGGTGGGCCTTGCCAACTCGATGGCTGGTGCGGCGCTCAAACATACGAACTCGACCGTGCTGCTGAGCAACTTCGTGGGACCGGACTCCTATGGGCTAGGACTCGCCGATTTTCGCTCCGACTACGGCGAACAGGAGTTCTTCGCCGAAGTGAATATCGCCCTCGCGAAAAGCGTCAGGAGCAATCCGCGCGTGCAGATCGTGGATCTGGCACTCCTGTCCGCGCACTACGGGTCCCGCAATTCGCGCGATCGCCGCCTCTACTACATGAGCAAGATCCTGTGGCATGAGACGTTTTTTGCGCCGTTGGCCGGACAATTGGCCCGGCACGTCAAGGCATCGCTCGGCTACGTTCGCAAGTGCCTCGTAGTCGATCTCGACAATACGCTCTGGTCCGGAGTACTCGGCGAGGAAGGTCCATTGGGTGTCCGGGTCGGCATCGGTGACCCGCGCGGAGAAGCGCATCTGGAGTTGCAGCGCAGTATCCTGACACTGAAGCGACGCGGCATCCTGCTCGCCATCTGCAGCAAGAACAACGCAGCAGACGTCGCAGAGCTTTTTCGCCTTCGCCCTGAAATGCCGCTGCGTGCCAGCGATTTCGCCAGCATCGAAGCAGGCTGGGATTCGAAGGATCAAGGATTGCGTCGCATAGCGAGCCATCTCAACATCGGCACGGACAGCCTGGTTTTCCTGGATGACAGTCCTATGGAAATCGAGCTGATACGACAGCTGATGCCAGAGGTGGAATGTGTCTTGCTTCCTTCGGACTCCAGCCGCATTGCAACGTGCTTGGACGCTTTGCACAGCCTGGATCGAACCGTCATCACGGCTGAAGACGTCGCCAAAGATCGTCAGTATGCAGACGCAGACGCGCGGGGAGCTTCTCGAGGCGACTTCACGGATCTACAGGATTACCTGCGGAATCTGAGCACGTTTGCCGTGCTCAAGCCCGTGCACAGGGACCTCCTCCCGCGGGCGCATCAGCTGTTCACGAAGACAAACCAGTTCAATGTGACTGGCCGACGGTACTCGCTGAGCGAACTGGAACGATTGTCCGATGATCCGAGCTCTTATCTCCTGATGGTTCAGGCGCAGGACAGGTTTGGTGATCTCGGATGGGTTGGCGCGGCGCTACTGCGTACCGAAGATTCGTCCAGCTATAGGATCGAAAACCTGGTCATCAGCTGTCGCGCGCTCGGACGAGGGTTGGAAATTCCCATCATCAACCGGATGAGACAAATCGCTTTTGATGAAAGAGGCGGCTCGAGCCTGACCGCACAATATTGCCCGAGCAGCAAGAATGCGCAGGTCTGCTCGCTCTTCGAATCGCACGGGTTCGACACGACGCGAGTTGAATCGGACAACTCCAAACACTATGTTCTTCATAGACACTCCTCGCACGCTCCTACAGTCTGCGACTGGATCACGGTGAAGCTGGAAGACGATCCTGTGCCGAGCCGCGATCCACTGCCTCGTTCGAGCCCGGCCGCTCTGGAAGTCGGCCCTATCTAGGTTGATTTGGACATCCGATCAACCCGTATGACGTCGAGCCAAAGATCAGGAACCTGGAAATGTTCCTGAGACCTCACCATACGGCTTGCGCGGTCGAGAGCCTGGAGAAGGCACTCACCACGTACGCAGATGGGCTGATGCTCGGTCGGCGAAGTCGGGCCTTCGACGTGACCAGCCAGGGTGTTTCCGTGTGCTTCCTCGAGATGGCCGGTGGTTTCTATCTGGAGCTGGTCGCTCCACACGCGACTCAGACACGGCTTGCCAAGTATCTGCGCACCGGCTTCTATCACCTGTGCTTCCTGACGGATGACCTGGCTGCGGCCCGCGCTCACCTCAAGCCAAGGCGGTTCACCGCACTCCCTGCGTTTGCCTCCGAAGCTTTCGATGGGGAAACGTGCCAGTTCTTTTTGAGTCCGGAACTACACCTGATAGAACTGGCCCAGATGTCTTCCGAAGACTTCGATGCATTCTATGCACGCAACTTGGTTGATCGCTAGCAACAGGCCGAACACAAATCTGCGCGAGGAGACTGCCACGGATGCCAATGGTCGCGGGATCGCTGCGCCTGGGGTAAAAACTACTCTGGGTAATTATTACAAATTGGCCAAAAGAGTAGAGAGGGATTCGAATCGGCAACTTTATGGATCAGTGAGTTACTGCAGCAAAATTGAATGGCGGCCCCCTTCGATCACCTGAAGGCTGCATTTGCCCAGAGTTGCCATCACACCCGCACTCGAGAACGCAAAAGCCGCCCGGCTCGGAGGTGTCTCGAGTCGTGCAGCAGCACGCTCCGGACTCGTACCGTCGTGGGGCATCGGGTCGTGTAAATAATCCGATAATAGTTCTCCTGGAGGTGAGAGAAACCGGCTCGTCGTGACACTAACCATTACCCAAAGAAGAATTCAAAACGGGGCCCGTCATGACGATTGCCGCTTGCTCCCGCCCGGTCGGGGTCGCCGTTCTCATTGGCGGCACGTTACTAACTACCGGTGGCTGCTCGATTTTTGCCCCCCACGTGCAGCCGGAGCCGCAGCCCGAGGCTGACACTCCCGCTCCCGAACTCGAGGAGACGCGACCGGCGAAAGTGGCAAGCATCGACCGGGCCATGAAGCGCGCCGGCGGCGTCGATCCTCAGTCCGGCCTCGGTCTGTGCGAGGAAGACATCCTGGCAGAGGAATTTCGACGCGATTGCCACCGCGCGGTCCGTTGGAATTGAACAACGCGATCCGCCGTGTCATGGACACGGAGAAGATGGGCGCGAAGTGCCACCCGCGCGCCAAAGAGCTGCTGATTGCCGCTGATGGACGTGGTAGCAACGGTAGTCGCTGCCGTTCGTGGAAAGTGGCTCTGCAGGAAGTGGCGATCCGTCTGGACATGCCCACCCACGTGAGCCATCTCCGCGCCTGTGCGAGCGCGGTGACGGTGACCGCGGCGCAAATCGGCGCACTGCACATCAGGCCCGACAGATTTCACGGCGACTGCAATTACGCCTTGCTTCCAACCAGCAAGGAACAATGGTCATCTTATTTTCACGCGGTGCCTGAACAATCAAGAAGGGCCTAGTTAGCTCGTGGGCCGCGACTGGGTGGGAGGATGCGCGTTTGTTCGGTATACCCTCGGATGCGCGGCTGCGATTCGATGTCCCGCCCAAGCGAAGCAGGAGATGTTGCTGCTGGTGTATTTGCGACAGGAGGATCAGGGATGAACGAAATAGTTTCCGTCAATCCGTTCAGGTGTCGCTTGTGGGCGCTGCACGACCGATTGGAAGAGCACATCACGGAAGAAAGCTGCAAGGAGGAGATACACAGCTTCCATCAGTACGGGCAACTTGTTCCTGCACTCGGTCGCCGGGTGCATGATGACAATGTCGACGTAGAGCTGATCTATGGAGCGCGCCGACTGTTCGCTGCGCGCCACCTGAATGTTCCCCTGCTCGTCGAGGTGAGGCATGTGTCAGACAAAGATGCCATCGTCGCAATGGACATCGAGAACAGGCAGCGGAAAGACATCAGTCCATACGAGCGCGGTCTCAACTACGTGAGGTGGCTGCGACGCGGATATTTCCAATCACAGGAAGAGATTGCTCATGCGTTGAAAGTGTCTCCGTCCCAGGTGTCGCGATTGGTGAAAATCGCGAGCCTGCCAAGCGTGATCATCAATGCATTCAGCAGTCCCATTGAGCTGTGTGAAGGATGGGGTCTGGACCTTGCGAAGGCATTGCAGGACTGTAAACGCCGCTCTGTCACGATCGCATCTGCCCGTGCCATCGCATCGCTCGATCCCCGTCCTGCGGCCAAAGAGGTCTACACGAGGTTGATGGCTGCGTCAGTGAGGGGCCGGAAAGCACCTCGTGGCCAGCATGACAAAGTAGTGAAGGACCTGAACGGCGTTCCGCTGTTCAGAGTGAGGCATCAACGCGCTTCGATAGCGATCGTATTACCTGTCGAGAAAACGGGAGCTCATACATTGGCTGCGATCGAACGCGCGGTTGCAGAGATATGTGCAGCGACGACAGGCCCCATGGCAGATTTCAGAAGTGTCGTCACGGAGTGAGACAGCGGACCGGTGGCACGCCGGCTTGACGCGGGCGAGGAAATCGCTGCACAGGAAGGAAGACTATGAACCCGACGATCACCGCAGTCACTCAGCGGTGCAGGGTTCGACCCGAACGACGCGATTCAGGAAGTAAGGAGTTTAGGATGCGTGCCGTTCTTTCCTTCGTGCTGCTTCTCGCTGCCGCATCGAGCGGCGCGCAGTCGCAGCAGCCGGTCACTTTCGCGGACCCTGCGCCCGTCTTAGAGGAGATCCTGATCACCGGCGAGCAGCCCGGACCGGCCTTGTGGTCTGCCTCGCGAGACGGCAAGACGCTGTGGATTCTCGGCATGCACGCGCCGCTGCCTGCGAAGATGACCTGGCGTTCTCGCGAGGTGGAATCACGCATCACCGAATCGCAGTTCGTCGTGCGTTGGGTGCAGCTCGAGACAGATATCGAGGTGGGCTTTTTTGCCAAGCTGGCCGCGGCGCCCGCGGTAATGTCCTTGGGTGACAACCCCAAGGGCGTCAAACTGAAGGATCGGGTGGCGCCCGAAGCGTACCAGCAGTGGGAACGGCTCAAGCAGAAGTACGTCTTCCGACACGGCAACTCGGTGGAAAAGCTGCGCCCAGCCTTCGCTGCCTCGGAGCTCCGCTCTCAGGCGATGAGCGAAACGGGATTGTCGTCGCCCGATCCTGGGGCCGTCGTATGGGACGCGGTGCAGCGCCTGGCGAAGAAGCACAAGGTCAAGATTCTGGAGCCGGAAGTCAGGATGTCCATCCAGATCGACAAGCCGCGCGAGATAATCGGGCGCTTCCGCGACGCGGAGCTGGGGGACGCCGAGTGCTTCGCGAAATCGCTCGCGCGACTCGAAGAGGATCTCGTAGTGATGAAAACGCACGCCAACGCGTGGGCGAGCGGCAATCTAGAGGTGCTGCGAAGAATTCCGCCGCCCGATCCGACCCTGGATTGCGAGCAGCTTCTCTTGACACTCATGACGAATGGATCGTTGCTCAAACAGCTGGGCACAGCTGAATCGGCGCACAAGGCGGACCTCGCGCGCCTCGAATTCGAGCGCGGCCTCAAGGCCGTCAATGAAGTCTGGGTGAGCACCGTGGAGGATGCGCTGCGCGATCACACCTCTGTTTTTGCGCTCGTGCCGCTCGGCGCTTTGTTTGACTCGAATGGCCCGCTGCAGGCGTTGCGTGAGCGCGGGTTCGGCGTGGTCGAACCCTGATGGCAACCGCCTTCGTTTGACTCGATACCCCGGCTTCGCAACCATTTTAGTCGGGGAAGAATTCTCGCGAGAGAACGCCTTATTGCGCTCCCTTGCGAAGCGCGGTCATCCCGAACATGAGCCCGTGTATTCCGCTTTCGGGCTCACGGAAAAATGCCAACGAGTGGTGTTGCGTATCAGAGCTGACGACGAGACCGAATTTTTCGTCCGCACGCATGTCGACGACGAGCGGCTGCGGCTGCCCTGGAGCCGTCACGGAGCAGCTCAGACCCCCTGCGCCCGACTGCACCACACGGGCCTCGACTGCACCAGGACCGTAGTAGGTACCCGGGAGATCATCGACCGGCAATTCGAGCTGTGCGCGTGGGGCAGGCGGAATGCTCTGGCCCCGCAGCACACCCATGACGTGATTGATGATCTTGTCGCGCAGGTACGGCTGCCATGAATTCAAGCCCACGGCCAACGCGAAGCCTGCACGAGGATCAAAGCGAAATCCGCAGGTTTGGCCGCGTGCCGAGCCATTGTGCCCTAACAACGATCCGCGGTAAGCGGCGCAGCCAAGCCCGAAGGACGCCGGCAATTGCTCGGCACGGGCGCTGCCGAACATGGCGGGCAACTGCAGCACCTGTTTCTGCACCAACTCCATGGCTTCGGGTGTCGGCCTCCCTGCCGTACTTCGTGAGATGCCGGGAATCGCCTCTGCGATACGCAAGATGTCGGACAGGCTCATGGTCAAGTCCGAGAGGGATGCCCGCCAAAACGCGCCGAAAGGGATCGGCTTGAGCTTGCGAAAGGTTCCCGCTGACGAATCGGGCGTGTGGTCCACCACACATCGGTCGACCAGTTGCTGGTCACCGCGAACCGTCCCGGTGGTGAGGCCCAGCGGTTCGACAATGTGCGTTCGCAGGAGCTCGCCGATCTTGCATCCCGAGATCCGCTCGACAATCTCGCCGACGAGCGCGTACTCCGAATGGTCGTAGCTGAAAACCGAGCCGGGCGTGAACAGGCGCCGTGTACCGCGCAAATGCGCGAGGAACTTGTCCCAGTTGTAGCTGTAGGCCACCGCGGGATCGTTGATGTTGAGCCCTTGAACACCACTCGTGTGTGACAAGAGGTGCCAGACCGAAAGCTCCCGCGTGACATCGATGTCAGCGAGCTCAGGTATGTAACGCGAGATGCGCGCATCGGGATCGAGGCGCCCGTCCGCGACGAATTCCGCAGCCACCATCGCCACCATTGGTTTGGTGATGCACCCGATCTGGAAGCGCGCATCGACCGACATCGGTTCAACACCGCCCTCTGCGAGCTCGCCAATGGCGGCCTCGCAGCGAATGCCTTGAATGCTCACCGTGATGGCGATCCCGGGGATCCGGCTTTTCTGACGGATCTTCTCGAGCAGCTCGATCAAATACACGCGAATCGACCTGCTCGCCTCCTCGGCCGATTTCGGCTTCGCTTCCAGTACATCCATCAAATGGATCCGGATTGAGCGATGGACGAGTCGATGAGTGCGCAGAACTGCCGCAGACTGGGTGCCACCGCAATCGATCCGGGAGGCAGCTCCACTTTGAGCTCTTCGGCCACGCGAAACTGCGCGATCATCATCATCATCGAGTCGCCGCCGTGCTGGAAGAAGTTGTCATCCAGCTCGATGGTTGGGCGCTGGAGCAGTTCCGCCCAGATGGCCGACACTACGTTTTCGGTGGCTGTCAGTTGTTGGTCTGTCATGGTACTTCCTTGGAGTATCGGGCAATCGCATGCACGCGGTCTTTCAATGCGAGACGATTGATCTTTCCTGACGCGGTGCGCGGCATCGCATCGACGAATGCAAGTGTTGGCGTGAAGTTGAGCGGCGCGAGTCGGCCGAGAATCTCCGCTCGCAGGCGGGTCTCGGCATCGGGCTGCGATTCGCGAAGCACGATGGCAATTGCGATTCCATCGTCTTTGGCCGCAGCGTCGAACGTCACGATCGCCGCTTCATCGACCGCCGGGTGATTTCCCGCAGCGCCCTCGATTGCATTCGCCGAATGCCGCACGCCACGGATCTCGAACAGGTCGCGCAGCCGATCGACGACGTACAGTTTTCCAGCCTCGAGCCGCGCGAAATCCCCGGTCTTGAGCCAACCACCATCCAGCGGTGCATCCCCGCGCCCGCAGTATCCGCGCATGACCATCGCGCCGCGCACCTCGAGCTCGCCCGCGATTCCTTCGGCGGCGGGAATGCCGTCTGCGCCCATGATGCGAACTTCGACCGAAGGAAGCGGGCGTCCGCTGGCGGCGATGTCGGCGAGGAACTCGGCGCCCGTCGTGACGCTGACCGAACCACAGGTTTCGGTCATGCCGTAACCCGTGCCGATCATCACATGCGGCAGCACACGCGTGACCTCGTCGATGAATTCCTTCCTGAGCGCCGCGCCGTGCAGTTGCAGACTGGCGAGCGACGCGACATCGTGCTGCGGCGTCAGGGCGAAAAGCACTTTACGCAGCAGGGTCGGAGTTGCACCGCTGAAGGAACGGACCTTCTCCTGCGCGACGCACGTGAGTATTTCGGCAGTCTCCCACTCGCCGGCGAGCACCACCTTGCCGCCGGCGTGGGCCATCAGGAGTATCTGGGCGAAACCGCTGATGTGTGACAACGGAGCGAAGAGCATCGAACACGGGGCGTAGTTGACCGCCGCCGCCGGACGTGTCGACGGATTGCCGACTGCCGCCCGCGCACCCGCGATCGCCCCCCCAAGCATCATGTTCATCAGGCCCGTGACTACGTTGCGGTGACTGAGCTCAATGCCCTTCGGAACACCCGTCGTGCCGGAGGTGAATCCGATCAGTGCTATGTCCTCACTCGAGGGCTCGGGCAGCGCGGTGCCGGGTGCAAGCGCCGCCGAGCGTGCGATGAGATCCTCGACCGTGAGTTCATTCGGCGCGATCGGCTGCGTGGTCATGACGAGACGCGCCTGCGCCTGTTCGGCGGCCGCGCGCGCTGAGGCTGGCTCTGCATCCGCATGGATCAGCACCGGCACGCAGCCGGCCAGCGTGATGCCGATGAACGCGGTCACCCAGTCAGCGCCGTTGGGCAGCCAAAGCGCCACGCGCGTACGCGGTGCGCAGCCGCCAGCTGCGAGTGCTGCCGCAACATGCGCGGCGCCGCCGAACACCGCAGCGAAGGTGAGCCGGCGGGTCCCATCGACGATAAATTCCCTCGTGCCGAGTGCTGCGGCCTTCCGATACATCTGCAGCAGGTTCTGTGCACCGCGTGGGAAAATCTTGCACGGTACGCCGTCGATGACGGCATCCTGCAGCTCGAAGGGTGACCCTCTTTGAATCAGGCGAGCGGTTATAGTGTCCATTGTGAAAGTCTCTGAAAAATCCGTTTACTGTCGCATCGCGACTACTGCAGCACCGTGACCGAAGATTCCCTGACTCACTGCAATTCCGAGACGGGCCATCGGGACTTGTCGCGCGCCTGCATCGCCTCGCAACTGCCACGTGAGCTCGCATAGCTGCGCGAGCACCTGCGCAGATGGTGCCTCACCCAGGCTCGAGAGACCTCCGCTGGCATTGACCGGCGTGGTTCCACCGAGGGAAGTCGCGCCATCGCGCAGCAGTCGCTCTGCGTCGCCGCGATCACACAGTCCCAGGCTCTCGTACCAATCGAGCTCGCTGGCACACGAAACGTCATACACTTCGGCCAGCGACAGCTCGCGCGCATCGATACCACTGGCACGATAGGCGTCCTGCACCAACGAGTCGCGGAATGATCGTGCTTCGCCGCCGATCGCCGTGGATCTTAGCTCGCCCATTTCCAGGTCTCCATTCGTCGCGCCCGGTGTAGGCGTGCGCACCGCCACCAGACGCACTCCTCGATCGCCACGAGCTCGCGCAAACCGCTCGCTCGCGAGCACCACCGCGGCACCGCCGTCCGAGATCGCGCTGATGTGCAGCAACCTGAGCGGATCGCAGTAGATGGGCGATGAATTCACCTGCTTTGGGGTGAGCTCGTAACGATAACGCGCGTTGGGATTGCGACTGCCTGCGACCGAGTTCTTGACCTTGACGAGCGTCAGGTCGCTCTCCGTGGTGCCGTGCAGGTGCATGCGCCGACGCGCGTACATGGCGAGATAGACCGGATTCGTGAGACCCAGCGAATGTCGCAGCAGGTTCATGTCCGATGATTCGCCATCATTCGGCGGTGCGAGCGGGCCGTCCGAGGCAATGTCCGCACCGATCACGAGCGCGAGGTCGCATTCCCCGGCGAGTATTTGTGCCCGCGCGGCAGCCAGCGCTTGCGCGCCGGAGGTGCACGCGCCGTAGGTAGTCATGACGTTGACGCGATCGCCAGCACCCAGGGCCCGCGCGTAGGTCGTCGCGGCAATCAGTCCCGCGTAACCGCTGCGCAGAGTGGCAGACGCCGTCAGCAGCTGCACCTCCTGCCACTCCACGCCGGCATCCTGGAGTGCCGCCTCTGCAGCCGCGAGACCGTAGCGCGCAAAGCCGTGACCCCACTTGCCCCACGGGTGCATGCCAACGCCGAGCACCGTCACTTGCCCGTTCACGACGTGACCTCGCACGGTCGCCACACGGCCGGTACCGACTGCGACGCACTCTCGACCAGCATGTCGCAACGAAGCTCGGGCATGGCGCCCATACCGTCGAGCCAACCCACTTCGATGGACCCATCCTGGTCGATCCGCACGGCGAGCGCCATGCCCCGTCCTTCGACGGGCGCAAAACTCCAGATCTTTCCAGTGCGAAACGCGGACACGGCGGGGTTACGACGGAACCAGGACGTGGACCACATGCGGTAACTCACGTGTGTGGCGCCGAACCCGTGGCGCGGCGCGTGATGTCGGGATCGATGTAGTGGTCATGTTGATGGTCGTCTACCCCGACGTCTCGAATGCAATCGCTGGAGTAACGAAGCTGCCTGCTGCGTGTCAGTCCATGCCCCCAGTGGTGCAAATACTCCAGGTCACGCGTGATGGCCTGCTGCCGAGTGCGAATTGCTCGGCAGCGATGCTAGAGATTGTCCCACCAACTGCTGACCTTGTCCCGGATGTCGCTAAACGAATCGCCGACCCACTCGACGGGACGACCCGAGCCGCGTGCGTCGATCGGTGACGTCATTGACTGTCGCTGTCGTTGTCCTGCCGTGAGCTGCAGCCCGGTACTCGTCCATCTATTCCCTGGAAACTTCTCCCGAGCCGTACGCGTCACCAGTCGCCAGACTCTGACAGCAACCGCACGATTAATTTTCAGACGCAGATCTGATGCACCGCAACGGCACCGGTCTTGTGCAAAGGAAATATACTAGATAGAGGAAGCTGTCGATTTCGTGAGCCGTCGCGTACGAGCAGTCTCCGCGACAACGCAAACAACGCGGCACCCGCACGAACTCGCGGAACTTCGCTCGTTCCCGGTGGCGAGCACCGCAGGAAAAAATACGCGTCTATCTCTTCAACAATTTTACTGCCGCATAACTGTTTGATTTCATTGCCCGGCCTGCGAGCGCAAATTTGTTCCTGCTGCGATCGGCGTGTCACGTTCGTGCATCTTCAGGCTAGCGAGTGAATCGTCTGTAAGAGGACGCACTCATGCGCTGCTTCCTTGCTTGACGTCGCAGACGAATTTCGAGAGAGTGCCAGCACAGAGACTGAGACAAGAATCGCGGCGGCGATTTCATGGAAGAGTACCCGCGATGAAGCGATCTAACGCCTTTTCCGAACTCATGAGTCGCGTGCGCACGCTCGGCAGCTTCGCGCCGTGCGCCATCGCCGAGTCGGCCATCCGACGCTACTCGCCCGCCTTCGATGCAGCGGCTGGAGCGGAAAAACCCGCGGGCATCAACTTCTTCGTATTTCACGTGGACGTCCCCGCCTCCCATCGCACGATCGAGTACGTGGACGTCAAGCACGATCATTGGGAGTTCGACTACAAGGCACTCGCGAACCATTTCATCTGGGCATCGCTCAATTTTCATTGCCACGCGCGCATCTTCTACGTCACGAACGAATCGGCGGTCGTGCCTTTCAGTCATCCTGGCGTTACGGTCGTCCGGCTCCCCGTCGACGCGCGAGCGCCGATGTACGAGCGCGTGAGGGCCATGGCAGCCTATGTGCACTCGCGCGCGTTTTCCGCGAATACCGTATTCCTGGATTCGGATGCGTATCCGAACGGTGCGTTGAACGGTGTGTTCGAGCGGGACTTCGATGTCGGCGTTACCTACCGCACGACGCCAGGTTTCATGCCTCTCAACGAGGGCGTCATCTTCTGCGCGCGGCGGCGGATCGCCGCGGCACGAAAGTTCTTCTCCGCATATCTCGCCACGTACGAGATTCTCAAGACCGACCCGGTCATCCGCGATTACTACGGCGACATCGACCGCTGGCGCGGCGGCCAACTGTCTCTCAACGCGGTCGGACTGCCGCCCGATCTTTCGCGTCCCCAGATATTTGAGCGCGAAGGGATACGAATTTCCTCGCTCCCCTGCAACAAGTTCAATTACTGGGTCACCAAGCCAATCGATCTTCGCCAGCCAACCTGGGACTCGAAGTTGGTATTACATCTCAAGGGCGACAGCAAACATCTGATCGGGCATGTCGCCGACTATCAGCTCGGATGGCGATTGCCGTCGTTCGCGGCGGCGGCCGGCCGGCGCCACCAGGCGTACTCATACGCCGCCTAAGAATCCAGGCCAATTCGCCACCTCGAGGAAGGAGTTCCGATGCCAGATGCCGTTGCAGCTTTGCTGACTCGCGCCCATGAGAGCGGCATCAAGCTGTGGGTCGAAGGCGACGAGGTCAAATTCCGCTGTCGCGGCAAGTCGGTTCCACAAACGTTCCTGGAAGAGCTTCGTACGCATCGCACGACGTTGCTCCAGCACCTGGCGGGCACGAGCACGGAACCGTCCGAGGACCGGCTGTCGCCCGAGTTCGTGCGCAGACATCACGATCTGGCAAGTGTGCCGTCGTTTCGCCTGGCAACGTGGCGTGCGCTCAAGGACAAGCTGACCGGCGTCGATTCGGCGAATCTTCGCTTCGTGATGCGGGTACGGGGCTTTCTCGATCTACCCGCGATGTCGTTCGCATTCGAACAATTGCGCGCGCGGCACGAGGTATTGCAAGCGACGGCGATGGAGATGGAAGGCCGGCCCTGGCTCGTATACGGGGCGCAGCCGATGAAGAGCATGGAGGTATTCGATGTCGCATGCTTCGCGCCTCAGGAGCGGGAAGACGCCGCGCGCGCGCGCGCGAGCGAGTTGGTGTGGGCGCCGATAGACCTCGCCACAGGACCGCTCTTCAAGGGGTTCGTGATCAGCCTGGATACCGAAGATCACATCCTCGGTCTCGTCATGCATCATTTCATCGCCGACATGGTCTCGATCGGCATGCTGGGCACAGAACTGATTCGCAATTATTCGTTCAAGGTGGCGGGTCATCGCCTTCCCGCCGCACCCGCGTCCTTGCAGTATGCGGACTACCTGCTGAGCTGCGCCGAGTGGATAGCGCGACCGCAGATCCGCGAGCACTTGCAGCAATGGGCCGGCAGGCTGGCGGATGCACCGCACATGGATCTGCTTCATCGGCCACCGCAGGCACCGACGCCGGACTTCGCATGCGTGCGGAACACATTCGAAGTCGGCATCGAGCGGACGGCCGCGATCGAACGCTGTGCCCAGGAGCTTCGTGTTTCCAAGTTCGTAGTGCTCATGACGGTCCAGAAACTGCTGCTTGCGTGCGTGACGGATCAGGACACGGTGACCATGGGCACGGTGAACTCGGGGCGGGAAGCGCCGGCGCTCGTGTCCGTCATCGGCTATTTCGCCGACCGGATGCACTGGAGCACATCTCTCGAGGGCGATCCGACCTTTGCCGAATCGGTAGAGCGCGTCAACAACAGCTACGTCGAGGCGATGCGTTATCAGTTCTTCCGCTCCGACATGGTCCAGGAAGAGCTCACCCGGCGCGGCAAGTGGCTGCATGCTCCGGTCTTCAATTTCATCCCATACTCGCGGCCGCAATCCAACACCGCGGGTAGTCGCTTCGCGAATTTCCCGATCGATCCCGCGCCGTTCTCGACGATCCCGTTGCCCGGCATCAGCTACTGGCTGGCGCTCGTAGACACGGGTCAAAACTTGCGCGGCGACATTCGTTTCCCCCACGGGTCAGCCGATGCGCTGGTGCGGCAGCTCCTGACGACCCTCGGCATGGTGATGGAAGATCGAACGGTCAGACTTTCGGCCTTGCGGCGCGAGTTGTCGGACCACCGAACAGGTGGTGCAGAGCGACCGATCAACGTCGACATTTAGCCGATTGGCCCAGGTGTTTCAACAAAAGCGCCACCCCCCGCGGTGCGGTTGCGTGCTGCCGAATAGTGCGAGCAGCTCCGGCAGCGCACCCCTTCTGCGGACGAGGTAGTTAGTATGCGGGCGGAGACTGGCGGTTCAGTCGCAGAAGCGCTTGTGAAGCCAGGCGTGTAGGTGGACGCGAAGGACCTGGTCGTCGTGTGGACCGATGCGTCAGCGCGCGCAGCGGGGCGGCCAGTGCCGGTCGGGACCAGGCATGAGGTCCAGCAGGAACAACTCGCCTGATCTCTCGCCATCCGCCTGCGCGAACAACAGCCGGTCGCCGCGCGGCGAGAGCAGCGGTCCAACCTGGAAGACGTCGAGCTTCGGGACGATGCGTGCCTGCGCGACCCAGGCGCCGTGTTTGAATCGATATGGGTAGAAATGCGACCGATCGCCGCGATCGGCGACGACGATGATCCGTTTTCAATCGCGCGATACCTCGGCTTCGTACTCGTTGAACTTCGTGTTCACCGGCGGGCCGAGGTTTTCGACTTGCCGGCCACCGCTTCCCAGACGCGCACGATAGATGTCATGGCCACCGTGCCCGCCGACGCGTGCTGACCCGAACACCAGGGAGCCATCCGGCTGCGGCCGCGGCGGCCGGCGCGTGTGCTGCGACATGGGCACCTGTGGCAACACCGCGAAGAGCCGGCGCCGACGGTAGTCGTCAGCTATACGTTTCCTGCCGACGAGCCGCACCATGATCTGTAAGAGTGGTATCGCGCTTCAAATGGAAATTGCGCACGGAGCTGCTCGAGTCCAGCGAAGCATCACCGGTATCGGTGGGGTTCGACCTGGCGCTTGGCAATACTTCGGTTCTAGACAGGCGGCTACGCCTGTCACCAGGTAGACCCCACGCAACCTTGAGCCGCGGCGCTACCCTGGTGGTGGGTCGGCACCCAATACACTGGGGCAAATCCGCCGTCGGTGGTGCGGAAGTTCGTGGTCTGCCCTTGGTACAAGCGCGCGGCGATCAACTGTGTTTTGCCACCGTAAACGTAGTTGCGAACGTCGAACTTGAAAACCGCCCGATCTGTTTCCCATCCCCGCGAGCGCTCGCTCGGCGGGGTGAGTATCTGCGCGACGTAGTCGTTCTGCATCACCTCGGCGAACACCCGCCGCGTGATCTTGTCACCGCGATAGGAACCGCGACTGCCAAAACCTTGTGCAGGTTTGAAAAACCAGCGCTTACGATCCGCCCACCACTGCTCTTCGTCGCCGCGCGGGCAAACCGTGCGTGGAATGTGATGAAGAAGCAGTTCGATGGTATCGCTTGCGACACCCATGGCCCGCAGCTCCCCCTCATCGGTCAACAGCACGAGATTCCGCTTGTTGGAATAAAGAGCGTGCGCGTGCGGATGCGGCGTGATCACGGCCATGTCGGCTGCATAGGCCTGCGCCAGCGCCGCATGAGCCGGAGCTTCGCTGAAATAGAAATCGGTCAGTCGGTTGTAGACCATGTCGACACGCCGGCCGTCATGCCACAAAGACTCACCATCGCAGGTTAATTGATCGGCTGCCGCCACGACTGCTGATACGCCACGAGTCTCGAAGAGTTGCTGAAAGAGCAGGAATTCAGGCAACAGATACTGGCTCGAAGGATCGTCATCGACGATAGCGATGCGTCCGAGTGCCCGGTCACCGCGTGCCAGGCGCCACTCCTGCATAAACATCTCGAACAACTGATCCTCGAGCTGATCGGCATTCGCCCGACGTTCGAAATAGTCCGCCACCTCCGGACAGCACGCTTGCTGCGCGCGACGCATGACCACGTTGAGCAACGCCCCACCCGCGTTGGTGTTGATCTCGATGAGCATGGGGCCGCTTTCTGTCAGATGGAAGTCGTAACCCATGAACACACCGCGGGTTGCAGGCGCTACCTGGGCAATCGCCGGGGCGCGCGACAAGGCTGACTCCCGATAGGCAGGAAGCCTGGCCACGGCCTCCACGGCATCGACAACGCATTGCATCTGCCGCGCATGCTCCGCCGCGATGAACACGGGTAGATCGGAGAACAGATGTGGATTCGTAGTGACGATCGGTTGCGATAATCCGCGGCTCGCCAGATCTGCCTCGAGCCACCGGTGCAGCGCAGGAACATCGGTGCCAATGCATCGGCATTCACGATTGAGTCGTTCCGCGACGGAAGACTCTGAATTTTCGGCGCGCAGCATGAAGATCCTTGGGTTACGAGCTGATCGCCCCTTTCTGCTGCTCATCATGAAGCATGGCGACGTTGTTCGTGTGTCCACTTCGCTGAGCACAGGTTGGCCGCCCGAGACTGCGCATGTCCGACACTCGACCTGGGTGCAACATGCCCTCACCGCCCTCGACTAGCCGTGTGCATGTGCGATGTTGTGTCGATACGCCAATCGATACAGTGCGGGCAATACCAGCAGCGTGAGCAGTGTCGAGGACACGATGCCGCCAATGACTACGGTGGCGAGCGGTCGCTGCACTTCGCTGCCGATACCACTGTTGAAGGCCATCGGAATGAAGCCCAGCGCGGCCACGAGCGCGGTCATCAGCACCGGCCGCAGGCGCGTGAGGGCGCCCTGCGTAATCGCATCATCCAGCGCAGTACCTTGCGCCCGAAGGTCGCGGATGAAGCTCACCATGACGAGTCCGTTGAGAACTGCGATACCCGACAATGCGATGAAGCCGACACCCGCGGAGATCGACAATGGTATGCCCCGCAGCCAAAGCGCCAGCACGCCGCCCGTCAGCGCAAGGGGGATGCCAGAAAAGATGACCGCTGCATCGCGCGCGGAGCGCAAGGCCATGAACAGCAAGCAGGCGATGAGGGCCAGAGTGATCGGCACGACAATCGCCAGCCGGCGAGACGCGGATTCCAGTTGTTCGAACGTGCCCCCGAACTCCAGCCAGTATCCGGCCGGTAGTTCGACCTGATCGTCGATCGCCTGCTTGACGTCCTGCACGAACGAACCGAGATCACGCCCGCGCACGTTGGCAGCAACGACCACCCGGCGTTTGCCGCTCTCGCGATTGATCTGATTCAGACCCGTATCGAGACGCAAATCCACCACTTCGCCCAGCGGCACATACCCGCCGTCGGCAAGTTGCACGGGCAGTCGCAAAAGCGCCGCGGAATCGGTCCGCAATTCCTCGGACAGCCGCACGACGATGTCCGAGCGGCGATCGCCTTCATAGAACTGGCCAGCAACGGCTCCGCCCACGGCCATGGCAACGAGATCCTGCACTTGTTTGATGTTGAGGCCGAGTCGCGCGAGCGCCTCGCGCTTGGGTTCCACCGTGAGCACTGGCAAACCAGTGGCTTGTTCGACGGCCACATCGGCGGCACCCGATACGCTGCCGACCGCCTTACCGATTTCAGCACCCAAGCCAACCAGCGTGTCGAAATCATCGCCGTACACCTTTACGGCAAGCTCCGCGCGAACTCCCGCGATGAGTTCGTTGAACCGCATCTGAATCGGCTGCAAAAATTCGTATCGATTGCCGGGCACGGGCGTGACTTGCGCTTCGAGCTCCGCCACGAATTGATTCTTCGACTTGTCAGGATCGGGCCACTGATCGCGCGGCTTCAGGATGATGAAATTGTCGGCAACGCTCGGCGGCGCCGCTTCGGTCGCGACTTCCGCGGTGCCGATCTTGGCGAACACGCGTTCCACCTCCGGTAGCTGCTTCACCTTCTCCTCGAGCTGTTGCTGCTGGCGTATAGCCTGGCCAAGCGATGTACCTGGAATGCGCAACGCGTGCATCGCGATGTCGCCTTCGTCGAGGTTCGGGATGAACTCTGTTCCCAAGCGCATGGCAAGCAGGCCGCAGAGGAGCGTCAGCCCCGAAACGCCGACGACTATCGGCCAGCGGCGCAGGAGCGCGAACGCAAGAATCGGCTTGTATGCCGAACTCGCCGCCGCCATCACCACGTTGTGTTTCTCGGGTCGCGGCGTGCGGAACAACAGCGCGACGCCCGCTGGCACAAACGTCAGTGACAGCAGCATCGCCGACAGCAGGGCAATGATTACCGTGATGGCCATTGGATGGAACATCTTGCCTTCGACGCCGGTGAGCGCGAGCAGCGGCAGATAGACGGCCGTGATGATGAACACACCGAACAGCGCTGGGCGAATCACTTCCCGGGTTGCGAGGTACACCAGCCCGAGACGCTCGACCAACGGCAATGGCCTCCCTTCTCTCGCTGACTCCGACAAACGTCGCAAGCTGTTCTCGACGATGATCACGGCACCATCGACAATGAGGCCGAAGTCGAGCGCGCCCAGGCTCATGAGGTTGGCCGTGACGCCGGTCTGCACCATCCCCGTGATCGTCATGAACATTGCCAGTGGGATCACCGCGGCCGTGAGCAATGCGGCACGGACATTGCCGAGCAGCACGAACAGCACGATCACCACCAGCAACGCACCTTCCAGCAGGTTTTTGCTGACGGTACTGAGCGTACTGTCCACGAGGCGCGTGCGGTCGTAGACCGCGGTGGCGGTAATTCCGGGAGGCAGTGATGGTTTGATTTTCTCGAGCTGGGCTGCAACACCTCGAGCCACCGCGCGACTATTCTCGCCTATGAGCATGAACACCGTGCTCATGACGACTTCACGGCCGTTCTGCGTGGCGGCGCCGGTGCGCAGCTCCCGGCCCACCGAAACGCTCGCGACATCGCGCACGCGCAGCGGTACCCCTCCGGTCTGTTTGATGACGATGGAGCCGAGATCTTCGATCTGTCGCGCCTGGCCAGGCACGCGCATCAACCACTGCGCGCCATTGCGCTCGATGTACCCAGTTCCACGATTGCTGTTGTTCTCCTCGACTGCGAGTACGAGTTCTTCGTGGGATACGCCATTTGCCAGTAGTTTGGCTGGGTCAGGTGCGATCAGGATTTCCTTCTTGTAGCCACCGATGGGATTGACTTCGACCACACCGGGTACGCGAAGGAGCTGCGGCCGGATTATCCAGTCGTGCACGGAGCGCAGGTCAATCGGTGTGATTTCGGAGCCATCGGCATTCCTGGCACCCGACTCCGCATCCACGGTGAACATGAAGATCTCGCCGAGCCCGGTAGCGATCGGCCCGAGCACAGGCTCGCGCCCTTCGGGGAGCTGCCCGCGCGCCGCTGTCACACGCTCGGACACGAGCTGTCGCGCAAAATAGATGTCGGTGCCGTCTCGAAAAACGACAGTCACCTGCGCCAGCCCGTATCGCGACAGCGAACGCGTGTATGAAAGGCGCGGCAGGCCGGCCATCGCCGTTTCCAGCGGCACCGCGATGCGTTGCTCGGCTTCGAGCGGCGTGTAGCCCGGCGCCTCGACGTTGACGATGACCTGGACGTTCGTGATGTCGGGCAGCGCATCGATCGGCAAACGCGTGAAGCTCCAGACCCCGAGCGCTGCCAGCGCCACTGTTGCGAGCATGACGAGCCCACGACGCGCGATGGCAGATTGCAGAATGCGTTCAATCATGATTGTGCCTCAGCTACTCGCCCCGAGCCGCGGCAGCAGCAGCGGCATGGCGCGCTCCTAGTGATCGTGCGAGGCGCCGGATTTCTCGACGTCCTGCTTGATGAGAAAACTGTTCTCGGTGACGTAGCGCGCTCCGGACTCCAATCCGCCCAGCACTTCAACCCAATCGCCGTGCTGCTCGCCGAGTTCCAGCATTCGTACTTCGTAGGTGTCGCCCACCTGCTCGAAGACGACCGTGAAGTCACGGAAGGGTTGCAACGCGCTGCTCTTGACGGCCAATGGCACTGTGCGTTGCGATACGGCGATGTCGGCCGTGACATGCGCGCCAGCAAGGAAGTCTCCCTTGCTGTTGTCGAGCGCGACGCGCGCGGTGACGGATTGGTTCGCCGCAGCCTGCACGTCGACGCGCGCAATGCGGCCGGCCGAGGTGGTGTCCGAGTCGGCCGCCTTCACGAGCACCGTGGCTCCCGGACGAACGCGACCGCGGTCTCTTGGGAACACCGAAAGCTCTGCCCACACCGTGGAAGGATCGGTGACCGTGAACAGCACCCGATCGGATGACTGTTCACCCGGATTTGCATCGCGCTGCGTGATGACGCCGGCAATCGGCGCTTCCACAGAATACGTCTGCAGGCTCTCGTTGCTCTCGATGGTGGCGAGTTGCTCGCCTGCACGCACCGAATCGCCGAGATTCCTGCGCACTGCGCGAACCACGCCCGGAAAACGCGCGGCCACCTCTCGTTGGCGCGAGCGATCAGCCACGATGCGGCCGTAGACGGTGACGGTTTCGGTCAGTGCCGTCGGGCCGGCAACTTCTGTCTCGATGCCGGCCGTCGCAGCGATGTCGGCGGCGATGCTCGTGCGCCCTTCAAAGCTGTCGTAACTCCATTCATGGGTCTTGCCGCCGTGGCTTGCAGTCACCTTCACGACGAATGAGTGAGGCTCGGTCACCACGCCATCGCCCCGCAGGTAGTCTTCCTGCGGCACGAACGAGAAACGATCGACTTTGTCGCCCAGGCGCCTGAGTTCAATTTTGAAATCCACCTGATCGAGGGGCAGCGGTTTACCGTCGAGGCTGGGCCACGCGTGGTACTCGGGCGGAACTCCGTTTTCAAAAATGGCGAGCTCAATGGCGAATGGCCCATCGACCAGCATGCGGCCGCGATGCGGACCCTTCGCCGGTTCCGCCGCTGCAGCGTGTTCCGCCGACTCTCCCTGCGGCGCTTCCTGGCGTTGACAGGCAGTGACTGCAAGGGCGAGAACGATCCAAAGTAGTTTGTTCATGCTGATTCTCAGGGCAGGATGGCAGCGGTGAGCGCGCCACCGGTCAGGCGTTCGATTTCAATGCGATGGCGATGGACGTCAGCGGTGGCTTCGAGGAGCGCACGGCGCGCGTCCAGCAGCTCGCGCTGCGCCGCGGCCCACTCCATGTAGCCGTATCGCCCGCGCTCGTAGGCAAAACGCGATTGCTGCTCGGCTTCTTCCATGCGCGGCAACACGTCCTTGGCAAGCGCGGTCACTTCGGCGTACGCGTGTCGCAGCTCCTGGTATAGCGCGAAGAGTTCGGCATCGATCTGCACGCGCAGGGCGTCTCCGCGCGCGTCGATAGCGGCCGAATTCGCGCGCGCTTCGGAAATCGCGCCCCGTGCCAGGTCGCGGCTTGCCAGCGGCACTGTGAGTCCGACGATGAACGCGTGGTCGCCAACGTCCTCGAATCTTCGTACCGCCGCGGTGACATGCCACGGCGGCCGGCGGCGCATCTCAGCCAGGCGCAACTCCGCTTCGCGCACCCGCTTCTGCGACACGAGCCGCGAGAAATCCGGGTTGTGTTGCAGCCGTGAGCGCAACGATTCAAAGGGCTCGAGCACTGGCAATGACGATAGTTCGCCACCCGCTGTGTCGAAATCGGCTTCGATATCGCCCCACAGCGCGCCGAGGCGACGTCGTGCGGAAAGCAATTCGTGTTCGGCATGTTCTTCATCAAGCTGCGTGCGCGCCAGTTGCGCCTGCGCGCGGGATTCTTCCGCCGCGGGCACCTTCGCAGCGCGGACGCGTGTCTGCACAGCGAGCAGCGTATGCTCGCCGACTCGAGTGGCATTTTTGGTTTGCGTGACCTGCGATTGACCCTCGAGCACGGCGATGTATCGACGGGCGGTCTCCGCGGCGATGTCGAGGCGCCGGATGGTCGCTTCGGTGCCGAGCAGATCGTTGCCGGCATTGGCGACATCGATGCGACGCTCGCGAGCACCGCGCTCGATAGCGAACCCGATGCTCAGCGTAGTTTCAGCAGCATCGAGGCTGTTGCGCGTTCCACTGCCGAACCCATTCTCAACCAAGAGACCGACTTCAGGACTTGGCCGCGCGCCCGCCTGCTGGATGCGCCCGGCTTGCGCCTCGATTTCGAAGCCAAACGCTTTGAGGTCTGGATTACGCTCGAGCGTCTTCGTGAGCGCATCGCGCAACGTAAGAACGCGCGCGGCGTCTTCGGCGACGGATGGGGCGCCGTACGCGAATGACAACAAGGCGCATGCGGTCAGGCACACGCCGCGAATCGGGGAAGATGACATCGAACCACTCCATCTACCGCCCGCGAGGCGAGCGTCTCTTGATCGGTGAAGCTACCGCTCAGGCGCAAACGCGCCCAAGTGCAGCCTCAGGACAGATCTAGATGGAAGTGAGGGGCGGACCGCGCAGTAGCGGTCGCCAATGCCCGCGACTGTGGACAGGCCTGTCGTCTGGCCCGGGAGGTCGAGGGACGAAAAAGACGCGAGGAGCAAAAAGCAGAAGCGAGCCGAGGGCAAAGATCAGCGTCAACCATTGCACCCAGCCAAGCGAGGTGCCCGCATCGGCCACCGCAAAATGCGCCTGTACGACCTGCTCGCCTTCGGCCGTCTCGTGCGGTGGTTCGCCAACTATCGAGTCATGTGTATGACCGCCATGCAGCAATGTGTGGTCGTCGTGATCGGCCGACACATGCGCATGCAGCGTGTTGAAGGGCAACAGCGCAAAGCTGATGCACATCAAGACGCAAACCATTGGTCCAAATCGACGCATGACGGGCAGTGTAGCCAGAGGTAATGGAGCGCGCCACCGCGGCTTCTTAGGTAATTGGCGGAGAGAGGGATTCATACCGGCTCCAAAAGCGCATGAATTACAGGGCCTTTCGAATATTCCCGAATATCCATACCAGGAAATACCTCGCACCAAATCACCAATTCGTCGCTTCAAAGGCACCCCTATTCAGCACGGCTTCAGAGATGCAACGACAAACCCGAGACGCCCGTTATCGCAGGACTCAGCGCAAGCCTATTCGGCCCGCCACATCCGTCAGGCCGGAGATAAAAGGCGGATAGCCCTCGTTGATACAATCTGGAAGGAATTCAAGGCAGCGGCATCTAAGGAATCTCTGATTTACCGGCATAGTCTGACGTGAAGGTTCTCATCGAGCGAGTAGTTCGATGAAGCAGCAGACACTGACTGGGTTCGAGAAGCACATGAAGACCACGCGCCGTGCACAGTTCCTTTCGGACATGGCATTGATCGTGCCGTGGCGGGAACTGGCCGAGGTGGTGGAGCCGGTGTACCCGAAGATGAGCGAGCTTGGCGGGCGCCCGCCGATCGAGCTTCAGAAGATGCTGCGGATGTACTTCTTGCAGTTGTGGTTCAACCTTTCGGACCCGGCGGTGGAAGAGGCGCTGTACGACCCGGTGTCGATGCGGTCGTTTGTCGGCATCGACCTTGGGGTGGAATCGGTTCCGGATGAGAGCACGATCTGCAAGTTCCGGCATCTGCTGAAGAAGCACAAGTTGGGCAAGAAGCTGCTGGCGGCGGTGAACGAGTACCTGCGCATCCATGGCATCAAGATCGCCAACGGCACCATTGTCGATGCGACGATCATCAGCGCGCCGAGCTCGACCAAGAACAAGGACAAAGGGCGCGACCCGGAGATGCATCAGACCGCCAAGGGTAAGCAGTGGTATTTCGGCATGAAGGCGCACCTGGGCGTCGACAGCAAGAGCAAGCTGATCCACACGATTCTGGCCTCGGCGGCCAATGTCGCCGATTCGCTCGCGCTGTCGCACCTGCTGCATGGCAAGGAGACCCGGGTATGGGGCGATCAGGCTTATCGCGGACAGAAAGAAGAGATGCGCAAGGCGGCGCCGCGCGCGCGGGATTTCACCAACCAGCGCTATCGGTGGGGCGAGCGCATCGATGAGACGATCAAAGCCCAGAACCGCACCAAGTCGAGCGTGCGCGCCAAGGTCGAGCACGCGATCGGAGTCATCAAGCGAGTGTTCGGATTCCAGAAAGTGCGCTACCGCGGCCTGGAGAAGAACCTGCACCGACTCGAGGTCAGTGCGGCGCTGGCAAACCTCTTCATGCACCGCAGGCGATTGCTGAATGCGTAGGAGACCTGTCAGTGCAGAGCGGCAAATGCGATGGTTCGACGCTAAAACCATCGAACTACCGCACCGCGGTGTCCCTCTGACAACCCTCGCATCGATATTTGCGCATCCGGCCGCCGTCATGGTCGGTTTTTCAGACATTCCCTAAGAATTGTGTGGACTACAAAACGGTAGTCGGCAGCGCAAGTATGACTTCAATAATCCTACGCCTGCACAGACAAGATGATGTATCGGTGCTGATTTCAATTTTTCGCGCGGCGGTCCGCGAGATCGCCGTGGGCGACTATACAGAAGCTCAAATTCTGGCGTGGGCTCCCGACTTCATCGACCCCGAGAAGTTTGGCCGGCGATGCGCAGCCAAGCACACATGGGTAGCCGAGACAGATGGGCTCATAGCCGGGTTCTCTGATCTGGAACCAGACGGCCATCTCGACATGTTGTACGTTGATCCCCGTATTTCCAGACGCGGGGTGGCACGCGCGCTCTTCTCCCACATCGAGGGCATTGCCCGCATTCGAGGACTAAATCGCTTGTTCGCCGAGGCAAGCATCAGCGCGCGACCGACCTTCGAAGCCGTGGGATTCGAAGTGCTTGCTCCACAAACGGTCACAGTGCGTGGCGAATCTATGACTAACTATCGGATGGAAAAGCGTCTCCGAAGACTGCCGTGATCAATTCCGTCGTCGACAGCACCAACTAACTCCGATCAAGGGGCTTCACTTTCCGCTAGACCGGACGCCGACGCACCCGCTATTCAGCACGGTGCTCAGCGGGAATGGCGAGACGGCACCGAAAACATTCTCGTGCTGTCTCCGTGGGCGCCAATCAAAGGGCGTGATCCCTGTGCTGCCGAGCGAGATCGAAATTCCACGCGCGCCGACGGAGATCGCCCAGTACGCCACCAACTGGCGGACTCGAACCTGCGTGTCTGCTTTAGCGCGTTTGATGTCAATCTCGACACTTCTTATTTTAGCCGCAACGATCGATCATCAGCGAATATCCCAGCGGAAGGAAAATTCGTTGTTGTCTTTCTCGGCATTGGCGGTATTGCTCTATTCGGCGTGGGCTCTCGCGTTGTTGACGTGCATTGTGTTGCTGCGCGTCAGCCTGGTCGCATCGCGCAAGCGCGCGCCCGATTCCTTCGCGGTGTCCGGCGAGGATGTCTCACCATTTTCAGGGCGCCTCTGTCGGGCGCACGCAAACTGTTACGAAAACCTGCCTGCCGCGGCGGGAATTCTCATGGTGGCCATCGTGAGCGGCCATTCTTCCGCCACCGACCCGCTGGCGCTGTGGTTCGTTGCTGCCCGCATCTGCCAGTCGCTGGCGCATCTCGTGTCAACCGGCACAGCTGGCGTGAGCATCCGCTTCGCATTCTTGGTGCTCCAAGTCGTCATTCAGTGGATCTGGATCATCAAGCTAGCTGGAGAGTGGTTGTGAGAACGGCCGCAGGCAAGCCCTGGCCCTATGCGCATGGAGGCTCACTGAGCCGGCGAGACCGGCTACGCCTGCTGGGTCAGGTGGTGGCATCGCAGCTCGCGCGCATACCTCACAAGCTGCGTCTGCGACTTGGGGTCGAGGACCAGGCATCGTCCCGCGTCGACATCGGCGCAATCGTCGTACCGGATTCGGCGTTCGCGCTCCGCACCATTCTGCACGCCAAATCGTTGAGCCCCGCATGGTTGTTCGATCATTGCCAGCGTACGTATTTCTGGGGTGCGGCCATCGCGCAGGCAAGGCGCATCCGCCACGACGCCGAGCTTCTGTTCGCGGCGAGCCTGCTGCACGACCTCGGCCTCACCGAGCCTCACCGGTATCAGGACACGAGCTGTGCCTGCTTCGCGGTCGAAGGCGCCCGCGCCGCGTATCAGTTCGCTTGCAGCAATGGCTGTGAGGGGGAACGCGCCGATCGGATCGCGGATGCGATCTCACTTCACCTGGATGTACGTGTCGGACTCAGGCACGGCGCGGAAAACCACCTGCTCCACGCCGGGGCGGCGCTCGATGTCGTCGGACGCGGGCTGCCGCTCATCGGGCGACCGGCGGTGCGGGAAGTGTTGAATCGATACCCGCGCGGCGAGTTCAAGCAGCGAATGGTCGAAGAGATGCAGAACGAGGCCACGCGGCGTCCCGATTCGAGAACGAGCTTTCTCATACGCCTCGGGTTCATCGACATGATTCAGTCCGCTCCATTCACGGACAGTTGATGCCGGTTGCTAGGAGTTCTTTGGCCTCGCCCGCAGCATCCTGGGAGTCACGCCTCTTTCGCGAATGAGCAACTTTCGCAGCATGGAAGCATCCGAGTAGCCGATACGGTCAGCGACGGTATCGATAGATTCGGCGCTCGCCTCGAGTAGTTGGACCGCCCGCTCGACACGAAGACGCTGTACGTATTGGATAGGGGACATGTCGACTGCCGACGCAAAGTGCCTGGACAGCGTGCGCGGCGTCATGTGCAGCGCGCGTGCCAGGCCGTCCAACGTGATCTTTCCGGATAGATTCGCGTGTATCCACCGGTCCGCGCGCTGGATCGTCGGCGTCTGCCGTGCCAGGTGCGAGGCAATCGCATAGTGGCTCTGCGTGACGCGCCGGTCGAGCAGCAGGAAGCGCGCGCAATCTTGCGCCAATTCGGAGGTACCCCAGCGCGAAACGACCGCGAGCATCAAGTCCGCTTGCGCGAGCGCGGCGCCCGCGGTCCAAATCCGGCCGTCGGCAACGACCATGCGATCCATGTCCAGATCGACAGACGCGAACCGCTTCTTGAAGTGCCGTGCCAGCCACCAACTCGTCGTCGCGACGTGCCCATTCAGAAGTCCGGTGTGGCCGAGCAGAAACGTGCCGGCACAGGAACATGCCAGGTGCGCACCAGCTTTCGCCGCTTTACGAAGCCATGCTCCGGCGCACAAAACTTCACGACGTTCGAGCCAGGCATCGATCTTTTGTGGCGTGGGCTGGTTGGAACCGGGCACGACCACTAAGACAGGAAATTGTCGCAATGGCATTTTTGCGAGGGGCCCGATTTCGAATCCCGCACCCGTCCGGACGCGTAGAGGCCCCGTTCCGACCACAGCCACCTCGAAGAGCGGCTTCTGTCCGGTGCTCGCGCGCAGGGAATTGGCCGTCGACAAGACGTCGAGCGTGATGCCGAGGCTCGAATCCAAGACCTCGGGAAGAACCAGAACGACCACTTTCACGAGGTCTAATTTAGCGCGAATGAAGTTGATTGAGACATCTGCGCGTTTCCCGCTGCGACGGAATCCACACGGGACTTCCCGCCGGAGCGGCAGAGCATCTGGTGGCGGTTTGGAAAGGCAACTACTGTGAGCCGTTGAACAAGTTTGGTTCGAAAGAGGGATTGGAGTTGGAGAGCGCAATTGGCGTCGATCCAAGCAGTTGAAAATACTGGAAGCGAGAGGCGAGGCGAGACGATTTCATTCCGGTTTTGCCACCAGATTTGCCACCAGATTTGCCGCCAGCAACGATTCGCTTAGAAAATCGAAGCTGCCCGACAGCGGCGAGTTCACGCCGCGAGGCGCAGCTCGGGCTTGAGGCCGGCACGAGTCGCAAGCGTCAGCAACATATCCATGCTGAAGTCCTTCCATGTGCCCTTCAGCAGCGCCGACACGCGCGGCTGAGTCATCCCCAAGCGCTTCGCTGCTTCGACCTGCGTATAGCCCCTCTCCTGCAGACGCTCACGAAGACGAATCATCAGCTGCACGCGCAACGCCATCACTCGCGCCTCGGCTTCATCGAACCCCAGATCGACGAAAACGTTGCCGCTACCGGGAATCACTCGAGTGTCGGCAAGGCGAGCATCGGTCTTACGACGGGGCTTACGGGTGGCGCTCTTCATGGCTTCGCTCCTGGAATCAGTTTGTACCGCCGCCTCGCCAGATCCAGATCCGCCTTCGCGGTCTTCTGGGTTTTCTTCTGGAAGGCATGCAACACGTAGATCGACTCGGCAAACTTTGTCACAAACACCGTGCGAAACGCTCCCGCCACATCGCGGACGCGGATCTCATAGGCACTGGCGCCAACGGTGACGAGGGGCTTGAAGTCGGTGGGAGTTCCACCGAGTTGCACGATCATCAGTTCCACGCCGATCGCGCGCCGGACCGTCTCCGGCATCTCCCGCAGATCGTCCCGGCTCGACCCCAGAAACGTCATCGGTTTCAGGGGTGGAGTGGCCTTTGGCATGGCGATCAGTATTCCAGAACCTGTATAGCTATACAAGTTTCGGAATATAGGGCCGCGCAAGCGAACCAGTGACCGGGAATCGTCTGGGGTATCGACCGGATTTAGCGCGAAACTCAGCGCTGACTTCCCGGTGGTCGGGTAAGAAAATTACGCTGGCCGATTCTAAGAAATGGCGGGAAAGAGGGATTCGAAATCGGGCAAGTGCCTTTGTGGATCGGCAAATTGCTGATCCATGAACAAGTCGATGTCCCCTGCAATCCCCGCGCTACTTGGCTGCAGACCCTTTAAAACCTGTTCCCGCACTGGGAAGCCCTAAGCGGCCAGCCATGTTCACGAGCTCTGCCAATGATCGCGCGCCCATCTTCGTCATCATCGCTCCTCTATGCGCCTTCACCGTGATCTCACTGATCCCGAGATCGCCGCCCACTTGTTTGTTCAGCAGTCCGAGAACGACGAGCGCCATGACTTGCCGCTCTCGAAGTGTGAGCGAGTCATGGCGATCACGCAGCGCCTGCAAGGTTGCGCGCTCGTGCAAGGTGCCGCGGCTGCGCTCTACGGCATTGGCAATTGCTCCCAGGATGATGTCCGGCCCGTAGGGTTTGGTCAGGAACTCGACCGCGCCGGCCTTCATTGCACGCACGGTCATCGGGATATCGCCGCGGCCGGTTATGAAGATGATCGGCAATGTGTCCTGAGTCGCGAGGCGCTTTTGCAGCTCCAGACCGCTCAGCTCGGGCAGACTCACATCGAGCACCAGGCAGCCGACTAACTGCTCCCGAGGATGTGTCAGAAAAGCTTCTGCAGAGGCGAACACTTCAGCCCGATACCCTGCAGCGGCGATCAGCGCCTCGAGCGATTCACGCACGGAAACATCATCGTCCACCACAAACACGGTAGGCGTGATTTCGGATTGGGCAGTCTGCTGGACGCGGCACATCAAGGCCATCCTCGGGGCTTGGGCAAGGGCAACAACGGTGTTCATGTCTCCTACCCTCTCAGCGAATTGCCACCAAGAGTTTCAACGCCAGTCGCGGATTTGCGGCAGGGCAGCAACGAACGCCATCCGAAGCTGCAGCTCGGTGAATGGCTTGAACAAGCACGCGACTGCTCCACGTTTCATGAGCTTTTCGCGGAGGGACGCATCAGCCCGGGCGGTGATAAAAATGATCGGCACACTGATGCCTCGCGAAACGAGCTCTTGCTGCAGCTCCGGCCCCGACATGCCTGGCATGCAAACGTCCAACAACAGGCATTGCGTCCGGGATATATCTTCGAAAGCCAGAAACGCATCGGCCGAGTCGAACGCCTGCGCAGCCAGTCCGAATCCTCGCAGGAGATCGGGAAGTGCCTCGCGCACGGACTGGTCGTCATCGACGATCGCCACGAGTGGCCGCGTCGTGGCTGCTTCGGATCTTCCAGACCGATCTGCGCGCATTGCCATGAATGCATGATGCGCCGCTTCACCCGTCACCGCTCTGACACCAAAGTACCGGGTGCATCGGCGGATGCCTGCTGGAGCGCGTTGGGCGCCCGGCACGGAACGGAAAACAGAAACGTCGCTCCAGGACCATTGTTCAGAACCGCCCAGAGACGCCCCTGATGGTTCTCGATGATGGAGCGGCTCACGGACAGCCCAACTCCCATCCCATCGGCCTTGGAACTGTAGAAAGCTTCGAATAGTTTGGCCATGGCTCGGGGGTCGAAACCGATCCCCGAATCTTTCACGCTCAACTGTACGCAATCGCCCGCTTGCCATTCGGTCCTGATCAGCAAGTCTCTCGGACGATCGTCAACGTTGTTCATCGCGTCCAGAGCATTTCGGAGCAGATTGAGGACCACCTGCTGCAACTGAACACGATCGGCGCTGACAGTCGGCAGATCGTCGGCGAGTTCGGTTCGCACAGTCACGCGGCTGCTCTGGATCTCATCGAGCGACAGTCCTATCACCTCTCGTGTCGCCTCATTGAGGTCCACAGACTCGGACGAGGCCTGTTGCTTGTTGAAAAGGGCACGCAGCCGCTCGACTACGTTGGCAGCGCGTATACCGTCTCGCATGGTACGCAGTACGGCTTCGCGCGCGCCATCGAGATCCGGGGGATCAGTGGTCAGCATCCGCGAACAGGTAGCACAGTTCGTAGTGATGCCCGTCAGCGGCTGATTCAGTTCATGTGCAATCGACGCGGACAGCTGGCCTAACGTCGCAATGCGGTTTACATGCGCGAGTTCCAGTTGAATCTCGTGGAATCTCCGCTGCTCCTCCTGAAGTCGCTTCGACTCGGTGATGTCGCGATAGATCACATACCCGATATTCCCGCTGCCTTTGAATGGCACAGGGACACAAATGAGCGAGACTGGAACACGTGTGCCGTTCTTGTGGCTGCGAACGGTTTCCACTGCGAATACGTCCTCTGTCCGAACCATCCGATACAAGAGACTTTCGGCTTCCTCCTGAAGATCGTCTGGCGTAATGAGATCCCTGATTCGCCGACCGATCGCCTCTTCTGTCGTGTACCCGAAGATCCTCGTGAATTCCGGATTGATGCGCGTGATCCGGAAGTCGGAATCGACCATGACGACAGCCTCGGGGACCCGCGCGAACAGCTCGCTGAGTCGCGCGCCTTGCTCCGCGAGTTCACTGCCCAGGCGGTCCAGCGTCTGCAGATCCGCTTGCAGGACATCGCGGCAATGCGAGATGACCTCCTGATAGAGGTCGCTATATAAATTCGCCTTGTCATCGAGAACGCAGATGGTTCCGAACATTCGGCCATCAGGCCAAAGAACCGGATATCCCAGGTACGAGACCATGCCCACCTGGATTTCGGGAGCCGACTTCCACTGATCGTCTTCGAGAGCGTTGGCGACCAGCAGCGGTGCCCGGCTTTTGATCACGGTTTCGCAAAAGGTTCCGATGTCCATCGAGAAGAACTCATCTATTGGAAAAGGATTTCCCTGCGAGTTGCTGGAGACGATGACTTCATAGCGGGCGTAGTGCGGCGGTTCCATTTTGGTCACCACCGCCGAAGGAACGCGCATGATGTTTGCCAGCAGATCGACGATTCGCTGCCATTTCCGCAGCACGTCGGACGGAATTGCGAGTTCTGGAGAAAACGAATTCACCGGGCGACCTCTTTGAAGCGTCATCTGAGGTTCTCAAACTCTTGCCTGCGCAATATGCGCCACCCGCCTTACAAAGGTCTACCACTCTTCGGCGACGGCTGCGTTCTCGCGCTGTGTGAAGAAGAGCGAGCCAACGCCTCATTGATTTGGCAGGCGCTGCACCAGCGCTGCCCACGCTCCAATGTAATTCGCTCGTCGCACGGCTCTTCCGCCTCCTGCCGAGGGGCAATGGCAGAGAAATCAAGTGCATCGATACCAAGGTATCGTCCGATACCTTCGCGTAATCGATTGAACGCCTCAACTCTGTTCAATTGCGAACCCGCTGCCCTAGCTACACCAGGTACTGGAGTTTCTCATGGCCCTCGCCCTGCGCCACTTGCTGCGATGCGCACTGGTTTTCAGCGCTGCAGCTGCCATTGCCGGCGAGCGCTATCCGCTCATGCCGCAGATCGCACCCATCGGCGAGCGCATTGCCAAGTACCAGGACATTCCCGAATCGGCGCGCGGCCCCGCCGTCGATCCTGACAAGGGCTACCGGCTGCAAGACCTGGGCGACGGCCTGTACATGGTCACCGACAACATCTACCAGTCCATGTTCCTCGTCTACGACCGCGGCGTCGTGGTGGTGGACGCACCCCCTAACTATGCGAAGCGCATCCCGCATGCGATCGCTGAAGTGACGACGAATCCGGTTACACACGTCATCTACAGCCACTCGCACATCGACCACATCGGGGGTGTCACGGCGCTCGGCGGTCACCCCGCCTTCATCGCCCAGGTGGAAACCGCGAAGCTCCTCAAGCGCGCTGCCGATCCCAACCGGCCGCTCCCGACGATCACCTTCAAGGACCGCTATGTCCTCAGCGTCGGCGGCAAGAAGCTCGAACTTTCCTACCATGGCGACGCGCACGAACCCGGCAACATCTTCATCAACGCACCGGCACAACAGGTGCTCATGGTCGTCGACGTCGTCTTCCCGGGCTGGATGCCATGGCGAAGGTTTGCCGTCGCGCACGACGTGCCAGGTCATTTCGAACAGGTCGAGCTGATCAGAAAATTGCCTTGGGTCACGTTGGTAGGCGGCCACGTTGCCCGCACCGGCACGCACGCAGACGTGGAGTTGCAGTCCGAATTCAATCAGGACATCAAGGCTGCAGCGGCGACGGCGTTGGCCACGACCAAACCTGGCGAAACACTGAATCCCGCCGATGGTGGAAATCCGTGGGCGGGCTACGACGACTACATCGATCGCGTCGCGCTTCAGTGCGTGAATCCCATCACGCCCAAGTGGTCGCCGAAGCTCGCGGCCTTCGATGTCTACGTCTGGGATCAGTGCTACGCGATGGAACAAAGCCTGCGGATCGACTAACTATTGTTCAACGGGAGCTATTCATGACCACCATCCAACAGATTTCCCAAGCCGCCCGGAACATGGCGGCGGGCCTGGCGCTCGGCACGGCGCCGGTACTTGCCGCGACCGCGGACGACGTCGCGATTCACGCTTTTCGCGTCAACGTTCCCCAGGCCGCAGTGGACGACATGCGCATGCGCCTGCTTGCGACCCGTTGGCCGGAAAAGGAAACAGTCGCCGACCACTCCCAAGGGCCACCCCTCGCGCAGCTCAAGGAATTGGTGAGTTACTGGGGCGACGGCTACGACTGGCGCAAGGCCGAGGCGCAGCTCAATGCTTTCCCGCAATTCATGACCCGCATCGATGGCGTCGACATCCATTTCATCCACGTCCGCTCGCGGCACAAGAAGGCGTTGCCGGTGATCATTTCGCACGGCTGGCCTGGCTCCGTGTTCGAGCAGATCAAGCTCATCGAACCCCTTGTCGAGCCAACGAGATCTGGCGGCCGGGCAGAAGATGCCTTTGACGTCGTGATCCCGTCGTTGCCCGGATACGGCTTCTCCGGAAAACCCACCGAGCCGGGCTGGGGATCGGAGCGGATCGCGCGCGCCTGGGAAGTGCTCATGACGCGTCTTGGTTACACACGCTATGTCGCGCAGGGCGGGGATTGGGGCGCGGGCATCGTGCAGGCCATGGGCCGGCAAGGATCGCCGGGATTGTCAGGCATTCACACCAACTTCCCCGCCACCGTGCCTAACGAAGTGGGCGCAGCGCTGGGCGGCGGGCCCTTACCCGCCGGACTCACCGAGCAGGAACGCGCGGTGATCGACGCATTGCGAGCGTTTGGCCAGAAAGGCGGCTTGACGTATGTGGCAATGATGGGCGCGCGCCCGCAGGCTGTTGGTTACGGTCTCACCGATTCGCCTGCTGGCCTCGCTGGATGGATGCTGGTGCATCCGGGTTTCGAACACTGGTCGTACGGCAAGGACGCAAAACAGACGCCGACTCGTGACGAGGTGTTGGACAACCTGTCGTTGTACTGGCTCACACAGAGTTCCGCTTCTTCGGCCCGGCTGTACTGGAACAACCGGGACCAGAACCTGATCAGCGCGGGATCCCAGAAGACCGACAAGATCACCGTGCCCGTGGCGATCACCGTATTTCCGGAGGAGGTCTATCTTCCGCCGGAAACCTGGGCACGCCGCGCGTTCAGCAACCTGGTCTATTTCAACAAGGTCGACCGCGGCGGTCACTTCGCGGCTTGGGAATATCCGGAGCTCTTCGCGGCGGAGCTGCGCGCTGCATTCAAAACGATGCGCTGATGCGCATTCAGTCACTTGACGAGGTAACCATGCACACCGTTCTGAAAACTCTCGGCGCGCTCGCCGGCATCGCCGCCTTCGCCGCCTCACTCGCATTCGCCGCCGAATCGAGCACGCCTCCCACCCAAGACAAGTACAGCGTGAAGGTGCCGGGCGGGCTTTCGTTCGCCGAGTTCAAGGGGTTCGAAAGCTGGGAAGCCATCTCGGTCAGTTCGAACGACAAGGCGGTGGCGGTCATCGTGGGAAATCCCGCGATGATCGCCGCCTTCAAATCCGGATTCCCGGCGAACGGCAAGCCGGCTCCCGACGGCGCCAGGATGGCGAAAATCCACTGGGCTCCGGCAAAGAATCAGTTCTTCCCCAACGCCACCGTTCCGGGGACGCAGCAAAACGTGGACTTCATGGTGAAGGACAGCGTGCGATTCGCCGACAGCGGTGGATGGGGATACGCCGTGTTCGACTACCACGCCGCCACCGATACTTTCACTCCCGGCACGCTGGCCGGATCGCCGCCACAGGGCAACGATGCGAAGTGCGGTTTTGCGTGTCATACCGTCGCGAAGTCGCGCGACTACGTATTCACGCAATACGGTCATCGATGAACCACCCAAAGTCCCATTTTTTGCCAGGTCGGTCCGCTTGGAGCCCGGGCGCAAGGGAGTGAAGGCGAACCTGTTGTTCGGCTGTAAGGAAAGCACCAAGCCGGCGACTACCTGAATATGCCGCCACGCATGATCGCCACGCCACTTGCCCTCACCAATGACCCGGAAGCCGCGGATCTCGAGGCATTATTCGAGAAGGTCGCCGCGGAGTTCGCGGCGCCGCTCACGCGCCTTGCTCGTACCCACGAGGTCGACACCCACCTGCAACAGGACCTGCTGCAGGAGATTCACATCGCCTTGTGGCGCAGCCTCGCCGCGTTCGGCGGGCGCTGCTCTCTGCGTACCTGGGTATACCGCGTCGCACACAACGTGGCGGCCACACACGTGATGCGCAATTTCCGCCGTCAATCGCATCGCCTGACGACGCTCGACGACATCGGGCTCGCAGGCGTCACACCCGACATGGACGCCGAACTCGATGAAGGGCGGGCCATGCAGAAAATCAACGCGCTGATCCAGGCGCTCAAACCACTCGACCGGCAGGTGATCATCCTGCATCTCGAGGGGCTCGCCGCCGACGAGATCGCGGACATTACCGGCATTTCGCTGGCGCATACGTACACCAAGCTCACCCGCATCCGGCAGTTGTTAGCCTCGCAGATCGGCGCAGGGGAAAACCAATGAACACGCAGCAGCTCTGGCAGGCGCAGGCGCTCGATGCGCCACGCATTTCTCTCGCCTTCGTTCGTCACCAGTCGGACGCCTTATGGCGCCGGACGCGGATGCTCAACGCGCTCAATTACATCGGGGGTGGCGGCGGCATGACGTATTTCGCTTGGAAATGCGCGGAATCATTCAGCGTCGAGCCGCTGCTATCTGCAGCGACCGCGATGTGGATCGCGGCCGGTCTGCTATGCCTCTTCCTCATGCGCAAGCATTTTGCGTCGCAGGAGCAGCCTGCCGATTTTGGCGTGCTCGACGCGCTCAAGTTCCATCGTCGTCAGCTCGAGCGGCAGCGCGATGCCGGGCGCGGCGTCTGGCGCTGGTTGCCGCTGCTGTTCGTGCCCGGGCACGTCATGCTGTTCGTGAGCTTCTTCGTCGAGATCACGCCGATCCCCTGGAGGGCGATCATCGTCGCCGCCATCGCGATCGTCTTCTGCACCTGGATCTCGATTGTGATGGCCGAGCGCAACGCGCGCCGCATTCAGAAGGAGATCGACGCACTCGATTCGCTCTGAGGAAATTGCGGCCGCGCATGGATGGGAGCTCCGGGCGAGACGAAGTGAGCCCGGCCTGACCTCGAGATCAATTCATCGGAGCCACGCGCCAGCGGAAGTCGATAGGCGAAATCAATTGCCGACGGGGCGCCATCCTCGCCACGCCTCGTCTATAAAGCCGGACCTGCAAGAGAACAGCGGCCGGCATCGCATCGGCTGCACACAAAGGGAGGCCAGATGCACGTTTCCATGAGCACCACGGAGATCTTCCTGATCGCCATGGTCATTGTCTTCACGATCCCCTACCTATTCTGGCGGCTCTTCAAGACCGAATACTGGGCGCCGCTGGTCGTCGTACAGATCATCATGGGCATTCTGTTAGGCCCGGGCGTGCTCGGCGCCGCCTTTCCGGAGTACTACCAGTTCGTGTTCACCCAGCCGGTTATCCAGTCTCTGAACGGCATCGCGTGGTGGGCCGTCATGCTGTTCGTGTTCATCGCCGGCATCGAGCTCGATCTCGGCGCAGCCTGGAAACATCGCCGCGAGACCTCCATCACCGCGGGTCTGGCGCTGGGTTGTCCGCTGCTCTTCGGCTGCGTCGCGGCTCTCGCCTTCGTCGGCGGCGCCGGATGGATCGGAGCCGCTGCGCAACCCTGGCAATTCGTGACGGGCGTCGGCATGGCCTGCGCGGTCACCGCGTTGCCCATCCTCATCCTGTTCATGGAGAAGCTGGAGATTCTTCGCAAGCCCGTCGGCCAGCGTATCCTGCGCTACGCCAGCATGGATGACGTTGCCATCTGGGGGGTGCTCGCCCTCATTCTCATGGACTGGACGCGCATTGGCAGGCAGGCAACGTTTCTTGCGGTGTTTGCGCTCGCCGCATGGCTGCTCCGCAAGCTGATGCAACGAATTTCCGAGCAGGATCGCTGGTATGCGAGCCTCATCTGGCTCGCGCTCTGCGGACTCGGCGCCGACTGGTGTGGCCTGCACTTCATGGTGGGGGCATTCCTGTCAGGTGCCGTCATGGATGGCCACTGGTTCAACCAGAAGCAGATGGACACTCTGCGGCACAACGTGCTTCTCGTGATCATGCCGGTGTTCTTCCTATCTACCGGGCTGCGGACGAACTGGAACATGGGCGGACAGGCAGTGTTCCTGGTTGCGGGCGTGCTGCTCATCGCCTCGGTGGCCGGAAAACTCATCGGCACCCATATCGCCGGCCGCATACTGAAGTGGGAGCCAGGCGAAGCCTCACTGATCGGCTGGCTGCTGCAGACCAAGGCGCTGATCATGATCATTTTTGCGAACGTGCTGCTCGACAAGAACATCATCACCAGCGAAACGTTCACCGCTCTGCTGCTGATGGCGGTGGCAAGCACGATGCTGACCGTTCCCGTGATCGCGCCGATGCTCGCGAAAATGCGGTCGCTGTTCGCGAGGAGTGCTTGAGCGCGCTTAAGTCCACCGTCTCTCCAGCAATCTGGACGTAGCCCGCGAATGATGGATGCGATCGACGGGCTGCCAGCCGTTTTGGCATTTGATCTTCACTAGCAGCCTGTCGGACTGAGCAATTCAGTTAGACAGGGAAAGTCTTTTTGTCGGTGTAGAGTCATTTGGATACCGGCATTTCTGTGATGGCGCGGTGGCCGAGGCCGCTTAGATGGCCTGCAAGGCGAACATCCGCTTGATGTTCCAACTCATGCTCACCAGGTTCCACTCGCCGCGGGCGTTATCGAACCCTCGTAACAGGAACTGCCGAAAGCCCATCACGGACTTGATGATCCCGAAGACTGGCTCCGGGGTTTGTTTGCGCAGGGCGTAGAGTTCTTTGCCGCGCTTGGTCTTCAGTCGATGCGCCATCTTGCGCATCGGCGAGGCGGATTGGGGTGGTGCGCTGGGGTCTTCGGCAAAACGGGCCTTCCAGCTGGCGTTGTGACGCTCGCGCTTCATCGCAATCAGCGGCTCGATCTTGGCTTGCGCGCAGTGCTCGACGTTCGCTTCGCTCAGGTAGCCGCTATCGGCCAAGGCGCGCCGCACCCGGCCGAGCTCCTTGGGCAGCGCCTTGAGCTGCTCGATCATGGGCTTGAGTTGCTGCTTGTCGTTGGCCGCCTGGGTCAGATCATTGGCCACGATCAGCAGGCTATCTACCGCGACCGCTGCTTGGGCGTTGTAGCACTGATCAAACCCGCCACCGGCCACGGGCATGATGCGCGACTCCTCGTCCGTCAGGTTGATCTGCTCTTTGTCTTTGATCTGACCACTGGGCGGTGATGGCGGACGCCCACCGGGCTTCTTGCCAGTGCGCTTCTCCTGCTCGGCGCGCGCTGCCAGCTTCTGCTGATACTCGGCCTGCTGCTGCTCGCGCACCCGCTCCTCAATCTTCTGCTTGGCCTCGGCAATGGCCGCCAGGCGCGCTTCGCGCCGCTCCAGCTCCTCGGGAATCGACATCCCATCGGGAATATCCGCAGCGTCGGCCTGCTCGGCCATTCGCAACAGCTGCTGCACCTCGCGCTTGAGCTGCTTCTCCAGCTTCCCGGCGTGACCATAAGACAGTGCGCTGTGCCGGCTGGCGTTGGCGTGGATCTTGGTCCCGTCCAGCGCCACCGTGCCAAGCTTCAGCATCCCCATCTGCCGGGCCAGCTTCAGCACTTCGACAAACAGCGCTTCGATCTGCGGCAGGAAGCGCTTGCGAAACGCGGCAATGGTGTCGTGGTCCGGGTGCTCGTTGGCGGCGATGAAGCGAAAAGCCACCGAGTCGTACGTCGCCCGCTCAATGGCGCGGCTGGAGAACACCTTCGTCGCGCAGCCGTAGATCAGCAGCGACAGCAGCATCGCCGGGTGGTACGAGGCAGACCCCGAGCCGCGGTAGGCTTTGGCCATCTCAGCCAAGTCCAACCCATCGACCACTTCCACCACGTAGCGCGCAAGGTGCCGCTGCGGCAGCCACTCGTCCACCGATGGTGGAAACAGAAACGAGGTATCACGATCCATCGGCCGGAAGTTGCTCATCGCACGCTCGCTACAGTGAAAATCCCCGCCGCAATTATCCCTCATCCATCGTCAAGTCCGACAGGCTGCTAGTAGGAGCCACCAAGCCGCCACTAGGCTAAACAAAACGGTGGTCCACGCCAACGCATCGGAATATTGCTGATTGGTCCACGCTGTCATCCAGACACGAGTACTGCCGCCGAGCAAGAATACGCCCGCGATGACTGTTAGGAAGACCAGAAAGATGGCTTCGAGCGTCAGAAGAATGTGGCTGATACGTCGCACTGGCCACCTAAACCTAACAGTTGAGCTGAACGGCGCGCACGCCTGCGCCTGCGCCTGCGCCTGCGCCTGCGCCTGCGCCTGCGCTTGGCACTTTATCACTCTCGCGTCCGCTCCAGCTCCTTGTTAGGCGTCATCTTGCGATGCCCCCACCGTCCAATGGTTGTCATCGTGAAAAGAGTCAATAACCAACGACACGCTACCGCGCCGCATGAATTCGTTCACCTTTTGGCTGTCGGCGCGACACAATTCTGGAATGTATTCCTGCCGGGTATCGGCCACGTAGAGCTGCCAGTTACCCATATGGAGCCAAGCCAGGAGATCTGCTCCACTTGCACCACGTAGTATCCGCCACATTCCAGGACCAAGCGCTTCAGAACTACCAAGAGCCCCCTCCTCCGGCGGTGCTTCGTCGTAGTGCGCGAAGGGCGACGACTGCTGGCAAATCGCATGTAGGATCGCTGATTTAAGCGCTTGGATTCCGCGCGTCGAACCGTCGATGCGCCATACATTCGATTCGTGGGTGACGCCATGCAAGGCGGTTGCGAGAAGAGCAGCAATTGCGCCAGTTTGCGCGTGCATGACGCCTAACCGTTGAGCTGAGCGCCGCGCGCGCCGCTGTATGAACTCGGCACTTCATACCTCACGCGTCCGCTCCAGCGATTTGTTAGAGCTCGACACGGGGCTCTCGGCGCAAAATGAGAAACGCCACGAGGGCGACGATCAATACCGGAATGCTCTTAAACGCAAGAAGTCCGATAGCCAGCGTCGCCGCCGTCCACTTTCTCAGCGCCATAAAATGTTGAGAGTCCTGATACGCAAGAAAATACATAAATGCGAGAGCAGAACTAGTAACACAGAGGAAAACGAGCCCAAGCTGCATAGTCTTGCGGCGAGCTACAGAGGCGGCCATCCAAGCTACAAGAAGGAAAGGAGCAAGCAGCATTCCGGTGCCGATCGGTTGGGTTGCCGCATGGTAGGCATGCTGGGAGATCGCGTAGCCGACACCCTCCGAGCCGATAGTTGTCCGCGCGATTACATCGCTAGCCAAGGTTGCGATGAGGAAGAAGACCACAGCAATTGAAAAGCTGGTTAAGTACGCGCGGGCTTGCGGTGACATTGACTTGAGCCCTGACAGTTGAGCTGAGCTGCGCGCGCGCCGGCGTCCGAGCTTGGCGCTTTATCTGTCACGCGTCCGCTCAAGCGATTTGTTAGACGTCATCGACCGCGCTTGCTCGATGATGACGGCGAGATCCGTGGCGACGGGCAAGGGCTTGAACGGGCTGACATTCGAGCCTCCCGTGTTTCCTGGCGGAACCATACCGAAGACTGTTTTGGTTGCTGCGCCAACGATGCGCAGGGCTTGGCCAAGACACTCGCGCGCGCTGCGATGGCGCCAGCCCCACGCGAACATTCGCCAATGGACCCGAACATGTTGGACCGTAGATGCTTGGCCCAACACGTGAGCGCGCTCCAGATGAGCGAAGGCGCGGGCTGAGTCGCCGTGGCTCTCCGCGAGGAGTGCGGCGCGAAGCTCGGTGTCAACCTGTGGGCGGATGCGACTGGCGAACGAAGGCATGGTGCTCCCGGTGACGTCCTTAGAGTTCGAGCTGAGCGGCGTGCGCGCCAGCGTATGAGCTTGACACTTTATCCTTCACCCGTGCGCTCGAGCGATTTGTAAGAGAGCGCGCTAGACGCCACAAGCAGCAGCCAGATGACCAGGAGCACGACAATACTTTCCAGAAATTCCGCAAGCGCCGCTTTCGAATATCCCTCTGCAGCCAGGCCGACATAGAAATAGACGCCGACTGGAAAGGGAGCGACGAATGCTGCTCCGAGCGCAACAATACACGGCGAAACTACTGCCGCCACAAGGAGCAGCCAGGCATTTCGACGTGGGGCTCCCATGGCGACGGTGCGCGTACGGCGCCACACGGACCGAACCACGACGAATGCGACCAGGTAGTAGGCCGCCAAGAACGCCTTGTACGGCCAGATGCCGGTGTACTCGTCGGCGATATAGAGCAAGTCTTCGAGACTTTCGAGTTCCATGTGGTGCCCGCGCCCGCGCTCTCTAACGAATGTAAGGGACTTCCCCGTCCCGAAGGTGCACGTGAGTGCCAAGATTGAAGTGTGTGTGCATTCCCAATCAGCCAACGAAAAGGGGAAGGCTTGTGAGCAACGTTACTACCTGCGGAATCGATTTGGCAAAGATTGTGTTCTCGCTGCACGCAGTAGATGGGTCGGGCGTTGTGGTGTTACGTAAGACGGTGAGCCGCGCTCGGCTGATGGCCATCGAAACCTTTCCAGTGATTGGCTCCGCGTCGGCGACTTTCATGATGTCCAGGGCAGCTCGCTCGCCCATCAACAGGACGGATACACGAATGCAGCCGCAATCCGCATGAAACGATCCAATCAACCTACTTGCAGGAAGAGTCCATACACGAAGTGTTAGGCGACACTGCGCCGACCTGGGCGCTCTTGTACGACCGACGCTTCCGACGCAAGGCACGCGGCGCTCCCTCTCGCACTTCGACTGCTGCCAGGCAAATAGCCTTGTCAATGATCATACCGGCTGTGATGACACGCGAAGCAGCAACGCTGACCTTCGCGTGAGTATCAGCATCGATGGTGCCGAGCCATGCCGCAGTCTCGTGCTCTCCGTATGCAGCCAGCTCTCGTACAAGCGGCGCCAGGTCGAAGGCAATTCCGCCAAGCCCGCGATCCAGCAGGTCGAGCAGATTTGTCATGTCGCCTAACGGTTGAGCTGAGCGGCACGCGCCCCGGTGCATGAGCTTGGCACTTTATCTTTCACGCGTCCGCTCGAGCAATTTGTTAGGCGGCAACTTCGACGTACTCGACTTTGCTCGATGGAGGCGGAATGGGTGAACCATCCTCACGCAACCCATCTAGGTGGAACTCGATGGCCTCACGGATTGCCCCTTCGGCCTCCGAAAGGGTAGCCCCAGTAGCAACGCAGCCGGGAAGATCTGGGACATAGGCCGAGAAGTTCGAGCCCGCATTTTCAATGACGACGGCGTAGCGCATCGCAGTTACCTTAATTTCGCCTCAGACCGGCCTGCTTGAGAATACTGTTGAGTGTGCCCGGAGCCAAATCGTCGCTGGGTTTTCCTGGAACAGTGACCCGGCCAGGCTTCGCCAAGTGCTTGAATTGACGATGGCTCCCGCGAGTTGCCACTAAGGACCAGCCGTCTGTGTGCAAAAGTCGGAGCAGCTCACTCACTTTCATTCGCCAACGCTAAGGCTGGCGTGTCCCTCCGTGAACGTTCGAATCCCTCGTGAATCGCTAGATTGCCGTATAACGGTTGAGCTGAGCGGCGCGCGCGCCGGCGCCTCAGCTTAGGGGACGCAGGTTTGAGTCTTGCTTCATACGTAACCGGACGCAACGCGAAGCCGGTGTCGATTGCGTCACGCAGAACGAACAGATGCGGCTTCGCCCCGAAATCATAGACCCTGTACATTCTCCGCCCGCCAAGTCATGAAATTCAAAGCTGTTGCTCCCCTAATCTTTCTGCTCGCATCTACCGCTGTCCCTGCACAGCGGCAAACCTCAACTCAGGTAGCGGAGCAAGCAGTGCGGGAAATCGCTGAGTACAAGGCAGAAGCCCTGAAGACCGGCTCGATTGAGATATCTAATGAACTGGACCGATTAAGACAGATGATGGCACTCAAGAACCGCGGCTCGGCTGTCCCGGACATTACTGACAAGGACACATTGAAGGCAACGGGCTACGCAGAGGCGCTAGGAGAACGCCGGCGGGAGAACGAGCCACAAGCTGCACATCTTTGGGCCAGATACAACTCGCGGATTTGCAGTGCGCTTGATTCAAACGCTGTAGTTGCGGACGCTGCCAAGAAGTGCTGGGGCGAGACCCTTGAGGCCTTCCGAATTGGAAGCGACGGCGGCATCGCAAGATCATCTTTCAACATTGGGCAGATGTTTGAGAATGGATGGGGAGTCACCCGGTCAAAGTTTCTTGCCGCCGACTGGTACGTCAAGGCAGCTGACAAGTACATCGCGGATGAGAATCGCGAGGGCAGCTTGGAAGCAATCGAGGCCGCCTTGAGAGTAGTGCCGGACTTGCCTGCCGCTCAACGCTTGCGAGCCAAGGTGCAGATGTGAATTCAGCGAAGGTGTGTGGGTGATGCCTAACCCCTCGCCCGAGCTGACGCGCTACGGCAGGCGTCGCTTGGCCGCTCCAGGCCATCGTTGGTGATGTCCTTCCCCGGCCAAGCGGCCTTACCGCAGCGGATCCGGTTGAGCGAGGGGTCCGGCCGCACTCGCACGCCGCTCCACCCAATTTGTTAGCGAGTCCGTTTGCCGGCCCGCAGTTGCCACGCGCACCATGTGGCTGGAAATCTCACCTGTCGTTAGCGGCGCGGAATCTGGTGCCTGAACCAAATGGGTTTGCAAGAAGCCGGCGCGTTCGTGCAGGTCTCTAAGCGAGATTCTTGCGTCAAGAGCTGAGCGTAGCTCCTCAGTTAAACCACCGACAACGATTTGTTCTCCGGGTGTCACCCGACTATCAATCAAGACTACAAGACAGGCAAAGACACGAGAAAATCCCAGCTCGACAAGCATGTTTGTTTGTTGGATCAGTTTCGGAAGTTCATCGAGCTTGTTGGGCCTCAAGCTTTGGTATGTCGTTTCACGAATCTTTGCGATCTTGAACTGAACTGCTACTGCACTCTGAGGCTCGGATTTCGATGCGCAGAGGAGGTCAATGTCTCCTTCTCTGCCCAACTCGGAAAGCTGAATTTCAGGAACGTACTTTGCATCCTTGGGTGCGCCGAACATTCTGATGACAGGCTCGCCCCAGTGCCAATCCTGAATGAGATGCCTGACGAGCTCAATCTCGTTGGCGTCAGCGACGGAGTCTGATGATTGAGTGCCGATCATGGTGGTTTGTGCGGCCTAACGAATCTGTAGAAAGGCGAGCCGATGATGATGCCGATTGCGAACGGTGGGAGCAAGGCTGGGTCTGAACGTGGGTGGAGAGGCGATGAGGGAGTGCGTATTCGATGGCCCCATCCAAGCACATTGATTTCAGTCCGCGGCTAATGGCGCTGGATTTTGAGCGGCAGCTACTACCAGGGACGTTCGAGCATGCACTGCATCTTCTGCTCGGGAGTGAGATCTATCTGTCGCACTTCGGTGCGCGCTTTCGCAACGATTTGGTCGGCACCTCCGCCTGCAGTAAAGGGCGAACTCGGCTGTGGTCATCGATTGCGCTTCCGGCGTTGAGTATCGAAATACGCCCGAGCTATCAGGCTCAGAGCGCATGATTGAACCATCCGCGCAGTCGGGTTCCACCACCGTGACCCTGGTTTCTTCGCAGTAGCGCATCAAGACTTCACGATAGCCTGCTCCGTTCAGCGGATTCTCGGGCATGACCGCGAAAATGGAGCCCACCGGGGCGCGGATAAGCGTGAGAGGTTCGGCGAAGTCTCCCCACTGCGTTTGATTTATTACACGTATCCACGCCTTTCCATGAACCTCTGGAAAGGCGGTACGTTCAGGCAGGCCGAGCGCCGCCACTCACGCAAGCCGCATGTTGCGCCCAGCTCGCTGGCCGGCACTCTTGTTCCTCGGAGCACGCGGCACCAGAAGCCCTCATGACGCATCGCTCGAAGCAGGCTATCGTTGTCGCACAGACTGCGCGTCACGAGGTGAGCCTTCATGTTACGCAACCCGCCGAACTTGAGACAGTGGATGGGCTTGGGGCTGCTCGGATGCGCAACGCTGTCCTGGCCGCAAGCCTGCCCTCCCGAAGGCTTCCCGAGACAACGACTGCTGGAGCTCAAAGCTGCGCAATTTGCAACGCTGGCGCCCGCGCAGCGTGAGCCGTTGGCGTTGGGGCTGGTTGCCTGCCTGGGCAATGCCGATCCGTTGCTGCGCGATGAGATTGCCTTCGAGTCCCTATCCACCTTGATGCGCTCGCGGCAGGTCTCGCCCGAGCTGGCCGTAAAGATCCTGCAGCGCCTGCAACCGCAGCTGGCGGCGGGCTTCGACGATCCGCGCGGATTCATCAGACCTTTCGCGGCATTGACGCTGGCGGAGGTCGCGCGCATGGATCGGATCGAGCGCTTTCTGACCGACCAACATTGGTCGAGCCTTCTGCAGACGGCGACGGCCTATCTAGGCTCGGTGCGCGATTATCGGGGCTTCGACGCTTCGGAAGGCTGGCGCCACGGCGTCGCGCACGGTGCCGATCTGCTGCTGCAGGTCAGCCTGAACTCGCGCGCCACGAAGCCCGACCTGGACAAAGTGCTGTCCGCCATCGCAACGCAGGTCGCGCCGGCGGCGCACCACTTCTTCATCTATGGTGAATCATCGCGCCTCGCCCGCCCGACCTTCTACGTCGCGCAGCGTGGACTCCACACCGAGCAGGAATGGGGCGCGTGGCTGCAGGCCGTCGTTCAACCCGCACCGTTGCCCTCGTGGAGCGAAGCATTCAAGAGTCCGAGCGGGCTCGCCAAGCGACACAACACGGCGAACTTCCTGGCAGCGCTCTACGTGCTGCTGCAGGAGGATGGCTCGCCCGTCGCACGCGAACGCATGCTCAACCCTCTGCAAGAGGCGCTGGCCGCGGTGCCCTAGCGGCACTGTCCACGAAAACAGGGCTGTCCCCTTTTGCCAGGAAACGGGGAGTGTCCCCATTTCCAGCCGGCTCGTCCTCGCGCAGCAACTCGCCGACAAAATACAGCGGCCGTCCCTTCACTTCGTTGAAGGTGCGACCCACATATTCACCGAGCACGCCGATGAACAGCAGCTGCACGCCGCCGAGGAACAGGATCACCACCATGAGGGACGGATAGCCGGCCACCGACTCGCCGTAGGCGATGGTCTTGTAGATGACGAACGCCGCGTACAAGAACGAGAACAGCGCGACGAAGAACCCTAGATAGGTCGCCACCTTGAGGGGCGCGATGGTGAACGAGGTGATGCCCTCGATGGCGTAGTTCCACAGCTTCCAGTAGTTCCACTTCGTGACACCGGCGAAGCGCGCATCGCGATCGTATTCGACCGCCTTCTGCTTGAAGCCGATCCACGAAAACAGGCCCTTCATGAAGCGATGTTCTTCGCGCAGCTTGAGCAGCGCGTCGACGGCGCGCCGACTGAGCAGCCGGAAATCGCCGGTGTCGGTCGGGATCTGCACGCGGCTCACGCTGCGGATCACACGGTAGAAAGATTTGGCGGTGAGCTTCTTGATGAACGACTCGCCATCGCGGCGCCTGCGGCGCGCGTAGACCATGTCGTAGCCTTCGCGCCAGCCTTCCATGAGCTTGCCGATGAGCTCGGGCGGGTCCTGCAGGTCCGAGTCGATGATCACCACGGCCTGGCCGCGCGCATGCTCGAAACCCGCGGTCATTGCGGCTTCCTTGCCGAAGTTGCGACTGAGGCTCACGACGACGGCGCGCGGATCGGCGGCATGCAGCCCTCGCAGCACCTCCATGGTGGAGTCGCGACTGCCGTCGTTCACATAAATGATTTCGTACGTGACATCGAGGGCGTCGAGCGCGGCCACCGTGCGCCGGTGGAATTCCGGCAGGACTTCCTGCTCGTTGTACGCCGGCACGACGACGGAAAGGACCGGTACGGCGGGCGATGCGGGGGCTGTCTGGGTCACGCCTCAGGTCTCCTCGGGGCCCGGATGACGAAAAGTCCAGGCGCGGTTGAGCACGAAATTGAACACGAGCACGGTGCCGGTGGCGAGGCACTGGCGCAGTAGATAGTCGACGTCCGGTGCGACGCGCGCCAGCAGGGCCATGATGCCCGCATTGAGTGCCATGCCGAGCAGCACCACCGTCGCGAAGCGCGGCACGGCCTCGAGGCCGGCCCTGGACTGCGCGAACGTGAAGCGCCGGTTGAGCACGTAGTTGACGACGGCGCCGACGAGATAGCCGCTGGTCGTGGCAACGATGAGCCCCGTGCCGAAGCGCTCGTGCAGCAGCCACAGGGTCGCGAAATGGCAGGCGGTGCTCACGCCACCGACTATGACGAAGATGCCGAACTGCGTGGCAAGAGCTGGGCGCATGGGCATTGCTTCAGGCATGCGGGTCGGTGCGCCGGCGCGCGAGTGCGACACCCAGGAAGGCCGCCACGCACACCGCGACGAATGGATCGGCGGGCTGGTGGTAGCGCGGCCCGCTTTCGGCGATGGAATGCACGCCATACAGGTACAGGAATGGCAGAGACAGTGCGATCGCCGCGAGGCTGCCAGGAGCAGCTCCACGCATCGCGATGATGAGTGAAGCACCGAGCGCAACCCACAGCAGCCACCAATATGCGTTGCAGGCCGCCTTGAGCATGAAGTAGACGACGCCCGGCACCGGCTCGCCGACGTGCCCGCGATTGAACGTCTCGTAGACGCCGATGGCGTCGTCCTCGAGCAGGAAGGCCTGCTTCTTGAGCGCGAGCGCGAGGAATTCGCCGGGATGCGCGACGATCCATTCCTTGGCGAGACGCGCCCCTTCGCGGTTGGCCTCGAGCTCGGGCAGCTTCCACAGATCGACTTCGCCCACCTTGATGTATTCGCCGGTCGCCAGCGGGTTGTTAGCGCGGTACATCACCTCGCCACCGTTGGTGGCGACGGGGACGAAGGCGCCGAGCACGCGATAGTTGCGCACGGTCCACGGCGCGATCGTGGCGCTCGCGGCGACTATCAAGACCAGCCACGAGACCACCGCCTGGCGCGGCGTCTGGGTGTTCGCCAACCAGGCGATGACGGGGATGACCGGCACCAGCAGGATGAAACTCGGCTGCACGAGCACCAGCATCCCGCCCGCGATTCCGGCGCCGAGGCGATACCAGAGCGCGCGGCCCATCGATGCCTGCGGCACGATCGCGAGCGCCACGCACCAGGGCAGCAGCGTCATCGCCACCAGCTCCTTCGACGGCCACGCGCTGAGCGCGATGAGGTCGGGCCAGAGCGCGAGCAGCCACACGGCCAGCCGGCCCACCGCGGGCTTTCCGATGGCCTTGCACAGCCGCCAGACGCCGAGGCTCATCGCGACATAGAGCAACACGTTGAGTAGATGGATGCCGAACAGCGAGTCGCCACCGATGCGGAACCAGCCGCTCAGCAGCAGTGGATAGCCAATCGGCCAGTAGGCCCAGCGTCCCACGTAGTAGAAGGGCTTGCCGTCCGCGAGCATCGCGGCCATTTCGGTGTAGACCTTCGCATCGGATTGCGGCGCGACGTTCGAAATGGCGATGAGCAACACGCGCAACGAGACGCCGATGCCGATTGCGAGCAGCACGGCGCCGAGACGCACCGATGAATCGTCGGCGAATTCGGCGAGCCAGCGCGGCGCGCGACGGATCGCCAACACGGCGCACACCAGCGCCACGATCGCGAGCACTCCGCTCGCGACATAGGCGAGCGCGCCCGACACCACGCCGACCTTGGAAAGCACGGCCGCGGGCACGAGCACCAGGATCTGAAAACCCACGAGCAGCAGCACCGCGGCGATGAAAGCCTGCAAAGCTGTCACCGCGCCACGGGAATCAAACGGCATGCGATTTTTCCCTTGCCAATCTCGTTATCGTTTGGACGCGGGACTTTAGACAGATTGGGCCACCCCTAGTGGGTGGATGGCGCGGCGGATGGGCTTAGTGCGAACTGTCTCTCAAATTCGGCGCGGTCGTGGAAGGGACCGCCCTGGCCACGCCTGGCCGGGCGGCCACGACTAGTCGGCCACCACGTTGGTCGGGGCGTTCGGCACCGGAACTTGACCGATCGGGCTCGCATTGCCGAGCAGAGCGAAGATGTAATCCGTCATGGTGGCGGTGCCGCCGGCGAAGCCGCGCGTGCTCTCTTCGGCGAAGTCCGCCTTGATGCGCGCCTCGTACGGCCAAGGCCACAGGTCTTCGGACGTCTCGGTGTTATAGCCCGACTCGCCGTAGAGCGTGCCGCTCGTGCCGAGGCGCTTCATGATGTTCGCGCCGCGCTGGCCGCCCTGGATGCCGCCGAGCGACAGCAACGAGCCCGACTCGACGCGCGGCAGATACCGGATGCCGTCGCCGATCAGCGTGTTGATGGTGCTCACCGCGAGGCTGTTGCTCGCGCTCACGCCGTTGAACGCTTCGCCGCGCGGAACCGCGACGACCGTGTCCTGCACGGTGGCGCTGCCGCCGAAGATGCCGAAACCGTCACCGCCGGAATTTACGAGCGTGAGGCGCTGATAAACATTGTTAGTGCCCTTGAGCTGCGACACGCCATACGAGCCGCCGTAGGACGCGCAGTCGATCACCTTGAGATTCGTGATGCTCGACTGGCCTTCCGTGCCCATGAAGTAGCCCGTGGGCTTGATCGTCATGCTGCCGCGCCACTCGCGGTTGGCGTTCGGCGTGCCGGTGGTGCCGTTGAGCGCGTTGTAGAACGCCGCGACGTACGCGCCGCGACCGGTGATGCCGTCGATGGCGATGGCGTTGAGCACCGCGATGTCACGCGAGTCGTATACGGTGATGTCGGCCTCGGGAGCCCCATCGGTGTTGTTGTAGCCGCCGTCGAAACGCGTCACCACGCGGCGAAGCACGACGTTGGTGGCGTTGTACACCAGGATCTTGTAGCGGCCACCGAGGCCGTACACCCAGCTGTCTTCTAGCAGGATGTGGTCGGCGCCCGGGGTGAAGTCGTTGCTGCCGATCTGCACGGTCACGGAATTGCCGCTGGCCGGACCGCCGCGGAATGCCGTGCGCAGGAACTTGGTATAGCCGCCCAGGATCTGCTTCTGATTCGAGTCGACGAATTTCAGGCCCTCGAACTGCACGTAGCGATTACCGTTGCCGAGGTGCAGTCCCGTGGTGATCAGCACGGTGCCGTCGGTGGCCGCCTTGATGACGTTCCAGGCGCTCGCGGTGCCCGCCTTCGGCGAGTTCACGGAATCCTTCGTATTCGAGTACGTGCCCGGCATGATCGTGAGCACGTCGCCCCCCGAGCTCGACATGAGCGCGATGCCGCTCGAGATGTACTTCTTCGGCGCGGACTGCGACCCGCTGCCCGAGTCGTCGGCGGCCGACGCGTTCACGTAGTACGTGGCGCCGTACACAGGCGCAGCCAGTGCGGCGATTGCGAGTGCGGCGCAGCCGAAAACGCGGGCGAAAACGTGCATGAGCGATACCTTGCGCGGTTGATTGCGAGACGTCGAAGAAGCCTGGTCTGTCACGTGAGCTGTCATGAGTGCGCTACTGGATAGTCTTGGTCGCAACGTTGGACGGCGCGCTCGGCGCGCCGTCCGCGTTGAGGGCCGACACCGCGAAATACCACGCGCCGGTCGCGAGATCCGTGACGGTGAACGACGTGGCGCTCGCGCTGTTGACCGTGACCGACTGACTCAGCGTGGTCGCGCTGCGGCCGTACGTGATGCGAAAGCCGGTGAGATTGGCGAGCGACGATCCGTCGGTGTTCGTGGTCGGCGCGGTCCAGCGCACCGTCGCCGATCCGGTCGCGACCTGCGAAACGGTGATCGCGAACGCCGGCAGCGCGGCGAGCGCGGCGCCGTCCGACACGGAGATCGTGATGTTCGAATACGTGCCGGCGTGGGCGGCCGCGGGCGTGCCGGACAGCACGCCGGTCGCCGTGTTGAACGTGGCCCAGGCCGGCAGGTTGGTCACGCTGAACGTCAGCGGGTTGCCGTCCGGGTCGGACGCGCTCGGCTGGAAGATGTAGTTAGACCCGACGTTCACCGACGGCGCCGGTGTGCCCGAGATGGTCGGAGCGCGATTCGCCGGCGCCGTCACCTGGATGGTGAACGACGGCAGCGACGCGGACAGCGAGGCATCGGCCACGGTGATGGTGATGCGCGCGGACGTGCCGACATTGGCGGTGGTCGGCGTGCCATTCAGCCTGCCGGTGCTCGTGCTGAACGTCGCCCAGGAAGGCTGGTTCTGGATCGAGAACGTGATCGCGTTGCCGTCCGGATCGCTGGCCACGGGGCGGAAGCTGTATGCGCTGCCCGCGACCACGGTGGTCGCCGGCGCGCCGCTGATGACTGGCACGCGGTTGACGGGCGGCGTGGTCGGCGCGGCGGCGACCGTGAGGTTGAACGCCGGCAGCGACGTGGTCGCGATCTCGTCGGTGACGCTGATGATGATGTCGCTGGTGGTGCCGACGTTGCCGGCCGCGGGCGTGCCCGAGAGCTGGCCGGTGTCCGGCGTGAAGGTCGCCCAGGTGGGCTTGTTCTGGATCGTGAACGTGATGTCGTCGTCGTCCGGGTCTTCGCCCACCGGGGTGAACGTATACGTCAGGCCGACGGTCGCCGAGGTGCCCGGCGTGCCCGCGATGGTCGGGGCGCGATTGGCCGGCGGCGGCGTGCCGACGTTGCTGCTGACCTGAATGCGAAACGCAGGCAACTCCGTGGTCGCCTTCGTGTCGTTCACACCGATCGTGATCATGCTCGACATGCCGACATCCGCCTCGGCGGGGGTGCCCGTGACGACGCCGGTCTGCACGTTGATGTGGGCCCACGCGGGCAGGTTGGTGGCGGCGAAGGTCAGCGGATCGCCATCCGGATCTGCGGCCTGCGGCGCGAAGTAATACGGAGTGCCCGCGGCCAACGTGGTGGGCGGGGTGCCGGTGATGATCGGCGGTAGGTTGCTCGTGCCTGCCGCATCCTGTGTCGCCTCCGACCCGCAACCCGCGAGTGCGAATACGCTTACGAGCGCCAGCGCTACGTCCTTGCCGCAAATCTGCATTGTTCGGTCCTTCAACAGCCCGTTAAAAGTCCCGAAGCATTTGGGGGCGGCGGAGGAATGACGGCACGAGCGCATGCGCGCTGATCGCTGCCGGCAACCCCGCTATCTCGAGCCTCAAACACTCCAGACCGGAAGCTTTGCGTCCCCGCCTCACGACGGGTATGCCTTTGCTATGAGTGCAGTAGAACCGGCGTTTCGTTACAACACAATGTGTTCCCACTCGCCGACACGGGGAGACTCGCGACCTGCCAATAGCGTGAACACGAGCAGCATGGGTCTGCATTCGCGTTGTGATGCAGTCGCTATTGTTTACTTGACATACCTGAGGCGGCTCCGTAATTTGCCGCGCCTCGCGTGGGGCCATAGCTCAGCTGGGAGAGCGCTTGCATGGCATGCAAGAGGTCGACGGTTCGATCCCGTCTGGCTCCACCATCTATTCAGCGTCCCCATCGTCTAGAGGCCCAGGACATCGCCCTTTCACGGCGGTAACGGGGGTTCGAATCCCCCTGGGGACGCCATTTACTGAGCGCACGTCCGGTGCGCGCGGTACCACCTTTGCCGTGCTAGATCCTTTACATATCGAGGATTTGCCTGCACTGTCTCCTCACAAACCTGAGGAGTGGCGGGCCTCCGTCGTTACGAGCTTTCACTAAAGCCGAATAAGAGCCAGTGCGCGTCGTACAAGTCACCGAGTCGCTGGAGATCGGTGGGGCCGAACGGGTGGTGGTGGTGCTCGCCAACGCCCTCGCGCGGCGCCACGAGGTTTCCGTCGTCTGCGCCAAACGCATCGGCGCGCTGGCCGAAGGCCTCGACGCGCGCGTGACCGTGGATTGTCTGGGCAAGGGCGAAGGCAACGACCCGCGCCTCATCGGCCACCTCTATCAATACTTGCGAAGGAATCGTGTCGACGTGGTCCACACGCACGACTGGGGCGTATTCCTCGACACCCTGATCGCCGCGCGGCTCGCGCGCGTACGCGTCTGCGTGCACACGGTGCACGGCGAGTACATGGCATATCCACCCGGCGCATGGTCCGCGCTCAAGAAGGCGCTGCGGCACTGGCTGGAGCGGCGCGTGGCGCCCCGCGGCACCATCGCCTGTGTGTCCGACGCACTGCGCACCCACGTGCGCGCTGAAGTGGGTATCGCGCACGAGGCAATGGTCACGATTCCGAACGGCATCGCGGTCGGCGCGCCGCCGGTGCGACCGCTGTCCACGCACGGTGCGCGCCCGGTGCGATTCATCACCGTCGGCAGGCTCGCGGCGGTCAAGAACGTCGGAATGTTGCTGGAGGCATTCGCGCAAGTGGTCGCCGCGCATCCGCAAGTCAGCCTGCGCATCGTCGGTGACGGCCCGGAGCGCGCGCGCCTCGAACAGCAGGCCGCGCAGCTCGGCGTCGCGAAGCAGGTCGACTTCGCTGGCTTCCGCTCGGACACCGATGCCCTGCTCGGCGCCGCGGATGCATTCGTGCTCGCGTCCATCTCGGAAGGAATTCCGATGGCCGTGCTCGAAGCCATGCGCGCGGCGCTGCCCGTGGTCGCGACGCGCGTCGGCGGCATTCCGAACACAGTGGCCGATGGCGCCACGGGCATCCTGGTCGAGTCGCGCGACGTCGCGGGTCTCGCTGGTGCGTTGACGCGCATCGTCACGGAACGCGCCGCCGCCGAGGTCATGGGTCGCGCCGGCTTCGAGCGCGTCGCCGCGCTGTTCAGCATGGACGCGATGGTGTCGGGCTACGAGCGCCTCTATGGCGCCGGCGCGGGCCCGGCGTGACGCCGCTGCGCGCGGCTTTGCCCGCGGACTCGAGCGCGGGCTGGGTGCTGCTGTTGCCCGCGCCGAGCCCGAACACGCGTGTGTTGTGTGTCGAGGTCAACGAGGCTCGCAATGCGGAGTCCCTCGCGTACTGGCACGAGCACGTGACGGCGCTGACCCGCATCGGCGCAGTGTCCGTGCAGACCGAATTCACTGCCGGCGTCGCGGCGAGGGAATCCCGTGGCGATGGGCGACCCGACCCGCGCCTGCCGTTCGAGCCCCTGCCCTTCGATGACGGCAGTTTCGACCTCGTGGTGTGCCGCTTCATCGGCGGCACAGGCGTGCCCGCCGGGCTGTCGCTGCCCGCGCTGATCGGGGAATGCGCGCGGGTCGCGCGCGCCTCGGCCTCTATCTACCTGGACCTGCCGAATCCGACCTCGTATCAGCGCTTCGGAGCCTTGCTGCGCGGACGGCGTACCGACGCAGCGCGGCCCGCTTCCGACGCGCCGGCGGCGCGCGCATTGCGCGCCCGCGGCTTCGACGTGCATCGGCAGGCGTTCACGACCGAGCGCGGCGCGATCGCCGACATGCTGCCGCAGAGCGGCTATCGACCGACGCGCAATTCATGGAGCCGCTCCGAGCGCGTGAAGAGCCTGCTGCTGTCGCGGCACACCGCCGGCATCTTCGCCGGCGCGTTCGGCCTGGTCGCGCGTCGCGGCGCGTGGCAGCCGAACATCCTGTCCGCGTTCGGGGCACGCGAGTTCGACAGCTGCTTCGTGAATCCCGGCAAGAGCTTCGTGCAGTTCGGCGCGTCCATGTTCGTGGTGCCGGCCGACGCGGCCGTGGTCGCGCGCCGGCGCCGCGAAGTGCGCGCGCTCGATTTGCTGGCACGCAGCGGGCTCGCAGTGGCGCGCCTGGTGCCGCGCCTTGCCCGCGAGATCGAGCTCGCCGGCCGGCCCGCGTTCGAGTACGAAGCGATTGTTGGGGCCACCATTGACGCGCCCACCGAGGATTTCGCAGCGCTCATCCGCCGGGCGTACCAGCTGCTGGTCAGTTTCGGTCAGGAGTCCTGCCGTCTCCTGACGGTCGCCGACGCCGAATTTGACCTGATCGTGGGTGCCGCCCTCGACTCCGCGAAGCGCTGGTATCCGGCGCATGCGGAGACTTTCGAGCGCCTGCGCGCGCGCTTCCGCGGACTGCTTCACGGTTGTGAGATTCCGGTGGTCTGGCTGCATGGCGACTACAAGCTCGAAAACCTCATCATCGCCGCACACGATCGCAGCGTGCGGGCGGTCATCGACTGGGAGCTGGGCGTCCCGGTGGGCCTGCCGCTCTGCGATCTCTTTTATCTCCTGATCTACCAGCGAATCACGACGGGCGACGCCGCCGACGTGCTGGAGTGCGTGCAGCATCCGCTGTTCGACGACCAGTGGTCGGCCACCGAAAAAGAAATGTTGTCGAACTATGTCGAATCCTTGCGCGTGCCCGCCGCCCTGCAGCCGATCGCGGCCGCCGTGTTCGTGATCCATCACGTCGGCCTGCGTTATCGCTACGACCCCGGCTCAGCGGCGCTGCCCGCGGCACTCGCGCAGGTCGAAGCCCGCCTGCAGCAGGCCGTGCGGCCATGAGCGCGCTCGAGATCGTCGCCTGGACCTGCTTCGGCCTCGCGGCCTATCACTACGCGGTCTATCCACTCGCCGTGATCGTGCTGGCGCGCCTGGTGCGCGAGCGCCGCACGACTTCGCAGTCCCCGACACCATGGGCGCTGCCGCGCGTCGCGATGATCATCGCGGCGTACAACGAGGAGCGCGTGATCCGCGCCAAGCTCGAGAACTGCCGCGCGCTCACGTATCCGCGCGAACTGTTGACCATCCTCGTGGCGGCCGACGGATCCTCGGACCGCACCGCCGACATCGTGCGCGACTTCGGCGATGCGCGCGTGACGTGCCTGCACGAGCCCGAGCGGCGCGGCAAGGGCGCGGCGCTCAACCGCGCGGTCGCGGCCACCGATGCCGACGTGGTCGTACTTTCCGACGCAAACAATTTCTATTCCATCGATGCAATCGAGCGTCTGGTCGCGCCGCTCGAGGACTTAGGCGTAGGCGGCGTCACCGGCGCGAAGAAGATCTTCGAAACTCGCGAACGTGCGGCGGCCGCGGGCGACGGGCTGTACTGGCGTTACGAGTCGCTGATCAAGACCGCAGAAAGCAGACTCGGTGGCACCGTCGCGGCCGACGGCGAGATCTTCGCTCTGCGGCGAGCGCAATACGCGCCGATACCGCGGCACGTGGTGAACGACGACATGCACCTCACGCTGCGCCTGGTCGAGCGCGGCCTGCGACTGGTCTACGAGCCGGCCGCCACCGCAACCGAAGAAGGCTCGTTCACCATCGGCGAGGATTTCAACGTCAAAGTGCGCATGATCGCCGGCGGGTTGCAGAACACGTTCGGCGAGTGGCGCACCGTGTTCGGCTCCGGCGTATTCACCTTCAAATATTTCAGCCACAAGATCCTGCGCTGGCTCATGCCGCTGTTCATGCTCGGGCTGCTGGTGAGCAGCGCGCTGCTGGCGCGGACGACGCCTTACAACCTGCTGTTCGCCGCGCAGATTTTCTTCTATGCGCTCGCGGGCCTGGGCTGGTGGCTGAACGCGCGCGGACGGCGCGGCGCCCTCTTCTACGTGCCATTCTATTTCGTCGCGATGAACGCGGCGGCGGCCGGCGGTCTGTTGCGTTTCCTGCGGGGCTCACAGACGCCGCTGTGGACCAAGGCGGTGCGTTGATGATGTGGATCCTGGCAGGTGGATTGCTTGCGGCGGTACTGGCTGCCGCCGTGGTGGCGTGGGGCATCCGCGCGCGCAACATGAATTATTGGCTGTCTTCGTATATCGCGCAGCGCGCGCGGCGCACACGCCCCATCGAACCCGGCACCACGCTCTATGTATGCGTCGCGGACCATTACGAGCCCTACGGCGGCGGCGCCAGCCGCGAGAAGGCGCACGCACGCGTGCAGCGCTGGATGGACACCTATCCAGTCATCGCCGGCAAGCACGTCGACAGCGTCGGCCGCCATCCCTGCCACACCTTCTTTTACCCAATCGAGGAATACGATCCTGAACTGCTCGACCACCTCGCGGATCTGACCCGGCGCGGGTTCGGCGACGTGGACGTGCACTTCCACCACGACCACGACACCGCCGACACGCTGCGCGTGACGCTGGCCGACTTCGTGCGCACGCTGCGCACGCGCCATGGACTGCTGCGCGAAGAAGGCGGCGCGGTGCCCTGGTGCTTCGTGCACGGCAACTGGGCGCTCGACAACTCGCGACCCGACGGCCGCTGGTGCGGCGTCGACAACGAGCTGCAGGTGCTGGTCGAGAGCGGCTGCCGCGTGGATTTCACCCTGCCGTCGGCGCCCAGCGATACCCAGACCCGCAAGATCAACTCTATCTACTTCGCGCGCGGCCGGGCCGGGGAGCGTAAATCACACGACACCGGGCGAGACGTCGCGGTCGGCGCCTGGGGCACGGACGACGAACTGCTCATCGTGCAGGGCCCGCTCGGCCTCAACTGGCGCCAGCGCAAGCTCGGCCTGATCCCGAAGATAGAGAACGCGGAGATCTCGGCCGACGCGCCGCCCTCGGCACTGCGGGCGAAGCTGTGGCCCAGACTTGCGCCGCGTCTCGACGGCGCACCTCAGCACATATTCCTGAAGCTGCATACCCACGGGACGGAAGACGACACGATGCAGGAGTTGCTCGACGGCGGACTCGAGCGCATGTGGGCCGCGCTCGAAGCGGACTTCCGCGATCGCGCCGGATACACCCTGCGATACGTGAGCGCCTGGCAGATGTACGACATCATCCGCAAGCTCGCGACGGGCGCGTCGAAACCATGACGCCGCTGACCATCCTCTATCACCACCGCACCCAGGGACGCGGCGCGGAGGGCAACCACATCGTGAGCATCGTCACCGCACTGCGCGCGGCGGGACACACGGTGGACGTACTGTCCCCGCCGGGCGTCGATCCTTTCGACCCGGCCGCGAGCATCCCCGTCGACAAGGCCAGGCAGCAGACGCGCGGCTGGTCGTCCGTGTGGAAGATGATGAGCAAACACCTGCCGGACTTCGTGTTCGAGCTGCTCGAGATCTCCTACAACCTGCCGGCCACACTGCGGCTGCGCCGCGCGTTGCGCGCGCGCAAGTACGACCTGGTGTTCGAGCGCTACGCGTTCTATCTACTCGCCGGCGCCTGGGCCGCGCGGCGCGCGGGCGTGAGCTTCCTGCTCGAGGCCAACGAGGTCAGCGGCATCCCGAATCGCGCGCGCAAGCAGTCGTTCCCGCGACTGTGCGCGGCGTTCGAGCGCCACCTGTTCCGCCGCTGCGCGCTGGTCCAACCCGTGTCCTCGTATCTCGGCGAGCGCGCCGTGCAGGCCGGGCTGGACCGGCGCCGGCTCGCCGTCGTACCCAACGGCTTCGACGTCGGACGCATCCGCAACGCGCGCGAGCGCGCCACCGTGCGCGCCGAGCTCGGCTTCGCGCCCGACGAACTCGTGATCGGATTCGCGGGCTGGTTCGACGTCTGGGACCGGCTCGATTTCCTCGTCGACGTGTTCGCGCAGCTGCGCACGCAGTTCAACGTGAAGCTATGCCTGGTCGGTGCGGGCCCCGCCGCCGCCGAGCTGCAGGCGAAAGTGCTCGGCACACCGCTCGAGAAGGCCGTCGTGTTGACGGGCGCCGTGCCGCGCGCCGCCGTGTACGACTACATCGGCACGTTCGACATCGGCGTGCTGCCGCACTCCAATGTGTTCGGCTCACCCATCGTGATGTTCGAGATGATGGGCCTGCGGATTCCGCTGGCGATGCCGGCGTTGCCGCCGATCCTCGACGTGCACCGCAGCGGCGACACCGCGCTGTTGTTCGAGCCGCTGGATGCCGCGGGCTGCGGCAAGGCGCTCGCGGCGCTGGTCGAGTCCGCGTCGCTGCGGCGCGAGATCGCCGACCGCGCATTCACCAAGCTGGTCACCGAACGCACCTGGGATCACGTCGCGCGGACTATTATTGATGCGTGGCGCAGCGCCTCGACTCTGAACAAGCGTTGATCGCGGGGGCGCGCCGCGGCGCGCCCCTGTTCAGTTTGACGGTTTGAGCGCGGCTTGCAGTCGCGCCAGCGAACGCTCGGAGCCGAGCAGCTCCAGCGTGAGATCGATGGGCGGCGAGACCGTGCCGCCCGTGATCGCCACCCGCAGCGGCTGCGCAATCTTGCCCAGCCCCAGGTTTTTTTCCTTCGCGAGCGTGTCGAGCGTCGCGTGGATCGCCGCGGCGGTCCACTGCGGCAGAGCCGCCAAACGATCCGCGAGCTCGGCGAGCATGGCGCGCGCGTCGGGCGTGAGGTGTTTCTCCACCGCCTTCGCATCCAGCATCACGTCGTCGCCGAAGAACAGACGGCTGTTCTCCGCCATCTCCTTGAGCGTCTTCGCGCGCTCGCGCTGCGCCAGGATGATGCCTTCGAGCAGCGCGTCGTCCTGCGAGAACACGCCGAGCCGGGCGAGGTGCCAGCGAAAGTGCGGCACGATGTCCTTGGGCTGCGCCTTCACCATGTGCTGCTGGTTCAGCCACAGCATCTTGTCGGGGTTGAGCGCCGAGGCCGCCTTGTTGATGTCGCGCACGTCGAACGCGGCGATCATCTCCTCGCGCGTGAAGTATTCCTGGTCGCCGTGCGACCAGCCGAGACGCACCAGGTAGTTGAGCAGCGCGTCGGGTAGATAGCCCTGCTCCTGGTACTCCAGCACGCTGACCGCGCCGTGCCGCTTCGAGAGCTTCGCGCCGTCCGGGCCCAGGATCATCGGCACGTGCGCGTACACCGGCGGTTTTTTACCCAGCGCCAGCAGCATGTTCATCTGCCGCGGCGTGTTGTTCAGGTGATCGTCGCCGCGGATCACGTGCGTGACACCCATGTCCGCGTCGTCGACCACCACACAGAAGTTGTAGGTAGGCGTGCCGTCCGAGCGCGCGATGATGAGGTCGTCGAGCTCCTTGTTCTGGAACGTGACCTGCCCGTGTACGACATCCTCGACGACGGTCGCGCCCTCTTCCGGATTCTTGAAGCGCACCACCGGCGGACGGCCACTCGCGGTGCCCGGACCCTTGCCGTGACGACAGCGGCCGTCGTAGCGCGGCTTCTCCTTGGCGAGCTGCTGCGCCCCGCGCATCGCGTCCAGCTCCTCCTTCGAGCAGTAGCAGTGATAGGCCGTGCCGGCCTTGAGCATGTCGCCGATCACTTCTTTATAGCGATCGAAACGCTGCGTTTGATAGAACGGGCCCTGGTCGTGATCGAGGCCGAGCCAGGCCATGCCCTCGACGATCACCTTCACCGCCTCGGCCGAGGAGCGCTCGAGGTCCGTGTCCTCGACGCGCAGGATGAACTGGCCCTGCATGCGGCGGGCGTACAGCCAGGAGAACAGCGCCGTGCGCACGCCTCCGATGTGCAGGAGACCGGTGGGGCTGGGGGCGAAGCGGGTGACGACGGCAGTCATTCGGGTATTCGGAGAACCGGGGGCCGCGAATGCTACCTGAGGCAGTACCGGGAAGGGGTTTTCCGAGGCTGGAGCGGCAGTGGGCCCGGGGCAAGGTTCTCGTGGTTTCGGGACTGGGACACGCGCCGATTGATTCGCCGCGGAGCGGTCTTTAGACTCTCGCCCCTCTCGAAGGACGTCAGTCCCGGCGGGCGGTTAGCTCAGCGGTAGAGCACTGCTTTCACACGGCAGGGGTCACAGGTTCAAGCCCTGTACCGCCCACCAAATCTCCACAACGGCTTACGCGCGAATGCGCAGGTGCGTGCTGCGAGCACACGAAAGTTCTCACGAAGATCGCGAGCGACCCGAGTCGCTACGTCACTCACCTGAATAGCGGCACGCATGGCAGAGCCATCCTCGATGCGATCTGCCGCACGTATGAGCTCCCGGATCCGGCTTCGTAATATCGGAAAGCGGCCGAACGCGTTCGATGTCTGACAAAGTTTGATCTCCGACAGTCACTGTTCGAGGACTAAAGGCATCAGAAAGGCCCGAAGATCAGCAATGACCGCCGCAAGCTCTTTGGGCACTGCCGCCATTCTTTCGCGCCCGATGAATGCGCTCCACTGCCCCGCCCATTGCTTGGCGTAGTCGTCTGTGAGACCGACCGGCGTCTCTTTGGGGAGTGGGGTTGAACGCCGTTCGAATGTTCGCCGCACGGCCTCAACCAACACGTCAGGGTGAAACTCGAAAGTGCGTGAAATCATCCACATGTCGTAGAAATCTTTGAGCCGGCTGTTCGTTATTCCCAGAGTGACCAGCGCTTCAAACTTCTCGGCGACGACGGTTTCCGGCGGGTAGGCGCGAAGCCGTGGCGCCGGACTATCCAGCAATACAGGAAATTCAATTTCCTTCGCCGCCGGCGTAACGGCGTCACCGAAGCCGATGTCGACCTGAATGGCAATGCTGGCCTTGTCGATCGTTGCGGTTGTTTGCACCCGAACGCCACCGTATTTCAACTCTTCGCGAATGGATTTCACGGTCAGCGCATTGACGTCAAACTCGACGCCGTCGGCTTCCACCTCCATCGCGCAAATCTCGCTGAAGACCTTCTTGAGCGCGTCTGCGTCATTGTCGCCCGACCCGAGAAGATCCAGATCGCGCGTCGGCCTGAATGGGTCAACGACCCAGGTCGAAAACAGCATTGCGCCCTTCAGTATGAATCGGTCGCGGTATTCAGAAACACTGAGCCGATACAGCAACCGCTCGAGTGCGTATCGCGTGAGCAGAATTTGAAAGTCGGTTTTCTTCGCGCGTGCTTGGTCCAGAAGTCGCGTGCGCACCGAGGCGCCAATGTTCTTTCTTTCACGCGCCATGCGCGGACATCGCTTCTACATAGGGGCGCATTACAGTCCAGACGCGCGCCGCGCGGGCGTAACGCCAAAGATCGTCCGGCTTGAAAGACTTGCGGCGCAGACCTTCGCGCAGCCCTTCCATTGCGATGTCGATCCCGATCTTGTTTCGATACTTGAAGCAATCGACCACCGTGCGCGCGGGTTCGGTGATCGCGACTTCAACGCTCGTGATGCGATGCTTGGAGACCCCATCGGTCATCGCTGAGCCCGAGAAACGCACAAACCGAATGGCGGGGTAATCCACTTTCGGCTTCCATGCGGTGCGCTCGATGGCCATCCAGACCGCTGACGGCATCTGCAGCGTCAGCTCGTGGAACTGCAGCGCCGAGGTAAGGCAGACGATGCCCTTGGGGACCAGCAGCGTCGCCTCGGCCAGCACGTGACTCGCCGGAATTCGCGAATTCCGCAGCTGGTACATGCCGCGCGCCGGCCGCTCGAGGGCCTCGTCGCGCACCATGCGCGCGAGCGTCTCGGGCGAGATCCCGGCAGCGATGAAATCCTTCTGGCGCAGCACTCGTCGCGCTTTCAGGAGCTTCAGGGCCTGGTCCTGCTGGGTCTTTGAGGAAGCCATGGTGTGATTATTCCTCTGCTATACGTAGAATATGCAGAGTTTTTATCACATCGCTCACCTGCTTCGCCAGCGCCGCAGCCGCGCGCCCCAGAATTTTGAGCGCGCGTAGTCTGCCGAATGGAACAGGGGCTTTCTTGGGACAAATTTGAGACAGTGCGAACCAGTTTCGAGGGGACAAGTCGGGATCGGCTGGGACACTAAGTGCTTGTTCCAAAAACGATTCCGCCGCTCGCGCGTCACGATGTCCGAAAAGGGGTGCGTATTGGCACACTTCCCTTTCAACGCTGACATCGGGATGTGCGAGAGACGCATGGCCAGTGTCAGCAGATCCGCACTGCCATGCCTGCATAATTCCAGCATGCATGCACCCAGTAAACCTTCCCACATGTCACTGCTGATGCAGCTCGCCCATCGTTTTGCCAGCGCGACGCGCCAGCGTGGCGAGGCGTACTTTCGCGGCGGCCGTGTCGTAGTCGCTGCGCTCGACGAATTCAATGCCGTCGCGCTCGTGCGCGGCAGCGATCAGTACGAAGTGACGCTGCAACGGGTAGCGTCGAACTTGAGCGCCGCCTGCACTTGCCCGTACGCCGAGCACACGCTCTGCAAGCACATCTGGGCGGCGCTGGTCGCGACGCAGGACGAGGACATCCTGCAGGCTTCCGCCGACGGCAAACGCGTAGCGCTGAGCCTGGTGGACCCCTACGAGTTGGACGAGATCCTCGATGGCGAACCCGAGCCTCCATTTCGGCGGTCACCCGCACCGCGTCTGCCTGCGCCGCGCGTGCCCGCAAAGCCCGCATGGCGCAAGCAACTCAAGGAACTCGGCGAGCAGGCGTTGGCGATGCCACCTCGTGCGCGGGCGGTCTGGCCAGCCTCGCACGAACTGCTCTATGTCATCGATGCGCCAGCGACGCTCGCGAGCGGCCTCGTGTCGCTGCAGATCCTCACCCGGGACCAGAAGAAGGACGGCACCTGGAAGGCGCCGAAGCCCTGCGCGCTGGAGCGCGAGGCGATTGACGACCTGCCCACCGAGGCGGACCGCCAGGTCTTCGCGCGCCTCATTGGCGCAGCCCAATGGTATCCAGGCGCGGATTACTACTACGACCGGTCAGGTGCATACAGCGCAACGCCCTTTCGCGGCCTTGCGCTTCCGGCGCACTATCGGCTGGTAGATAGGCAGGCGAACGAGTTGTTGCCGCTCATTTGCGCGACGACACGCTGCCGCCTGCAGTTGCACCCTGAACACGATCCGGCGCAGTGGGTGGCGCTCGAGTGGGATGCGGGCGAGCCCTGGGAGCTGGCGTACTGCATGCAGCACCTGCCCCCTGCCGATAGCTACGAGGTGTCGGGCTCGCTGCGGCGGGGCGAGCAGACCATGGATCTGCGCGAGCCTGCGCTGATTCTGTCCTCGGGCCTGTTGTTCACGCGATCCGAAATCATGCAGTACCGGCCGAGCGGGCCGTTCGCGTGGATACGAATGCTGCGCCAACATGGGCCTCTGCAGATTCCGTCGTCGGACGCAGAAGTCTTCGTCGATGAGCTGATGCAGCAGCCGTCGTTGCCGCCCATCGATATTCCCCAGCCGTTGGGCTACGAACAACTCGCGCTGGTGCCACAACCCAGATTGGCTCTGCAGCCGGTGAAGAATGCCTGGGAGGGTGACAAGCTCGCTGGCGAGCTCAGCTTTCTCTACGGCGAAACGGCTGTTGCCTTCAACGATGCGCGCAAGACGCTGCTGCGGAAAGCGCAACGGCAATGTGTGCCGCGGAACGCGGACGTTGAGAGCGCCGCACGTCGGCGGTTGGCCGATGCGGGGCTGCGCCTCAGCGCCGGACGCTACGACGAAAGCGCGGGCTTTTTGTTGCCCACGAAGCGCCTGCCGGCGCTGGTCACGGAGCTGATCGCCGAAGGCTGGCAGGTCGAAGCCCAGGGCAGCCGATATCGCAGTGGCGGCAAGATCGATGTGCGCGTCGCGTCCGGCATCGACTGGTTCGAATTGCATGCGGAAGCGCAGTTTGGCGACCAGGTGGCACACCTGCCTGAATTGCTCGCCGCTGTTCGCAAAGGCGAGCCGTTCGTGCGTCTCGGCGACGGCAGTTTCGGCGTGTTGCCTGCGGAGTGGCTGGCGCGACATAGCGGGATCGCTGCGACGGGCAGGGCGCACGAGGATCACGTGCGCTTCGCTCGCAATCAGGCGGGGCTGCTCGATGCGCTCCTGGCGCAGCAACCGCAGGCGAGCTGCGATGTGGCGTTCCAGAACCTGCGCACCGATCTGCAGCGCTTCGGCGGGATTGCACCCATGGATCCACCGCCCGGCTTCCAGGGCGAGCTGCGCCCATATCAGCGCGATGCGCTGGGTTGGTTCGAGTTTCTGCGCACGTTCGGCTTCGGCGGTTGCCTTGCTGACGACATGGGACTCGGCAAGACCGTGCAGGTGCTCGCGCTGCTTGAAGGCCGCCGCGAGCTGCGCGAGCGCGCGGCCAAGCCTGCGGGTCGAACTCGTAAGTCGGCCGGCGCCATTGCACGGCCGCCTCCCTCGCTGATCGTGGTGCCGCGCTCACTCATCTTCAACTGGAAGCAGGAAGCGGCTCGCTTCACGCCGCGCCTGCGCGTGCTCGATCACACCGGGGTACAGCGCGACAAGGACCGCGCGTTTCTCGAACAGTGGGACGTGATTCTCACGACTTACGGAACACTGCGCCGCGACGCCGCAGATTTCATGGATGTCCGCTTCGACTACCTCATCCTCGATGAATCGCAGGCCATCAAGAATCCGGCTTCAGAATCCTCGAAAGCGGCACGGCTGCTCAACGCCGACCACCGCCTCGCGTTGAGCGGTACGCCGGTCGAGAATCACCTCGGCGAGTTGTGGTCTCTGTTCGAGTTTCTCAATCCTGGCATGCTCGGCAGCGCGAACGTGTTCAAGACCGCGATGGACGGCGCCGCGTCCGACGACACGCGCAAGCTGCTCGCGCATGCTTTGCGTCCGTTCCTGTTGCGGCGGACCAAGGAGCAGGTGGCGCGCGATCTACCGGCGCGCATCGAACAGACACTGTATTGCGAGCTCGATACCAGCCAACGGAAGCGCTACGACGAGCTGCGTGATCACTACCGCGATGCGCTCCTCAGGCGGATTGAAACCGAGGGTGTCAACCGCTCGAAGATCCAGATTCTCGAGGCCTTGCTACGGCTGCGACAGGCTGCCATTCATCCGGCGCTGATCGACTCGAGATTTCAACGTGAGGCGTCGGCAAAACTCGAAATGCTGCTGCCGCGCCTGGCGGAGATCATTGAGGAAGGGCACAAGGTCCTGGTGTTCTCACAGTTCACGAAGATGCTTGGCATCCTGCGCGCCGAACTCGATCGCATGAAAATCGGGTACGAATACCTCGATGGCAAGACGCGCGATCGCGAGAGCCGGGTGCAGCGTTTTCAATCCGAACCTGACTGCAGGTTGTTTCTCGTCAGCCTGAAGGCGGGCGGCGTGGGACTCAATCTCACCGCCGCTCAATATGTATTCCTGCTCGATCCCTGGTGGAATCCGGCCGTGGAAGCTCAGGCAATCGATCGCGCGCACCGCATCGGCCAGACTGCCCAGGTCTTTGCTTATCGGCTGATCGCCCGGGGCACAGTCGAGGAGAGAATTCTCGAGCTGCAGGACAGCAAGCGAAGCCTGGCGGATGCCATCGTCAATGCCGACAACGCGCTGATCCGGAATCTGAGCAAAGAAGATCTGCAATTGCTGCTGGCGTGAGGGTTTTGCGTTTGGATATCCATACTGCGATGTACGCCGTTGACGCACGTACACCGTTGACATGCCTTCCGCTCCCGTGATCTTTGTTGAAACGCCCAATTTCACGAGAGATGGTCATGAAACGACGCAAGGTCAACAAGCTTCTGGAAAGCGTACGGCAGGCAGACGAGATCCTGCGCGGCGTGCGTCGTCCTTCGCGCGAGTTTCATGTGGATGCGGCGGCGGTGAAAGAGCTGCGCGCGAAACTGGAGATCAGCCAGGCCAAATTCGCTGCTCTACTCGATGTAGACATCGGCACTCTGCGCAATTGGGAGCAAGGCAGGCGCGAACCTACCGGTCCGGCAAAGGCATGCTGCGCGCGATTCGGAACGATCCGAAATCCGTGCTGCGGGCCCTTGCTGCCTGATCTAACAACAATCCAGCTCCCGTGAAAATACGCGTCCTGTCCGATTTGCATCTCGAATTCCAGGCTTGGACCCCTCCGGTGGTACCCGCAGATGTGGTCGTGTTAGCTGGCGATATTCATTCGGGCGTCGAAGGCATAGCTTGGGGTCGCGAGAATTTCCCAGAGTCCGAGATCATCTACGTCCCCGGCAACCACGAGTTCTACGGGTCTGAGATGAACGACATGCTGAGGCGGATGCGCCGCGCGGCAGAGCAATCGGGCGTTCACCTATTGGACGCGGACTCGCTGGAAATCGACGGCGTTCGATTTCTCGGCGCAACTCTTTGGACGGATTTCGCGCTGTACGGCGCGGAACCCAAAGACATCGCGCGCTCCATGGCGATCGGACAGAGCATGATGGCCGACTATCAAGTGATCCGCCGGAAGGACACTGGGCCGCTGACGCCCGACGACACGCGCGAGATTCATCAGCTGCAACGTGCCTGGCTGAATCACGAGCTGCCGAAGCCGTTCGTCGGCAGCACGGTGGTCGTCACGCACCATTTGCCGCATCCGAACAGCGTGCACGCGAAGTACAAAGGTGATCTGTTGAATCCCTGCTTCGCTTCCGATATGTCGATGCTGTTACGACCGCCGGTGAAGCTTTGGATTCACGGCCATACCCACGAGTCGATGGACTACGAAGTCGAAGGAACACGCGTCGTTTGCAACCCGCGCGGATATCTACCGCAAGAGCCCAACATGCGTTTCAATCCAAAGCTCGTAGTCGAAGTCAGCGCTTAGCCGTTCAATTCCCGGCGACCGCTGAGTCCGAACCGCTCGCGCGTCACGATGTCCGGAACGGGATGCGTGTTGGCACCCTTCCCTTTCAACGCTGACATCGGGATGTGCGCGAAGTCCACACCATCACCCGCGCGGAGTCAGAAAACTGCAGGTTGGCCCTCTTGCTTTGACAAGCCGCTCATCCAACGTCGCAAGCGTCAGTTCGAGCGTCTCGGCGACTGCGACGTACCAGGCCTCGTAGCTCGTCAAATTATGGCGCAGTTCCCAAATCCGATCCGCGAATGGATCGAAGGGAGACAGCTCAATACTCAGTTGCGTCAAATCCTCGAATGCCGCATTCGCTTCAGCTGATGTGATCTGCTTTGCTCGCTCCAGGCGCCGCAGGATGTTCGTAGTTTCCACGCGAACCAGCTCCGGCGCGTGCAATGCCCCCGCGCTGAGCACTTGCTCGGCCCACGTGCCGCGCGGACCGGCATCGACGAGCGCGGCGACGAGCACGGACGCGTCTACGACGAAGCTCAACGTCGATCGGCGTCGCGGTGCTTCAACACTTGGGCAGGCGTAACGCGCGATTGCGAAGCGCGCTTTCTTTTGCGCACCTGTTCCAACCATGCATCTACGGAGGGCCGTGCGGCGAGGCGTTCAAGCTCGGCGCGGAGGTACTCTTGCATGGATTTCCCCTGCAGCGCCGCCCGCGCCGCGAGTTCATCACGTACTTTCTCGGACACCGCACGAATCGTAATTTGAACTGCCATGCATGCATAATGCCAGCATTGCATGCGCTCTGTAAACCTGTTGTCCGGGCGCACATGTCTGTGGAATCGGAGGCACAATCTTTCGACCGGCGATCAGCGCCACATCGGCATCGAATTCGTCATTTCGCGCCCACCAGCTTCTCAATGACTCACGCGTAGATAGCTACCGATCGAGGCGCCGTACGGCAGCGCGTACGGAAAAAGATTTTACACCTGCACGCCGCGCAATGGCCCCGTGCTGTGCGCGCGCGAGGTTCGTGCTACGCGCGTCCTCGACGCGCGATAAGGGGCTTCGTGGCGTCGATCGCAGAGGACGAGCAGGAAGTGATGGCGGCCTGATCCTTCGACAATTCAGGTCCTTTTACAGAATCAAATGCGAGCTCTCGAACTGTATCGCCAGCGGCCATCTATACTGGCAGCCCGCAGTCGAAAGGAATTTACCTGTGGCCATTCGCGACCTCGACCTGGCTATCCCGGCATACCCCACGGCGTGCAAGGCGCAAAGTCCGAGCCAGGCTTGATCGGACTGCCGCTTCCCGCCAAGCGCGCGCCGACCGTCGGCTGGGACGATATCGTCAACACACTCATACTGGCTCGACGCAACGATCAAGCCGTCGGCCACTTGGTGGTCACATGATGCGAGGGCTGCCACTGCTGCTTCCGGCATTGTTCGCTGGAATTCTGGCGGGTTGCGGGAGGTCCGCGGAGACACCCAGCCCGGATTCGGGGACGGTAGTTAGCGCACCATCGAACTCCACTGCGGCTGCAGCACCGGGTTGTCCTTACCTGCCGGAGTTTCTGAGCCTGCAGGCAGAGCTGCCAGACCTCGGTCCGGCAGAGGCTGCCGATCGCCTGAATCTTAACGCTGCGCAGTATTCGAATCCGGAAGGTTGCGAAGGCACCGAACTCGAGCGTCTGCTGACTGGCGCCGAATCTCAACTGTCCCACTTGGCGTTTGCAGACACTCGGCATGCAGCGCAGCTGACTCTGCGCTGTGAGGAGTGGGACGCAAAGACCACGCGATGCCATGGACCGGTGGAAGACGGCTCGGCTCATCCGGCGATGCTGGGACTGACAGCGCTGACGTCACCCACAACGTCATCGTTCCGTCTGGAAACCGGACTGAAGAATGCGAAGCTGCTCGGCGTGTATGTGGTGTCGCTCGCCGCCGCACTCGACGGCAAGCCGGCGCGACGATTGACCGGCGAGTCGGAGTTCGAGTTACCGTCCGGCAGCAAAGACGTCGCCATCGTTGCCCTCTACGAAGCTGAAGGAACTTGGCGCTACCGGAAGGCAATCTGGTATTTCTGAACTAGCCTTCGCGAGGCTCAATCGCATCGTGCCGGCGGGCGAGGTGATTCCGCTGCGAGACGGGGCCCTACGCGCACGCGTGAAGCCAGTTTGCTCTTGCGCCCGCCGCCGACCACGAGCGGGTCTGGTAACGTCGCGCCACCGCCGCCGCAGCCCGTCCCGATGCCCAGCAACACCACCATCACCGCCATCCACGAAGCCGGGCACGCCGTCGCCGCGATCCGCACCGGACTCGTGTTCGACGTCGTCTCGGCCATTCCGGACGACGAGCGCCAGCTCGACGGCGCGCTCGACTGGATCGATCTGCACACCGAGGTCGCGATCGTGATGCCGCGCGAAGCGCTGGCGCTCGTGCTGCTCGCCGGCGCGTGCGCGGAGGCGAAGCTGCGCGGCCTGCGCTTCGACCGCGTGTTCTCGGGAGTCGGCGCCATGGACGATCGCGACGCGATCGCGAGTCTCATGCTGAGCCCCGAACAGTTCCTCGCAGTGAGTCGCGACGTGGTCGCGCTGGTGGAGCAGGACTGGGCGGCGATCGAGCGCGTCGCGCGCGAGCTCGAGGCCGGCGCGGAACTCGACTACGACGAAGTCGAGGAACTGGTGGTTCGATGCGACGAGGAGCGCGACGAGGACACCGGCGACTCGCCGGTTAACTAACTACGCGCCGCTGCGCGTTCTCGCGGCGATCCAGTCGCCATCCACCGCCGCGCACATGACGCTGAGACCATCCGGCCGCAGGACCTAGGTGGGCTGGATGTACTGCGGGCCCGCGAGCACAGGCTGCGCAGCACAGCATCGCCAGGACGAGCAACAGGATCTTCCTCACGACGCGCCCCGCCTGCCAGATAGTTAGACGGGGAGTTGCAACTCGCGGGCCACCCGTGGTGCGCCGGAAAGCTTCGCCGGCTGGCGACATGGCGCGCAAACAGGCTTGAATTCGGCAGATTTTTCAAGCCGACGCGGCAGGATCTTCCCGCTGTCGCGGCTTCCGCCGACCTGGCCCCTCGCTCGATCCTACACCGCTGCCTCACTACTTCGCGTGCTGTGCGGAGAGCTGCGCGAGCTCGTGATCGAGCGACTCGAGCGCGCCGGTCATCTGCGCCAGCACGAAATCGCCGGGCACGTTACCCGGCGACTGAGCGGCCACGAGCTTTTCGATGCGCGCCGCGCAGTCGCTCAGGGGCTCGAAGCCGAACGTCGCGCCCGTGCCGCAAATGCGGTGCGCGAAATGGCGCAGCTCGCCGAGCGCCGCGCCGTCGCCGCCGGCGAGGCGCGTCAGCGCGTCGCGCATCGTGCCGAGCTCGCCTCGTGTGCGGTCGATGAACTTCGTCGCGAGCGTCGCCATGCGCACGCGCGCCGCGGCTGCACGCTGCTCACGCGTCTCACTCATGGCGCGACTTCCACATCATCCATGGTGTGACTTCCACAACGCGCGCACCTGCGCGCCGAGCGCCATGGGATCGAATGGTTTGCTGATGACGCCGATGGCCGACAGGCCGCACAGGCGCGCGGCATCCTGCGGATTCGCCTTCGCCGTCATGAAGATCACCGGGATGCTCTTGAGTTTGGCGTCGCCGCGCATCCGCGCGAGGATGGTCGGCCCGTCCATGCCCGGCATCATCACGTCGAGCACCACGAGATCCGGGAACTCCAGGCGCATCTGCAGCAACGCGCGCTCGCCGCCGTCGCTGCAATGCACGTCCAGATCGCCGTCGAGCGAGAGCGACATCTGCACGATTTCGCGGATGTCGGCGTCGTCGTCGACGTACAGCAGCTTCTTGAGCGGCGGCGGCATCATCGGGCGGGCGCGGCGGTGGACATGCCGTCGACGGTCACGCGGTCGCGGCCGCGACGCTTGCTGGTATACAAACAATCGTCGGCGCGGCTCAGCAGGTGTTCGGTGGTGACCGCATCGCGCTCGGCGAATGCGGAGAGCGCGCTCACGCCCACGCTCACCGTGATCTCGATGGGCCCGGCCAGGGTGACGATGGGCGCGGCGGCGACGGCCCGGCGGATCTTTTCCGCGACCACCAGCCCGCCCGACAAATCGGTGTGCGGCAGCACCACGGCGAATTCCTCGCCGCCGAGGCGCGCGCACCAGTCGAACTCGCGCGGCAGGCAGGTCTGCGTGCGGCGCACGAACTCCGTGAGCACGGCGTCGCCGGCCGCGTGGCCGTGGCGGTCGTTGATGTGCTTGAAGTGGTCGATGTCGACCACCAGCAGCGTGACGTCGCCGCCGAAGCGGCGCACGCGCTTGAGCTCGCGCCGCATGTGGCTCATGAAATAGCGCCGGTTGTGCGCGCCGGTCAGTGCGTCGGTCATCGCCATGCGGCGGCGCTCTTCACTGACCTGCTTGAGCGAGTGCTCGAGCGTCAGGATGCGGCGCGCAGTCGCGAGCCGTGCGACCAGGTGCGTGCCCGAGACGCGCTTGGATAGATAGTCGTCGGCGCCGGCCTCGAGCCCGGCCAGCACCTCGTCCTCGGAGTCCTGCGCGGTGACGAGCATGATGTACACGTAGCCTGGATATTCGGTCCCGGAGCGGATCTCGCGGCACAGCGTGAGCCCGTCCATGCCCGGCATGGTTCGATCGAGGATCACGATGGGCGCGAAATCGGTCTTCAGCCGCTCGAGGGCTTCCTCGCCGCTCGCCGCGGTGACCACCTCGAAGCCGGCTGCGGTGATCAGATCGCGCAGCCGCTCGATGACGAGCTCGTCGTCATCGACCAGCAGCACGCGCGGCGCGATGTGGACCAGCGCCGGCTGGATCTGCGTGATGACCGATTCGTCGGCCGCCGGAGCATTGCCCGATGGATCAGTCGGCGTCACGACGGCGGGCCCCCTGCGCCGCCCCCAGCGCGACGCGCGCGTTGCGCAACTGCACGCGCAGATTGTAAGTGTGCAGGCCGGCATGGATACGCGCGATGAGCTCGGACTCGCGCACGCCCTTGGTCAGGTAGTCGTCGACGCCGGCGCTGTAGCCGCGCTCGAAGTCGAACTCTTCCTTGCGCGCCGTGAGCATGATCACGTACGTGTCGCCCGGATTCGCGCCGCGGAATTTTTCGGTGAACTCGATGCCGTCCATGACCGGCATGTGCCAGTCGACCACGACCACGGGCACGATCTCGCGCCCGAGCAGCTCGAGCGCCTGCGCGCCGTTCTCGGCCTGTCCGACCTCGATGCCGCGCTGCGCGAGGCGGTCGGAGATCAGCGCGCGCTCGAGCTCATCGTCGTCGACGACGAGCACCGACAGCGGAATGTCGGCGGCGAGCGCACGCATGCGACGCGTGACGGTACCGGTGTTGATGTCGTCGTCGGGGCCAGCCATTGCCGTGTCGTCTCCTCAAGTGGCGCGGCGATCATTCGATGCCAGCAGCACTTCAAGCATTTGCCGTTCCTGCCGCTAGACGATGCAAGCTAACGTATTGGTAAATGGGCCGCCACGGGTGATGTCACAGTGATTCGCACGGCGTCGATAATCCTGCTTAGGGGTTTGTAGCAGACCATGCCTACTAACTACCTTGCGCGCGCCGTTCTGCTCGCCGCGCTGTACTTCCTCACCGGCAAGCTCGGATTGCTGCTCGCGGTACCTCCGGGCTACGCGACCATCATCTGGCCTGCCTCGGGCATCGCGATCGGCATGCTGCTCGCGCACGGCGTCCGCCTGTGGCCGGGGGTGTTCGTCGGCTCGCTGCTGCTCAACGCGTGGAACTCGGGCGTGTTCACCGATCCTGTGTGGCTGACTCCGAAATTCGCCGCCGCGGTGGGCATCGCGCTCGGCTCGACGCTGCAGGCCATCGCGGGCCGCACGCTGGTGACGCGCATGCTCGGCTGGCCGCTCGCGCTCACCTCGATGCGCCAGGTCGCGCTGCTGTTCGCGCTGGCCGGGCCGGTCACGTGCATCATCGCCGCGTCCATCGGCGTCGGCACGCTGCACGCGCTCGGCATCATGCAGCGCGCCGACCTGCTGACGAACTGGTTCGCGTGGTGGTCGGGCGACACGCTTGGCGTGCTCGTCATCATGCCGATCGTGCTGCTGGCGCCCGGCAATCGCGACACGATCTCGTGGCGGGGTGGCGCGGTCGGACGCATGCCGCTTGCCGGCATCGTGCTGCTGCTGTTGCCGCTCTGCGTCACGTTCTACGCGTGGAAGGCCCTGTCCGAGAACGAGTACGAGCGCGGGGCCGCGAAATTTGCCGCGCTGGCCACCGAGAGCGAGAAGGCGTTGCAGAACCGTATCGCCTCCTATGGCAACGGACTGCTCGGCGCTGCGGCGTTCATGCAGGGCTCGGCGGCGGTGTCGCGCGATCAGTGGCGCGCCTACGTGCAGACGATCCAGGCGCCAGATAACTTCCCGGGCATCAGTGGGCTCGGCTGGATTGAGGCGGTGCCCGAGCCGGAAATGCTGCAATTCGTCGACGCGGTACGCCGCGACGGCGCGCCCGATTTCGCGATGCACCCGCAGACGACGGGGCTTCCTAACTACATCATCGCCTACATCGAGCCCGAGGAGGAGAACCGCCCGGCGCTCGGCCTCAACATCGCGTTCGAAGCCAACCGGCTGGCCGCCGCGCAGACCGCGCGCGACTCGGGCACCGCCGCGATGACCGGCCGCATCGTGCTCGTGCAGGACGAGAAGCGCTCCGCCGGATTCCTGCTGCTCCACCCCGTCTACCAGCGCGGCATGTCGCTGAACTCCGTCGATGGACGGCGCGCGGCATTGCGCGGCTGGACGTACGCGCCACTGAGCGCCCCGAACTCGCTCGAGGAACTGACCTACAGCCAGGCCACGCAGTTCCGCATGCGCATCTACGACGGTCCGCGCGAGGACGCGGCCGCGCTGATCTACGCCGGCGACACCGTCGTGGACGCGCATCCGGCCTTCACCGTGCGCGCCACACTCGACATCATGCAGCGTCAGTGGCATGTGGTGTGGGAGAGCACGACGGGCTTCGAGGTCACCGAGCGTTCCGCGAATCCGCTGCTCGTCCTGTTTGGCGGACTGGTGTTCACCACGCTGCTCGCGCTGCTGCTCATCGTGCTCGCCGTGCGGCGCGTGGAGCACATCGAGCAGATCGTCGGCGCGCGCCGTTTCGCCGTGCCGCTGCTCGTGTTCGTCGTGCTCGTGGCCGGCAGCGTCGCGCTGTACTCGAAATTGCGCGCCCAGGAGCTCGAGTTCGTGCTGCGCCAGGCGCAGGACGAGGCCAGCAAGGCGGGCTCACTGCTGCGCTGGCAGGCGGGCGAGCGCATCGCTGCGCTCGCCCGCATGGCGGCGCGCTGGGATGCCGCGGCCGGCACCGAGTACGGCCAATGGCGGCGCGACGCGTCCAACCACATCGCCCAGCTGCCGGGACTGCACGCGCTCGAGTGGATAGACCCGGATTACCAGGTCCGCTGGGTCGAACCGCTGGCCGGCAACGAAGCCGCGCTCGGCCTCGACGTGCGCTTCGACGGGCAGCGCGCCGAGGCGCTGCGCGGCGCGGCCGAACGCCAGCGGGCCACGCTGACGCCGCCGCTGGCACTGGTGCAGGGTTATGAAGCGTTCATCGCCTATCTACCGATGCGCCGCGCCGGCCGCTTCGACGGCTTCCTGGCCGGCGTGTTCTCGATCCGGGAGTTCTTCCAGGCCGCGCTGCGCGCGGAGCTGTCGCGCAACTACACGCTCTCGGTGCTGTACGACGGCAAAGAGCAGTTCACGAACGCCGATCCGGCGCGTCCCCCGCCGACGAACTGGATGACCGAGACGACCATGCGCATCCAGGACCAGTCCTGGACGCTGCGCATCGCGCCCACGGCCGAATTCGTCGCGAGTCAGAATTCCGCGCTGCCGATGCTGGTGCTGGCGGCCGGCCTGCTGGTCGCGGCGCTGTCGGCGCTGTCGGTGCGCACCATCCTCGTATCAAGGCTGAAGTCCGCGCACCTCGCCAAATCGCTGGCGCTCAATGCCGGCATCATCTCGAGCAGCGCCCACCTGGTCATCGCCATCGACGACGAATACCGCGTCATGATCTTCAACCGCGCCGCCGAGCAGGCGCTCGGCTACCGCGCCGCGGAGGTCGTCGGCCGGCGCGCCATTCCAATCTTCATGGATCTGGGCGAGCTGGAAGAGCGCGCGCGCTCGCTGTCGTCCGAGCTCGGCGAGACAATCGAGGTCGGTCCCCAGATCTTCACGCGCATCCCGCTGCGCGACGGCTACGAGAAACGCGAGTGGACGTTCGTGCGCAAGGACCGCAGCCGCTTCCCCGTGAACGTCATCATCACTCCGCTGCGCGAAGAGTCGGGCGCCCTCACCGGATTCCTCGGCGTCATCGAGGACGTGAGCGCGCGCCATGAAATGGACCGCATCAAGAACGAGTTCACGGCGGTAGTGAGCCACGAGCTGCGCACGCCGCTCACCTCGATCCGCGGCTCGCTCGGACTGATCCTCGGCGCCCTGTCCCAGACGCTGACGGCGAAGGTGCGCGACCTGCTCGAGATCGCACAGAGCAACTGCGAGCGATTGGTGCTGCTCATCAACGACATTCTCGACCTCGAGAAATTCTCCACCGGACAGATGCGCTTCGACATCCAGACCATGCCGCTCGCGGGCGTGGCGCTACAGGCCGTCGAGGCCAACGAGGGCTACGCGCGTAAATTCGGCGCGCGCATCGAGCTCGGCCCGATCGACGCCGCGTTGCAGGTAGCCATCGACCCGGACCGTTTCATACAGGTGATGTCGAACCTGCTGTCGAATGCAGCGAAGTACTCACCCTCCGGCGCCGTGATCCACGTCGCCTGCGAGGTGCGCGGCGAGATCGCCCGCATCTCGGTGCGCGATACGGGGCCGGGCATCCCGGAAGACTTCCGGGAACGCATCTTCGAAAAATTCTCGCAGGCCGATTCGTCGACCACGCGCGAGAAAGGCGGCACGGGACTCGGGCTGCACATCGCGCGCCGTTTCGTCGAGCACATGCACGGGCGCATCGGCTTCGAATCCGAAGCGGGCGTGGGAACGACGTTCTGGTTCGAGCTACCGGTTGCACCGCGCAATGTCGTGGCCGAGACAGCAGCCTGACTCGTCGGACACGACTGGCCGAGAGGCCAACCACGTCGCACGAATCCGAGTTGTTAGCCGCGGGTATTGACGGCGCCGCAAATCGCGGTCAGCTTGTCGGTACGCGGGCCCTTCCCATTGCCGCCCGCGAGGGGGAACGATGAACCATGGACCGGATCCGGCCGCACGTCGCGGCCTCAACAGCATT
>JAYTOI010000048.1:0-1420 GCA_043747875.1 Pseudomonadota bacterium | reverse complement strand
TGCGTATTCCGGCCATGCCGGTCCACGATTCCGGCGCAAGCCGGTCCAGCGTTCCGGTCCATGCCGGGCTGATATGTGGCGGTGTGGGGAGAGTGTTCGAGAACAGGTCGATCGTCAACGATCTTTGCGGTTGACGGCCTGACGTTTACGCATCGAGTCGCCCTTGAGCGTGACTTTGTGAGCGTTGTGCACGAGCCGATCGAGGATGGCATCGGCGACGGTGCGATCGCCAAGGTAGCTGTGCCACTGATCGAGGGGGAGCTGGCTGGTGATCAGCGTCGAGGCGCGATCGTATCGATCGTCGAGGACTTCCAGCAAGTCGCGCACGGTCTGATCGGCGAGCGGCGCGAGGCCGAAGTCGTCGATGACGAGTAGTTCGACGCGAGCCAGTTGCTTCAAGAGCGCGGAACGCTTCTGCAGCGCGGCGTAGCGCGTGAACTCATCGATGAGTCGCGGCAACCGGAAGCAACGCACCGAGAAGTCCGCGCGGCATGCGGCATGGGCGAGAGCTGCGGCGAGGTAGCTTTTGCCAACGCCGGTGGGACCGGTGATCAGCAGGTTCAGGTGCTGCTTGATCCAGGCGAGATCGGTGAGTTGGGTAAGGACTGCCGGATCGACGCCGCGAGCCGTGCGCGTGTCGAGGTCCTCAAGACAGGCGTTTTGCGGCAGCTTGGCCCAGCGCAGGCGCTGCGCCAAACGGTAGCTGGCCCGATCGGTGATCTCGTGCTGGATCAGAAGCCCTAAGCGATCTTCGAACGAACGTGCCGTGCTATCGGCGCCGGTCATCTGTTGTTCGAGGGCGGCTGCCATGCCCTTGAGGTGAAGTTGCTGCAGTTGTTGGATCAGCGGTTCGGTCAACATCGTCTTGATCTCCTTAAGTTGTTAGACGGGCATCGGATCACTGGAAGTACTCAGGGCCGCGCACGTTCTCGTGGGGCAGATCGAGGGCGGGTTGGACGGGCAGGCTCGCCGGGTTCTCGATCAACGTACGCACGGCGCGGTAGCTATAGCTGCGCAACGCGAGCGCTCGTTCGCAGGCCTGCTCGAGTTGCGCGGGGGAGAAGTCACGCGCCAGACGCAAGATCCCCTGCGCGCTGCGCAGCGTCTCTTCGGGATGCTTGCGATGCGCAGCTTGGTTCTCGATGACTGCGGCGGTGGCGGGGCCGATATCCCTCGCCCGCGTGAGCGTTCGGATGAACGTGTTCTCGATGACGGCGACGTGCTTGTCAGGCCGATGCGCGCGGCGGGTTGAGCGCCGGCGGCGCTCAGCGGCCCTGGCATGCGCCGCGATCAGCGTGCCGGCGTGAAAGATCTCCACCGCCTGCGCCGTCAGGCGCACATCGACCTGCTCGCCGATGAAGCGGTACGGCACGGAGTAATACGCGAGGGCGACTTCGATGTGATAGTCGGGGTGGACCTT
>JAYTOI010000047.1:0-79668 GCA_043747875.1 Pseudomonadota bacterium | reverse complement strand
GCCGGCATGATCGCGCCCGACGCCACCACGTTCGAATATCTCGCGGCCACGCCACGGGCTCCCGTTGGCGAGGAGTGGGAGGAGGCGCGCGCGCGCTGGACCAGACTACCCACCGATCCGGGCGCTACGTTCGACCGCAGCGTCGACCTCGACGCCAGTGCGCTGGTGCCCATGGTCACCTACGGCACGCATCCCGGCATGGTCGCGCCCGTCACAGGCACAGTGCCCGCGCACGGCGATGCCGTGTTCGAGAAGGCACTGGCGTACATGGGTCTCAAGGCCGGCGAGCCCATCGGCAACGTCCCGGTGAACAATGTCTTCGTCGGCAGCTGCACGAACGGCCGGCTCTCGGACCTGCGCAATGCGGCGCGCATACTGCGCGGCCACAAGCTCGCGCAGGGCGTGAAGATGCTGGTGGTGCCTGGCTCCCAGGCGGTCAAGCGGGCGGCCGAGGCAGAGGGCCTGCACCAGGTGTTTCTCGACGCCGGCGCCGAATGGCGCGAGAGCGGCTGCTCAATGTGTCTCGGCATGAACGGCGACCTCGTCCCGTCCGGCCACTATTCCATCAGCACGAGCAACCGCAACTTCGAAGGGCGCCAGGGGACCGGCGCTCGCACCCTGCTCGCCTCTCCCGAAACCGCGGCCGCCTCGGCGATCCGCGGCCGTGTAACCGATCCACGCGAATTCGCGACTAACTAGAAACATGCCAGCCGTCCAACAGATTCGCGCACGCACCGTCGTGCTGCCCATCACGAACATCGACACCGATCAGATCATCCCGGCGCGCTTCCTCACCTCGACGTCGAAGGCCGGCTTCGGCAGGAACCTGTTCGCCGACTGGCGCTATGACGCGGCCGGCCAGCCGAAGCCCGACTTCGTGCTCAACAAGCCGGAGGCCCACGGCGCGCGCGTGCTCGTCGCCGGCCGCAACATCGGCTGCGGCAGCTCGCGCGAGCATGCGCCATGGGCGCTGCAGGATTTCGGCTTCCAGGCCTTGGTCAGCACCGAGTTCGCCGACATCTTCCGCACCAACTGCCTCAAGAACGGCTTGCTGCCGGTCGTCGTCGACGATCAAACGCATGCCTGGCTGCTGGCGAACCCCGGCGTGGAGATTGCCATCGATGTCGCGGCCGGCACGCTCACGCTTCCGGACGGCAGCGCCGTGAAATTTCCGCTCGAGGCCTTCGCGCGCTACTGCCTGCTGAACGGTGTGGACGAGCTCGGGTACCTGCTCTCGCAGCACACGGCCATCGCTGCCTACGAGCAGGCACACCGATGAAAGCAAAGATAGCCGTCATCGCGGGCGATGGGATCGGCCCGGAGGTCATCGCGGAAGGCGTTCGCGTGCTCGAAGTCGTCGCCAAGCGCTTCAACCACGAATTCACGCTCGATGCGCATCCGTTCGGCGGAATCGCGATCGACTTGACCGGCGATCCGTTGCCCGAGACCACGCTCGCCGCGTGCCGCGCCGCCGACGCGGTGTTGTTAGGCGCCATCGGTGGACCCAAATGGGGTCCATCCGCCGCCGTGCGCCCCGAACAAGGACTGTTGCGACTGCGGCGCGAGCTCGGGGTATACGCGAACCTGCGTCCCGTCGCGCTGCATCCGGCGCTGCGCGATGCGTCGGTGCTCAAGCCCGAGGTACTCGACGGCGTAGACCTCATCTTCGTCCGCGAGCTCACGGGCGGCATCTACTTCGGCGAGAAGAAGCGCGATGCCTTCAGCGCCAGCGATTTGTGCACCTATTCGGTCCCGGAGATCGAGCGCATCACGCGCGTCGCGGGCCGGCTCGCGATGCGCCGGCGGCACAAGATCGTCTCCATCGACAAATCCAACGTGCTCGAAACCTCGCGGCTGTGGCGCGAAGTCAGCGAATACGTGATCAAGCGCGAATATCCCGACGTCAGCATCGAACACATGCTGGTGGACTCCGCCGCCATGCACCTGCTCAAGCGTCCGCGCGACTTCGACGTGCTGCTCACCGAGAACATGTTCGGCGACATCCTCACCGACGAGGCGGCGATGCTGGCCAGCTCGCTGGGCGTGCTTCCTTCGGCATCGCTCGGCGCGGATCGGCGCGGCGTCTACGAGCCCATCCATGGCTCTGCCCCGGATATCGCCGGCAAGGGCATCGCCAATCCCATCGGTACCATTCTGAGCGTCGCGATGTTGCTGCGCTATTCGCTCGATCTCGAGCGGGAGGCCGAAGCCGTCGAGAAGGCGGTCGATCGTTGCATCGCCAACGGCGCGCGTACCGCCGACATCGCCGAGCACGGCCGTCCGGCGATGACGACCAAGCGCATGGGCGACGCGGTTCTGGCGGCACTGCAGTAGGCGCGCCGCCGCCGCTTCGCCGGTAGACCTTGACGGCCTACATACCGAACGGTATGGTTTGCCATACCAAACGGTATGGTGCTGCATGGCCGACTCCATGGATTCGAACGAGACGTCCCGGACTCGATTGCTCGCCGCGACCATCGACCTGGTGCGCGCGAACGGCTACGCCGCCACGCGCGTCGACGACGTCTGCGCTGCCGCGGGCGTGACCAAGGGCAGTTTCTTTCACCACTTCGAGAGCAAGGAAGATCTCGCGATCTGCGCGGCCGACTTCTGGAATCGGCGCGCCGCGCAGGTGTTTGCGCAGGCACCCTATGCGCTGCATCCGAATCCGCTCGACCGCCTGCTCGGCTACGTGAAATTTCGCAAACAACTCATCGCGGGCGACACGTGGGAGTACTCCTGTTACGCCGGCACGACGATTCAGGAAACGCACGAGACGCACCCCGACATCCGCAATGCCTGCGCGCTTTCCATCCGCACACATCTCGACATGTTGAGCACCATGATCGAGGACGCGCTCGCGGCCTGCCCAGTGCCGAAAGTGGCGGCACCGGACCTCGCCGTTCACATCCAGGCCGTGATCCAGGGCGCATTCATCATGGCCAAGGCGCTGCAGGACAAGAAGACCGCGCTCGCGAGCCTCGAGCATCTACGCCGCTACCTCGAGCTGCTGTTCGCCTCCGCCCCCGTGCGTACCCAGCCGGGGAAGAAGATTCGTTGAAGGAGATCACATGCACCGCACCGTGACTCGTGAAGAGTGGATCGCCGAACGCCGCGCGCTGCTGACCGAGGAAAAGGAACTGACGCGCCGGCGCGATGCGCTGGCCGAAAAGCGCCGCGCCCTGCCCTGGGTCGCGGTCGACGAGCGTTATGAATTCGACGGTCCGCAGGGACGCGTCACGCTGGCCGACCTGTTCGAGGGGAGCAGCCAGTTGTTCGTGCAACACGTCATGCAGGGCCCGAACCAAGCGCTGCAATGCGTGGGCTGCGCGCTCGGGGTCGACCATCTCGAAAGCCTGCTGCCGCATCTGCAGAACCACGACGTGACGGTGGTGGCCATTGCACGTGCGCCATTGCCGGAGCTCACCGCGCTGCGCCAGCGCATGGGCTGGCGCACGCCTTTCTATTCCTCGTTCGGCTCCGAGTTCAACTACGACTACGGCGTCTCGTTCAAACCCGCGGCTCTGGCCACCGGCCGCGTGCTCTACAACTACCGCGAATGCGATCCCGGCATCGAAGACATCGCCGGCAACAGCGTGTTCTTCAAGGACGACGCGGGCGCAGTCTTCCACACCTATTCGAACTACGCGCGTGGCGGCGAGGATTTCCTAGGCATCTACCGCATCCTCGAAGCGACCCCAAAGGGCCGCAACGAGACCGGGCCGCACTTCTCGTTGGTCGACTGGATTCGCCCGCACAACATGTACGGCAGGGGCGGCGAAGTGGCAGGCAACGGTCGCTTCACGCCACCCCATTCATGCTGCACGTGAGTGCCTGTCAGCCGATTCCCGCAGTGGCCAATGTCGAAGATTGGCCGCGTCCCACCTGATGACCCGCCAAGATGCGGCGCAGTTTTTTGCCTGATGGGATTTCTTCATGCGGATGCGTTATCGGTTAGACTGCTCGCTCCGTCGCTTCACGGACCCGCGCCGATTAGTTAGGTACGAGCTTCCGGCGAAGCGTGGCGATCGCCAATGGAGTAGATAGTCTAAACAATTCTCCGGATCACGCGCCGGGCAGGGATGACATGGATGATCATCTCCGACATATTGCTGTTCGTACGCATCGCCGAGACGCTGAGCTTCAAGGAAGCGGCCGAGCACCTGGGCATGTCGCGCTCGCAGGTCAGCAAGCGCATTGCCGCGCTCGAAGACGACCTTGGCACGCGCCTCGTCTATCGCAGTCCACGCAGCATCAGCCTCACGAGCGCCGGCGAGACGCTGTTGCGGTATTACCGCCAGATCTTCGACACGATGGAGCAGGCCCGGTCGGCGCTCGAGAATCTCAGCAAGACCTGCGGCGGCCGCCTGCGATTCAGCCTGCCCACCTGTCTGGCCACGACGCTGCTGCCGCGGTTGCACAGCGAGTTCCTGCCGCGCCATCCCAGTGTCAACCTGGACGCGCACGCATCGGACGCCTGCGTGGACATCGTGTCCGGCGGCTATGACGTCGTGATCCGCATCGCGCAGCGGCTCTGCGATTCCACGCTGACGGCGCGCCGCCTGGCCACCTCGCCGTCGATCGTCGCCGCCGCGCCCACATACCTGGCGCGGCACGGCGTGCCGCTGCACCCTTGCGACCTCGCGCGCCATCATTGCCTCGGGTTACAGTCCGCCAGGCACAGTGGCGCGGCCTGGCAGTTCCATCGCGGGAGTGAGCGGCTCAGCGTGCCCGTGAACCTGACCACGGTGTCCGACACCAACCTCGCGTTGGTTTCCGCGGCTGCTGCCGGCCTCGGATTCGTCTATCTACCCATGGTGAGCCTGGCGCGCGAGCTGCGCGACGGACGGCTCCAGACCGTCCTCACCGAATTCTGCGGCGCTCCGGACTGGGGCATCCACGCCATACATGCCGGCCGCACGCCGAGCCGCAACGCGGCCGCGCTCATCGAGTTCGTGCGCGACGCGATCGGCACGCTCGACGGAGTCGATGCGCCGCGCGCCGCGAGTGCCCATCGCGCCGCGACGCACGACCGGGGCATCGTACGGGCACTGTGACAGGCGCGGCGGGAGAGGGAGCCTCCGGGTTGGGACGGAGGCCTTCACCCTACCCGTCTGCGAAATGCTACCCGCGCCCCAGCGCCTCGAGCCCCACTGCCAGGTCCCGCAACAGATCGTCCGTCGATTCGATGCCGATCGACAGACGCAGCAGGCCATCGACGAGCCCGGCGGCCGCGCGCGCCTCGGGGGCCATCGCCGCGTGCGTCATCGTCGCCGGATGCGCCACGAGGCTCTCGACCCCGCCCAGCGACTCCGCCAGCGAAAAGAGTTCCAGGGCTTCTGAAAACCTTTGTGCACCCGCGACCCCGCCGGCCACCTCGAGCGTGACGATGGCGCCGAAGCCGCTCTGCTGCCGCTTCGCAATCTCGTGACCGGGGTGCGACGCGAGACCCGGGAAGTACACGCGCTTCACCTGCGGCTGCTGCGCGAGGAACTCGGCCACCGCCTGGGCGTTGCGGGCGTGCTCGCGCAAGCGCACGTGCAAGGTGCGCAGGCCGCGCAGCGTCAGGAAGCTGTCAAACGCGGAACCCGTGAGCCCCAGGCAATTGCCCCACCACCCTAACTGCTCGGCAAGCTCCTTCGACTTGGCGATCACGGCGCCACCGACCACGTCGCTGTGGCCGTTGATGTACTTCGTGGTCGAGTGCACGACGATGTCGGCGCCGAGCTCGAGAGGGCGTTGCCAGCCCGGCGAGAGGAAGGTGTTGTCCGCCACGACCAGCGCGCCCGCGGCGTGCGCGCGACGAGATGTCTCTGCGATATCGGTGATGCGCAGCAGAGGATTGCTGGGCGTTTCGATCCACACCAGAGCCGCGGGCTTCGCGAGCGCGGCGTCGACCGCCTGCGCGTCGCCGAAGTCCACGAAGTCGACGTCGAGCTCCGCGCGCTTCTTCCACGCCGTAAACAGACGGAACGTGCCACCGTAGCAGTCGTGCGGCGCAACGACGCGCGCACCCACGGGCAGCAAGTGTCCGACCAGCGTGATGGCGCCCATGCCGGAACCCGTGATCACCGCGCCGACGCCCCCTTCGAGGTCGGCCAGCGCATCACCTAACAAGTCGCGCGTCGGATTGCCCGAACGACTGTAGTCATACTTGCGCTTGTCGCCGAAGCCGCGGAACGCGTACGTCGACGACAGATGCAGCGGCGGCACGACGGCGCCGGTCACGTCGCAGCTTTCGAGGCCCGCGCGCACGGCGCGCGTCTCGTGGGTCAGATTCGTCATTCTGGGATCCTGGTTTTCATTGCGAAAGAACGTTGGCGAAGATCGGCGCGAGGCGCCGGTTCTCTTTCAAAAAGGCATCGTGTCCGTAGACCGACGAGATCTCGTGCAGCTCCGCGTTCGGAAGGCGCGCGACCATGGCGCGCATGTCCGCGAGCGGCACGAGCTGGTCCTCGCGCACCGCGATCGCGGTGACGGGCGCGAAGATGCGCGCGGTGTCGACGCGGTGCAGGTCGATGGATTCGGACAAACAAACAAAAGATTCGGGACGGTAGGTCTTCGCGTACTCCGCACCGCGCGCGAACAGATATTCCTCGACGGGAAGCACGAAACGCTCGTCGATGACGTCGCCTTCCGCGCGCCTTGCGGCTGGTCCCTCTTCTGCGCGCCTTGCGGCCGGTCCTTCTGCTGCGCGACTTGCGGCCGGTCCTTCTGCTGCGCGACTTGCGGCCGGTCCTTCTGCTGCGCGCCTTGCGGCCGGTCCTTCTGCTGCGCGCCTTGCGGCCGGTCCTTCTGCTGCGCGCCTTGCGGCGCGACGCGGTGCGCCAGCGAAGCGCGCGCCGAACTCCTCCGGACTGCGATAAGTCGCCATCGCGAGCGCGCGCGCCAGCTCCAGGCCCTGCGCCGGCCTGCCAGACTCGATGGCGAACTGGACGATGCGCCGCTGCACGACGCGCCACGCGCTCGCCATCGGATGCGCGCGATCGGCGGCGCTGACGACGATGAGCCGAGCCACGCGGTCCGGGTACCGCTCGCCGAACGCGAGCGCCACCATGCCGCCATAAGACGCGCCGGCAATGGCACGCAGGCTCGCGATACCGAGATGATTCAGCAGACGCAGCAGCAGCTCGGCCTGGTCATAGGCGGAAACGGTCGGAAAGGCAGCGCCATCCCGAGGCCCGGTGGAATCCGCGCTCGCGCCGAGATAGTCGAAGCTCAGGATGCGAAACTGCTGGGTATCCAGCGCGAGGCCCGGGCCCACCACCTCGTGCCACCAGCCGCCACGCGGTTCGTCGGGCAACCACACTCGCCGCGACGCCGAGATGCCGCCGAGCGCGACCACCACCGGCGCGCCCGCGGCTCCCGTGAGGCGCCACGCGACCGTGACGCCTTCGAGTGCGCCGCCGAAGTGCATCTTGAACGCGCCGGGAACGAGCAACGTGCCCTCGCGTACCAGCGAATGAGGGTTGGTGTCGGCTTCCCCTTTCCCTTCGGACAGGCCGAGTGTCGCGTGTTTCTTTTCGTTGCTCATCGAATGCTCCATCGCTCAACGGGCACTCGAAAGAGCAGCCGCGCGGTATGCGCGACACCTCACCGAACGGAGAACCGCTCGGGTGGAGGCTGCTCATCTGTCGGGACGCGTGCCTCGATGGCGCGACATACCCGCAGGAGTTGGCACCTTTCCGCTTCGCGGCGGTTGCCCCGGCTTCGTCGGGCCTATCCCTCTGCCGGTCTCGATGAGTAGGTGAATTCTATGAGGCAGGTCGTGATGGCGCAAGCGTTTGGGCTTGCAAATTCACCCCCGAACGAGTCTAATGCGCCACTGTATTAACGCGCTAGTACATTAACGCAATATCCGATGAAGCAACATCGCAACGTAACGGCCCGCCAGGAGGCGCTCTCGGAGCGCAGCCTGTTTGCCGTCGTGCTCACGCTGAAGTCGGTGGATGAATGCCGCGCGTTTTTCCGCGATCTGTGCACGCCGGCCGAGCTGCAAGCCATCGCGGACCGCTGGGCGGTGGTCGAATGGCTGCAGAAGGGCCTGCCCTACCGCGAAATCCACCGCCTCACGGGCGTCAGCGTCACCACCATCGGCCGCGTGGCACGCTGTCTCGCCGATGGCAACGGCGGCTACGCGCTGGCGGTGAATCGTCAGCAGCGCCACGCCTGATCCCTTCGCTCGCGCTTTCGCCGAGCTGAAACACTCCGCACTTCCTGGCACATATGAAACCCAACGACAAAGACCAACGCCTCAAACTCGCCGTGCAGAAATCCGGCCGGCTCACCGACCCCTCGCTCGAGCTGCTCAAGAGCTGCGGTCTGAAGCTCTCGCGCGGCCGCGACCAGCTCATGGGCTTCGGTGAGAACATGCCGCTCGACGTGCTGTTCGTGCGCGACGACGACATTCCGGATCTGGTGCAGGAAGACGTCTGCGACCTTGGGCTCGTGGGACGCAACGTGCTCGAGGAAAAGCGTCTCGAGCTCACGGCGCGCGGCCACGCGCCGAACTTCGCCGAGCTGCGCACGCTCGAGTTCGGGCGCTGCCGGCTGTCACTGGCGGTGCCCGAGGGAGTCAGCTACGAGGGCGCCCGCTCGCTCGAGGGCAAGCGCATTGCAACTACCTACCCCTACACGCTCGAGCGCTACTTGCGGGAACGCAACGTCAAGGCCGACATCGTCACCTTGTCGGGTGCCGTGGAAATCGCACCTCGGCTCGGACGCGCCGATCTCATCTGCGATCTGGTCTCGACGGGCTCGACGCTGCAGGCCAACCACATGCGCGAGGTGGAGACCGTGCTCGAGAGCAAGGCGCTGCTGATCCGCACGCCGGTCGCGCTGACGCCCGCCAAGCAGGAATGGGTAGATAGGCTGCTGCTCCGCATCGACGGCGTGCAGCAGGTACGCGAGAGCAAGTACATCATGCTGCACGCGCCGCGCTCGGCGCTGCCGGAGATCCGCAAGCTGCTCCCGGGCAGCGAGTCCCCGACGATCATTCCGCTCGACGATGCGGGAGACAAGGTCGCGATCCACGCCGTGTGCCGTGAGAACGTGTTCTGGGAGACGCTCGAAAGTCTCAAGAAGGCCGGCGCCAGTTCGCTGCTGGTCCTCCCGGTCGAGAAGATGCTGGTCTGATGCCGTGAAGATCCTCGCCTGGAACGACGCCACCGCAGCCGAACGCCGCGCGGCATTGGCGCGCCCCGCGGCCGAGAGCCGCGTCGAGGTGTTCGCGCAGGCGGGCGCCATCATCGCGTCGGTGCGCGCCGAGGGCGACACGGCGGTGCGGCGCTTCACAGAACAATTCGGCGGGCCGAAGCTCGACTCGCTGCGCGTGACCGCGCAGGAATTTCGCGCCGCGCGCGCGGCGCTGACGCCCGTGCAAGTCGCGGCGCTCGAGCGCGCGGTGAGCAATGTGTCGCGCTTCCACGAAGCACAGATCATGCAACCATTGGCAGTCGAGACCATGCCAGGAGTCTGGTGCGAGCGCGTCACACGGCCCATCGGCAGCGTCGGCCTGTACGTGCCCGCGGGTTCGGCGCCTCTGCCCTCCACCGCCGTCATGCTCGCGGCGCCGGCGCGCATCGCCGGGTGTCCCGCGCGCGCGATCGCGAGTCCGCCCGGACCGGATGGCCGCATCTACCCGGCGGTGCTCGTGGCCGCGGAGCTGTGCGGCATCGACACCGTCTACAAGATGGGCGGCGCGCAGGCCATCGCCGCGCTCGCGTTCGGCACGGAGACCGTGCGCAAGGTCGACAAGATCTTCGGACCCGGCAGCGCGTGGGTGACGGCCGCCAAACAAATCGTCGCGGCCGATCCGGCCGGCGCCGCCATCGACCTGCCCGCCGGTCCGTCGGAAGTGCTGGTCATCGCAGACGATTCCGCCGATGCGCGCTTCGTCGCCGCCGATCTGCTCGCGCAGGCGGAGCACGACACGATCGCGCAGGTCGTGCTGGTGACGACGTCGATGTCCTTCGCGCGGAAAGTGATGGATGGAGTCGCCGCACAGACGATCGGACTGAGTCGCCTGCGTATCGTTACCGAATCGCTGGTGAACTGCCGCGTCATCGTCGTCCCCGATCTCGACGCCGCGCTCGAGGTATCCAACGAATACGCGCCCGAGCACCTCATCATCCAGACGCGCAGTCCGCGTGCGCTGCTGCCGCGCGTGAATTGCGCCGGCTCGGTTTTCCTGGGCCCATGGTCGCCGGAATCCATCGGCGACTATTGCGCCGGCACGAATCACGTCCTGCCGACGTTCGGTTACGCGCGCAGCCACAGCGGCGTCTCGCTACTCGAGTTCCAGAAGCGCATCACTGTGCAGGAACTCAGCGCGGACGGCCTGCGGGCGCTGGGCCCCACCGCCGTGACGCTCTCGGAAATGGAAGGCCTCGATGCGCATGGCAACGCCGTCAAGGTGCGCCTGGCGGCGTTGGGCGCGGGCGGTGCCGCATGAGCATCCTCGCGCTCGCGCGCCCCGAGATCGTCGCGTTGAAAGCCTACTCGCACGCTTCGTGGGATCCAGCGTTCGACCGGATGCACGCCAACGAACTGCCGTGGCGCGCCGAGACGGACCGCACGCTCGCCGGCCTCAACCGTTACCCCGAGCCGCATCCGCTCGTGCTCGCCGAGCGTCTCGCCGAGCTCTACGGCGTGCGCCCCGAGTGTCTGCTGCCCGGCCGCGGCAGCGACGAATCCATCGACCTGCTCACGCGGGGCTTTTGCCGCGCGGGCATCGACAACGTCATTCTCTGCCCGCCGACCTTCGGCATGTACGCGGTCGCCGCACGCATCCAGGGCGCGGCGGTGCGCGAAGTTCCGCTGCTCGAGGACCGCGGCTTCGCGCTCGACGTCGAAGGCGTGCTGGCAGTTCGGGACGCGAATACGCGAATCGTATTCCTCTGCAGTCCTAACAACCCCACCGGCAACGCCATCGATCCCGCCGCCATCGAACGCCTGCTCGTCGCGCTCGCGAATCGCGCGCTGGTGGTCGTCGACGAGGCCTATGTCGAGTTCTCGGGCGCCGAGTCGTGGACCGGCCTCCTGCCGCGCTTCGCGAATCTCGTCGTGCTGCGCACCTTGTCCAAGGCGTTCGGGCTCGCCGGCGCTCGCGTCGGCTCGCTGATTGCCGCGCCGGAAATCGTGGCGCTGCTCGGCAAGGTGATCCCGCCCTATTCCATTCCGCAGCTCGCCATCGAGGCGGTGCTCGCCACCCTCGCGCCGGCCCAGGCCGCCATCCAGCGTGAGCGCGTGGCGCAGGTGCGCGTCGAGCGCGAGCGCGTACGCGCCGGCCTCCAGAGCAAGCGCTGCGTGCGGCGCGTCTGGCCCAGCGTCACGAATTTCCTGCTCGTGGATTTCGCCGATCCGGACGCGGCGCTGAGCGCGGCGCGCGCTGCCAAACTATTGATCCGCGACATGCGCGCTGCGGCGCCGCCCTCGTTGCGCATCTCGGTCGGAACGCCCGAGCAGAACGATCGTCTTCTCGGGAGCTTCGCTTGAGCAATTCATCCTCTGGAAGTGTCAAAGTCCTCTTCGTCGATCGCGACGGTACGCTCATCGAAGAGCCACCCGACGAGCAGGTGGATGCCATCGCGAAGATCCGCTTCATGCCAGGTGTCTTCGCGGCGCTGCGCCAGGCGCAGAGCGCGGGGTTCAAGCTGGCGATGGTGACGAATCAGGATGGGCTCGGCTCGGCGAGCTACCCGCAGGAAGCCTTCGACGTGCCGCATGAGTTCATGCTCGACGCCTTCAGCTCGCAGGGAATCGAATTCGACGCGGTGTTCGTGTGCCCGCATCGAAAGAGCGACGGTTGCGATTGCCGCAAGCCAAAGATCAAGCTCGTGGAGAGCTACGTGCGTGAGCGCGCCGTCGACCTGGCCGCCAGCGCGATGGTCGGCGACCGTCCGACCGACATCGAATTCGCGACGAATCTCGGCGTGCGCGGCTGCCTGGTCCGCCGGCACGGCACCGACGCGCAGACCTGGCCCGCGATCCTGAGGTCGCTGACCGAGCGGACTGCGACGATCAAGCGCAAGACGAAGGAAACCGACATCGACGTGGCCGTGAATCTAGACGCCACGACGCCGATCTCCATCTCGACCGGCATCGGGTTCTTCGATCACATGCTCGAGCAGCTCGCCAAGCACGGCGGCTTCGCGCTCACGTTGAAGTGCGCGGGCGACCTCCAGATCGACGAGCACCATACGATCGAGGACTGCGCGCTGGCGCTGGGCGAGGCACTGCGCGCCGCGCTGGGCGACAAGCTCGGACTCGCGCGCTATGGATTCGTACTGCCGATGGACGAGGCGCAGGTGCGCGTCGCCATCGATCTGTCGGGACGCGCCTACGGCGTGTTCGAGGGTACATTCGCGCGCGAAACGGTCGGCGGGCTGCCCACCGAGCTCGTGTCGCATTTCTTCCGCTCGCTCGCCGAGAGCCTCAAGGCGGCGATTCATGTCACCATCACGGGCGATAATTCCCACCACATGATCGAAGCCTGTTTCAAGGGCACCGGCCGCGCATTGCGCCAGGCCTTCCGTCGCGAAGGCGCCGAGCTGCCGACCACGAAAGGAATGTTGTGAGCGCAGTCGTCATCATCGACAGTGGCGGGGCCAACATCGCGTCGCTGCGCGCGGCATTGTCGCGGCTGGGCGCAGACTCCGTCGTCAGCGCCGACGCGGCCGTCATCCAGCGCGCGCCGCGAGTCCTGCTGCCAGGCGTCGGTTCGGCACAAGACGCCATGGCGCGCCTGCGCCTCTCAGGACTCGACCGGCTGATTCCGCAACTCAAACAACCGTTGCTAGGCATCTGCCTCGGCATGCAGATCCTGTTCGAGCGCTCCGAGGAAGGCCCGGCCAACGGACTCGCGGTGATCCCGGGCAACGTGGAGAAACTCCGACGCGCCCCTGGCATTCCGGTGCCGCACATGGGGTGGAACCAGCTCGCGCAGATCCAACCCGATCCGCTGCTCGAAGGCGTCAGCAGCCTCGATTACGTCTATTTCGTGCACAGCTTCGCGGTGCCGCTCGGTTCGTACAGCGTCGCGAGCACCGACTACAGCGGCAACTTCACGGCCGTCGCGCGCCGCGATAACTTCTGTGGGACGCAATTCCACCCTGAGCGCTCCAGTGTCGTGGGCGCGCGCATCCTCGCCAATTTTTTGAAAACATCACCCTAATAAAATGATACTCATTCCGTCTATAGACCTGCGCAATGGCCGCTGCGTGCGGCTGCTCAAGGGCAACTTCGACGCCGAGACGCGCTACGACCTCGAGCCGCACGAACTGCTGCATCGCTATCGCGCGCTGGGTGCGAGCTGGCTGCATGTCGTCGATCTCGACGGGGCCAAGGACGGCACGCTCGCCAATCGCAGCGTCATCGTGCGGCTGGCGTCGACACGCGCGCTGCACATCCAGGTGGGCGGCGGCGTGCGCTCGGCGGCCGTCGTCGACGACCTGCTGCGCAATGGCATCGACCGCGTCATCGTCGGCAGCGCGGCCGTCGAGCAGCCCGCCGAAGTGCAGAGCTGGCTCAAGAAGTACGGCGCGGAGAAAGTCGGGCTGGCGTTCGACATCCGCCACGACGCGCAGGGCGTACCGCGCGTGCTGACGCGCGGCTGGACCCAGGAGTCGAAACTCTCTTTGTGGGAGGCCATCGAGTCCTATCTACCATACGGCCTCAGGCACCTGTTGTGCACCGATGCCGAGCTCGACGGCGCGCTGGCCGGGCCCGCGGTGGCGTTGTACGCCGAGGGTGTGCGGCGTTATCCGCAGCTCGCCTGGCAGGCGTCGGGCGGCGTGCGCTCGGCCGCCGACCTGGTCGCCCTGGCACAGACCGGCAGCACCGCCGCCATCAGCGGCAAGGCGTTGCTCGAGGAACTGATCGATCCGAAGGAGTTAGGCCCATTCTTGCCAAACGCATCATCCCCTGCCTCGATGTCCGCGACGGTCAGGTCGTAAAAGGCATTCGTTTCCGCGATCACCAGATCGTGGGCGACATCCTCGTACTCGCGGAGCGCTACCGCAACGAGGGCGCGGACGAAGTCGTGTTCTACGACATCACCGCGAGCCCGGAAGGCCGCAGTGTCGACCGCGACTGGGTCAGCCGCGTCGCGAACGTACTCGACATTCCGTTCTGCGTGGCGGGCGGCATCCGCTCGGTGGAAGACGCCGAAGCCGTGCTCAATGCGGGCGCCGAAAAGATCTCGATCAACTCGCCGGCCATCACGAACCCGGGACTCATCGAAGAACTGGCGCTGCGCTTCGGCTCGCAGTGCGTCGTCATCGGCATCGACAGCGCCAACGTGGCCGACGGTTACCGCGTGTTCCAGTTCACCGGCGACCCGAACCGCTCGAAGAACACCGGCCGCGACACTTTGTCGTGGGCACGCGAAGTGCAGGAGCGCGGCGCCGGCGAGATCGTGCTGAATTGCATGACCAGCGACGGCGTGCGTCGCGGCTACGACGTCGCGCAACTCAAGGCCGTGCGCGAAGTGTGCAGCGTGCCGTTGGTGGCCTCCGGCGGCGCGGGCGCGCCCGAGCATTTCGTCGAGGTCTTCATCAAAGCCGGCGTTGACGCGGCCCTCGCGGCCAGCGTTTTTCACTCCGGCACCATCGCCATCCCCGATCTCAAAACGACTCTTGCGGCGGCGGGCATCGAGGTGCGGCTGTGAGCTTCGCTCCTTCCGATTTCGATGTCGCGCGCGTCGACTTCGACAAGGGCGACGGACTGGTTCCGGCGATCGTGCAAGATGCGTCATCCGGCGCCGTGCTCATGCTCGGCTACATGAATCGAGAGGCGCTCGAGCAGACGCTCGCGCGCCAACGCGCCGTGTTCTACAGCCGCGGCAGGCAGCGGCTGTGGGAAAAGGGCGAGACCACCGGCCACGCGCTCGACGTGGTCGACATCGCGCTGGACTGCGACAACGACACGTTGCTGGTGACGGCGCATCCGCGCGGCCCGGCCTGCCACAACGGCACCCTGACCTGCTTCGGCGACCAGCCGCGCAGCGCGGCGCAGGGCATCGCCTTCCTCGCGAAGCTCGAGCGCGTCATCGAGCAGCGCGCGAGCGAGAAGCCCGACTCCAGCTACACCGCGAAGCTGCTCGGCAAGGGCATCGCGCGTGTCGCACAGAAGGTCGGCGAGGAAGGCGTGGAGCTCGCGCTCGCCGGCGTGGCGCAGGGCGAGGACAAGGTCGTCGAAGAATCCGCCGACCTGCTGTTCCACATGCTGGTGCTGCTACGGGCGCGCGGCATTCCGTTGCGCGCCGTCGTGCAGACGCTCGAGGAGCGCCAGCGCTAAGTAGCTGTTGCCGGCGCAAACCGATCGCGATAGTCGAGCGGCGTGAGCGCAACTTTGCGGCGCAAATGATGACGCAGTGATGCCGCCGCTCCGAAGCCACTGCGCACGGCGATCTCCTCGATGGTGAGGTCCGTGGTTTCGAGCAGTTCACGCGCGCGCTCTATGCGCGCCTCGATGAGCCACTCCAGCGGCGGTCGCCCCGTCGTTTCCCGGAAGCGCCGCACGAACGTCCGCGGACTCATGGCCGCCGCGTTTGCGAGCGAGGAAATGGAGTGCGGCTCGTGCAATCGCTCGCTGACGCGCGCGATGACTTCCGCGAACAACCCGTTCGCATGTCGTTGCACCGGTCTCTCGATGAATTGGGCCTGCCCGCCATTGCGATGCGGCGCCAACACGAGGCGCCGCGCCACTTGGTTTGCAATCTTCGCACCGAAGTCCCGCCGCACGAGGTGCAGACACAAGTCGAGCCCCGCGGCGCTGCCCGCAGAAGTCAGGATTTGTCCTGCATCGACGTACAGCACGTTCGGATCGACGTCGAGCTCGGGATATCGCGCCTTGAGCTTCTCGGTGTAGCGCCAATGCGTGGTCACGCGCAGACCGCCTAACAACCCCGCCGCCGCGAGCACGAACACGCCGGAGCAGATGGTCACCAGTCTTGCGCCCGCCGCGTGCGCCGCACGCAGCGCATCGACGAGTTCCTGGGATGGGGGAAGATCCGCACCCTTCCAGCCCGGGATGATGACCGTGCCCGCGGTTCTCAGGATGTCGAGATTTCCTCCGCCTGTAATCGTGAGGCCCCCCATTGCCCGCAACGGCCCCGGATCCGCGGCACACGTCACGAATCGATACCAGTCGTCGCCGAATTCCGGCCGCGGCAGCCCGAATATTTCGACGACGCAGCCGTATTCGAAGCTGCAGAGCTGGTCGTAGGCAATGGCCACAACGAGACGGTTCGCAGGTTCACGAGATGTTGGCGCGATCTTCACGACAATTGGCAGCCTTTGAGTGGGTATGGCGCGCTCGCTTCCCGCAACATCGTCGTCATCATTCACCAACCGAGAGTGTCACCGTGAGCAACGCAGTCACGCAAGTCCCAGCCGCCGCATCGCATCTCGCAATTGCGCATTTCGAGGCGGAGTTCACGTTCGAGGCGGATTGCTGGGACGTCCACGAGGCCATGAAGTCCGGCGCACCGGGCTTCGTCCTGCTAGACGTGCGCAGTCATGCGTCGTATGCGAAGGGTCATGCGAGCGGCGCGATCAGCCTGCCGCACTCCAAGATCATCGCCTCGCGCATGGCGGAATATCCGGCCGAGACACTTTTCGTCGTCTACTGTGCGGGACCACATTGCAACGGCGCCGCGCGCGCGGCGCTGCGGCTCGCCCGCTTGGGCCGTCTCGTGAAGCTCATGGCCGGCGGCGTCACGGGTTGGCTCGACGAGGGCTTCGAGCTGGTGCCGGCGGCGGCGGAAGTGGTGGCTTGAACGAACCATCGCGCGCGCGGCCGGTGCGGCCGGCCGATCTCGACGCACTCGTGGCCTTGTGCGCGGAGCACGCGGAGTACGAACAGGCACGCTTCGAAAACACCGGGCAGCGCGAACGGCTCACCGATGCGTTCTTCGGTCCGCTGCCTCGGTTGTTAGGATGGACCGTCGGCGAACCGACGTCGCTGCTCGGATATGCAACCGCTACCGTCGACTTCTCCACGTGGAGCGCGATGCGGTACCTGCACATGGACTGCCTTTACGTGCGCGCTGACGCGCGAGGTCGCGGCCTCGGGCAGTTGCTGCTGGGGGCAGTGAGGGACGCAGCCGCGGTCCGAGGCATCCGTGAGGTGCAATGGCAGACGCCACAGTGGAACACGGATGCCCAGCGCTTCTACCAGCGCTTCGGCGCAGGTGCGTTGCCCAAGCAGCGCTACACCCTGCTCGTGTGAAGACCGCGACGGCCGTTCAGATCGTGAGCTCTTCCGCCGGAGCACGCAGGTTGTAGTTGGACGCCATCGCGTGGCCGTACGCCCCCGCCGTCGCGATCAGCAGCACGTCGCCCGCCTGGCACTCCGGCAGCAGCCGGTCGTGGCCGAGGAAGTCCGAGCTCTCGCAGATGGGACCGACCACGTTCGTCGACAGGTTCGCCGGCTCGGCGAGACGCGTGAGGTTCACGATGTCGTGATGTGCGCCGTACAGCGCGGGACGGATCAGCGAGTTCATGCCAGTCGCGATGCCGACGTAGCGGATGCCGCTCTTCGACTTGGTCTGCGTGACGCGTGCCAGCAGCACGCCGGCGTTCGCAACCAGGTAGCGCCCCGGCTCGAGCCACAGCTCGACGTCCGGCACCGCGGCTTTCACCTTCGCCAACGCGGCATCGAGTCGCGCGACATCCAGCATGCGACCCTCGACGCGATCGGGCACGCCGAGTCCGCCGCCGACGTCGAGATGCCGCACGTCGGGGAAGCGCTTCACGAGCCCTGCGAGCACGGAGCCGACTTGCGTCCAGTTCTCGACGTCGAATACGCCGCTGCCGGCGTGCGCGTGCAGTCCCTTGATGGAGACGCCGACCGCCTTCGCGAGCCGCGCGATCTCATCGAGCTCCTCTGCCGGAATACCGAACTTGGATTGCGCGCCAGCGGTCTTGACGTGATGGTGATGTCCACGGCCGATGCCGGTGTCGATGCGCAGGAAAGCATTCTTGCCCGCGAACGAGTCGCCCCAGTGCTGCAGCACGAAGAGGTTGTCGATGGTCACGTGCACGCCGAGCGCCAGCGCGCGCGTGTACTCAGCCCGCGGCGCGAAGTTCGGCGTGAACAGGATGCGGTCGGGCGAGATGCCCGGTACCGCTTTCAACACGTGCTCTATCTCCGCCAGCGATACGCAGTCGAAGCCGATGCCGGACTTCGCAACCGTGCGCAGGATGTCCGGATGCGGATTCGCCTTGAGCGCGAACAATGCGCGGCCGATGGACTTGAGCCCCATCACCGCCTTCGCGGCCGCCTGCACCTGCGACAGGTCGTAGACGTAGGCGCTGTCGCGCCCGTCGAGCGCGCCTAACAATTCATCGCGCTTGACCGCCCACCACGGCAACGCGCGCATGGCGACCACCTCGGGCTTGGCGAACAGCTGCTCCCAGGTCGGGCCCAGCACCGGATCGCCCGGCAGGGGACGGATGAGCAGGTCGTGCAGCTGCTCCACGAGCCGGTCGCCCTGGTTCTCGTCGACCACGAACGTGAAGTTGAGGTCGTTCGCGGCCTGGCTGACTAGATAGACCTTATGCTCCTCGAATAACGCGAACGCGTCGCCGAGCTTGTGCAGGATGGCGCGGATGTTGCGGCCGACGAGCGAGACGGAGGCGCAAGGGCCGATGACGCGCACGTTCGAGAGCTTCGACAGGTCGCGCTGCAGCTTGCCTAACATCTCGCCGTCGAGCGTGTTGGCGGCCGGATCGAGCGACACGGTGACGTTGGTCTCGGACGTCGACACCAGGTCGACCGACATGCCGTTGTCCTTGAACACCGCGAACGCGTCGGCCAGGAAGCCGACCTGGTGCCACATGCCCGGACTGTCGAGCGAGATCAGCGTGATGCCCTTGCGATTGCAGACCGCCTTCACCTGTGCGCCCGGCGCGGACTCCCCGGTGATCAGGGTGCCCTCCAGATCCGGACTCTGCGTGGCATACACATAAAGAGGTATCTGGTATTGCCGCGCCGGCAGCAGGCAGCGCGGATGCAGCACCTTGGCGCCGCTGGTGGCGATCTCCTGCGCTTCGTCGTAATGCAGCGCGCGGATCAGGCGCGCGCTCGGCGTGGCGCGCGGGTTCGCGCTGAACATGCCCGGCACATCGGTCCAGATCTCGATGGCCTTGGCGCGCAGCTTCGCGCCGAGATACGACGCCGAGGTATCCGAACCGCCACGGCCCAGCAGGCAGGTGTTGCCCTCGGAGTCACGCGCGATGAAGCCCTGCGTGATGACGGCCGGGGTGGACGCGTCGAGCCGCTGCTCCAGGGCCGCATCGGGCGCGAACGAGCATGTCGCCGACAGCACCGAGCCTTTCGCCGACGCGCCGCGATCTTCGGCCGACAGCATCTCGCGTGCGTCCATCCACGTGACGTCGATGCGCTGCGTCTTGAGATAGCGTGCGCCGATCTCGGTGGCCATGAGCTCGCCGTTCGCCATGACGCGGGCGCGCGTGCGGTCGGACAGCTCGCGCACCAGCGCGATGCCATTGGCCATCTGGCGCAGCTCGTCGAAGTATCCCTGCAGCTGCGGGCTCACGCCCACGCCGAGGTCGGTAGTTAGCTGACGATGGCGGTCTTCGATGGCCGCGAGGGCTTCATCCGGGCTGCCGGCCTGGGCGGCCACCAGCAGCTTCTCGAGCATGTCGGTGATCTTGGTGATCGCCGAATGGACGATGAGCACGCGTGCGCCCGAATCCAGGCGACGCCTGGCGATGAATGCGATGTTGCGCCAATTGGCGAGCGTGGAAACGCTGGTGCCGCCGAACTTGACGACCACCCAGTGCGATGCAGAACGCGCGGACACTGCTCAATCCTTGCCGCGCTTGCGCGCGATCGACTCACTGGAAAGGGAACGAGACTTACCGCTCGTCTTCTTCGAAAGAATCCTTCAGATCTTTTTCGAGGCGACGGTCGGCCAAAACTTCTTCAAGACGGCTCCAAGCCGCCTTACCTCGTTTAGGCGTACCCGGTTGCGGACGAGCCCGACGATCGACCTTGTCGAGGATCCGGTCGTAATCGGTGTTGTCTTCCGCTTCGGCCAGGAACTCTTCGTCTAAATCGAAGCTCTCATTTTCCCGTTCGGACATCGTTTTTTCTGCGAAAAATCTTTTTGAAACAGTGAGTTACGAGCCCAGAGGGCGCGCAATGAGGCTGCGAACTATAGCGGATTCCGCTTGAGTTTCAACTGCGCCGAAATTGGGCTGTCGCACCCCCCGGAACCGCCGAAATGGGCGCCCCAACGGCCAGATTCAAGCCCTCCGCGGCGCTTCCCCGCACTCTGGCGACTTCGAGTACCTCAAAGGAGTTGATGAGCCCGAGGTACTCGCCGGGCTGGCCATCGCCATAGGTGCGCCGGAACGGCAGCAACAGGCCCCCGATGAGTACCGAAGGCGACGACAGCGCCACTACAGACGCCGATTCGATGTTGGAAATGAGGTTGCCGAAGCGATCGACCGCGACGACGACGCCGGCCACACCGCCATCCGCGCGCGTGGTCGTCGCCGGCCAGCCGCCCTGCTCGAGCGACGACACTTCGGGGCCGAGATCGAGTGGGTCGCAGCGCCCGGAAGCGATGGCCGCCGCCAGCGGCGCGAACACGTCGCGACCGTGGAAAGTGGCGCTCACGTCGCTCACCCCGAATTGCACCAGCCGCGTGGCGTCGACACGAATGATGCGATCGACCTTGCCGCGCGCGGCGAGCGGAGCTAACAGCCCGTTATCGGGCGCGAGCAGTGCCTGCTCGCCCGACAGCGCGACGATGAGATCGCGCGGCGTGCCCACGCCCGGGTCGACCACGGCGACGTGCAGCGTGCCGGCGGGAAAATAGCGCAGTGTGTGCGACAGCCAGAAGCCGGCCTCGATCGGCTGGAAGGCGCTGACATCGTGCGCCATGTCGATGAAGCGCAGATGTTTGGAGTGCGCCAGCATCACGCCTTTCATGATGCCGACGAACGGCTGGCGCAGCCCGAAGTCGGTGGTTAGCGTGATGAGGCCGTTGGCGCGAAAACTGTACACTTCGCGACCATGTCCACAAACGCCGCCTCTGTCAATCCGACTCCCGCCGCGATTTCGTCAGGCGCACTGACACTGCTGTGCGGTTGCTTCATCCTCAGCGGCGTCGCCGCCCTCGTCTATCAAACTGCGTGGACGCGTCAGTTCGCCATCGTGTTCGGCACGTCTGAGCTGGCGGTGGCCACGGTACTCGCGGCCTACATGGGCGGACTCGCGCTGGGCGCATTCCTCGCGGAGCGATTCGTGCCGCGCGTGACGCGGCCGGTGCTCACGTATGCGTTTCTCGAGATCGGAATCGCCGGCAGCGCCATCCTCGCCGTGCCGTTTTTCCTCTGGGCCGCGGACTACACGCTGCGCGCCTTGTTCGGCGGGCAGGCAGAACCGCCCTCCAGCGATCACGCGGCGACGACTCTCTTCTATCTGGGGAGCGCCTTCGTCGCGCTCGCGTTGCCGACCACGCTCATGGGCGCGACGCTGCCGATGCTGGCGCGATATGCCGTCGCGGAGGAGCGCCAGATCGGCCGCCGCATCGGACTGCTGTATGCGATGAACACCGCGGGCGCGGTCGTCGGCGCCCTCGGCACGGCGTTCTTCCTGCTGCCCGAGCTCGGCCTCACGCGCACCATCTGGGCCGGCGCGACCTTGAACGGCATCGTGTTCCTGCTCGCCGTCGGCTTGGCGCGCCGCGCGCCGCTCATCGTTCCGCCCAAGGGCTACGAGCTCGACCCCAGCCCTGATCAGCGCGTCGCTGCCGCGCCGGCGCGCCCGGCATCGTTCCGCGCTCTGCCGGGTCCCGCGTGGGTGCTGCCGCTCATGCTGCTTGCGGGTGCCGTCGCGTTCTTCCAGGAAGTGCTGTGGACGCGCATGTTGTCGCACGTCGTCGGCAGCAGCATCTATTCGTTCGGCGTCATGGTGGCGAGCTTCCTGGTCGGAATCGCCGCTGGTGGTGGCATCGGCGCAGGCGTAGCACGCACGCGCGCGCGCGCCGCCACCGCGCTCGCCATTGCGCTGATCGTCGCCGCGGCCGCGGCCGCGCTCGCCTATCTACAGCTCGAGCGGCTGCTGCCCGAGACCGCCGGCCTGCTCCAGAACGTGCGGGCGGACTGGTTCATCCCGCTGCCGATGAACGCGCTGTTCTCCGGATTGCTGCTGTTGCCGATGACGCTCGCCATCGGCACCACCTATCCACTCGCGGTGCGCGTGCTCGCGAACGACGCGGCCGACGCCGCGCCGGCCAGCGCCCGCGTCTACGCCTGGAACACGGTCGGCGCCATCATCGGCTCGCTCGCGGCCGGCTTCGTCCTCATCCCAGCACTCAGGTACGAGGGCGCGATTCAGGTCGCGGTATGGGCGAGCGCCGCCCTCGGCGTCGCCACTCTGTGGCTGCTGCCGCAGATCAACCGCAAGCTCGCCATCGCCGCTTCGGTCGTGGCGGTGGGCGCCTCCGCATTCTTCCAGCCGGGTGTCCCGCAACGTCTGCTCGTGACCTCGCCGCTCAACGTCGGCAACACCGGTCGCATCCTGTACTACGACGTCGGCCGCGGCGCGAGCGTGGTCATGCTCGCGCAGGACGGCGGTCTCGCGCTGCGCACCAATGGTTTGCCCGAGGCGCTCATGGACGGGCCGGGTTCCGTGCCCCGCTTCAGCGGTGAATTCTGGCTCTCTCCGCTCGCCGTGATCGCGCGGCCGAACACCCGCGACATGCTCATCGTCGGTTTCGGTGGCGGCGTCGTCGTCGAGGGTGTGCCGCCCTCGGTCCGCAAGGTGGACGTCATCGAGCTCGAACCGAAGGTGCTCGAAGCGAATCGCGCGACGTCAGGCCTGCGGCGGCGCAATCCGCTCATGGACTCCCGCGTGAACGTCATCAGCAACGACGCGCGCGGCGCATTGCGGCTCACGTCGCATCGCTACGACGCCATCGTCTCCCAGCCTTCGCATCCCTGGACCGCGGGTGCGTCACATCTATATACCCGCGAGTTCATGGAACTCGCGCACCAACATCTCACCCCCAACGGCGTGTTCGTGCAGTGGATGAACGTGATCTTCATGGACGAGGATCTGCTGCGCTCGCTGACCGCGACGCTGCTGTCCGTGTTCGGCGAAGTGCGCATCTATCGGCCCGACCCCAACACCATCGTCTTTCTCGCCAGCGACGCGCCACTCGACCTCGAGGAGCACCTCGCGAAAACCGGATTGCCGCTCCGCCACGCGCCGCTGCACTACGCGCGCTACGGCATCAACAACACGGAGGATCTCGTCGCGGCTCTGGTGCTCGATGACGAAGGCGCGCGCCACCTCGCCGCCGGCGCGCCGCTGATCACCGATGATGAAAATCGCATCGCCACGTCGAGCGTATGGGAAAAGCAGCGCGGCATGACGGGCGAAACCAGTGGGCGCATCCTCGCCGGCATGGACCCGCTGCAGCGCGCAGATTCCTTCGTCTACGGCGTACTGCGCCACCAGCTCGACTTCGCACACATCATGCGACGCAATGGAGTATTCGCGGCGCTCGACCCGAGCATTGGCGATCGCGTCGCGCGCGCCGCGCGGCTGCTCGGCGACACTGCGGATGGCGCATTCGCGCGCGCGTACTACTACCGGATCAAGGGTAAAGTTCGGGAGGCCGATGAAATACTGAGACTCGGGATCGACGAGTTTCCCGGCGACGCGACGCTGCGGCTGGAATACCTGCGGCCGTACTTCTCCCGGCTCGCGAATGGTGAAGCGCCCGAGAACATCGCCGAGATCGCCCGGAAACTAGACCCCGCTGGCGCGCGCATCCTCGAAATCGCGCGCGCGGCGGCCCGATCGCAGTGGGCGGTGGTCGCGGCCGCCGATCAGGATCTCGCTCGCGTTCCCTGGACCCACGCCTGGTACTCCGAAGCGCTCGAGATGCGCGCGAGCTGGCGCACGCAGGTCACGAACCCGGACCAGAAGCGGCGTTTCGGCGACGAAACCATCGCGATGATCGACCGGCTGGTCATCATGTATCCGACGCTGAATCTGTACGCGCTGCGCGCCCGCGGCGGATTCTCGGCTGAGCGCCCGGAGGTGGTCGCCGAATCCGTCGCGAACTACACGCGGGTCGCCCAGGGACTCGGCGCACAAGGCGCCGCCTCGGCGGAAACGCTGCGGCAGGACGCGCAGGCCCTGCGCAAGGTCCTCGCCGATGCCGGGAAGCTGCCGCACGCCGACCAGGCGCGCATCGAGGAAGTGCGCGCGGATGTGACGCGCTCGCTCGACCCTAAGTAGCTAGTGCACCGACGCCGGTGACGCGGCCGGATCCATCAGCGCCGGCACGGGCGCAGCCTCGGGCGGCACGACACCGGGGTCCATCTCGATGCCGATCATCTGGGGAATTCCGGCGGCCTGTTTCAGGGTCTCCATGACGAAGTCCCAATGAATCGCCGCGGGCGTTTCGCCGAGCGCGGCGTTCACCAGCGCGTAGAAGCCCTCGAGGTCGACCTCCGTACGCTGTCCCTGCGCGTCGATCGGCGGGTGCACTTCGAGCCACACCTGGCCGCCGATGCGCGCCACTTTCACCGGCTCGTTGACCAGCCACACGGGCGTGCCCACCGGCACCAGCGGGAACAGCGCCGCGATGTCCTCGGGATACATGCGGATGCAGCCGTGCGTGATCGCCATGCCGACCGCGATGGGGTTGTTAGTGCCGTGGATCAGATAGGCGCCGGGATGGATGTCGAGACGCATCGCGTACAGGCCGAGCGGATTGTCCGGCCCCGACTTCACCACCTTGGGCAACGGATCGCCACGCTCGGCGTGCTCCTGGCGTACCGACTCGGGCGGCGTCCAGGTCGGATTCTTGCGTTTGTCGACGATCTTCGTCTGGCCCAGCGGCGTGGCCCAATCCATCTTGCCGATGCTCACCGGAAAAGTGACGACCTGCGGCGTTTCGCCTTTCTTCGGCTTCGGGAAATAGTAGACCCGGTGCTCGGGTAGATTGACGACCATGCCCGCGCGCGTGCCGGATGGCAGCAGGCGCTGCCCGGGAATCACGATCGGCGTGCCCTCGCCCGGCAGCCATAGATCGACGCCCGGATTCGCGCGTTGGATCTCCTCGTAGCCGAGGCCATAGCGGCGCGCGAGATCGGGCAGCGTGTCCTCGCCGAATGCCGTGATCTCCTCGACCTCGCCGAACATGACCGCATCGGCGTCGCCGAGCGGGAATTGCCCGGCACTCGCGGCCACCGTGCCGGCCATCAGAACCAGGAATACTCGTCCAAACATCCTTCACACCTGCAAGCGAACGAACGACGTGTGGACACAGTCTTGCATAAATCTCTACACTGGACTCACCACTTCCGGGCCACGACGTGAACGAAGAGCAACGCGCCTTTCTCAGTCAGTCGATCCGCACGATCGACAACTATCCGAAGCCCGGCATCCAGTTCCGCGACATCACCACCCTGTTGCGCGACCGACGCGCATTCGAGATGGCGATCGACTCCCTATGCGAGTCGTGGCTCGACACGGGCGTCGACAAGGTCGCCGGCATCGAAGCGCGCGGGTTCATCCTCGGCGGCGCGGTCGCGCATCGCCTCAAATCCGGTTTCGTGCCGATTCGCAAACGAGGCAAGCTGCCGCACGAAACCGTGCGCGTGGCGTACTCGCTCGAGTACGGCGTCGACGAAATGGAGATGCACAAGGACGCAGTCCGAGCCGGCGAGAAGGTGCTGCTGCTCGACGACCTGATCGCCACGGGCGGCACGGCCACCGCGGCGGCCAACCTGCTGCATCTGGCCGGCGCGCAGGTGCTCGCGGCCTGCTTCGTCATCGATCTGCCGGGGCTCGGCGGCGCCGCACGCCTGCGCGCGGCCGGCATCGAGATACGCGCGCTGCTGGAGTTCTGAGAGTTGTCGCACTTCGTGCTCGTCCACGGCGCGTGGCACGGTGCCTGGTGCTGGGAGCGGCTGACGCCATTGCTCGAATCCCAGGGACACTCCGTCATCGCGCGCGACCTGCCGGGGATGGGCGCCGATCGCACCGAGCCTGGACTCATCACGCTCGATTTGTGGGCGAGTACCGTTGCCGAACTCGTGCGCGCCGCGCCCGAACCAGTGGTGATGGTCGCGCACAGCCGCGGCGGAATCGTCGCGAGCCAGGTGGCGGAGCTCCTGCCGCGGGGCATCCGACGGCTGGTGTACCTCGCCGCCTATCTTCTGCCCAGTGGCCAGACGATCGCGGCCGAGGCGCGGACGGATAGCGAGTCGCTGATCGCGCCCAACATGATTCCCGCAGTGCGCGGTGTCACCTGTACGCTGCGCGCGCAGGTCGTGCACGAAGCCTTCCACGGCATGTGCTCGCCCGAAGATGCGACGCGCGCGGCGCTGCGATTGACCCCCGAGCCGCTCAAACCACTGGTGACGCCGCTGTCGCTGGGCGAACACTTCGCGCGCGTGCCGCGCGCCTATGTCGAATGCACACGGGATCGGACGATCTCGCTGACCGCCCAACGGCGCATGCAGGCGGCGCTGCCTTGCGACCCGGTGTACACGCTCGACAGCGACCACTCGCCGTTCTACTCGTGCCCCAGGCCCCTCGCGGATTTATTAGGGCAGGTTTGTTAGGCGGCTTGTGAGCGGATGTTGATCTCGATCTGGATGCCATCCGGATCGAACACGAAGAGCTGACGCAGATCCTTGCCTGGCACGCGCGTGGCGCGATAACGCACACCGAGTTTCTCGAAGCGGGTGACGAGCTCATCGTAATCCGTGGCGGCGAACGCGATATGGTCGACGCTGCCGCTGCCGTGGTCGTTCGGATCCGCGGGATTCGCAGCGCTGCGCGAAGTGGCGTCGTAGCTCGCGCGCTCGCCGACGTGGATGCAGGCAACGTCGCCGGCGTAGATCCACAATCCCTCGAACTGGAAGGGCGGCCGCGGCCCTGTGCGGAAACCCAGAACGTCGCAGTAGAATGCGCGTGTCTTCTCCAGATCCTTGGCGAGCACCATGAAGTGCTGCATGTGCGTGATTGGCATTTCAGAGCACTACGTGGGCGCGGGAGCGCCTTTCTTCAGCAATTTCGCAGCAACACGGAACAAGTCCGGCATATCGATACGCTCATCCTTTCGACGAAACATTACGCCAATCTTTTGAAGGGCGACGAGCAAAGCGGACTCGCTTCCCGACTTATCAGGAAACGGCGGCATATAGTTGCTCTTCATCGCGTCACGCAAAAGAGTTTGAATCGTATTCGTCTTCTTCCAAGCCGCGAACACATCTTCTTGACGTGTCGGCAGCAGCAAACCCGCCAGAGGCGCGAGAACGCCCTTGATCCAATGAAATTCTTGATGAAGTTGATCAACACGAGTTCTTGACGCGTCTCGTAAACCATGACGAATACCATCCGGTGTGATCGCGCGATCTTGCGGTGGCTCACCAAACTTTGCGGCAGCGATCATTAGCCCCAGAAAACTGCGAGGGGTAACTTCGTCAAATGCATCCGCCAAATGCGTCAAAGGCCAATCATAGGTCTTGCCTTTCTTATAGCCATATGTCCCCGTGGCCATGTAGGGCCCCGCGAGAATTTCAACGACTTTGGTCTGCAGTTCTGTGTTGTGGCTCAATGACCACTCGCCCGCGAGAATCTTCGAGCGATCTGCGACACCAGCGCCCACATGAGTCGTAATTTTCCTAAATGACTCCTGTACAACTGCCTCATTTGCAAGCGCCAAGCGCGAAAAGAGAAGGCCGTACAAATCGGTGCCAGACCAAGCCAACCGCACTGCTCCGGTTCTTAGCTTCGGTAGTTCTACGAATCGAAGCGCGTCATCGTCAACTTGGTCAGGGCGCAAGAACAACTTCATGCGCACCGACCTAAACGCCCTCATACCCCAAACAACCTCAAACAGCGCTTCGGTCAACAGTCGTCGACGCGGCCAAGTTCTGGCGACAGTGTCAAGTGCGTCATAAACGATGAGTAATACTTTTTTTGAGTTTCCGAGACGACTATCTATCTCCGCAATTCGTTTTTCACGACCTGCACGGTCGACCGCCAATGGAACGAGGTCTGAAAGCGGTCTTAATTCGCCTCCATTATCGTAGGTCTCAATGGCACGAAGAATCGTCGCCCACCAGAATGCTTTGGCGCCTCCAATTTCGGCGTCCTGAGGAACTAGTTCGTCAAGCGATTCTGCCGTAATTCCTTGAAGACCACCGACTCCCGTAAATCCAAAATAGGTGACGACATTTCCGAGCCCGAGGCGCGGGTACGCGATAGATGCGGCAGCTCTAGTTTCCTCGCGTCCCAACACACTCGACCAAAAGCTCTTGCCAGTCCCACGCGGCCCAACAACTATTGGGGTCGTTGGATCGAGCGCGGCAGCGTGAGTTTGAGGCGCATAAATTTCCTCCAACCGCGCCTCATACGCGCCCACAGCGTCCGCGGACACATCACCAGGGATTGAGGCGATTCCGGCGCGAATTGATCGAAATTCTAAGCTCTTCGATTTCATTTCAACTCATTGGCATCGCGAACCTGAAACCCTTCCATCACTTTGGCAATGAACTCGCCGTACGACGATTGGTAAATCCCTTCGGATAAAACGTCGCGGCGCAACTGAGGTTCGAAAAGTCGAAACCGATCATCGTCGAGTATTGTAATTACGGGCAATACATCCCGGACAGTCAAATCCAAATCCACGTCCTCAGAGGCGGTCTCATCCCAAGGCACGTCATTGAACGGCAGAGCACCCGGAGCAACTTTCGATTTTAGCCCTCGCCGATCTTGTGCCAGCCCGCAGCTCGTAAACAGATCCCTGAATCGTTCAGAAAAGGCCTGGCGAGAATCTGTGTCTGCCGAGGCCTTCGCGTGAACCATCGTCATTCGCTCCGCCCACTCCGGCATGTCGCCACCAGGACGAATAAATCTCGACAAGTGTGCAAAAAGAGACGAATACCCGTAGCTAGTCTGTCGGTCATCCAGTCCGAAAAAAAGTACTTCCGCACCCAAACCCAGGATAGGCGCAGCGGTTGTCTCATTGAGCCCAGCGCGAGCGTCAATAAGCACAGCGTCGTATCGTTTCGCGCCGATTAGTTTTTCGACAACGTCGGCAATCTGATCCCTAACTGTGGAAACCTGCCCCCCTTCTGAGACATCGTCGGCATATGCCCTCGCAATCTTCGCGAGTACATCTCCAGGGTTGTCAAGCGAGGCGCGACCCAAAGCAGGTACGACATCGATTTGACCATTCCGATCTGCCAAGGACGAAGGGCCAATAGTGTCTGTCAAGAACTCTCTCTCAAGTGGCGCCATTCCATTTTCAATCAGCGCATCAAGCATTCCGAATTTTGGGACTGTCGCATCGTCCAAGAGTATTGGGCCTAGACCGGGCGCTTCGAGATCAAGATCAACTGCCAGTACGCGCAGTCCACGGGCAGCCATGTGTGAAGCAGCCACACATAGTGCCGTCGAACGACCAACTCCCCCTTTAAGGCTTGCAAAGACGAATCTTGGCGGAGGAAGCGCGGGACCTGATGGCGGCCGAATCCAGTCGGCCCCAACTAGTCTTCTGTCCACGAGCTGAATAGTCATTCCATCGCAGAGAACGAACGCTCGGTTTGGATCTTCGAGTATTTCCTTTACCCCAAACTCATCGCCAGCAACAACAAGACGATCGGTGCGAGCATACGCGCCAAGCTCTTCACGCAGCTTTGAGGTTATTTTGTCCAACTTCGCTTTCGGAACCGTTGCCGCAATGAAAAATGCGAGGCGACCGACCGAGTCGCGCAGAGCAACACCCGAGGAAATTTCAGACACCGACAGCTCGGTCGCTAGCACCTTTACCATCCTCGGTAGGCTCTCATCAAACCGGACAGGCATGTTTCTCTCCTAGGTGCCGATAGAAGCGACTACTTGTCGCGCTTGCTCGCCCCAATCGTCCACCCACGCTGGTCTGATTTCCTGGCCATCGCAGTACCTCATCTTTGTTTCCCAGTTATTCATGAAAGCGTCGCTGTGGACAAATCTCGCAAGCACTGCTGCTCGTCGTCCTTGGACTTTGTCTCGGAGTATCGTTTTCAATTCTGGGAAATGAGCAAAATATGGGTCTTCTCGGCGAATCGCGACTCGCTGAATTCCTGCTTCATGCATCATCGCTTTGATCGCACATTCCGCGGCAATTCCGAAAAGATAACCCGCGACGCCGTTGCTCGCTTCTGCGAGCTGACGCGCCGCAGCCAGATGTCGTCTTGCTGCTGCAGCCATACTAATAGTGAACGCCATGCTCTATTCTGCGGGATGCACGCTCGTTCTTACACGGCGAGTATCCGCACATATGAATTAAAAGTGCACATTTTGCATACGCCGCGCGATTTTTCGCCAAACGACGAATCAACGCTCGCTCCAGACTTCCCTTGCGACGTCGACGACCAGTCGCAGCTTCGCCACCTGCTGGCTCACCTGGATGTCGTTGCCGTGCCAGGTGCTCGAGAAACCGCATTGTGGGGAGAGGCCCAGCTGCTCGAGCGGTGCGTATTTCGCGGCTTCCTGATGCGGCGCCGGATGTCGTCGCGCGTCTCGAGCGCGCCGAGCTTGGTAGTGACCAGGCCGAGTACCACCGCTTTGCCCTTCGGCAGGAATCGCAACGGCCGGAAGTCGCCGCGCTGCGCTCGTCGTCGTACTCGAGGAAGTACGCGTCGACGTTCATCTCGGACAGCAGCGCCTCGGCCACGGGCTCGTAGCCGCCCTCAGCCGCATGCGCGCTCTTGAAGTTGCCGGGGCACAGGTGCACCGCCAGTGTCATGCCCGCCGGCTTCAGCGCGACCACGCGATTGATGAACCGCGCGTAGCAATGGGGCAGCTCGTTCGTATCGTCCATCTGCACATAGTTGCAGCCGGCGACGGACAGCGACTTCAGCTCGTCGCCATAGGCGCGCGCGGTGTCCTCGTAGAACTGCTCGAGGTCCGGATAGTGCTTCTCGCTGATGCCGGCGCGGCCGCCGCGGAAGTGCAGCATCGTGGGCGATGGAATCGTCACCTTGGGTGTGCGCCGCGTATGCGTCTGCAAGAACTCGAAATCCGCGCGCTGGATCTCGCGCCCGTGGCGCACCTTGCCGGTGACTCGCATGACGGACGGTGCGAGCTCCTCGCTGCCGTGGAAATATGTGCGGCGGAATTCGCCGTCGGTGATCGCCTGCAGACCGACCTCTTCCTGCATGCGGATGACGTCCTCGATGGCGCGATCCTCGACGTCGCGCAGCGCCGCTGCGTCGATCGCGCCTTTCGCGTGTTTCTCACGAGCGTCTAACAAGTATTTCGGACGTAGAAAGCTGCCGACGTGGTCGGACTGTGCCGGCAACGGCCAGGACATGGGAGGCACCCCCTTTAGCCTTCAATGGGATATGAAGGGCTCATAACGATCCCTGTGAGGGAAACTTCCAATGTATGAAGCGATGTTATCCTCGTCCGCCTTAAGGGGGAACGCTCGCGATGAAGTATTCAGTCGATAGCTCGCTGCTCGCGATGAAGTATTCAATCGGCAGTTCGCGACGCAAACTGCACCACGCACCCCGCGCTCCATGACGCCGAACGACCCACGCGCGCTGCTCGCCCGGGCGCCGATGAGCGCGCCCCAGATCGCCGTGATTGCCATTGCCGTCGCGCTCAACGGACTCGACGGGTTCGACGTGCTGGCAATCGCATTCGCTTCACCCGGCATCGCGGCCGAATGGGGCATCGACCGGGCGATCCTCGGCATCGTGCTGCCAATGGAGATGATCGGCATGGGCATCGGCTCCATCGTGCTCGGCACGTTCGCCGACAAGTTCGGCCGGCGCCCGATTGCGCTCGGCTGCCTCGTCATCATGGCCGCCGGCATGTTCATGGCCTCCACGGTTCGCGATCTATATTCACTGTGTGCGTGGCGCGTGCTCACCGGCCTCGGCATAGGCGGCATGCTGGCCACCACAAACGCGCTGGCGGCCGAATTCGCCAGCGATGCGCGCCGCACGTTGGCGGTGTCGTGGATGGCCATCGGTTATCCCATCGGCGCGGTGATCCTCGGCTGGTGCGCCAGCGAGCTGCTCGAAACGCACGATTGGCGCGCCATCTTTCGGTTTGGCGCGGCCGCCACCGCGGCGATGATCCCCATCGTATGGTTCCTGGTGCCAGAGTCGGTGCACTGGCTGGCGCGCGTGCAACCGCGAGGCGCGCTGGAGAAAATCAATCGCGCGCTGCTGCGCCTGCGGCACTCGACCGTCGCCGAGCTGCCACCGCGCGAGCCACTGACGCACACGCTGTCGTTGACGGAGCTGTTCACGCCGGCGCTGTTGCCGCTGACGATCGTCCTGGCGTTGTCCTACTTCCTGCACCTCGCGACTTTCTATTACATCCTCAAATGGGTGCCCAAGATCGTGGTCGACATGGGGTTCGCAGCCCCGCTCGCCGGCAAGGTGCTGGTCTGGGCCAATCTCGGGGGCGCGCTCGGCGGCGCAGTGTTCGGGCTCATCGCGACGCGCGTCACGCTCAAGTCGCTGACGATGGTCGCCATGCTGCTCGGCGGCATCATGGTCATCGTGTTCGGGCGCGGACAGACCGATCTCACCAGCCTCGCCGTCGTGTGCGCCATCACCGGCTTCTTCACCAACTCCGGCATCGTCGGCCTGTACGCGATGCTCGCGCACTACTTTCCCACGCATCTGCGCGCGACCGGCACGGGCTTCGTGATCGGCGTAGGGCGCGGGGGCGCGGCGCTCGGGCCCATGCTCGCCGGATTCCTGTTCCAGTCGGGCATGGCGCTGCAGGCTGTCTCGATCGTCATGGCATGCGGATCTTTCCTGGCACTGCTGGCGCTGCTGCTGCTGCGCGCGCAACCGCCCGGCCCACGCCACTAGATAGACGCCACCGCCAGCGGTATCCACAGCGAGCCCAGGAACACCGAGATCGCGCCGGCACTCGCGGCGAGCTCCAGGTCGAGTGCCTCGCGCGCCGACAACACCACGGCCGTGAACCCGATGGGCGCGGCCGCGCTCACCGCGGCAATAGCCGCCGTGTCGCCTTCGAAGCCGAACGCGTACGCCAGCACCGAGCCGACGACCAGCCCGAGCAGCGAGCGCAATGCCACGGCGGTCCACACCTCCGGGCGTCGCAGGCCGCGCGCGCTCACCAGCAATCCCATTGCGATCGGAACTGGCAGGATCAGCACCTGCCCTGTCACGAGGAAGCCGTGCAACCAGTCCTTCGGCACGGGCGCGCCTGCGACATTGAGCGACAGCGCGAAGAACAGCACCCACAGAGGCGGTGCGCCCAGCGTGCGCTTGAGCAGCACGGGGATGTCCTCGGCGTGTCCGCCATAGCGGCACGCGACGACCGTCGTCACGGTCCACACGAACACCGCGTGCCCCATGTCGAACATGACGAGCTGCGAGAACACGGCCGGCCCGAACGCCAGCGACGCGAATGGATAGACCATCGAAACATTGATCGACATGGCGCACAGCGCCATCGCGCCCTCGCTCGCGCGTGGCAGCGCGAAACGCCGCGCTGCGTACACGGCGGCAGCCCAGCCGGCGAGCGCCGTGCACATGGCCGTCACCGGCAGCAGTGCGTGCTCGCGCACCAGCGGCACACCCGTGAGCGCGCCGAAGATCAGGATGGGCAAGCCCACGTTGAACACGAACGCGAGCAACCAGCGCCCTTGCGCGGGACCGGCGAATTGCAGGCGTCGCAGCGCGACGCCGAAGAAAAACAGCGCGGCGACCGCGGCCAGCCGCCAATGCGAGACGATGAATTCCACGCGCGGCACTTTAACGCGTCGCGCTACACTCGGTTGCATCCCACGAACGGACGCATCTCATGATCGAGCTCTTCACCGCCGCGACACCCAATGGCCGGAAAGTCTCCATCGCGCTCGAGGAGCTGGCGCTGCCGTACACGGTGCGTCACCTCAATCTCTCGAAGCTCGAGCAGAAGGAGGAGTGGTATCTCGCCATCAATCCAAATGGCCGCATCCCGGCCATTGTCGATGACGAAATGGTCGATCGCGACGGCGGCCCCTTCGCGGTGTTCGAGTCGGGCGCCATCCTCATCTACCTGGCCGAAAAGACCGGCAAACTGCTGCCCGCCGATTCCAAGGCGCGCTCGCGCACGCTGCAATGGCTGATGTTCCAGATGGGCGGCGTCGGGCCGATGATGGGCCAGGCGAATGTGTTCTTCCGCTACGCGCCCGAGAAGATTCCGTATGCCATCGATCGCTATCAGCGCGAAGTCCGCCGGTTGTTCGAGGTGATGGAGCGCCAGCTCGCCGCCAATGAATTCATCGCCGGCGCGGAATACACCATCGCCGATATCGCGCTATGGCCATGGGTCGCGGGCTACGCGTGGTCGGGCGTGAGCAACGAGGGGCTGCCGCAGGTGAAGCGCTGGATGAACCTCATCGGGGCACGTCCCGCCGTGCAGCGTGGCCGCGAGATTCCGCAGCCGCGCGATCAGGGCGATGCCGACAAGGCGCGCGTGGACGCCGCGCGCAAGATGCTGCTCTGATACTTGCCTAGTGTCGCCGGCAGTGGTGTCCGTCCGAATCAGTCTCGAGCACAGCTTCGGGCACCCAGCCCTGACCGTTGTTCCACCCGGCAAACACCTTGGTCCGGGAGTCCAGCGCGCTCAGGTCCGCACTCGTCGAGGAGACTGTCGCATCGCGCGTCGTCACATCGAGCCCCCGTCCACGCAAGTTCATGGAACCGCTCTCGCGCCAGCCGGTATTCGTGGTGGGGCTCAGATTCGGCGCCGGTAGATTCAACCATCCCACGGCGCGCACGTGCGGCCCCATCTTCGTATCGATGTACGCCACGTTGTCGCAGAACAAATGGCTGTTCGAGGCGGAGCCGGTGAGATACATCTGCGAACAGAAGCCATTGGTACCGGCGCCACCGGAGCGCGCCAGGTAGGTAGTCCCGGCGGGCACGTCCTTGTCGGCCGTCAACGCGCTGTCGAGGAAGACGAAGCCCGGATAGCCGAAATAGGCCCGCGACTGAACCACGTAGCCGCCGTTCAGCGGCGCGGACGTATCGAGCACGGTGTGTACGCGACTTTGCTCGATCAGAACGGCGAACGGCGAACCCCAGATGAAGTCCACGTCCCCGGAGATGACAGATCGATAAATCCACGCCCATCCCTTGAGCTGGAGGGTGTCCTGCGTGCTGAGGAAGTTCATGTGCGAGGCCACCAGTCGCGAAGCGCCCGGGACCGCGCTGTTGAAATACAGGGTCTCGGCCTGGTTGTTGAAGAGCGCGTCCTTGACGTGCGAGTTGCGCAGCGTGAACTCGCTCAGCCTCAACAGATCTCCGCCCTCGACCAGCAGCACCGCACGGCCGCCGCCCAGCGCTCGGCGCGTGCCGCCGCGTTCGTTGGCATTCGTGACGCCCGCTGCAACGGCGCTGCCGCCAGTGCCGGGATTGTAGTGCTCGAAGTTCTCGTGCTGTACCACCACCGAATGACGGCTGTCGCCGCGGATCGTGACGTTGGCGAGATTGCGGATGAACAGCAGCTCGTCGTACGTGCCGCTGCCGATGTTTATGGTCTTCGGCGTGGCCACGGTGTTGCATCCGAAGCTTGCGGAGGCACCCGAGGCGCAATGATTCATGATCCAGTTCAACGCGCCTTGCACGCTGCGGAAATCCGCGCGCCCGTCATCATCGACCACGACGTCGAGGTACGACTCGGGCGGGCTCTTGGTGGTGAAGCTCCAGCCGTCCGCCGTGGCGATCCCGGTGAATGGCGCACCGCGGACCGAGCCGACCAGCACGCCGTCGTCGAGAGTGACGTAGTAGCCGGTGTCGAACGCGAGCTTGCCGTCGTGCAGCTTGATGCTGGCCACGCGGCCGTCTATTTCGACCGGCTTGTAATACACCCAGCGCGATCGTCCCGCGAGACTCGTCAACGCCGCCCCGATCTGGTCGATCTCGGTGTTGATCCTGGGTATGACGGTCTGCGTCTCGCCGGTCAGCGCTGCCGGCGCGCCACCGATGTCGATGGTGTCGACCAGGGAGTTGTCGCTGGCCTTGAATACCTTGATCGTTCCCGACGTACCCAGGGTCGGCGCGCTGTCGAAGGTGATCTTCAATCGTGTATCGACATGGGCTGCGGTTGCGCCGTTTGCCGGGACCAGTCGGGAAGCATGTTCCGGCCCATGGTGCCGGTCTCTCCGGTTCGAATCGTGTTCACTGGTGGATTCGCCGCGGCCCACGGCCGCCAGCGACAACCCCACGAGCAATATCGCGGCGCGAAAAAACAGCATGGCACGATCCCCCTCGAATGCCCGGCTGCAACATGCTACCGGTGTCATTTTGGGGAGTATAGCGCTCGCGCTCGATCAATACGTGGCCGCGCCGGCCAGACTCAGCACTTCGACGCAGCGCGCCCTGGTTTCCTCGTAGGGCACCGGCAGCGCCCGGATCTCGCCGTTCTTGAGGAAGCGCCACTCGGGTGGATAAACCCAGTCCTTCACGGGCTGCGCCCACAGGCCTAACTTCTGGTCGCGCGCCCCGGCTTCGAGATCGCAGTAGCGCGGATCTTTCATGTAGCGGCGATACGCCCAGGCATGCCCCTCGCGAATCATCTTGTCGTTGACGTTGACGTTGATGCGTTCCGCGCCGTTCAGGAGCCACACGACGGCCACCAGGCGCTTGAATTGATCCTGCGTGACGATGTCGAGCTCCACGGGCGTGCCGACCGGGATCAGCGCCTTGAGGAACGCCGACGACTTGTCCCCGTACGGCTGGTCGTACTCGGGCGTGTCGACGGCCGAAAGGCGCACGCGCACATGGCCCGCGCCGGTGTCCACCTCGAGCGAGTCGCCATCGTTGACCTTGGTGACCTTGGCGGCCACGATCTTGGCAGGCTCCGCGGCCGGCGCGCCGCCGGGCATCTGCGCGGCGACCAGCATCACCGCGAACATTAATCTAACTACCCGGCGCGGACGCGTGCCGCGCCCCTCGCCGATTTGTTCCGTACCGTGCATGGGCCACGGTTTAGCACAGTTTCGTTGCCAATGAGCGTTTGCATACGTATTCCTGGATTCGTGCCGGAAGGCCATGCAAACATTCCGGCATGTCCACACTGTCCCGGTCGGCCCCGCTCCGCTCCGTCGTCATCGTCGGTGGCGGCACCGCGGGCTGGATGACGGCCGCGTCGCTCGCGCATCGCCTCGCGCGGCTCGGCGTCTCGATCACGCTGGTCGAATCGTCGGCCGTGGGCACCATCGGCGTCGGCGAGGCGACCGTGCCGGCGATCCGCCGCTACTTCCAATCGCTCGGCCTCTCGCCGTTCGAAGTCATGCAGGCCACGAATGGCACCATCAAGCTGGCCATCGAGTTCGACGGCTGGAAACACGAAGGGCATTCGTTCATGCATCCCTTCGGGCGCTTCGGGCTCGAGGCGGGCCCGGTGGCCTTCCACCATCTGTGGAACCGGCTGCGCCGGGAAGCGAGTCCGCACCCCGGCACGCTCGACGAGTACGCCATCGGCGCCCAGCTCGCACGCGCCGGCCGCATGACACTGCCCCCGGAGAATCCGCGCGTCGACTTCGAGCACTTCGACTGGGCCGTGCATTTCGATGCCGGCCGCTTCGCCGCCCTGCTGCGCACGTTCGCGGAGGCCCGCGGCGTACGGCGCATCGACGCGCGCGTCGCGGAGGTGCCGTGCGAAGGCGACAGTATCCGCGCCATCCGCCTGGACTCGGGCGAGACGCTCGAGGCCTCGTTGTACATCGACTGCAGCGGCTTTCATCGATTGCTCATCGAAAAGGCGCTGCACGCGGGCTTCGTGGACTGGCGTCACTGGCTGATGTGCGACCGCGCCGTCGCGCTGCCCTGCGCACACGCCGAGCCCGAGAACCTCGCGCCGTACACGCGTTCACGTGCGCTGGAGGCCGGCTGGGCGTGGCGCATCCCACTGCAGAACCGCGTGGGCAATGGCTATGTCTACAGCTCGAACCACAGCAGCGACGATGCGGCGCTGGCGGCGCTGCGTGCGCAGCTCGAGGGCGCGGCACTCGCGGAGCCGAACCTCGTGCACTTCCGCGCCGGACACGTGCGCCGCTTCTGGATCGGCAACTGCGTGGCCATCGGCTTGTCGGGCGGATTCCTGGAACCGCTCGAATCGACCAGCATCTCGCTGATCCAGATGGCCGTCGACAAACTACTGCACTTCTGGCCGGACGAGGCCATGCAGCCGGTGCACCTCGACGCGCTGGCCGACGCCTACAACCGCCTCTCGGTGACCGAATTCGAGCGCATCCGGGACTTCATCATCCTGCACTACAGCGCGAACGGCCGCGATGAACCACTGTGGCGCTCCTGTCGCGAAATGCCGCTGCCCGAAACACTCGAGCGCAAGATCGCGTTGTATCGCGCCCGCGGATTGATCCAGCAGTTCGATTCCGAGAGCTTCTTCGATCCGAGCTGGCTGTGCATGTACGGCAACTTCGGCATCGAGGCGCAATCCTGGGATCCATTGACCAACTTGTTGCCGCTGGCGGAACTGCGGGACGTGACCCGCCGCGTGCGCGATGACATCGTTCGCAATGCGCAAGCAGCGACACCGCATCGGGAATTCCTGCGCCTCACGGGCGCGCTGGCCACCTGAGGGCCCGCAGAGGGAACGCGGCCTCGCGCACATCTCGAAGGGGTCCTGCATACGTATTCGTAAGCATACGGCCGACGATCTCGACTAGCTTCACCGACCGGACCCCACCTCCGCCGGTCGATAGGGAGATCGAACATGTCATCGCCGAACAAGCGCGTCCGCGCCCGTGTGCTCTCGCTCGCATTCGTCCTGAGCCTGCGCGCATTCGATGCGCCGGCGCAGTCCACACCGGCCGCGGTGGGCATACCCGGCAGCTATCAATCCGAAGCCGGATGCAGTGGGGATTGGGATCCGGCCTGCCCCACCACCCAGCTCGTCTATGACGCGAACGGCGACATCTGGCGGAGCACGTTCAGCATCGCGCCGGCCGGCGCATACGAATACAAGGTGGCGCTGAACGGGTCCTGGGATGTGAACTACGGCCTGCATGCGCAGCAGAATGGCGCGAACATTCCGCTCGCGATCACCGGCGCGCCCCAGCCAGTCACTTTCTACTACGACCACAAGACCCACTGGGTCACCGACAACGTCCACTCCATCATCGCCACGGTCCCCGGCGACTTCCAGAGCGAGATCGGCTGCAGCGGCGATTGGGATCCGTCCTGCTTCCGCAGCTGGCTGCAGGACGTCCACGACACGTCTATCTACAGCTTCGGGACCAGCGCCATTCCCGCCGGTTCGTACGAGGCCAAAGTGGCGCTCAACGGCAGTTGGGACGTGAACTACGGCCAGGGCGGCGTGCAGAACGGTGCCAACATCGCGTTCACGGTGCCCGCCAACGGCATGGAAGTGGTGTTCCAATGGAATTCCACCACCAAGGAACTGCGGGTGGTGGTGGGCGGCATCCGCGGCGACCTCACGAAAGCGCAGGCGTACTGGTTGTCGGCGGACACCATCGCCTGGAACGTGCCCACCGATACCGTGGTGGCGCTGTTCGCGGATCCGGAGGGGGCGCTCACGCTCGACGGGCCCGGTGTCATCGTCGGCGCGAATTCCAAAACCTGGACGCTGACGCACGATCCGGCGGGCCTGTCCGCCCCGCTGCGCGCAAAATTCCCGCACCTCGCGAATCGCGCGGCATTCAAACTACCGCCCGACGCGGTCGCCGCCGCCGCTCGAAGCCTGAAAGGCCAGCTTGCCGTCGGCGCGGTACGCGCCGGCCAGGGCGTCGATGCCACGTCGATGCAGATTCCGGGCGTGCTCGACGATTTGTATTCCGCCCAGGCCAGCCCGGTCACGCTCGGCCCCAGCTTCAAGAACGGACAGACGACGCTGCGCGTATGGGCGCCGACGGCGCGTGCGCTGTGGGTGCGGCTCTTCGCCGACTCCGGCACCTCCGTGTACACCACGCATGCCATGACGCCCGATGCCGCGAGCGGCGTCTGGAGCTTCACCGCTGCGAGCGGCGGCGTGTACGGCAGGTACTACTTGTACGAAGCGCAGGTTTACGTACGCGCCACCAACAAGGTCGAGACGAATGTCGTCACCGATCCGTACTCGATCTCATTGGCGCGCAACAGCATGCGCAGCCAGATCGTGTCGCTGGAGGATTCTCAGCTTCAGCCGCGCGGCTGGAACAGATTGAAGAAGCCCTGGCTCGGTGCGCCCGAGGACATCGCGCTGTACGAGCTGCACGTGCGGGACTTCAGCGCCACGGACGCTACGGTGCCCGGGAATCTGCGCGGCACGTACGCGGCGTTCACGCAGAGGCGTTCGGACGGCATGAAGCACCTGGCGACGCTCGGGCTGGCCGGTGTCACGCACCTGCACCTGCTGCCCGCGTTCGATTTCGCCAGCACCAACGAGGACAAGTCCACGTGGACCGCGCCCTCCTTCGAGACGCTCGCGGGACTGCCACCCGACTCTCCCGAGCAGCAATCATTGGTCGCCGCGAGCGCTGAGCGCGACGGATTCAACTGGGGTTACGACCCGCTGCACTACAACGTGCCCGAGGGCAGCTACGCCACCGACGCCGACGGTTCCGCGCGCATCCTGGAATTCCGCGAAATGGTGCAGTCGCTGAGCCAGAACGGGCTGCGCGTGGTCATGGATGTGGTCTACAACCACACCAACGCCGCGGGCCAGAACCCGAACTCCGTTCTCGACCGGCTCGTGCCCGGCTATTACCACCGCCTCAACGGTGACGGCGTCGTGCTCGGCGAGAGTTGCTGCTCCGACACGGCCACCGAGCACGCGATGATGGAAAAGCTCATGGTCGACTCCGTCGTGCAGTGGACAAAGCAGTACAAAGTCGACGGCTTCCGCTTCGACATCATGGGCTTTCACCTGAAGTCCAACATGCTCAAGGTGCGTGCCGCCTTGAACGCGCTGACGCCGGCCAAGGACGGTGTCGATGGCAGGTCGGTCTATCTATATGGCGAAGGCTGGAACTTCGGCGTCATGGCCAACAACGGCCGGGGCGTCAACGCCATCCAGGTGAACATGGCCGGCACCGGCATCGGCTCGTTCTCCGATCGCATCCGCGACGCGGTGCGCGGCGGCGGGCCATTTTCGCCACGCCGCGATCAGGGCTTCGCGACCGGACTCTTCACTGAGCCCAATGGCACCTTCGGCGGTTCGGCCGCGGACGAGAAGGCGGCGCTGCTGCGGCTCACCGACTTCGTGCGCCTGGGTCTCGCCGGCAACATCGCCAGCTATCCGATCGTCGACGCCAGCGGCGCCACCAGGCTCGGCCGTGACGTCGACTACTTCGGCATGCCGGGTGCCTACGGCGCGCAGCCCGACGACACCATCCAGTACATCGGCGTGCATGACGATCCGGACTGGTTCGATACGATGAATCTCAAGCTGAGCGCGGCCGTCCCGCGCGCCGACCGCGTGCGCATGCACCGCCTCGGCCTGTCTATCGTCGCGCTGTCGCAGGGCGTGCCCTTCTTCATGGCCGGCGACGAGATCCTGCGCTCCAAGTCCGCGGACCGGAACAGCTACAACTCGGGTGACTGGTTCAACCGCATCGACTGGACGATGAAGTCCAGCAATTGGGGAATTGGACTGCCGCCGGCGCAGGGCAACCAGGATGATTGGGGAATCATCGGCCCCGCGCTGGCCGATCCCAATCTGAAACCCACCGCGAAGGACATCCAGGGCACGTTCCGCCACACGCTGGAAATGCTGCTGATCCGCAAGACCAGCAATCTATTCCGGCTGCGCTCGGCCGCGGAGATCGAGAAGGCCGTGCGCTTCTACAACGTCGGACCTGCACAGATCCCGGGACTGATCGTGGAGCGCATCACGAACACCGACCGGTTCTGCCTCGGCGCCTCCCAGGCCGTGGTGCTCGTGAATGCCTCGCCGCAGGCGCAGACGTTCAGCGACAACGCGTTCAAGTGGCAGCCGCTGCTGCTGCATCCCGTGCAGGCGCTGTCGCAGGATCCAGTGGTGCGCACGTCGAAATTCCAGAGGAGCACCGGCATGTTCACGATTCCGGCGCGCACCACCGCGGTGTTCGTCGAACCCTGCTTCGGCCCCAGATGAACGCCGCGCTCGACGCGGCTCAGGCCGCGTCGATCTTCGTCGCGGCGCAATGCTTCGCGATGAACTCCGCGTGGCCCGGCAGCTTCTGCACCGCCTGCGCCATCAACCGGCGCAGGTCTAGTAGATAGCCGGCGCGATCCCGCGGCGCCACCGCCTCCACGAACGGATGCGTGGCCGCGGGCCGCACACCCTGCCCCCACAGCACCTGCAGCCAGCTGGTCAACTGGAACAGGTCGTCGGTGGCGCAGAAGATGCCCGCGGTCTCGCGGAACAGCTCGATGCGATGGCGCAGCGAGTCCGGGATCGCCATGTTGCGGCAGTCATCCCAGAACGGCTCGCCGACGCGGTGGTTGGCGTGGTAGTGCAGGATGATGAAATCGCGGATGTACTCGTACTCCGCCGCGGCAGCACGATTGAACTCGCGCCGCCGTTCCTCGCAGTCGCCGAGATGCGGGAAGTGCAGGATCAACCGCTGGATGGTCACCTGGATCAGGTGGATCGACGTGGATTCGAGCGGCTCCAGGAATCCGCTGGCCAGCCCCATGCACACCACATTGTGGTTCCAGAGTTGTTTACGGCGTCCGGTGGTGAATTTGATGAGCCGCGGCTCGGCCAGCGCCGGCGCGTCGAGGTTCGCCAACAACCGCTCGCGCGCCCGCTCGTCGCTGGTGTGGGCGGACGAGTACACGTGGCCGTTGCCGGTGCGGTGCTGCAGCGGGATGCGCCACTGCCAGCCCGACTCGAGCGCCGTGGCGCGCGTATACGGCGTCAGCGGACTGGTGCTCGATGACGGCACGGCCTGCGCGCGATCGCAGGGCAGCCAGCGCGTCCAGTCGTCGTATCCCGTCTTCAGCGCCTGTTCGATCAACATCCCGCGAAAACCCGTGCAATCGATGAAGAAGTCCGCCGCGAGCTCGCGGCCATCCTCGAGCTTGAGAGCACGCACGTCGCCATCGGGAGCCTGAATCGCACCGGCAATCTTCGCATCGACGCGGCGCACGCCCATGCCCTGGGCGAGTTTGGATAGATAGGCGGCATACCGCGAGGCGTCGAAGTGGAACGCCCACGCGAGGCCCGCGAGCGGCGTATCGGCCACGTGCTCGATGCGCGCGAAGCGCGATTGTTTCGCCGCGAGCCAGTTGAGGCTGTAGTCCCAGAGCGTGCCGCCCTCGCCCGGCGCCGGCTCGCGCAGCCCGATGTCCCGCAGAAAATAGTGATGGAACGGGATGTACGCGAGATCGCGGCCCACCGGCCCGAAGGCGTGCATGTACGCATGCCCCTTCTCGCGCCAGTCGACGAACTCGATGCCGAGCTTGAACGTGCCCTGCGTGTGGCGCAGGAAATCGTCCTCGTCGAGCTTGATCAGGCGGTTGAACTGCGCGATGGCGGGGATCGTGGCCTCGCCGACGCCGACGATTCCGATCTCGGAGGACTCGACCAGCGTGATGGTGAGGCGCGGGCCGAGCACGCGCGCGAGCGCGGCCGCGGCCATCCAGCCGGCGGTGCCGCCGCCGGCAATGACGATCGAACGGACTTCGCGATTCATGGCCCCAGCATCTCAAAAAAACACCCGCCGGCAGCCATGCCGACGGGTGTGTCAGCGGGGAAATCGCCAGGACTAGAACTTGTACGTCAATGCCAGCGAGTAGTTCGCACCGTACTCCTGGTACATCACGAGGTCGTACTCGGGTGTGTCGAGCTGGCTCAGCTGGAACGGCTCGTCGGTGAGGTTGGTGCCCTGCAGGTTGATGCTCAGGCCTTCCATGGGCCCGCTGCCGAACTCATAACCGACCTGCGCATCGATGATCGACTCCGCTGACACATTGTTGAACCGCAGCGTGGCATCGAAGTTCTGCACCTCGCCGACGAACTTGCCGCGCTTGCGGTTGCTGACGCGCGCCGAGAAGCCGGCCTTCTCGAAGTACAGCGTGGAGTTGAGCACGGTCTTGGAAAGGCCGGGCACGTCGATGTCGACGTCGTTGATCTTGATCTCCGAGCTGTTCTTCGCGCCGCTCACGATGACGCCGAAGCCATCGAGCGGCTCCCACAACGTCGCCAGCGGCAGCGACACCGTGGCTTCGAGACCCTTGATGAAGCCGCCGCTGCCGTTCACCTTCTGCGTCGCGACACCGAGGCGATTTGCATTGGCAAAGGCGTAGGTAGTGCCGCCCGAGGCTTGCGGCAGATCGAAGCCCGAGAAGTCGAACAGGAACGATTCGTTGAAGATGTAAGTGGTGAGCTTCTTGTAATAGGCCGCAACCGAAACATAGCCCTGGTTCTCATTGAAGTATTTCTCCCACGAGAGGTCGAAGGTGTTCGCCTTCCAGGGCTTGAGCTTTGGATTTCCGCCGCCGTTACGCTGCCAGTACAGCAGCTCGTTGTTCGGACCCCGCGGACCGGCGCTGCCGTCGGCCGTAACGTTGTAGCCGTTGCCACCACCCAGCTCGTCCATGCGCGGACGCGCCGCGGTGATGGCCGCGCCGAAGCGCACTTTCTGATCGTGCGGCAGCTCGAGCGCGAAGTTCATGCTCGGCAGGATGTCGGTGTACTTGGCGCCTTCGTTCCGGTACCGGACATCGAGCACCGCGACGTTCGCAGTCGCACCGTTCACATACCCCACGAGCGAATTCTGATCGGCCGTGATGCTCTGCACGCCGATGTTGCCGCGCAGGGGCAGTTCGCCGAGGTGCAGGGCGAGATTCACTTTCACGAACGCGGTGGTGAGCTTCTCGTTCACGGTCCAGGCATTGGTCACGTCGTAGACGCGGTCGCCGTCCGCCGCATTGGGATCGGCCGCCGCGTTGATCGGCTGCCAGAAGCCGCTGTGCCACAACCCGATGGCGTCGTAACTGATGATGCCGCCGGGAAGCCCGAAGAATTCTCCGTTCGCGACGCCCGTGCGGTATTGCTCCGGCACCGCCAGATGCGACACGTTGCCCGGCAGGTACAGCAGGCTCTGGTAGGGATCCTTCTGCTTTTCGCGGTCGGCGTAGTTCACGCCGAAGCTCACTTCGGCCAGCGGCCCTTCGAAACTGCGCACCGCCGACAGGCGGATGGCCTTGATCTCGTCTTCGATCTCCGGATGCCCGACGAAGCCCGAACGGCGCGTGCCACCGCCCCACGCCCCCGGATCCGAGAGCTGCACGAGACCGTAATCGCCGAAGGTCAAGACCGGGTTGGCGAACCTTGGAGTGAGGTAGGAACGTCCGTCCGGACCCGTCGTCAGCGCGACCGAGAGCTGCGGCGAGGGGAAGGTGGCGTCGCCGGCTTTTCCGACACCGGCCGTGGACTCGAGACGCAGATCCTCGCGCTCGACTTTCGAATAGCTCAGGTCGGCATTCAGGCCCCAACTTTCGTTGATCTTGAAGTCCGAATTGAGGCCGAACGAATCGACCTTCGCCTTGCGATCGTTGTTGTAGTTCTCGATGACGACGAACGGCACGTTGTCGAACGTGCCCGACTGCAGGCGCTCGTTCTCGACCGCGCCCGGATTCACCACTGGCGTGGACGGATTCGCCCAGATCGTGCCGTACTCGACGCGCTGGATGGTCTGTAGCTCCTTGAAGTCCGAGTGATACGCGTCGAGCAGCATGTGCACGTGCTCGTTGGGCTTGTATTCGACCACGCCGAGGTAGCCCATGCGCTCGTAGAACGACGACTGCACGCCGCTCTTGTCGCCGCCGAGAATGCGCGTGCCGCCGACTTCCGGATAGCCCCAGGGCTCCTTCGTCTGCGCCTGGTACGGGCTCTTGTTGTACGCAACACCAAAGGCGACGCCCAAGGTGTTGTCCCTGAACTGATCGATGTAGGTGAGATTGCCGCGATTGCCGGTATCGTCGAGACCGGGAATGTTCACTTCCTGCCCGTTCTTCTCGTAGCGATACGTCACCGCCATTCGGCGGCTGTCGTACGACAGCGGATGCACGGTAGAAATGTCCGTGGTGCCCGCGATGCCCTGGTAGGCCATGCCGGCATCGGGCGTCTTGTAGATCTTGACCTGCGTGACGAGCTCCGAGGGATATTGGTCGAACTCGACCGTGCGGTTGTCGTTGGTGGTCGCCTGCTCGCGGCCGTTGAACGTGGTGACCGTGAAGTCCGGGCCCAGGCCGCGGATGGACAATGTCTGCGCGCGACCATTGGTGCGCTGAGCGGCGATGCCGGGCAGGCGCGCGATGGATTCGGCGATGGAGGCGTCGGGCAGCTTGCCGATGTCTTCGGCCGAGACCACCTCGACGATGGACATCTCATTCTTCTTGACGCCGATGGAGTCCTGGATGCTCTTGCGTATGCCGGTGACGACGACTTCGTCGATATTGGCGTCGATGTTGGCATCGCCGACCGGTGCGGACTGATCCTGCGCCAGTGCGGTTCCCCCACCGGCCACGAGGAAAATGGCCCAACCGGCGGCGCGACACACCTTCTGCTTTGAAGTCTTCACTATCCCCTCCTAACTAGTTTTCCGGGCGGCGCGCGAGGCGCGGACGCATGATTCTGCCTGCAAGGATGTTGGCAGCGGCGGCCCTTGGCAATCGCATGCATACGTATTCACGGGGTAACCCTGAGAAAAAACGCGGAATTCCCAGGGCGCGAGAAACATTGCCGGCGGCGCCGCGGCACAGCCTTCGTTCGCTCGGGCGTGATGTCGCGATAATCGCAGGCACCGCACTTACCAAAGTGCGCGAGCGCGATCCGTGTTCAAACGCATCCAGCCTCCCCCGATGACGTGCGCGACGATATCAGCGCACTGCGCGCGCTCCGTTTGAATACGTATGCAACGAGGCCTCGGAGCCGAGGCTCACTAAACCACCGCCAGATGGCGCTGGATGCAGGTCTCCAACACCTCGTCTCCCGGGCGTTGCCACCAGTTGTTGGCCGAGAAGATCTCGACTTCGCTGAAGCCTGCGTAACCTGCGGCTTCCATCCAGCCGCGGATCTTGCGCAGATCGATGACGCCGTCGCCCATCATTCCGCGGTCGAGCAGCAGATCGGTGGTCGGTGTCAGCCAATCGCACACGTGAAAGCCGAGCAGCCGGCGGGCGCCCGCGCGGTGAATCTGCGCGTGCAACTTCGGATCCCACCAGACGTGATAGACATCGAGCGCGACGCCGAGCGCACCGCAGCCCGCCGGGTCCAGCGCATCGCAGATATCCAGCGCCTGCTCGAGTGTATTCACACAGGCACGATCCGCCGCATACATCGGATGCAAGGGTTCGATCGCAAGCGGCATCTGGCGGGGCCGCGCGTAGTCGAGCAGGCGCGCAATGCCGTCGATGACCTGCGCACGCGAACCAGCGATGTCCCGATGGGCTGCCCGACCCTCGAGCGCGCCGGGCAAACCACCTACGACCAGCACCAGGCACGGGCTGCCGAGTTCGCAGGCCTCATCCACCGCCCGGAAATTGTCCGCCAGTGCAGCGGCGAGGCCTGCTTCATCGGCCGCGGGGAACATGCCGCCGCGGCAGTATCCGGAGAGTTTGATTCCTGTTTCCCGAAGCAGCCGATTCGCCACGTTCAAACCGCATGCGGCAACTTGATCGCGCCACGGCGAAATCGCGGCAATGCCGTGTCGCGCACAGGCCTCGATGATCTGCGGCAGCGTCCACTGCCGCCGCACCGTCGCGGTGTTGATCGACAGCCACTCGATGCCCGACGAAAAATCACGCATGCGCTTCAGACGATGCCATGCAGTGCGAGCAGGTGCCGCATGCGATTGCAGGCGAGCGTCGGCTCGATGAACAAATCCGCCTGGTCCGCCAGCCGGAAGATCCCGGCCAGGTGCGTGATCGAACGGGCGCTCTGCTGGCCACCGATCATCGCGAAGTGATCCTGGAAGCCGTTGAGATACGCCATGAACACGACGCCGGTCTTATAGAAGCGGGTCGGCGCGGCGAAGATGTGTCTCGACAGCGGAACGGTGGGCGCGAGGATGCGATGGAATTGCGCTTCGTCGCCGCGAGCGAGTGCGGCCAGCGCCGCAGCCGCCGCGGGAGCAATCGCGTCGAAGATTCCGAGCAGCGCGTGGCTGTACCCCGCTTCATCGCCCGCGATCAACTGCGCGTAGTTGAAGTCGTCGCCGGTGTACATGCGCACGTTCGCCGGCAGCCGGCAGCGCATGGAGATTTCACGCTCCTGGTCGAGTAGTGAGATCTTGATGCCGTCGATCTTCGTCGCATGACGCTGAATGACGTCCAGCGCGACGTTCATCGCGGTACCGATGTCGGCGGAGCCCCAATAGCCCGCCAACGCCGGATCGAACATGTCGCCGAGCCAATGCAGGATGACGGGTTCTCGCGCCGCGGACAGCAGTCGATCGTAGACGCGCGCGTAATCGTCGGGCCCGCGCGCAACGCGCGCGAGCGCCCGGCTCGCCATCAAGATCAGCCGCCCGCCCACACTTTCGATTGCGGACATCTGGCTTTCGTACGCGTCGATCACATCGTCGAGCGTGCGCGCGGTGTCGGGCGGCAGGTGATCCGTGCCGCAGCCGCTGGCGAGCAGCGCACCCTCGATGCCGCGCGCCGCGCCGATCGATTGCCTGATGAGCTCGAGCGAGGTCGGCCAATCGAGCCCCATGCCGCGCTGCGCAGTGTCCATCGCTTCGGCGACACCCAGGCCGAGATTCCACAGATGCACGCGGTAAGCGATCGTGGCGTCCCAATCCAGCGCGCAGTCCACCCACGGATCACCGGCCGCCAACGGATCGGCGACCACGTGCGCCGCGGAATAGACGACGCGATTGAACCGCTCCTTCTTCGATGGAATGGCCGCTGCCCGTGCCAGTAGTTTGTACGGCCTCAGCTCCGTCGCACCTCCCTCGCGGAACGGCAACGTGACCGTGAGCGTCATGCGGCCTCGCCCAGTGATGGCACGTCGACCCAGCGACGCTCGCGCCAGCTCTGCAGCGAGCACTCCACGAGCTGCACTCCTTTCGCGCCTTCCAGCAGATTCCACTGAAACGGCGCGTCGGCCACGACGTGACGGATGAACCGTTCCCACTGCACTTTGAAGCCATTCTCGGCGAGCTGCGTGTCGGGCACGTCCTGCCAGTGGTCGAAAAAATTCATCGATTGTCGCAGGTCTGGATTCCATACCGGCTTCGGTGTATTCACACGCGCCTGGCTCTTGCAGTCCATGAGCCCCGCGACCGCCGAACCGTGGGTGCCGTCGACGTGAAAGGTGGCGAGGTCGTCGCGACGCACGCGCGTGCACCAGGAGCTGTTGATGTGCGCGACGATGTCGCCTTCCAGCTGCAGAGTCGCGTAGCAGGCATCGTCGGCGGTGGCCGGGTATTGCCGGCCCTGCTCGTTCCAACGCTGCGGGATGTGCGTGGCGCCGAGGCAAGACACGCTCTTCACCGCGCCAAACAGATTGTCCAGCACGTAGCGCCAGTGGCACATCATGTCCAGGATGATGCCGCCGCCGTCGGCCGCGCGGTAATTCCAAGAGGGCCGTTGATTCGGCTGCAGATCGCCTTCGAATACCCAATAGCCGAACTCGCCGCGCACCGACAGGATCCGGCCGAAGAAGCCTGATCTCACGAGCATCGCAAGCTTGAGCAGACCCGGCAGGAATAGTTTGTCTTGAACGACGCCATGCTTGACCCCGCACTGCTTGGCGAGTTGCACCAGCTGTAGAGCGGCGCTCAGAGTCGGTGCCACGGGCTTTTCGCAATACACGTGTTTGCCGGCGCGCAGGGCGCGCTCGAGCAGGTGCGGTCTTCCCTGCGTCGTCGCGGAGTCGAAGAACACAGTGTCCGCGGGATTCGCAAGCGCGCCCTCCACATCGGTGCTCCAACGCGAGATGTTGTGTGCCCGCGCCAGCCGTTCGAGCGCCTCGGCGTTGCGACCGAGCAGAATCGGATCGGGCATCACACGATCGCCATTGTCCAGCGCGACGCCGCCTTGTTGGCGGATCGCCACGATCGAACGAATCAGATGTTGGTTCAGACCCATGCGCCCGGTCACGCCGTGCATCATGAGCCCCAGACGAATCTCAGCCATCATCACTCCCTATCTATTGATTCACGACTCCGCGTCAATCTTCCGGTCCTAAGTCTTCCGGCAGAGGGCGGTCTTTGGTTTCGGGCAGCCACGGCAGGATCGCGATGCCGACGAACAGCACGAGGCTCACCCAGATTCCGGCAGTTCGAAACCCTTCCATGTCGCCGCCCAGCGAGCGGGTCAACTGGCTCAACGTGAACGGCGCGGTCGCAGCGACGATTCGCCCTGCGTTGTAGCAAAAGCTCGTGCCGGTGCTGCGCAGGCTGGTGGGAAACAGTTCTGGTAGATAGATGGCGTACGCGCCCAGCACCGAGAGCTGACCGAACCCCATGAGCGGCAGCATCCAGTACATGTGCTGGATCTCGCGCATGTACCGGAACACGATCCAGGTGGAGGCGAAAGACAGGAGCAGCCCGAGCGCGATCGCGATGCGACGTCCGCGCACCTGCGCGATCTTCGCCAGCGCCAGCATGCCGAAAAAGCCGCCCACGTTCTGGAGCAACAGCCCGATGGAGCGCCAGTACGCTTTTTCGTTGGCGAGCTCGGCGGGCGACAGACCGGCGTCACGGAAGTGCTGCTCGACGATGGAGCCCACGATCTTCGGATGAAAGTTGCCGACACCCCAGAGCCCGATGATGCCCGCGCTGCATACGATCAGTCCGAGCCAGGCGCGCTTCGACCATTCGGGATGGGTCAGCAATCGACGATAGGAGCCGAACTGGATTCCGCGCGCAGTTCCTTCGTTGCGTGCCGCGACCCACTTCGGCGGCTCCTTCAGATGGCGCAGAAGCGGCACGCACAGCAGCGCCGGCAATGCGCCGACCAGGAACATCACCTGCCAATGCGCGAGGCCGAACGGCAGCAGATGTCGCGCGGCAAGCGACCCGAGCAGCATGCCGACCAGCGCCGCCGCGAGGTTTCCCCAGGTCGACAGCGACTGCAGCAGGCCGAGCGCGGGCGCGCGGCTGCGGTCGGGCAACGAATCCGCGACCAGCGCGACCGCGAGGCCGAAGACGCCGCCGACCCCCAGGCCGCTGGCGAAGCGGTAGACGCAAAAGTCGAGGAATCCGGTCGAGAACGAGCTGAGTCCCGTACTGACCGAGTACAGCAGAATGCAGATCGTGAGCATCCGCGCACGACCGTATCGATCGCCCAGTGCGCCGAAGAGCAGCCCGCCGACGGCCCATGCGACCAGGAACACCGACGTCGTGTATGGGCCGTACTCCAATGCGACCTTCGGGTCGGAGATCAACTGCTCCAATGCGCCATCGCGAGCCAGGTTGAAAACCTGCGCGTCGAAGCAATCGAACGCCCAGGCGAGCGACGCGCCTGCGAAGACGAGCCATTGTTCGCGGGTCAAACCCTGCCACCAGCGAGGAGCGTTCATGCGTGCGGTTGGCCGTCGCTAGAAGTAACCAGATGGTTACTTTAGCATCGGCCACCGGCACCGCCAAATACCGGGCCGTGCCCTCGCCCATCGACTTTCTTCGCCTGGCAACAGTTCATGTCAAAACGCCCGACATCTCGCAGGCCTGCCCGGCCCACGAAGGCCGCTCCTCACAAGAGATCTGCCGCCGCCACCAAGGAACGGATCCTCGAAGCGGCATTGAACGAGTTCGCCACGCGGGGTTTCGCCGGAGCCCGGGTCGATGTGATCGCCGCCGAGGCGCAGGCGAACAAACGCATGATCTATGCGTACGTGGGCAACAAGGACGCTCTATGGCTCGCGACGCTCGAAACCGTTTACGCCGCGAAACGACAGGAAGAGCGTCGGCTTGCGACGGAAACGCTCTCCCCCGACGAGGCGATGCGCGCGCTGATCCGTTTCAACTTCCGCTATCACGTCGAGCACCCCGAGTTCGTCGCGCTCGTGAACAATGAAAATCTCATGGGCGCACGCATGCTCAAGCGATCGAAGCTGGTTCCGCAGCTCTACTCCCCTTTGCTCGAGACGCTGACCGAAGTATTGCGGCGCGGCCAGCAAGCGCAGGTGTTCCGCGGCGGCATCGACCCGATGCAGCTCTACATTTCGGTCGCGGCGCTCGGATACTTCTTTTGTTCCAACATCCGCAGCCTGTCGGTGATCTTCGCCAGCGATCTCGCATCGCGGGCCGGCATGAAGCGGCGCGAGGCACACGTCGTCGATGTCGTGATGAGCTATCTCGGCACGTGAGCGGCACGTCCGCTCTTGGCGACGCCGTCGGCAACGGATTCCGCTCGGCAAACTGCGCTTGGTGCGAGTAGGGGTAGGTCCGCGTCTTTGCGCTCGCCGCCTCGAGCAGGGTCACTTGCGCCGGGTTGAGTTGCCAGCCGGTCGCGCCCAGGTTCTCCTTCAGCTGCGCCTCGCCCCGCGCGCGCCGATAATCACCGTCGCTACATTCGGCCGAGACAGTACCCAAGCGATGACTAACTGCGCCACCCTCTTCCCAGTTTCCGCCGCCACCGCGTCCGGCGCGTCGATGATCCGGCAAGCCTGCTCGTCCTCCGCCGGCGGCGCGAACCACGCTGTGGTGAAGGGATTCACACGGCGCAATGCTGCATGGCACAGGGCTGAGGGGTGGTCAGGTCATCGTTTCCACGCTGGCAAAACATGGTCTTCAGTGCCTTTGGTCTGCTCGCGGCGGTCTGCAATCGAAAACATGTTCGTTTGAAAGTACTATCCGCCTGCGCGATTTGCTCTCGGCAATATCAGAACATGTCATTGTCTTCACCCATTGTTAGAAAGTTGTGGACGCCGCGTTGCAACCTCTAATGGCCGAATTCGGCGCGGCAGTTCATGACGCGCAAGCCCTCGAGCAGTCAATTGAGTTGATCCTTGCCGTCCTCCGTAGCGACCAATCACTGCGCGAATCGTTGCCGAAAAACAGGCGCCACCGATTTCTTTTCGCCATCGAAAGGGCTTGGTCCACTACTAAAGGCTTTGCGTAAGGCGATTGAATTGCCGAGCCATGCCTGCGATCAACTTGAGGCCGTAATAAGAACGAGGAATAGCCTCGTGCACGGCTATTTCAAGAATGACGCCCGGCTTCGTGCAACTCTTACTGCTGCCGGCATGCAAACGCTTCTCGCAGAACTTCGTGAGATCCGTGGTGCCGTCAAGGACGCGAATCGACTGACGGACGAGATTCTGAATCAACTGCTCGCGAGGTACGGCATGAGCATTGAGACGGCAAAGAGCAACGCAGAACGTGAGCATGCAGAGGCAAATCAAAAGGCACTGACGAAGTCGTTGCCATCAAAATCGTCGAAGAGATCAAAAATCGCGGGTGCCGTGATCGCAACATTCCTTCTCTTGGCTCTCGTCATCGGTGTGAGCAAGGATGTCGGGGGCACCATCGCGCGCTCGGTGATGGGAGAACGGTCGTGCCCAAGCGAACAGCAAATCACACCGAAATCCACCTCGCCCGTCGAATCAAAATCACTCGATGAATTTGGGTTGCGTCTTCCCGCAGAGGATCACGCGCAAACACCGACCGCGTGCGTGGTCGTGAGTAGTGGCGTTCACCAATATGTATACGCGCACACTGTCGCCGAGAACGACTTCGCAGCTGCGCGGATGATCCGTGATGGGCGAGCTTTGAACTTCGCCGAGATGATGAAGGGTCTTGAGCCACATTCAGAACAATATTCAAGCATGGCGCGCGCGTTCGAAGCCTCATATGCGCTGGCAGATGCGTATATCAAGGAAGACACTCGGATCGCTAAGGCCATTTCCGATCTGAAAGTCCGAGAGAAGACGCGCTTGCGTCCGATCTCGGCTCCCGTCGACCCAGAGAATGCGCGGCAGCTCGCGAAAGATATCGCCGATTCGGTCGAAATCTGGTGCGCGGAAGCGTCAAAAAAACTGGCGGTTGCCGATCCCAAGCAATCCAAATGACCGGCAGAGATGCCGCCGCCCGCATTGCAAGATGCACGATTGATAAGATAGCGGCATCGGCGCGACAGCGCCGGTGGTCGACAGTTCCAAATCCCAATTGAGCATGAGACTATTCTAGTTACTTATAGATAAGTAACGAGGATAGTGAATTGACTCAATCTCAAGTTGAGCGCTTCTTTAAGCGCCACAAGACAGCTACAACGGCGGAGCTCGCAAAGCTGGGCATCTCGCGCCCGATGCTGTTCCGCGCGCTCGGCGAACTGATTGGGCAAGGGCGCATAACGCGCGTCGCCAGAGGACGCTATCAAATCGCCTCGATTCGACCAGAAACGGATAGTTGGCTTACCGCGCAACACCAATATCCTCAAGGTGTGCTTTGCCTGCTCTCCGCGCTGCTCTTGCATGACCTGACCACGCAAAGTCCGCGCGAGGTCTGGCTGGCGTTGCCGAAGAGCGCGTGGCGCAAGCCCGCGCGCTATCCGCCGCTGCGCATCGTCCATCTGTCCGGCGTCGCGTTCACCGCGGGCATCGAGACCAGGTCGCGGACCGGCGGAGCTGTGCGGGTGTATTCAGTCGCGAAAACCATCGCGGATTGCTTCAAGTTTCGCAATCAGGTCGGGCTCGATGTCGCCCTCGAAGCGCTGCGCGAAGGATGGAAGGCGCGGTGCTTCACGCTCGAGGAACTCGACGCGATGGCACGTGTATGCCGAGTACAGGCAGTGCTGCGTCCATATGTCGAAGCGCTCGTGGCATGAACGCTACAGCCGCGAACGTGGCGGCCTCCGTGCGTCAACGTCTCAGCAACTTTGCTCTGAAGAACCACGAAGACTTGGAGCAAGTATTGGTGCGCTATGCCCTGGAACGTCTGCTTTTTCGTGTCTCAATCTCGACGCACGCCGATCGCTTCGTGCTAAAGGGTGCATTGTTGTTCAGGATCTGGTTCAGCCTGGAACAACGGCCAACCCGCGACGCCGATTTCCTCGGGTTTGGCGACCCGGCGCCTGCAGCCATGGCGATTGTGTTTCGTGAGCTGGCGGCGATGAAGTCGGAGCCCGACGACGGTTTAGTGTTTGACGAGCGCTCCGTTATGGCCGAAGAGATTCGCAAAGAGGCTGGATATCCTGGAGTGCGCGTGACCATGCGCGCAACACTCGGCAAGGCACGCATTCCTGTGCAATGCGACATTGGCTTCGGCGACGTGGTGACGCCGACACCAAGTCGCGAAAGCTATCCGACGTTGCTCGAGATGCCTTCTCCCTCATTGCGCGTGTATCCCTTCGAGACGGTCATCGCCGAAAAGCTCGAAGCGCTCGTCAAACTCGCTGCTTTCAACTCGCGAATGAAAGACTTTTTTGACCTCTGGGTGTTGATGCGCTACGAGCGCTTCGATCAAGCGTTGGTACAGAAGGCGATTCGTGCAACATTCGATCGGCGCGAAACGCTGCTTCCAACGTCGCCACCTGTCGGATTGAGCGACGAGTTCGCTACAAACAGGCAAACGATGTGGCAGGCGTTCTTGCGCCGCAGTGGGCTGCAAGCGCCGCCGCTGACTGAAATAGTCGCCGCTCTACGGAAATTCTATTGGCCACTCATGCGTAAAGCTTAAGGCCCTCGAGAAGCTCGAAGGCGCGAACCAAAATCCGTGGTCGAATATCTCATTCGCTCGGCGACCGTGGAGGAATAATGTGATGAGGAATGTTCAGTCGGTCAGCGGCGTCTCCGGGTATCGAGACCAACTCGATCGCGCTCGCCGCTTTCTGGGCAAAGTCGAGACGACCCACGACGATCTCGAAACCATGGATGACGTCGAATTTCAGGACATGATGTGGTCGTTCTTCCAGCACTGTTGGCACGTCAAAGATTGGCTTCATCACGATCCCAAAGCGTCGAGCGCTCAGAAGACCGCGGCAATCGCAGCGGCACACAACTCTAAACTGCTGATGATCTGCCAAGACCTGTGCAACGGAACAAAACACCTACAGCTCAATCGTCCCAAGTCTGGCGCCGGAGCGAAGCATCAGCGTATCGAAATGACCATCATTCCCGGACAGGGACGCTACGAGATAGATTGTCTGCTCGATGATGGTCACGGAAACGACATGTCCGGAAAGCAGCTCGCCCGCGACTGTATCGCCGAGTGGGAGCGAATCCTCAGCTCACAGGGGTTGGCTACGGTGCGTCTGAACTGACGCGTAGTGATGGCTATCTCGGCAAGCGAGCGGCTGTCTCCGCTTCAGAGGCCAATCAATCTGATCAGGCATAAAAAAGCCTCGCCGATCGAGGGGGTCGATCGGCGAGACCATCTGGCGCTGCGACGAACTGTACGTCCAGCGTGCGCGAATGGTAGGTGCAGACGCGCATCCGGACAATGCATCGCATACGTATTCAGGCTGAATACGTATGCACACAGGGTGCCTGCCAGCCTGGGGTAAGCTCACGCCGCAAGAATTCCATGAGCACCGCCGCCCAACGCCTGCCTCCGCCTGCCGCCGCGTCCGCAACGCCGTGGTGGCGCGGCGCGACTATCTACCAGATCTATCCACGCAGCTTCCTCGACACCAGCGGCGACGGCGTGGGCGACCTGCCCGGCATCATCGAACGCCTCGAGTACGTCGCCTCGCTGGGCGTGGATGCGATCTGGGTGTCGCCCTTCTACAAGTCACCCATGGCAGACTTCGGTTACGACATCGCGGACTACTGCGCGGTCGATCCGATGTTCGGCACGCTGGCGGACTTCGATCGGCTGATCGCGAAGGCGCATGCGAACGGGCTCAAGGTGATCATCGACCAGGTGCTGTCGCATACCTCGGATCAGCACGCGTGGTTCGAAGAGAGCCGGCAGAGCCGCGACAATCCCAAGGCCGGCTGGTACGTATGGGCTGACGCGCGTCCCGACGGCACGCCGCCTAACAACTGGCTGTCGATCTTCGGCGGCGTTGCCTGGCAGTGGGAACCGCGCCGCGGCCAATACTACCTGCACAACTTTCTCGCGCAGCAACCGGACCTGAACTTCCACAACGCCGACGTGCAGCGCGTGTCACTGGAAAACCTGCGGTTCTGGCTCGATCGCGGCGTCGATGGCCTGCGCCTCGATGCGATCAACTTCTGCTTCCACGATGCGAACCTGCGGGACAACCCGCCGCGCGCGCCGCACGAACGCAACGCGCGCGGATTCCGCAACGACAATCCGTACGGCTATCAATGGCACCGCTACAACAACACGCAGCCTGAAATGCTGCCGTTCCTCGAGACGGTGCGCGCCCTGCTCGATGAATATCCCGACCGCGTGGCGCTCGGCGAGATTGCTTCCGACGATTCCACCGCCACGGTGGCCGAATACACGCGGCCGGGCCGGCTGCACATGGCGTACAGCTTCGAGCTGCTCTCCGACGACAGTTCGCCCGCGCACATCCGCGCCACCGTCGAGACGCTCAAGCGCCGCGCGCCCGAGAGCTGGCCGTGCTGGACAGTGTCGAACCATGACGTCGAACGCGTGGTGAGCCGCTGGAGTCGCGGCACGCCACGAATGCCGCACTTCGCCACCCAGCTCACGGCACTGCTGTGCGCGCTGCGCGGCTCGATGTGTTTTTTCCAGGGCGAGGAGCTCGGCCTCGCCGAGGCAGACGTCCCGTTCGAAGCGCTGCGCGATCCGTACGGCATCGCGTTCTGGCCCGCGTTCAAGGGTCGCGACGGTTGCCGCACGCCCATGCCCTGGGACTCGAGCGCGCGCGCGGGTTTCACCAACGCCGAACCATGGCTGCCGGTGCCTCCACAACATCTCGCGTTGTCGGTCGCCGCCCAGGAGCGCGACGCGTCGTCGGCGTTGCACGGCTTCCGCCGGCTGCTCGCCTGGCGCCGGGCCCATTCGGTGCTCGTGACGGGCGACATCGAATTCCTCGCCGACACCGCATCGGTGCTCGCCTTCCGCCGATTCGACGGGCATGACGATGTACTCGCCGCATTCAATCTCTCGGCCGATCCGGCCAGCGTGGCGCTGCCGGGCGTCGCGCCCGGCCCGCCGCTGCGCGGCCACGGCTTGCCCGAGGGCAGCTTCGCGAACGCCACCTTGACCCTGCCCGGGCACGGAGTGGCATTTTTCCAACTCACAGCGCCTTGATTTTCCGGGCTGACGCGCAGGACGCAGTAGCTTTTCCCTGAATGGCCCGTGCATGATGCCGCCATTGTTCGAGGGGGCGGCGTTTGCAGACGCCGCAGTTCATGCACGAAAAGCCGACTTCGTTCGACATAGCGTTTCTCGCGGGTGTGTCGCAGCCCACTGTGTCGCGTGCATTGCGCGGCAGTCCGGTGGTCAGTGCCGAGACGCGCAAGCGCATCGAAGACATCGCGCGCCAGCTCAACTATCGCGTCGACAAGAATGCCTCGAACCTGCGGTCGCAGCACTCGAACACCTTGGCGCTGCTGCTGTTCGAAGATCCGACGCCGGACGATTCGCTGATCAATCCGTTTTTCCTGTCCATGCTCGGCGCCATCACCCGTGCGTCGGCACGCCGGGGCTACGACCTGCTGATCTCGTTCCAGCAGTTGTCGAACGACTGGCAACAGGACTACGAGGACAGCCGCAAGGCCGATGGCATCATCCTGCTGGGCTACGGCGACTACGAGGAATACCGCCCGCGCCTCGACAGGCTGGTCGAACAGGGCACGCACTTCGTGCGCTGGGGACCGGTGCTCGACGGTCAACCCGGCATTTCCGTGGGCTGTGACAACGCGCAGGGCGGCTACGAGGTCACGCGCCACTTGTTAGCCAAGGGCCGCGGCAAGATCGCCTTCCTGGGCACCGCCACCAGCCACTATCCGGAATTCTTCGATCGCTACCGGGGCTACGAGCGCGCGACGATGGAAGCGCGAGCGCCCACCTCCGCCGCGCTGCAGGTGGACGCCATCAATCTCGAGGAGTCGGGCTTCAATGCGGTCAACGAACTGCGCGCGCGCGGCGTGCAGTTCGACGCCATCGTCGCCGCCAGCGATCTCATTGCGATTGGCGCGTTGAGAGCCTTGCAGGCCGTCGGCATCGACGTGCCGCGCCAGGTGGCGGTGACGGGCTTCGATGACATTCCCGCGGCGAGCCTCACCAACCCGCCGCTGACCACCGTGATGCAGGACACCCGCCGCGCGGGCGACCTGCTGGTCGAGACGCTGCTGCGTCAGATCGCGGGCGAGCCCGCCGCCAACAGCGTCATACCCACCAAACTAGTCCTGCGCAAATCCGGCTGATGGGGCCACTCCCCAATTCACGGAACAGGACCTGACCGTCGCGCCACGACGCGAGTCCACGCGGCCAACCCCAGCGCCGCGGCCACGCACCACCAGCCGAGTGCATCGCCGATGCGCGTGTACAGCGTTGGCACGCGCGCACCGACGTTGACGGTGGCGAAAACTGTGGTGCCGGGCAGCTTCGCGCTGCGTTCCACGGCGAGCACGCGCCCGTAGGCATCGGTGATGGAAAGAAGCCCCTGGCGTGACGAGCGCACCACCGCGTAGCCGTTCTCCACGCCGCGCAGCTTGGTCATGTTCGCCGCCATGACTGCATCGAGGTCGAAATCCCAGGCCGGCACGAGCATGACGCCGGCATCGCGCGCGCCGAAGCCGCGGCCGAGTCGCGCGAAATGCATGTCCTTGCAGATCGCGACACCGTAGCGCACCCCGTCGATGTCGTTGACTGGATAGTCAGAGCCCGAAACGAACTCGCGCTCGGGCGGCGCCAAGAAATGCTTGAGGTAGTTGGTCACGAGGCGGCCGTCGGGCGCGAACCACCAGGCCTCGTTGCGTCGTTCGTGGCCTGTGTCGACACCCAGCCCCGCGACCAGCCACACCTTGTTGTCGCGCGCCAGTTTCGCGAGCGCGGCCTGGCGCGTCCCGGCATCCGCGCTGCGCAGCACGTCGATCTTCTCGGGCAGCAAAATCAATTTCGCGCCACTGTTCGCGAGCTCCTGCACCTGCGCATCGTATTGCGTCCAGACCTCGCGCGAGTCCGGCGTACCCGGGCCGCGGATGAAGTCGTCGACCGACGCGATGCCGAATGACACGGGCATGCCGGCCGGCTTCTCACCGAGCCGCGCCCAACCGTATGCCTCCGTGGCCGCGACCACGACTGTGACGGCGACACAGGCACCGATGAGGTCGCGCGTACGGACGCCGCGCACGAACGCGTACGCCACCGTGCCGTTGAACAGCGCGAGCACGAACAGGATGCCGCCGACGCCGAACAGTGCCGCGAGCTGCGCCACGGGCAGCATCTCGGCTTGCGTGTACGCGAGGCTGCCCCAGTTGCCGTCGGGAGTGAATTGCGCCAGCAGCGTATCGGCGGCGACCCACATCACGGGAAACGCAAGCATGGTCCACGGCGCGCGCGAGGCCTGCATCACTCGCCGGGTCTCCGAAACCACCACCACCCACAGGGCGGTCTGCAGCAGCAGCACGATCATGGCCGGCAGCAGCGGCATGACGCGCAGGAAGTACATGAGATTCGCGCTGACGCCGATCAGTGCGGCGATGGCCACGAGTCCGCGCGAGGTCCAGCCCTCGGTGCGCACCGCCAGCGCCAGCACCAGGCCCGGCACGATCCACGCCAGCCACCACACCGGCTCCAGATTGACGACGAAACGCAGCGCGAACCCGAGCGCGAGCGCGACGGCTGTCTGCAACAGGGAAATGCGATCCATGCGGCGCGAGTCTACTTCACGCGCAGCGTCAATATCCCCGCCAGTGCGAAACTCGCGCCACCGAACACCAGCACGTAGATCGGCTGCCCACCGAGCAGCGGCTTCAGCACGTCACTGAGTACGCTCGCGGCCACGAGCTGCGGAATGACGATGAAGAAGTTGAAGACGCCCATGTACACACCCATCTTGCGCGAGGGCACGCTGCCGGCGAGCAGCGCGTACGGCAACGACACGATCGACGCCCACGCGAAGCCAACGCCGATCATCGAAGCGATCAGCCAGTCCGGATCGCGGATGAACAGAAACGATGCGAGCCCCGCGCCTCCCAGCAGTAGATTGACGAAATGACTCACGCTCAGGCCCAGCCTGCGCACCATGACCGGGATCGCGATCGCGGCGAGCGCCGCGAAGGCGTTGTAGGCGGCGAACAACACGCCCACCCAGTTGGCGCCTTCGTTGTACGCAACTCCCACAGCGTCGGTGGCGTGGAAATGCACCTGCGTCACGGCCGGATTCGTGTAGAGCCACATCGCGAACAACGCGAGCCACGAGAAGAACTGCACCGGGACGAGTTGCCGCATGCGCTGCGGCATGCCGTCGATGTCGCGCATCAGCGTCGCGAACATCCCCTCACCCGCACGGCCACCGCCGATCAGCAGTGCCGCGCCCCAGCCGCCGAACAGCCCACACAAGATGTAGAGCTCCGCGCGCCGCTGGAAATACCACACGAGGAATGCGCCGAGGAAACCCACGCCGAGCCACAGCGCGGCACGCGACGCGGCGTGCCTGGCATCGCCGGGCATGACGCCTTCTGAGAGCGGCGTGGAATCGGCGAAACCATGCAGCTCTCCGGGCGGATACTCGCGCGTGGTGAAGATCGTCCAGAGCACCGCGCCCGCGAGCACGACGGCGCCGATGTCGAACGAATAGCGCACGCTGTCGGGTATCGACGCGGCGCCGCTGCCCGTACCCACGTTGCTCACGCCCGCGTGCGCAAACATCCACGGCAAGAGACTTGCGACGACGGAGCCGACGGCGATGAAGAAGCTCTGCATCAGATAACCGTGGGGGCGCTGCCGCTGCGGCAATTGATCGCCGACGAATGCGCGGAATGGCTCCATCGCGATGTTGATGCTGGCGTCCAGGATCCACAGCAGGCCTGCGGCGATCCACAGCACCGGCGAACGCGGCATCGCGACGAGCGCAATCGATGCGAGCAAGGCGCCGGCGAGGAAATACGGCCGCCGCCGGCCCAGCCGGTTCCAGGTGCGATCCGAGTAGTAGCCGACGATGGGCTGTACTAACAACCCGGTGAGCGGCGCCGCGACCCACAGGATGGGCAACTCGTCGATTGAAGCGCCCAATGTCTGGAAGATGCGGCTCACGTTCGAGTTTTGCAGCGCGAAGCCGAACTGGATTCCCAGAAATCCGAAACACATGTTCCATATCTGCCAGAACGTGACGTGCGGGCGCGCGGCGGCGTGCATGCTCACTCCACGTCGTAGACAGGCTGCGGCTTCGGTTTCGGTTTCGGCTTCTGCGCGGAGCGCCGCAAGCCGGTCACGGGCTGCGCCGCGATGCGCATCGCAAAGCCGCCGCCGCGGGCCAGCGCGAGCTCGAGCGTATCGTGGCGCGACACCGGACGCGATTCCACCTTCAGCGCGCGGGCGTCGCCGTCGAAGCCCGCTCCCGGACCGTCTCGGTAGATAGTCGCGCGGTACCTGCGCTGCGCGTCGAGGAAGTCGAGCGAGATGCGCAAGGTGCGCGCGTTCTCGTCGGTCACCGCCCCCACGTACCAGTCGTCACCGCTGCGCTCCTTGCGCGCGATCGTCGCGTAGTCGCCCACCTCGCCGTTGAGTACCCGCGTGTCGCTCCAATCGACCGGCACGTCCTCGATGAAGCGGAATGCCTGCGGGAATCTCTGGTAGTTCTCGGGCAGATCGGCCGCCATCTGGATCGGGCTGTAGAGCACCACGTACAGCGCCAGTTGTTTGGCCATGGTGCTCTGGATGCGACGCCCGCCGGCGCCCTCGAGGCTGAGCACACCGGGCGTGAAATCCATGGGGCCCGACAGCATGCGCGTGAACACCAGATTTGCTTCGTGCTCCGGCGGATTCACCGGATCGCCCCAGGCGTTGTACTCCATGCCGCGCGCGCCTTCGCGCGACACCCAGTTGGGATACGTGCGGCGCAGGCCCGTATCCTTGATGGGCTCGTGCGCGTTGATGCTGATGTGCCGCGTCGCCGCCGTCTGTACCACGAGCAAATGGTGGCGTGCCTGCACCTGTCCGTCGTGCCACTCGTAGTGGAACTGCCCGTCCGCGCCGGTACCATGGATTCGCGCTTTGACACCGCCGGCGTCGGCGACATAGCCGGTCTTCACCGCGTCGATGCCGAGCCTGGCGTACAGATCCAGCCCCGCGGCCAATTGCTGCTCGTAGTGGGCGATGTTCGCGGAAGTCTCGTGATGCCCGATGAGCCGCACGCCTTTTTTCTTGGCGTAGGCCGCCAGCGCGACGATGTCGAAGTCCGGGTATGCCTCCGTGAAGCTGAAGTCCTCACCGTTCGCGAACCAGTCACCGTCCCAGCCCTTGTTCCAGCCTTCGACGAGCACGCCACGAAAACCGTGCTGGGCCGCAAAATCGATGTAGCGCTTCGTCGCAGCGGTGGTGGCGCCGTGCTTGGGACCGGAAGCCCAGGTCTTCGTGCCGAGATGCATCTCCCACCAGATGCCGACGTACTTGAACGGCTTCACCCAGGACACGTCGCCGAGCTTGTTAGGTTCGTTCAGGTTCAGGATGAGATCGGACATGTAGAGCCCGGCAGCGTCCCTCGCGATGGTCACGGTCCGCCACGGAGTCGCAAACGGCGCTACGCGGCGCACGGCAGGCCCGCTGCCCGAGGGCGACAGCACGGCCTTCAATCTCGCGCCGTCCACGCGCCGCAGCCACATCCCCGCGTAGTCGACCAGCGCGGCTTCGTGAATCGAGACGTGCGTGCCGCTCGCGAGCTTCATCGTGAGCGGCGTGTGCGCCTGCGCGAGCTCCGCGATGGGCGTGCGGTTGTACAGATACTCATAGCGATTCCACTCGCCGCCCGGGATCCACCACGCGGTGCCGGGCTCCGCGATGGCGAACTCGGTCAATTCCTGGACGATGTTCACTTCACGCAGCGCGTCCTGCGCCGGGAACTCGTAGCGGAAGCCGACGCCATCATCGAACACCCTGAAGATCACGTTCAGGCTGCGCCGCGCGCCGGATTTCTCGGTCAGAGTCGCGCGCAGCTCATTGCCGTGGTTGCGCACGAAGCGCCGCTCGCCCCAGGGCTGCTCCCAGGTGTCGTCGAAGCCCCGCCGCTCGATCTTGCCGAACTCGAAATTGCGCTCGAGCTTCGGCGCGTCCGCGAGGATGAACCCGAGACGCGACCAGTCGATGACGGTTTGCGCGCCCCGGCGTACGGCGTACTCCGGACGGCCTTCACCGTTCAAGCGCAATTCCACCGATAACACGTTGCCGGGCGATGTCGCGGAGACCGGCGCCGGCGGATTTTGCGCGAGAGCGACGCCCGCCCACAGCAACGCGACCACGGCGAGCGAGGCGGTGCGCACCTGGCTCAGGGCGCGCCTCATCGCGCGACCGCCGCACAGGCCGCGTACCCGAGCGGCGGCAGCTCGACCCTCAAACTACCCGGCGCGCTCGCGGCCGCGGCGCACCTTCCGACCAGTGAACGGAACGTCATCGATTTCGTCTCCACTTCCACCTGGGCCGTCACCGGCTCCAGCGAGGTGTTGAATGCGAGCAGGATCTCGCGGCCATCGGCATCGATGCGCGACGCCGCGAACAAGCCAGGCTTCTCTGCGTGCGCGCGCACCACCTGTCGGCCGCGGCGCAGAATGGACTCGCGCGCGCGCAACGCCGCGAGCCCGGCAATCTGCTGGTACAGGGAATGAGTGCGTCCGAAATTCGTCGTAGCCGTCGTCGACGATGTGCCGAGCAGCGGCTGATCGTTGTAGCTGGCCACGCGACTCGCAAACAAGGATTGGCGGGAAGCCTGGTCGACGCCGTGTCCGATGAAACCCTGCTCGTCGCCGTAGTAGACCACCGGCACGCCGCGCAGCAGGAACAGCATGGCGTTCGCCAGCTTCACGCGTTGCAGGACTTCGTCGAGCGATGCATGCGGTCGCGCGCGCGTCACCAGCCACGCGAACCGGCCCATGTCGTGATTGCCCGTGAACGTCGGCAGGCGCAGCGCCGCGGACGCGCCGCCTTCGTACAGGCCGTCGTCGGAATAGAGCCGCGCGAGCACCGACGTGCCTTCGTCCCCGGCCACCGTCTTCTGCATCGCTCCGGCAAAGCCGAAGTCGAGCACCGACGGTAGTTTGTCGACGCGCGTGTGGCGCGCGAGCTGCGCCACGTCGACACCGTCCGCCGCGACTTCGCCGAAGATGTGGAAATGCGGTATGCCATTGGCGCGCGCCTTCTCCAGCATGGCGGGCGCGAACGCCTGCCAGAACTCCGGGTTCACGTGGCGCGCCGTGTCGATGCGGAATCCGTCCAGATGAAAGCGCGCGATCCAGTCGCCGTAGATGTCGATGAAGCCCTGCACCACCCGTGGATTTTCGGTCATCAGATCATCGAGGCCGAAAAAATCTCCGAGCAGCGAGCTCTCGCCGCGGAATTCGGAGTTGCCGCGGTTGTGGTAGTAGATGGGGGCGTTCAGCCATTTCGGCACTTTCACTTCCGCCTCGGCCGGCGGCACGAACGGCGTATACGCATAGTCGGCGCGGATGAGCTGCGCGAAATTCGCGGCCGTGCCCGCCGCATCGCCCGCGAATCCGGGGTTGATCGCCCCGCCCGCGATGCCGCCGCGCCGCGAGTATGGATACTCGCCGCGCGAGCGATACGCGCACCAGCTGTTCTCGCATTCTCGATACTGGATCACATCCGCGGTGTGGTTCGTGATGATGTCGAGATACACCTTCATGCCGCGCGCGTGCGCGGCCTTCACGAAGGCACGCAGATCCTTCTCGCTGCCGAAGTGCGGATCGACGGCGGTGAAGTCCGTGATCCAGTAGCCGTGATAGCCAGCGCTCTCGTCACCCGCGGGGCCCTGCACCGGCTTGTTCTTGTAGATGGGACCGAGCCAGATGGCGGTGACGCCCAATCCCTGGATGTAGTCGAGACCGGCGGTGAGCCCGGCGAGATCCCCGCCCTGGTAGAAGCCCTTGTGCGTGGGATCGAATCCGGTAGCTAGGCGATCGCCCGGCAGGCCGCCGCGGTCGTTGGCCGCATCGCCGTTCTCGAAGCGGTCGGGCAGCACGAAGTAGACGATTTCATCTTCGGGCAACCGCTCCCGGTAACCGGGTGCCGCGTTGGCGAGCGCCGCCCAGGCCACCAACGAGGCCAGCGCGCTCCTCAATATCGTTCGGTGCATCGCTCCCCCACCCCGCTTCGAGTGGGCGCACTGTACTGCAACGCGCGGGTCTTCCGCGCCATGCATACGTATGCGGCTATTGCATCCGCATGGCCTTCATGAGCCCCAGGACCGCGTTCGCCTCGGCTTCGCCGCCCTGGTTCCAGGCGATCTCGAACAGGTACGGCTTCGATCCGACCGTCAACGCGCCGGTATAACCGTCTTGGTACATTTCTTCCTTGGATTTGGCGTGCAGCGCGGGGTTCGGATCGTGCGCCTTCACGTAGAAGCCGCGCACACCCGATGGATCGATGGCCTTCTGTTCGTGCTCGACGACGAGGCCGCCATTCTCGAGGGCCCGCGCCATGTTACGCACGTAAATGCGCAGGTTGCCGACGTCGCCCGTGAGCGCGGGATTCGCCGGCATGGGCGCGAGCATCGCGCGCCATTTGGTGGGATCCGCGGCATGGAACACCACCGAACCGGCTGGCGAGTCGTCGGGCGCGATGCCGACGACCCAGCCGTCGCGCCAGCCGCTGATGGTGAGCGTGTCGCCCGTGGGCAGCGAAATGCGCTTGTCGGCTGCGACGGCGGCGGCCGTGACCATCCACATCGCGAGCGTGCACGCAATCGTACCCAGCGTTCTGCCCAAAAGTGCCATCGAACTACTTCCTCGCCCGGATCGGGGCGCTCACTGTACGTGAAGTCAGCATTCGATGCGCCGCGAGCAGTCTCACACGAAGCGGTTCACGAGGTTCTCGAGCATCTCCTGCCGGCCGGACTGCGGCTTCGGATCGATGTTAGCCGCCACCGCCGCGTCGGAGATCGACGCCAGCGTCGCATCCTTGGCGTGGATCTTCTGCCCCGCCTCGCCCGACCACTTCGCGTAGCGCTGCTCGACGAACTGGTCGATGCCGCCGTTCTCGATGAGCGCCGCCGCGGACAACAGTGTGCGCGCCAGCAGGTCGAGGCCGCCGACGTGGCCGTGGAACATGTCGCTCGGGTCGATGGACTGACGGCGCACCTTGGCGTCGAAGTTGAACCCACCGGTGGTGAAGCCACCTGCCTTGAGGATGCGGTACATCGCCAGCGTCATGTCGAGCGGATCGTTGTGGAACTGGTCCGTGTCCCAGCCGTTCTGCGGATCGCCGCGATTGATGTCGATCGAGCCGAAGATGCCGAGCGCGTCGGCCATCCCGATCTCGTGATCGAAGCTGTGGCCCGCGAGCGTCGCGTGATTGGCCTCGATGTTCACCTTCACTTCGTTCTCGAGGCCGTTGGCCTTGAGGAAGCCGTACACCGTCGCGGTGTCGAAGTCGTACTGATGCTTCGTCGGCTCGTGCGGCTTGGGCTCGATGAGGATGGTGCCCTTGAAGCCGATCTTGTGCTTGTGGTCGACGACCAGCTGCAGGAAGCGGCCGAAGTTCTTCAGCTCGGTCTTGAGGTTCGTATTGAGCAGCGTGTCGTAGCCCTCGCGACCGCCCCACAGCACGTAGTTAGAGCCGCCGAGGCGTTTGGTGGCGTCGAGGCAGTGGCGCACCTGCGTCGCCGCGAAGGACCACACCTCCGGATCCGGATTCGTGGAGGCGCCGCCCATGTAGCGCGGATGCGAGAACAGGTTGGCCGTGCCCCACAGCAGTTTGATGCCGGTCTCCGCCTGCTTCCTCTCGAGCCGGTCGATGGTCTTCGCGAGGTTCTCGACGTGCTCCTTGATGCTCGCCGCGGCGGGCATCGCGTCGACATCGTGGAAGCAGTAGAACGGCGCGCCGAGACGCGTGAAGAAATCGAACGCCGCGTCCATTTTTTCCCAGGCGCGCTCGGCCGTCATCGGGCCCGCGTTGTTCCAGGGGCGCGCGAACGTGCCGGCACCGAAGATGTCGACGCCGTCCCACGCGAACGAATGCCAGTAGCACACGGCCGGGCGCAGGTGCTCTTCCATGCGCTTGCCGAGAACGACCTGATCCTTGTTGTAGTAGCGGAAGGCCAGCGGGTTGTCCGACTTCGGGCCTTCGAACTTGATGGGCTGCACACCGGCGAAATACGAACTCGACATGGTCACACTCCTCGAAATCTGGGGCGAAGGTCCTGATAGATCCTGGAGAAATTCTCGCGCTTCGGTGCCAACCGCTCGATGTCGCGCGCGTTGGGCTCGATGACCACGCGCACCGGCGGCGGCTTGCACACGTCCTGCGCACGCTCGCCGGTCTTGGCGAGACGCGCCAGACGCGCCGCGCCGGCGGCCGGGCCCACTTCGGAGCCATCGCGATACACCAGCGGACGTTTGAGTGCGGCAGCGAGCACACCGCCCCACCACCTGGAACGCGCGCCGCCGCCGATCACGGAGATCTTGTCGATGGTCGCACCGGCTTCGATCAGCGCGTCCAAGCCGTCCGCGAATGCGAACGCCACGCCCTCGAGCACTGCCTGGCCGATGGCCGCGGCATCCGAATCGTGGTTCAGACCGAACAACACACCGCGCGCCGCCGGATCGTTGTGCGGCGTGCGCTCGCCCGATAGATAGGGCAGGAAGATTTCAGGACCGTCGAGCCGGCCGCGCGCTGCCACCTTCGACAGCAGGTCCGCCGCGTCCGTCGATCCGGTGAGCTTCGCGGCCCAGTCGACGCACGACGCGGCCGACAACATCACGCTCATCTGGTGCCACACGCCCGGCAGGCAGTGGCAGAAGGCGTGCACCGCGCGCGCGGCGTTGGGCAGGAATCTCGGCGTGACGAGGAACAATACGCCCGACGTGCCCAGCGACAGGAATGCATCGCCGGGTTTCACGACGCCGATGCCCGCGGCCCCCGCGGCGTTGTCACCGCCGCCGCCCGCGACCGGCACGCGCTCCATGCCCCAGCTCTGCGCGACGTCCGCGCGCAGCGTACCCGTCGCATCCGAGCCTTCCACGAGCTTCGGCATGTGCGACACGTCGAGGCCCGTGGCCGCGAGCATCTCGGGCGACCAGGTACGTTTCGCAACGTCGAGCCACAGCGTGCCCGCGGAGTCGGAGCAGTCGCTGGCCTTCTCGCCCGTCATCAACAGGCGCACGTAATCTTTGGGCAGCAACACGCAACGCGTGCTCTTGAAGATCTGCGGTTCTTTCTCGCGCACCCACACGAGCTTCGGCGCGGTGAAACCCGGCATCGCGATGTTGCCGGTGATGTCGCGCGAGCGTGGCTCGGCCTTCTCGAGCACGGCGCACTGCGCCTCGCTGCGGCCGTCGTTCCAGAGGATGGCTGGGCGGAGTGGCCTGTCCGAGGCGTCGAGCAGCGTCGCGCCGTGCATCTGGCCGGAGAGGCCGACCGCTTTGACGGCTTTGCGATGCGCGGCCGGAAGCGCGGTGACGGCGGCATTCGTCGCGCTCCACCAGTCGGCGGGGTTTTGCTCGGACCAGCCCGCGTGCGGGCGGGAAACATCGAGCGGCGCGGAAGCCTGCTCCACCACGGTGTCTTTGTCGTCGACGACGACGGCTTTGACACTGGACGTGCCGATATCGATGCCTAGAAACATGGAGCCCCCTGCAGCGGGCGGTAACGCTACCAGAAAGGCTGGCCGCTGGGGACCCTCCCGCCGCTTCCGCGCTATGGCTTCGCGGCCTGCACCCTGAACCGCTGCGGGCAATACGTCTCCACCCACTGATCGGCGCGCCGCTCGGCGCGGATGCAGCCAGGGTCGACGCCACTCGCCGACTGCCGCGTGCCGAAATTCGCGGTCAGCGAGATCCCGCCGAAAGAGGTGTGCTGCACCAGACCATCCGGCGCGACTGAGGAGAACGAGGTGAGCCGCCGCGTCGCGATGCGCTCGTGCAACGGCGCAAAGAACCGCAACAGCTCGCCGAACGCCGCGCCGTTCTCGCGCAGTGCGCGCCGGTCCATCGCCCAGATCGACGGCACGCCGTAGAGCAGCTCGAGCAACTGCCGCGTCGGCGCGAGCGACGGCAGCTTCGCCATTGGGATCTCCCAGCGATCCGTGCTCACCAATGCGTCGTGGAACACGGTCTGATACAGCGGCACGCGCACGGTGGGATCGAACTTCGCGCGCGTGAACTCCGCGCTCGGCTCGTACGGCGCGAAGAACACGCCGGGCCGATCCGGCGGCCACCACGCGCCCATGGCATTGCCGGCGCGCTTCTTCTCCGCCCACAGCGCGCCATTGCGCACGCCGAACGCGCCGTGCGCGAAATCGATGGCTGGCACGCTCCACGCGACTCCCGCTTCCGAGCCGAGCACCACCTTGCGATCGCGCGCGTATCGCATGCGCGCCATGCGGTTGGTGCGATCCTGGAACACGGTCATCGGATGCGCGGGTGAGAAATCGTCGAAAAGCTCGCCGAATGCATCGACGTCGATGAAATACGAATTCGCGCCGTCACGCAGTTGATTGTCGACGCGTGTCGCGAGCGGATGCAGCGTCGGTTCCGCGCGCGCGAACGCCTCCGATGACAGCTCGCAGCCGCGATCGGCGAAGCCGGTCTTCCGCGCGCCATCGCGCTTGACGATGCAGCCGTCCGGATAGAGCTTGCCCGGCCACCGCGACACGGAGTCCCCGGTGTTCGGATCCTGCGCGTTCGCGAAGCTCTCGTAGGGCCCCACGAGATAGCCCGCGCGGATCGCGGCCGCGACGAACTCCTTGCCGGCGAGGGTCTTCTGCTCGCCGAACTCATCCTGGTCGTACCCGATCCATGCCCGCTTTACGCCGAGCTTCACGAGATCGTCGATGAACTCCGGTGTGCGGCCGTCGCCCCACACGTACATGTGCACGGCACCCGCCAGCTTCGCGACCGCCGGATTGTCCGCGATCTTCTGTTCGAGCGTTCGGAACTCGTCGCGCTCGATGAGCCAATCCCGATATTCGAGCGCGGCCCCGAGCGGGGAAATTCCGCCACGCCCGATCTCGACCTCGTATGGCACGTTGCCGTCGCGCGCCTGGAATTCATGGCGCAGCGTCGCCGTGATGCGCTGGTCGTGGTCGGCCAGACACAGCTCGCTGCGCAGGTCGGTGCGCACGATGTACGTGAACGTGTGGGTGGATAGCTGATGAGCCCAGAAGGGCATCGACAACTGGCCGCTGAGACCGAGGCACTCGCCATCCAGTCGCGCGCGCCAGCCGTGGTTCGAGACCTGCACGTACAAACCCTCGCCCTCGGGCAGGGTCAGCGCGGATAGCTGTTTGTCGTTGCCCGTGACGGGCCATTCGATCTTCGCGTCGCCCTTCGACGAGAAGCGCGCGAGCAGTCGACGGCCCTTCACTGAGAATTCCGCGCGGATGCCGGACTCGCCGATGGTCCACGAGACCCTGCCGTCCTTCTGCACGAGATCGCGCACCGGTTGCGTCGTGCCCTGCGCGATCACGACGGGCTCCGAACCCACGATCTTCGCCGTGACGGTCAGTGTTTCGGGATCGATCCGTGCGCGCCAGCCGTCGAGCTGGAACTCGGCCGCGAAACCCGCGTTCGACATTACCAGCGCGCCGGCCGCGGCCAGTGTCCTCACCACATCACGGCGCATGCGTGCGGTCAGCTTGCGCCTTCGACCTGCCCTACTCTATCTCCCGACTGCCGCGCGATCATCCACTGCGGATATTCGCTCGGCAGCGCCGACACTTCGTCGATGGCGCGTAGTTGCTCCGGGCTCAGCTCGAGCTCCGTCGCAGAGATGTTGTCGAGCAGCTGCTCGTGATTCTTCGCGCCGATGATCACCGACGTGACGTGCGGCTGCGCCAGCAACCAGGCGAGCGCGACCTGCGCGATGGACACGAGATTGTCGGCCGCGATGGGTCGCATCACATCGAGGATGCGCCACACGCGCTCGCGGTCGACCGGCGGGAAGTCGAGCGTCGCGCGGCGCGCACCGTCCGGTTTTTCGTTCTCGCGCGAGAACTTGCCCGACAGCAATCCGCCGGCCAGCGGGCTCCACGGCAGGATCGCAAGATTCTGATCCTTCGCGAGCGGCACAATCTCGCGCTCGATGTCGCGGCCCGCGAGCGAGTAATACATCTGCAGACTTTCGAATCGCGCGAGGCTCTTTTTTTCGGAGATCCACAGCGATTTCGTTATTTCCCAAGCCGCGAGATTGCACAGGCCGGTGTAGCGCACCTTCCCTGCACGCACACAATCGTTCAACGCATCGAGTGTCTCCTCGAGCGGCGTGAACGGGTCGCGGCCGTGAATCTGATAGAGATCGATGTGATCGAGCTGCAGGCGCTTCAGGCTGGCGTCGACGGCCTGCAGGATGTGTGCGCGCGAAAGACCGATCTGATTGGGTCCCGGTCCCATGCGCAGCAGCACCTTGGTGGCGAGCACGTAGGAATCGCGTGGCCGGGCGAGCATCTTGAGCGCGTTTCCGGTGACGATTTCCGATCGCCCGCTCGAGTAGAAATCCGCGGTGTCGATGAAGTTGACGCCGCGATCGAACGCGGTCTTGATGATTTCGGTGACGTCATCCTGGCTGACACCGGCCACCGTGGCCCACATTCCCTCGCCGCTGCCGAATGTCATGCCTCCGAGACACATCTCGGAAACGATCAATCCGGTGTTGCCTAGCTTCCGATAGCGCATGTGCTCACTCCATCCGGGATTGAAAGGAGAATGCGCGTGCGCACGAGGCCCGGTAAGGGCCCTCGTGCGCCGTGTTCTAGCGCAACTGCCAGACGATGCTGAACGTCGTCGACGAAACCTGGTTGTCGGTCTGCGAGAAGCCGCCACCGAAGTTCAGATCGCCCACGTCGATGACGCGGTATTCGAGTCGCACCAGCGCGCCATCGAGCTTGGTCTGCACGCCGAAGCCGAACATCGGCGCGAAACCGTTGTCGTTCGCGGAAACCCGCACCGGATCGTTCAAAAAGTCATCGAAGTCGCCGACGCCAACCGTCGTCTCGGCGCGCCAGGCGAGAAAGCCGCCGCGGCCATACAGCGAGAACTTGTCGTTCACCCACCAGGAGAACACAGCGGAGGCATCGAGCCCCTTCACGTCGTTGTGAATGTTGAAGAACGCCGGCGAATCGGGAATGGGCGTAGCGGGCGGCACTGCCACAGGCGGGTCGGCCGCGACCAGGTCGGCAAATTCAGGCACGAACTGGTTGAACTCCGTGCCGCCGGTGTATCCGACCTCGACCGCGATCCACTTGTTGAAGGTGTAGCCGCCGAAGATGCTGTATCCGAGGCGCTCTTCGGTGGTGTTGGTAGTGCCAAAGCCCGTGGCGTCGAAAGTGCCTTCGAGCTTGTCCGCCGCGATGTTGAAGCCCATGCGCCAGCCGCTCGAATCGTCCGCGAAAGTGGGCGAAGCAAGCGTTCCCGCCAGTGCCAATGCCCCGAGAACTTTTGCCTTGCTCATCTCGCCACTCCTCCTGGTTGACATATGTTGGCGAGCATAGCTGAAGGGTGGCAGGCAAAAGACGTGCGCTCGTCACGTTTTACGGCGCTTTGGTATCAGGTCTTCGAGGTGCTCACAGCCCGCGCAGGCGCCCCGCCAGCGGCGCCAGGTCCGGCAGCCCATTTTTCGCAGCCATCAAATAAAAGTACGCGCGGCTGGAATAGTCGTCGGCGCGCTCGAACAGGTTTGCGTTGGGCAGGTGTTCGAGATCGAGTTCGAGTTCGGCAGGATTTCGAAGGCACGCTGCATCGTCGTGGGGTTCTCGCGCCGGAAGTGCGCGTGGAAGTACAGCGTGTTCGCGAGATGTTTGTCGCCGAGCGCGTTGGCCGGAGGGGCCTAGAGATGTTGCTCCGCGCCGCGCAGTACTTTCTCGAGCGTGGTGATGTACTGCTCCGAAACCTTGATGGGGTCGAGCGAGCGCGGATCGTTCGAAGTTTGGGCCACGGCGGTGAAGCTCAGGAATTCGTCCACGGTGCCGTAGCTGGCCGGGAGGATTGCGTAGTACTTTTCGATGGAGCCCGGCAGCACTTCGACCTCCCAGCCGATGCCGCCGATGTCGTCGCCCATGAACAGCTCGCGCGCATGCGCCGGCCGCTTGCCGAGCTTCGGCACGTCGGCCGGATAGTTGAAGCCGACCACACGTGCGCCCTTGCCGATGCGCGATGCCTCCCGCTTGCGGATCTCCGCGAGCAACTGCACGAACAGCTTCATGAGCAGCGAGCTCTTGAATTCCTTGCGTATGGGCTTGAACCACCGGTCGAACTCGCCACCGTCGGAGGGCAACGCTTCGAGCACGCCGCGCACGAGGTTGCCGAACACGATGACGTTGCGAAAGCCGGCCGCCCGGCGCACAGGGTGTTTGTCCTTGAGCACGAAGTACGCCTGGAATGCCGTATCCAGGGCCTCGCGGGTCCGCTGCAGGTATTCACGCGCCAGCACAGTCACATTGCGATTATGCAGCGTTCGGAGCACGCGCGATCGAGATCGCGTTCACGACGCGATATGTTTCAACGAAGGGCGCACGGAGGCCTTCGCGATCTGGTGACGCATCGCGGCTCGCGGTACGCTCGCGCGCATGAGCAATGTCGCAGTGACCCCCACCGCGCTCACGTCCGCGCAATGCCGCGCCGGCCGCGCACTGATCGACTGGACGCAGCAGAAACTCTCGCAGGCCGCGGCCATCGACCTGCAGACCATCACCGATTTCGAGAAGCGCTTTCGATCCGCCGACGAGACCACGCGGCGTCGGCTGCGCGCCACCCTGGAAGCGGCCGGCGTCGTCTTCATCGCCGAGAACGGCGGCGGCGCGGGCGCGCGGCTCAAGTTCAGTCGGGAGGAAGTGTGGCAGGTGAATCGCTGGGAGGATGAAGGCGGCGTCGCGAACGAGGACGACATCCCCTGAGCGGATTTTCTAGGCGCGAATGCCGGCCGCTCTCAGAATGGCCGGCACCTCGGCTTCCCAGCCGATGGCCATGATGTGCACGCCCTGGCAGATGCTCTTCATGTCACGAACCACGCGCGCCGCGAGCTCGATGCCGCGCTGGCGCGTCGCGCCCACGCGCGCGGCATCGTCCATCGCTTTCATCAAATCCGGCGGCACCACGACGCCCGGCAGGTTCGCGTTGAGCCACGGACCGCTCTTCTCCGACTTCAACGGAATGACGCCGGCGAGGATCGCGATGCCATCGGGTTTCAGCGCATCGATGAAGCGCTTGAGCTGATCCACGTGGTATACGGCCTGCGTCTGCAGCATCTGCGCGCCAGCGTCGATCTTGCGGCGCGTGTTCTCGATCTCGGCCTGGAACTTCGGCGCGCCGGGATTGGCCGTGGCGCCGAGAAACAGATCCGGCACGCCGGTGAGCGCGTTGCCGGCGTGGTCCTTGCCAGTGCGCAGCGCCTGTGCCGCGGCCAGCAGGCCCGACGCGGTGAGATCGAACACGGGCTTCGCATCGGGATGGTCGCCGACCGCGGTGGAGTCGCCGCCCATGAACACGAAATTCTTGAGACCCAGCGCCGCCGCGCCTAACAAGTCGGACTGCACGGCGATGCGGTTGCGGTCGCGGCTCACGATCTGCACGACGGTCTCGATGCCGCGATCGAGCAGCAGACGCGCCACGGCCTTCGGGTCCATGGTCATGCGCGCGCGCGGCGATTCGGTGAGGTTGATCGCGTCGACGGAGCCGCGCAGCAGCTCGGCCGCGTCAAACAACTTCGACAGATCGGTTCCTTTCGGGGGTGTCAGTTCGCCGGTGACGACGAACTTCTTGGCGGCGATCTTGGCCGCGAGACCTGAGCTCATGGGGGCGGATACTGACACGCGAAACCGGGTACGACGAGCGCGGCGGGTCTCACTTCAATTGATTTGAGCTATTAGTCAGCAGCGTCACTGCGGAGCGGGCCGTGGAAGTGAGCCCGGCCCCACCCGCATCCACGTGCGCGACGATTTCGCGACGCATGCGAGGATCCCAGAAACGCGAGATGTGAAAGCGCACGCCCTCGGCGGCGACGGCCTTGTCCGGCTCGGAATCGAAGAACGCGGCGATGTCATTGGCCATCGCCACGAGACGCTCGACATTCATCGCATCGAGTCCGACGGGGCCGGTTCCGCAGGCACGTTTGCGCGCCGTCGCAATTGCCAGGACGCGGGCTGCGCCACCTTCACCACTTGCACCGCCGTCACCTTGTACTCCGGGCAATTCGTGGCCCAGTCGGAGTTCTCGGTGGTGATGAGATTCGCGCCCGATTCCGGGAAGTGGAACGTCGTGTAGACCACGCCGGGCGCGACGCGGTCGGTGATCTCGACGCGCAGCACGGTGTCGCCCGCGCGGCTCGTCACGCCCACCCAGTCGCCGGGCTCGATGCCGCGTGCTTCCGCGTCGTGCGGATGCAATTCGAGGCGGTCTTCGCCATGCCAGGCCATGTTGGCCGTGCGCCGCGTCTGCGCGCCGACGTTGTACTGCGTGAGCACGCGTCCCGTGGTGAGCAGCAGTGGATAGCGGCTCGACGTGCGCTCGTTCGTCGGCACATAGGCCGTGACGTAGAACTTGCCCTTGCCGCGCACGAACTGGCCGACGTGCATGGTCGGCGTGCCGTCCGGCGCCTTCTCGTTGCAGGGCCATTGAATGGACCCGAGGCGGTCGAGCTTCTCGTAGCTCACGCCCGCGAACGTGGGCGTGAGCACCGCGATCTCGTCCATGATCTGCGACGGATGCGTGTAGCGCATGGGATATCCGAGCGTGTTCGACAGCCGTACGGTGACTTCCCAATCCGCGAGACCGGCCAGCGGTTCGATGACCTTGCGCACACGCGAGATGCGCCGCTCCGCGTTCGTGAACGTGCCGTCCTTCTCGAGGAACGACGAGCCGGGCAGGAACACGTGCGCGAACTTCGACGTCTCGTTCGGGAAGATGTCCTGGATGACGATGCACTCCATCGCCGACAGTGCCGCCGTGACATGCGCCGTGTTGGGGTCCGACTGCGCGAAGTCCTCGCCCTGTATGTACAGACCGCGGAACGAGCCGTCGAGCGCGGCCTCGAACATGTTGGGAATTCTCAGTCCGGGCTCGGCGAGCAGCTGTACGTTCCACAGGTCCTCGAACAACGCGCGAGCAGAGTCGTCGGAGACATGCCGATAGCCTGAGAACTCGTGCGGGAATGAGCCCATGTCACAGGCGCCCTGCACGTTGTTCTGTCCGCGCAGCGGGTTCACGCCCACGCCCTCGCGGCCGAGGTTGCCAGTGGCCATCGCAAGGTTCGCGATGCCCATGACCATGGTGGTGCCCTGGCTGTGCTCGGTGACGCCCAGGCCGTAGTAGATGGCGCTGTTGGGTCCGCGCGCATACAGGCGCGCGGCACCGCGCAATTCCGCCGCGGGCACCCCAGTGATGGGCTCCATGGCCTCCGGCGAGTTCACCGGGTCGGATACGAACTTCTTCCACTTCTCGTACGACTCGCGCTCGCAGCGCTGCGCGATGTAGTCGTCTTTAGTCAGACCCTCCGTCACGACGACGTGCCCCAGCGCGTTGATCACCGCGACGTTCGTTCCAGGCAGCAGCCGCAGGTGGTGGTCGGCCTCGACGTGCGGGGTCTTCACCAGCGCGATGGCCCGGGGATCGATCACGATCAGCCTGGCGCCGGCGCGCAGGCGCCGCTTCATCTGCGACGCGAACACCGGATGGGCCTCGGTCGGACTCGCGCCGATCACCATGATGACGTCAGCTTTCTGCACCGACACGAACTCCTGCGTGCCGGCGGACTCGCCCAGCGTGTGCTTGAGTCCGTATCCCGTCGGTGAATGACAGACGCGCGCGCAGGTATCGACGTTGTTGTTGCCGAACGCCGCGCGCACCAGCTTCTGCACGAGGAAGGTCTCCTCGTTCGTGCAGCGCGAGGACGTGATGCCCCCAATGGATTCCTTGCCGTGCTGCGCCTGGATGCGTTTGAACTCCGAAGCCGCATGCGTGAAGGCCTCGTCCCAGCTCACTTCCGTCCAGTCGTCAGTGATGCTCCTGCGGATCATCGGCTTCACCACGCGGTCCGCGTGCGTGGCATAGCCGTACGCGAAGCGGCCCTTCACGCAGGCGTGGCCCTGGTTCGCGCGGCCACTCCTGTTAGGCACCATGCGTGCGACGGTGCCGTCCTTGATCTCCGCGACCAGCGAGCAGCCGACGCCGCAGTACGCGCAGGTGGTCGTGACCGCCTGCTGCGGCAACCCCGCCCCCAGCGTCAACGAGAGCATCGACTTCTCCATCAAAGCACCGGTGGGACAGGCTTCGACGCAGGCGCCGCAGGACACACATTCGGATTCGAAGAAGGGTTCGCGCTGCGAGGCCGACACGCGCGACTCGAGTCCGCGCCCGTCGATGGTCAACGCGAACGTGCCCTGCTGATCCTCGCAGGCGCGAACGCAACGCGAGCAGACGATGCACAGGTCGTTGTCGAAGCGGAAATACGGATTGCTGGCGTCGGTTTCCGCGTGCGTGTGCTCACGACGCGCGCTGCGTGCATCCGCGTAACGCGAAGCGCCGATGCCGTGCTGGTGCGCCAGGTGCTCGAGCTCGCAGCGGCTCTCCGGCGGACAACTGCCCATCGGATGCTCGGAGACGTAGAGCTCGAGCACACTGCGACGTAGTTTGGCCAACGCGTCGCTGCTGGTACGCACCTTCATGCCGGTGGCCACCTCGGTGGTGCACGAGGCTGGAAAACCCTTGCGCCCTTCGATCTCGACCAGGCACACGCGGCAGGAGCCGAACGCCTTCAACGTGTCGGTGGCGCAGAGCTTGGGTACGTCGGCACCGGCCTGCGCCGCGGCGCGCATGATGGACGTGCCGGCAGGCACGGTGATTGGCACGCCATCGATTTCCAGCGCGACCTGAGGCGTGACGGCTGCGCCGTTTGCCGCCGGCGTGCCGAGGTCGTGGTGTCCTTTGGCGTACATGGCGCTACCCCCGCGGATCGAAGTCTTCCCTGAAATGCTGCAAGGCGCTGCGCACCGGGAACGGCGTCATGCCGCCCAACCCGCACAGCGAGCCGTTGAACATGGTGTCGCACAGCTCGTCGAGCAACGCGAGGTCGGCCGCGCGCGAACCATTGGCGGACGCTGCGATGCGATCGACCAGCTCCACGCCGCGCGTCGAGCCGATGCGGCACGGCGTGCATTTGCCGCAGGACTCGATGGCGCAAAACTCGAGCGCGTAACGCGCCATGCGCGCCATGTCGACGGTATCGTCGAACACCACGACGCCGCCGTGCCCAAGCAGCGCGTTCTTCGCGGCCAGCGCCTCGTAGTCGAGCGGCGTGTCGAACTCCGACTCCGGTAGATAGGCACCGAGCGGCCCGCCGATCTGTACGGCGCGCACCGGCCGGCCCGTCGCCGTGCCGCCGCCGTAGTCGTGCACGAGCTCGCGCACGGTGAGCCCGAAGGCGCGTTCGACGAGGCCGCCGCGTTTCACGTTGCCGGCGAGCTGCAACGGAATCGTGCCACGCGACTTGCCAACGCCGTAGTCGCGATAGAACGCCGCGCCGTGCGCGAGAATGGTCGGCACCGTCGCCAGCGTCACCACGTTGTTCACCACCGTCGGCTGGCCGAACAGGCCCTTGATGGCCGGCAGCGGCGGCCGCACGCGCACCTCGCCGCGCCGGCCCTCGAGGCTCTCGAGCATCGACGTTTCCTCGCCGCAGATGTACGCGCC
>JAYTOI010000046.1:0-23801 GCA_043747875.1 Pseudomonadota bacterium | reverse complement strand
TTCGATGGCCGCGGCAATTTCAGCTTAGGCATCAAGGAACAGATCATTTTCCCGGAAATCCAGTACGACCAGATCGATCAGCTCCGGGGAATGGACATCACGATCACCACCACGGCGAAGGACGACAAGCAGGGCCGTGCCCTGCTCAGCGCCTTCAATTTCCCGTTCCGCAAGTAAGGAACCACAGGGTATGGCGAAGACAAACATGGTCGAGCGCGAGAAGCGTCGCGCGAAGATCGTGAAGAAATACGCGGCGAAGCGCACGGCTCTCAAAGAGCTGATTCGCAGCCCCAAGACCTCTCCCGATGTGCGCGCCGACGCGCAGGTGAAGCTGCAGAAGCTGCCGCGCGACGCGAGCCCTTCGCGTGGACGGAATCGCTGCGCGATCACGGGCCGTTCCCGTGGTGTGTACCGCCGGTTCGGCCTCGCGCGTGTGAAGGTTCGTGAAGCGGTTGCGCGCGGCGAGTTGCCGGGCGTTTCCAAGGCGAGCTGGTAGGAGCGCATGGCATGAGCATGACCGATCCCATTGCCGATCTCCTGACCCGCATCCGCAACGCGCAACTCGCGCGCAAGCCGGATGTGTCCGTGTCGTCTTCGAAGCTGAAGACGGCGCTGGTCAAGGTTCTCAAAGACGAAGGCTATGTCGCTGGCTATCAGGTGACGGCCGAAGGCGCGAAGCAAACGCTCAGCATCGAGCTGAAGTACTACGACGGACGCCCCGTGATCGAACGCATCGAGCGCGTCTCACGTCCCGGCCTGCGTATCTACCGCGGCAAGACCGAGCTGCCGAAGATCCAGGGTGGTCTCGGCACCGCCATCGTCTCCACGCCGAAAGGCGTGATGACCGACAAACAGGCGCGGGCCATCGGGCAGGGCGGCGAAGTCCTCTGCATCGTGGCCTAACCACCAGTCTTAGACAGGCAATAGAACTTATGAGCCGAGTAGCAAATAGGCCAGTCGATCTGCCGCAGGGCGTTACCGCCTCCATCGCCGCCAACACCGTCAAGGTGAAGGGCGCGAAGGGCGAGCTCGCTCTCGTCGTCGCCGACGGTGTGAGCGTCGAAGAGCAGGACAAGAAGCTGCAGGTGAAATTCGCCAGCGCCGGCTCGCGCATGAGCGCGGGCGCCGCACGCGCGCACCTCGCGAACATGGTGACCGGTGTGTCGAAGGGCTACGAGCGCAAGCTCGAGCTCGTCGGCGTCGGCTACCGCGCTTCGGTTCAGGGCAAGGTGCTGGGCCTGACGCTCGGCTTCTCGCACGCCGTCAATTTCCCGATTCCGGATGGCATCTCGATGGAGACGCCGACTCAGACCGAAATCATCATCAAGGGCATCGACCGCCAGAAGTTAGGTCAGGTCTGCGCCAAGATCCGTGCGATTCGCCCGCCGGAGCCCTACAAGGGCAAAGGCGTCCGTTACTCCGGCGAGCAGATCACCCTGAAGGAGGGCAAGAAGAAGTAATTCTTCGGCACTCATATGCAGATCACCAAGAAAGAACGGCGCCAGCGCCGCGCCATCAAGACCCGAATGAAGATCCGCGAGCTGGGCGTCGCCCGTCTCACGGTCCATCGCACGCCGCAGCATATCTATGCGCAGGTGTTCGACTCGCAGGGCTCCAAGGTTCTCGCGACGGCGTCGACCGTGCAGGAAAAGATTTCCAAGGGCCTCAAGGGCACCGGCAACGTCGCGGCGGCGAAGGCCGTCGGAACGGCCATTGCCGAAGCCGCCAAGGCCGCGGGCGTCACCAAGGTCGCGTTCGATCGCGCGGGATTCATGTATCACGGTCGCGTCAAGGCGCTGGCCGATGCCGCGCGTGAAGCCGGCTTAGAGTTTTAACAGGACCTAACAACATGGCACGACCCGACAACAAGAACCAAGCGCAGGACGAGTTCCTCGAGAAGCTGGTTGCAGTCAATCGCACGGCCAAGGTGGTCAAGGGCGGACGTCAGTTCGGCTTCACTGCCCTGACGGTCGTCGGCGACGGCGCCGGCCGCGTGGGCTTCGGTTTCGGCAAGGCGCGCGAAGTGCCGGTCGCGATCAGCAAGGCCATGGCGCAGGCGCGCAAGAACATGGTCAACGTCGCGCTGCGCAACGACACGCTGCACTTCGCGATGCACGGCTCGCATGGCGCGACCAAGGTCTACATGCAGCCCGCATCGGACGGTACTGGCGTCATCGCCGGTGGCGGCATGCGCGCGGTGCTCGAGTGCGCCGGTGTGCGCAACGTGCTCGCGAAGAGCTACGGCTCGCGCAACCCGATCAACGTGGTGCGCGCGACGGTGAATGCGCTCGCGGTCGCGAAGTCGCCCGAGGACATCGCGGCGAAGCGTGGCAAGACGGTCGCAGAGATCCTGGGTTGAGCGCCATGGCAGCCAAGAACATCAAGATCACGCTGGCGAGAAGTCTCGCCGGCCAGTTGAAGAACATCCAGGCGTCGGTGCGTGGCCTCGGCCTGCGCCGCCGTCACCAGACGGTCGAAGTCGCCGATACGCCGCAGAACCGCGGAATGATCTACGCGGCGAAGCACATGCTGAAGGTCTCGGAGTAAGTATGACCATGCGTCTGAATGACATGAAACCCTCCGTCGGAGCGCGCAAGACGCGCCGGCGCGTCGGTCGCGGCGCTTCCGCCGGCCAGGGCAAGACCTGCGGCCGTGGCGTGAAGGGTCAGCGCGCACGCAAGGGCGGCTACCACAAGGTCGGCTTCGAAGGCGGCCAGATGCCGCTGCAGCGCCGTCTCCCGAAAGTCGGTTTCCGCTCGAAGATGCAGGCGTTGAGCGCCGAGGTTCGCCTCGACGAGCTCGCCAAGATCGACGGCAATGTGATCGATCTCGACGCCTTGAAGATCGCGAACATCATCCCGACATTTGCCGGCCAGGCGAAGGTCGTGCTGTCGGGCGAGATCAAGAAGGCCGTGACCCTCAAGGGCATCGCAGCGACCAAGGGCGCCCGCGAAGCCATCGAGAAGGCCGGCGGAGTGGTCGAAGCGCTGCCCGAGAAGCCGAAGCCCCAGAAGCTCAAGGCGAAGAAGAAGTAAGCCAAGGACATAAAGGCAAACGTGGCAGACAACTCACCCAATCCGGCATCAGTGCTCGGCGACGCGGCGCGCTTCGGCGACGTGCGCAAGCGCATCCTGTTCCTGATCGGCGGGCTCATCGTCTATCGCATCGGCACGTACATCCCCGTGCCGGGCATCGACCCTGAGCGCGTGGCGAGTTTCTTCCGCGACAACGCCGAGACCATCTTCGGCATCGTGAACATGTTCTCGGGCGGTGCGCTCGAGCGCCTGTCGATCTTCACGATGGGCGTCATGCCGTACATCTCGGCGTCGATCATCGTGCAGATGATGGCGATGGTCGTTCCGCAGTGGATGGAATACCGCAAGGAAGGCGAGGCCGGTCGTCGCAAGCTGACTGAAATCACGCGCTACGGCACGTTGGGTCTCGCGCTGTTCCAGTCGTTCATCACCGCGAACGGTCTGCAGACGCAGGGCATGGTCGTGGCGCCGGGCTGGCAGTTCCTGTTCGTCGCGACGATCACGATGACCTGCGGCGCGATGTTCCTCATGTGGCTCGGCGAGCAGATCACCGAGCGCGGCATCGGCAACGGCATCTCGATGCTGATCCTCGCCGGCATCGTCGCCGGATTCCCGGGCGCCATCGGCCGCACGGTCGAGCAGATCAACACGGGCGAAATGTCGGGGCTATTTGCCATTGTCTTGATTCTGGTCGTGCTCGCGGTCACGGCGTTCTGCGTGTTCGTCGAACGCGCGCAGCGCCGCATCCCGGTCGACTACGCCAAGAAGCAGGTGGGCCGCCGCATGTACGCGGGCCAGAGCACGCACCTGCCGTTCAAGCTCAACATGTCGGGCGTGATCCCGCCGATCTTCGCGTCGAGCCTGCTGCTCTTCCCGGCGACGATCGCGGGAATCGCTGGACCGAACAACGACTCGTGGTGGGGCAACGCGCTCACGACGTTTGGCACGACGTTCGGATACGGCCAGCCCGCCCACATCACGGCGTATGCGTTCCTGATCATCTTCTTCTGCTTCTTCTACACGGCGTTGGTCTTCAACGCGCGCGAGACGGCCGACAACCTCAAGAAGTCGGGCGCCTTCATCCGCGGCATCCGTCCGGGTCAGCAGACCGGCGAATACCTCGACAAGGTGCTCACGCGTCTGACGTTGTGGGGCGCCGTCTACATCACCGGCGTCTGCCTGCTGCCCGAATTGCTCGTCGTGCGCGGCGGAGCGCCGTTCGTCTTCGGCGGCACTTCGCTGCTGATCGTCGTCGTGGTCGCCATGGACTTCTTCTCGCAGCTCATCGCGCACACGCAGTCGCACCAGTACGGCAGCCTGATGAAGAAGGCCAATCTCATGGGCTACGGCCGCAGCGGCCAGCCGCAAGGTCAATAAGGGTCTCCAATGAAAGTACGTCCGTCGGTCAAGAAAATCTGCAAGAACTGCAAGGTCGTGCGCCGTCGCGGCGTCGTCTACGTCATCTGCTCCGACCCGCGTCACAAGCAGCGACAGGGTTAAGAGGAAACGAACATGGCACGTATTGCCGGCATCAACATCCCGATGAACAAGCACGTGGTGATCGGGCTCACGCACATTTTTGGCGTGGGACGTTCGCGTGCGAAAGACATCTGCTCCGCAACGGGCATCACTCCGACCACGAAGGTGAAGGATCTCACCGAGGCCGAGGTCAACGCGATCCGTTCGGTTCTCGCGAAGACCGCGGTCGAAGGCGACCTGCGCCGCGAGAACTCGATGAATATCAAGCGTCTGATGGACCTTGGCTCCTACCGTGGCATGCGCCACCGCAAGGGTCTTCCGGTTCGTGGGCAGCGCACGCGCACCAACGCGCGCACGCGCAAGGGTCCGCGCAAGCAGGCCGTCAAGTTGAACGCTCCCCCCGGAAAAGTTTAAGTGCGCAAGGCTTAAGAGGTTAGTTAGATGGCAGACGAGAAGAAATCCGAATCCGCGGCACCGGCAGGGGCCACGGGCGCGGCCGCCGCGGGCGGTCCGAAGAAGCCGAAGAAGGCACGCAAGAACGTGCTCGACGGCATCGCGCACGTCCACGCGTCGTTCAACAACACCATCATCACGATCACCGATCGCCAGGGAAACACGCTGTCCTGGGCGACTTCGGGCGGTTGCGGCTTCCGCGGCTCGCGCAAGTCCACGCCGTTCGCGGCGCAGGTTGCGGCCGAGAAGGCCGGCAATGCGGCGCAGGAACACGGCGTGAAGAACGTCGAAGTGCGCGTCGGCGGCCCCGGCCCCGGCCGGGAATCCGCGGTCCGCGCGTTGAATGCCTGCGGTCTCAAGATCACGAGCATCTCCGACATCACGCCGATTCCGCACAACGGCTGCCGCCCGCCGAAAAAGCGTCGCGTTTAAGCAGGACATATACAGATGGCTAAGTACACCGGTCCCAAGTGCAAGCTCGCGCGCCGCGAAGGCACTGATCTCTTCCTGAAGAGCGGCATCAAGCCGCTCGAGAGCAAGTGCAAATTCCAGGTGCCGCCGGGCGGCGTCAAGGGCGAGCGCAAGCAGCGCCTGTCCGACTACGGTCTGCAGCTGCGCGAGAAGCAGAAGCTGCGCCGCATGTACGGCGTGCTCGAGCGTCAGTTTGCGAACTACTACACCGAGGCTTCGCGCCGCACGGGCTCGTCGGGTGAGAACCTGCTGAAGCTCCTCGAGTGCCGCCTCGACAACGTCGTGTACCGCATGGGCTTCGCGGCAACGCGCTCGGAAGCGCGCCAGCTCGTGTCGCACAAGTCGATCGCCGTGAACGACGGCGTCGTGACGATCGCGTCGTACCAGTGCAAGGCGGGCGACATCATCACGGTGCGCGAGAAGGCCAAGAAGCAGTTGCGCATTCAGAGCGCGATGCAGATCGCGACGCAGGTCGGGCTCCCCGAGTGGGTGGACGTGAACGGCACGGAGTTCCGTGGCGTGTTCAAGTCGGTGCCGGGACGGGATGAAATCCTGCCGGACATCAACGAGAACCTGGTCGTCGAACTTTATTCGAAGTAATCGTTTTTCACGGACCCGCCGTCTTCGGCGGGTTCAGCAGTTGCCGCGCAGGCGGCTAAGGATCATCGAATGCAAGGTTCAGTGAGCGAATTCCTCAAGCCCCGTGTCGTCAAGGTGCAGCCCACGGCCCCGCGCCAGGCGCGCGTCGTGATCGAGCCGTTCGAGCGTGGCTTTGGCCATACGCTCGGTAACGCGCTGCGTCGCGTGTTGCTGTCGTCCATGCCGGGCGCGGCGATCACCGAGGTCGAGATCGAAGGCGTGCTCCATGAGTACACCTCGATCGAAGGCGTTCAGGAAGACGTCGTCGACATCCTGCTGAACTTGAAGCAGGTCGCTCTCAAGATGCATACGCGCGATAGCGCCGAGCTGCGTCTGTCAAAGAAGGGCCCGGGCCCGGTAACGGCCGGTGACATCCACACGGACCACGACATCGAAGTCGTGAACCCGGAGCTGGTGCTCGCGAACCTCACGAAGGCCGGCGAGCTCACGATGACGCTGCGCGTCGAGCGTGGCCGCGGCTACCGTCCGGCCGCGAATCGCGCCGCGTTCGAAGAGCAGAGCCGCCCCATCGGCCGCCTGCAGCTCGACGCGTCGTTCTCGCCCGTTCGTCGCGTGACGTACATGGTCGATGCGGCTCGCGTCGAGCAGCGCACGGACCTCGACAAGCTCGTGATCGACATCGAAACCAACGGCACGATCGACGCGGAAGAAGCGATTCGCCGCGCTGGCGCGATCCTCAAGGATCAGTTGTCGGTGTTCGTGGATCTGCAGGGTGAGGAAGAGGCGACCAACAAGGTCTCCGAGATGCAGTTCGATCCGCTGCTTCTGCGTCCCGTCGACGAGCTCGAGCTCACTGTGCGTTCGGCGAACTGCCTCAAGGCGGAGAACATCCACTACATTGGCGACCTCGTGCAGCGCACGGAAGTCGAGCTGCTGCGCACCCCGAACCTCGGCAAGAAGTCGCTCACCGAGATCAAGGAAGTGCTGCAGAGCCACGGGCTCATGCTCGGCATGCGTCTCGACGGCTGGCCGCCGGCGGGTCTCAAGCACGATGCCGATCGCGGAATGATCTAGGGTTCGGCCCGTTCGAAGCTTTTTCTTTCGAAGAACGGGTCGACATCGAAATAGTTAGGGAATAAGTTTTATGCGTCATCATCTTTCAGGTCGTCAACTGTCGCGCAATGCTCCGCATCGCCACGCGCTGCTGCGCAGCCTGTCGGTGTCGCTGCTGCGTTACGAGACCATCCGCACCACGGTGCCGAAGGCCAAGGAACTGCGCCGCGTCGTCGAGCCCTTGATCACGCTCGGCAAGGACGACAGTGAAGCCAATCGCCGCCTCGCGTTCGCGCGCCTGCGCGATTCGGAGATCGTCACGAAGCTGTTCGAGACCATCGGCCCGCGCTTCAAGGCGCGTCCGGGTGGCTATACGCGAATCCTGCACATGGCGCCGCGTCCGGGTGACAACGCCCCGATGGCGTTGATGCAGCTCGTGGAGCGTTCGGTTCCGGTGGCCGCGGATGCCGCACCCGAAGACAAGAAGGCGAAGAAGGCCGAGAAGGCGAAAGCCGACGCTGCTCCGGACAAGGGCGACAAGAAGGCGCAGTCCGAGGCCAAGAAGGTGCGGGAAAAAGCCGCGAAGGCCGTGAAGACGGAGAAGGCCGCCAAGGCTGCCGCCGCGAAGGCGCAGAAGAAGGCAGCGGCTCCGCCGAAGAAGAAAAAGGCCGTCGCCAAGAAAAAGAAGTCGTCGAAGTAGTTCGACGCTTCGAAAGAAGAGAGACGGGCGCCTCCTGCAAAGAAGGCGCCCGTTTTGTTTGGGGCGGTGGTCAGGAGTTCGCCGCCAGCGAAGCCGCCTGGCCGATCTTGTTGGTCCCGCCGTCCAGGTAGGCATTGGTCCTGTCTATCGTCGTGTTGCCGTTCTGGAAGAGGAAGCTGTAGAGCTTGTTGGGCAGGACATTCAGAAACGTGGCGACAGTGGTCGGCGTTCCATGGCTGAAGCTCACGAGATCCACGCCGCTGACGACATTGCCGACGATAGTGAGGTTTGCCTCGCTGTCCGTGCAGAAGATTCCATTCGCATACGCGGTGGTGATGACATTGCCGGGTGATCGACACGCTGCGCGTGTAGCCAACGCGGATGGCGCTTTTGATCACGTGGCTCGCGATAGTGATCTCGACGGGATCCCCCTGCCGCCGGGGCGAATGCTGCGGCCATGCTCGAGTAGCGATTCAGCGTGCCGGGTTTGAATCCAAAGTTGACGATGCTCGGTGCGGACTCGGTGCCCGTTAGTGGGTAGCACGGTCCGCCGGCGCAGCTCGCTTGAGCCTTGGCGGGCGTGGAGATCGCCGCCGCGGTGGCGGCCGCCGCGGATGCAATGATTGCCGCAGGTACAGCGTGTCTTCGCATCGCATTTCTCCTGTTCATCTGAGACCCCGGAAAACACTAGACGAAGGCGACTGCGGTTGCAGTCCTCGGTCTTTGCGTTTGCTCGTTTTGCTGCCGTAAGCTGCCGTGTCCGAACAACAAAGGGGTGATGCCGTGGGTCTCGCGAAAGAATTCAAAGAATTTGCGATGAAGGGCAACGTCATCGACATGGCTGTCGGTGTGATCATCGGCACGGCATTCGGCAAGATCGTGTCGTCGCTGGTCGAAGACGTGATCATGCCTCCGATCGGCAGGGTGATCGGTGGCGTGAACTTCTCGGACCTCGCGTACAGCCTGGGCATGGATCCGGCCGGCAAAGAAGTGCTGTGGAAATACGGCAACTTCCTGCAGATCACCTTCCAGTTCATGATCGTCGCGTTCGTGCTGTTCATGCTCATCCGCGGCATCAACAAGCTCAAGAAGCCGGATTCGGCCGCGCCGCCGCCGCCCACGCCACGGCAGGAAGTGCTGCTGCAGGAGATCCGCGACCTGCTGGCGAAAAAATAGTTAGTTAGAGATCGCAGACGCATGGCGGCCGTCGTTCGTTATGTCTGGATGTTCCGGGCGGCGGCTGTCTCGTTTTCAGGGTTCGGCGCCGCGCTGCTGTGGCGCTTCGGGCTCACGGACTACGAGCCGCGCTGGCGTCCCATCGGCATCGCGGCGGGCCTCTTCGCCGCGCTCATCGGGACCTTCCTGCTGCGCCGCTCGCGGGTCGCCATCGGAGCATCGGCGGCCTGCGCGGCGTTCATCGCCATTTGCGCCACGGTGGCGGCGCCGGTCGGCAAGGGCCCGGTCGTGCTGTTCTTCGCCGGTCTCGCCTTGCTGTGTGGGCTGTACGCCGTGCTCGCGGCGCGGGTGGCGCTGTCGCGGCCCGGCTAGCTACTGCGCCGCCTCGTCGAGCAGGAAGGTCTCGAACAGTGGCGCCAGATGCGCCTGTGCTTCGACGGTCGTCAGCATCGCCGCGGCCTTCGCGCCGGTCAGCTCGAGCTCGAAGCTGAGGTTGTTCTGCACGGCCTTGGCGTGCCAGACCGACTTGTCCGCATCGAGATTGTCCGAGAAGCACACCTCCACGCCCTTGATGGACGCGAGTGTGGGATTCCGGCCGTCGGGGATGGATGGATTCGTCGCATGGTTGCGGCACAAACCCCACTGCGTATGGACCATGTCGCCGATGCGCGTGACCGCCTCGCGCATGAACGCGCGCTGCTCGTCCGTGGCGCCGGGCGGATTCACCGCGCCTTCCGCGTACGGCGAGTCGCCGCGCAACAGTTGCACGCGAAACTGGTACTCGCTGGCGTGCTCGCCTTCGTCGTAGTAGCCCACCATCACGGCGTATTCTCCCGATTCACAGGTGCGGTAACGCTCCGGCAAGCCGTTGACGGTTTTGGTGACCGGCAGCACGCGCAGCAGCGGCGCGAGCGAGCCGCACTGGGATGGGAGATCTCCGGTTTCCTGCGGCGCGGGTGTTGGGTCAGCGCTCGGTGCGTCTGCAGTCGAGTCAGTCAGCATTTGCTCGGGGGCTTTTCCACCGCAGCCGGCGAGCAGCGTCAGTACAGCCAACAATGTCTTGATGTGCATGCGCGCGCGCTCAGGAGAACGCCGGCCGCGTGAGGTTTTCGGACGCGCCCGCCCGCGCGACGACGTTGTCCTCGATTCGGATGCCGCCAAATGGCTTCAACTGCTCGACGCGCTTCCATTCGATCATCTTGCCGATCGGTTTCGCGCGCGCCTCGTCCAGCAACTGCTCGATGAAGTAGCAGCCCGGCTCGACCGTGACGACGCAGCCGTCCTCGAGCTTGCGCGTGAGCCGCAGGAATGGATGGTTGTAGGGCCGCTCGATCTGCTGGCCGTCTTCCGCGCCCTGCGTGCCTCCAACATCGTGCACCTGAATGCCTAACAAGTGTCCGATGCCGTGTGGATAGAACACCGACGTCAGCGCGGTTTCGACCGCCTGGTCGGCGCTCACGTTGATGATGCCGGCTTCGCGCAGGAATTCGCTGATGGCGCGATACGAAGCCTGGTGGAAATCGCGCCAGTCGAGACCCACGCGCACCTGCGCGCACAACGCGAGCTGCAGCGCGTCGAAGCGCTCGATCAACGCCGCGAACTCCGCGTCGTGATGCGAATGCGTGCGCGTGATGTCGGAGGCATAGCCGGCGAACTCCGCACCGGCGTCGATCAGCAGGGAATGCGGGTGCGCGGGTTTCTCGCGCTGCTGGACCTGGTAGTGCAATACCGCGCCGCCTTCGTTGAGCGCGATGATCGGGTTGTACGGCAGCTCGCGTTCGCGCATGCCGCAGGCTGCCATGAACGCGAGACCGATCTCGAACTCGCTGGCACCGGCGCGAAACGCGCGCTCCGCGGCGACGTGACCGCGCGCGCCGAGCACGTTGGCCTCGCGCAGCGCCGCCACTTCATACGGTGTCTTGCTCGCGCGGGGGTAATCGAGACGCGCGATGAGGTGCTCGGGGTTGATCGCCTTCACGCCCCAGCCGACCAGCTCCGGGAAGGGCGCGCCGATGAACGCGGTGCGCGACAGATCCTTCGGCAGCGCGGCGCGTGCGGCGGCGCGGTCCGCGACACTGACGATTTCGAATGCGCCTGGCCAATAGCCGCCCGGCAGCTCCGGCGCCTTGTGCCAGTAGTCGACCGGTTGATGCACGAGCAGGGTCGGCTTGCGGCCCGGCGTGAAAAATACGAACGAGTCCGGCGCATCCGGCAGCGGCGCCCATACCTTGAACGGCGCCTGTACCTTGAAGGGCAGGTGATGGTCGTCCAGGAAGATCAGCGGCGGCGTGCCCGCGTGGATCAGCACCGCGTCGAAGCCGGTCGCCGCGAGCGCATCGGCGCTGCGTTTCTTCACGACCTCGAGGTGGGCGGCGAACAGGGCGGACCAATTGCCCGCGGTTGGTCGAAAGGCTGGTGAATTCATCCGCTGATTCTAAGTGTGGAATGGACTTTCGAATATATTGCTGCGCTGCAATAGCATCCCTGTTCGCGCCTCTGTCGTTTGAGTCCTGCGTCGACGCATCACCTTCGCCATTCGAAATAATCCTGTCGCCAGCAACGGACAAAAATTGCATTTGTTTCAAATGATTCCGGGAATCGATAAAATCTCGCGCCGCGATTCGAATCGCGCAACAAACGTTTGTTTGGTCTCACTTACCACTAGAAATTTTTGGGGTACCCCTACATGAAATTGAACGTTGCACTCGCCGCCTCGATCGCGGCCCTCGCGTTGATGACTGCCTGCGCCAAGAAGGACGCGGAGGCCGTTGCTCCGGCCGCCGACGCTGCCGCCGCTTCGGCGGATGCCGCTGCTTCTTCGGCTGATGCCGCTGCCGCGTCGGCCGATGCCGCCGCCATGGCCGCTGCTCCGGCTGATGCGGCTGCCGCTCCGGCTGCTGACGCTGCCGCTCCGGCAATGGACGCTGCCGCTCCGGCCGAGGCCCCGAAGCAGTAATCGATTCGTCGATTATTGGTTCGAGCCAGCAGGCTCAAATGACGGCCCGGGCAGAACGCAACACGTCTGCCCGGGTCTTGTCTTTTCGGGGAATGGAATTCTCGGAGGGAAGCGTGACCGTCAGTGTTCGTGATGCGCGCGGTAGCCCGCGCGACCGCGAGTGGATCGAAAGCGTCTACCGCGACTATCTGGACGATCTCTCGCCGCTGAACACCGGAGTGTTCAGCACGACTTCGCTCGGCGAAATCGGCTACAGCACGGAAGACCAGCTCTCGCGCTGGTTTGGCGATTCGTCCGTCAATCCCCTCGTCATCATGCGCGGCACGGATCCCGTGGGCTTCGCAATGGTGGCGCGCGGCACGCCCGCCAAGCCGGGTATCGACTTCCGCATGGCCGAGTTCTTCGTCGCGCGCACCTTCCGTCGCCGCGGTGTCGGTCGCAGCGCCGTCGAGCTCATCCTCAATCGCTTCGCCGGCCACTGGGAGATCACCGAATACCTGCGCAATCCGGTAGCGGTGTCGTTCTGGCGGCGCGTCGTCGCGCACTACACGAAAGGCCTCTACCAGGAACGGGTGACGAATGGCGAAGTACGCCAGACGTTCGAATCCGGTGCGGCGCGCGGCGCCACCAAGGCGACGTGATGGCGCGGGTCTTGCGCCACCTCACGCTCGCGTCACTGCTTCTCATGCCGATGGAAGGCTCTTTCGCAGGCTCGCGCCCGAGTGGATCGATGGTTGCCACGCGCTCCGAGGTGATTGCGACGCACGGCATGGCCGCGACCAGCCACCCGCTCGTGAGCCAGATCGCGCTCGACGTGCTCAAGCGCGGCGGCACGGCCGTCGATGCGGCGATCGCCGCCAACGCCGCGATGGGTCTCATGGAGCCCACGGGCAACGGCGTCGGCGGCGATCTATTCGCCATCGTCTGGGATGCCAAGACCGGCAAGCTGCACGGCTACAACGGCAGCGGCCGCTCGCCGCAGTCGCTGACGCTCGCGAAGCTGCGTGAGGAGCTGCGCAAGATCGATTCGAAGACCATTCCGCCGCGCGGGCCTCTGCCGGTGTCGGTGCCTGGCACGGTCGACGGCTGGTTCGCGCTGCATGGCCGCTTCGGAAAACTGCCGATGCGCGAGCTGCTCGCGCCCGCCATCGCGTACGCGCGCAACGGCTTTCCGGTCACCGAGGTGATTGCCGAGGGCTGGGCGCGCAATGCGCGTTTGCTCGAAAAATATCCGAACTTCGCCGGGACTTTCATGCCGAACGGACGCGCGCCGGCCAAGGGCGACGTGTTCCGCAATGCGCACCTCGCGGGCACCTTGAGCGCGATTGCCAACGGCGGTCGGGACGCTTTCTACAAGGGTGACATCGCCGAGCGCATCGAGAAGTACATGCGCGCCAACGGCGGGTATCTGACGGCCGCCGACCTGGCCGCGCACCACGGCGAGTGGGTGGCGCCCGTGTCGACTAACTACCGGGGTTACGACGTCTGGGAATTGCCGCCGAACTCGCAGGGCATCGCGGCGCTGCAGATGCTCAACATTCTGGAAGCCTACGACCTCAAGTCGATGGGCTTCGGCAGTGAAAAATACCTGCACCTGTTCGTCGAAGCCAAGAAGCTCGCGTTCGAGGATCGCGCGCGTTACTACGCCGATCCGCAGTTCGCGAAGGTCCCGTTGCAGGCGCTGATCTCCAAGGAGTATGCGGCGCAACGTCGCAAGCTCATCGGCGACTCGGCGGCGCGCGAATATCCGCCGGATCCCACCGCGCTCGAGCGCGGCGACACTATCTACATGAGCGTGGCGGACGAAGCGGGCAACATGATCTCGCTGATCCAGAGCAATTATCGCGGCATGGGCTCGGGCATGACCCCGGACGATTGCGGCTTCATCCTTCAGGATCGCGGCGAGATGTTCTCGCTCACGCCCGGACATCCGAACGTGTACGCGCCGGCGAAGCGTCCGTTCCACACCATCATTCCCGCGTTCGTCACGAAGGACGGCAAACCGTGGCTGTCGTTCGGCGTCATGGGCGGCGCGATGCAGCCGCAGGGCCACGCGCAGGTGCTCGTGAACCTCATCGACTTCGGCATGAACCTGCAGGAAGCGGGCGACGTGCCGCGCGTGCGCCACGATGGGTCTTCGGAGCCGACCGACGAGAAAATGACGGACGGCGGCGAAATCGTGCTCGAGGTCGGTTACTCGCCGGCGGTCGTCATGGCTCTCCAGGCGCGCGGGCACAAGGTGACGGTCGCCAACGACGGCGACTTCGGCGGCTATCAAGCAATTTTGCGGAACGCGCAGGGCGTGTATTTCGGAGCCACCGAGTCGCGCAAAGATGGTGCCGCTCAGGGGTACTGACCCGCGGGGCGCATGAGCCCCTGAATCCCAAGCCGTCTCTCCGCGTCCCAATAGCGGTGCAGCGGAACCCTTTCCCGATCGGGCGCTACTCATCTTAGTTGGCGTCGGTGGGGCGGTCCGCGCGGGCCTTGTTTACCGATTGCGAGAGCCCGGGCTTTCTTGGATCAGGGGGGGTCGCGTCACCGGCGCCAACCTGGGTAACGCCTCCACTCGAAGTTTGGCCGTTGGGGATAGTCATGAAGACCGATTCAACTCTCGAAGGGGAGCTGCGGCAGGCACTACAGAAGGCGGCCTTCGAAAAGCTGGCGCCCGACCTCGAGCGTTTCGCCGAACGACACACATTGCAGGTCGAGCGCTTCAAGCGCGGCTTCTCGATATGGACGTTCCTGTTCCGGCACCCGAAGGGAGGCGTGGCTTCGCTGCAGCTGAGCATCAATCTGGCGCGTGAGACGGGTGACCTGCGTGCGATGGTCCTCGCGCACTGGTGGGTCGATATTGCCGACGAGCAGCGTCGCCTCGCCGCCGCGTTCCCCACCGCGCGCATCGCCTCGCTCGAAGTGGCCGATGTGCTCGAAGCGCTGGAGCGCACGTTCGCCCGCGTGCTGGTGACGGAGGAGTCGGCGCTGACGCGCGAGATCTGGATGCGGCGGCGCGAGGACGTGCCCAATCTGCCGCCCGCGCCACGGCCGGCCTGATCGCCCCGTCTACTGAATCGCCGGGATGCCGAGATAGATGGAGTCTTCGGGCGTGCCGAACTCCGAAGCCTTCGGGCGGCGCGTCGTCGCGCCGAGTTTTCCGGAGTGGATGTCGTCGAGCTTGGCATGGGAGGCCTTCGCGGCCGCGACCAGCTCCGGATACGGACGGTCGGTGACGTCTATCCACCCGATGTTGTAGTTCTCGCCGTCGCGCCGCCCCGTGGCCGGCTGGTCTATCCACTGGTACCAGTGCGTACCAACGATCGCCGGATGCTCCGCGGCGTGCTCGACGTAGTACGAGTACGCGACGCCGCGCTCCGCTTGATTCATCGTCTGCACGAGGCCCGGAGCGAGCCCGCGCTCCGGCACGCCAAAATGGAATTCACCGATGAGGATCGGCCGATTCTGGATGGCGTACACACGATCGATGAAGTCTTTCGGTGGCGCCCAGCGATATTTGTTCATGCTGTACACGTCGAAACCGCGCGCCAGTGTGATGACGTCGTCGGGTGGCGTGCCGCCGAAGCGGATGCCGAGATGGAGGTGATTGGGGTCGTGGCGCCGCACCGATGCGTTCACCACTTCGAGGTAGCGCCGGAAAGCGGCATGCACCATCTCTTTGCGCGCCGCCGGCGTATCGCCTTTTGCGAGCTGTGCCTGGAAGCGCTTCTGCAGCTCGGTCGCCGGCCCTGCGAGAACGAGGTCGACGAGCTGACTCTCGCGCGCCGGCCAGGGCGGCTCGTTGCCGATGAAATAGCCGATCATCCACGGATCGCTCTTGCGCGGTCCGAGCTGCTGCGCCGCTTCGGTATCGACCAGCTGTGCGAACGCCTCGGAGTAGACGTCGGGCATACCCATGATGGCTCCCGGCACGCGCTGCCAGCCACGCAGTGGAAAAACATACGGCTGGCGCAGCGGCACGTCGGGGGGCAGGGCCTCGTTGAGCTGAGCGCCGTAGGCCGTGTTGAGACCCCACGCGCGCATGCGACGTGACGTGAGCACCGCGCCGCGCGCCGGCCAGTCCGCGCCGAATCGCTGCTGCAGATTGGCCACATAAAAAGAGACCGGGTCGCGCAGCGGATCGGGTTGCGCGCCGCGCGCGGCAAACTGCGCAGCGGTAGGGATGCTCGCAAACGAACGCGAGCGTCCGATGATCGCGGTGCGCGGTGGATCGGAGCCGGCGCCGTTCACGCCGGTCGAATAGAAGCGGCAGCCTTCCGGGTCCACGAACCACCAGCGGTCGCCGATCTTTTCCACCCGAAAGAACCCGGTTGCTTTGCGTTTACCGGACGCGAAACCTCCGTAGCGACAGGCCCGCACGGCGGATTTCGGCACGAGCATGCGTTCCTCGGCGCTCCACTCGCGAGCCAGTTGCTCGCCGGAGCGCGCCTTGGCCGGCCAGTCGACGTGGCGGTACTGACCATAGTCATCGATGAGCGGCGCTCCACCATCGAGCACAGCGTCGCCGGGATCGGTCTTCGCCAGGCTGACCTTGCGTATCTCGACCGTTGCCGTGTGGGCGGGGTAGCGCATGGTGACGCTGAGCGCGTTCACGCGGCGCACCGGGCCGTGGCCGCCGGCCTCGATGTTGATCCAGTAGCTCGAGCGTGGCTGGTTCACGGTCGCGGCGAGATCGTCGGCGTCGCCGAGGCCCTGGCGGTAGAAGCGCAGCGGAATCGCGGCGCGCACCCAGACATTGGCATATGGGTGGATGCGCTTCGACACGACGCCTTCATCGCTCACGAGGCCCAGCTCGAAGCGCTGGCTGGTGGACGAGCGCAACTCGACCACCAGGTATTCGGCGTCGCTCCAGTCCGCTGGCAGCGTCGGGTCGATATCGGCGAGCGGCCATTGCGTACTGGAGACGTCGCTCGCGAACGTGGCCTTTTGCGGTGCCGCATGAGCGCTCGCCAGTGCAAGCGCCAGGAACACGGCGCCACACGGCGCAAGATGGAACTTCATTCTGGACCCCCGACGGCGGAAGTGTAGTTGAACGAAAAGTGCAGCGGGATGGATTGGTTCTACAGGCATCTATGCGTATACCGACTTTCCCGGAGGTATGTTGCGGAGCACATCGGGGCGATGTGCAACAAATTTGTTCGCATATCGACATGCCAACGTCACCTTCCGCGACTCCGACCGCCGAATTTCGGATTCCGGGACCGTGTCCGAATTTGTTGGCGCGGTGCGTCCCGGTCGAGGAACGCGAGTCGGATTGGCCGCACTGAGACAATGCAACTCATGAGAAAAATTCATGCGTTGGCACCGGCATGGAGCGGCGCGCGCGACCCATCGGGCTTTGTCCCCACCCTGTCGCGACAAACTTCATGCGAACTACCACGCGACAAATATGCGAGAAAAATAGGCTCTTCCCAGCGGCATGCGCGCGGTGTCGAACGGGTTCGCACGAGCGCGCGAGACACCGGTGTCATAGCGCTGGTAACCGGGGCCACAGGAGACGCGACTAAAGTCTTTCCGCGCGCCGTTCTGGCTTTGTCCACCGGTGACATAAAATGAGCCATTTTGGGGACAAAACTGAGCGTCGGAGGACATGTCTTCGGACAACGAAAAAGTTTGACAAGAGTTTTTTCACGGGCTTAGTGTCCGGCGCCACTGGTATCGACCTCATGCAGGTTCAGGAAGGACGCGAATCGATACCGGTGCTCGTCCGCCCTAGGACGATGCAAAAGTAGGGGGATGAATTGCGCACCGTTCCAAGGCGGTGCGCAATTTGTTAAATCGCGCAGGTACGGGCGATGTCGAGTTCAAGCGAGTCCAAGCATGTGTCGAACATCGCGCGCGCCGGTTTAAGGAAGAGAACACTCAGACCAATGATGGAGGCGTGATGGCTATGTTTCGCAAAGTTTTAGGGGGAGCAATTTTCATTGCGGCGGCGGGCATGGCCCACGGTGCGACGGACTATCCCTCCGGATACACCAAGTGTGCCAAGGAAGGGGAAACCTGCTCGTTCAGCGGCAGCCGTTCGGTTGCTTACGGCAAGTCGGGTAGTTTCGTGTACGCGACCCTGACGGGTCCGATCAACTGCCAGGCCTCGCTGTTCCCGTCGATCAGCGTCGGCAACCCGCGCTACTGCTCGTACGGTGGCGGATCATCGCCGCCGACCACTCCGCCGCCGACCACTCCGCCGCCGACTACTCCGCCGCCGACCAGCCCACCGCCGACCGGGGGCATCACCGGCGCGACCTGCTCGTCCTCGGGCAGCACGTCGATCACGGCGACGGTTCGCGTGACGAGCGGCACGATGGATGGTGGTTGCCGTACCTACAACCCGAGCGGCGCTCTGGGTGACGGCAGCCAGGAAGAGGGTCAGGATCCGGCTTTCCGCGTGGAAAACGGCGCGACGCTGCGCAATGCCATTCTCGGCAACAACGGCGTCGACGGCGTGCACTTCTACAATGGCGGCAACCTGCAGAACTTCCGCTGGACGAACGTCGGTGAAGACGCGTTCACGATCAAGTCCTCGGGTACGGTGAATGTCTCCGGTATCACCGGCGTCAATGGCGAAGACAAGTTCATGCAGGTCAACGCTGCCTCGACGCTGAACGTGTCGAACTGCATCGTCGACAACATGGGCAAGCTCCTGCGCCAGAATGGCGGCACCACGTTCAAGATCGTCGTCAACGTCGACCGTTGCCGCATTTCGAACATGGGCGAAGGCATCTTCCGCACCGACAGTTCCTCGAGCACGGCCCGGCTGACCAACAGTCAGCTGCGCAACACTGCGAGCCTCTGCATCGGTTCGTGGGCGAGCTGCACTGGTTCGGGCAATTCGACGTTCTGATTGGGTCGTTCTGATCGGGCTCTAACTAACGGTACGCGATTCCCAAGATCGCGCGCTGAACGTTCGCCGGGGGTGGTAAAACACCCCCGGTTTTTTCAATGATCGAGAAGCTGGCAAATACGCGCCTGTTGATCATCGCCGCGATCGCGACGTTCCTCGGCGTGATGTGGTGGGCAACGCGCGAACAGGACGCGCAGGTCGAGTCCGTCGATGCCGCCGTGCCGGCGACGTCGCCTGATCCCGCCGGGCTTCCCGCGGGCGGCTTGCCATCTCCCGCGCCCGCCAACGCGGTATCGGTCGTCGACGAGGACGCGGTCTTCGCCGAGACCAGCTTCCGCAAATACGTCACCGACAAGTATCGCTATCTATTCCGCGGCAGCACCCTGTCGCCCGCGGCCAACGAGGCGCTGCAGGAGGCGCTGGTCGAGCGCGAACGCATCGCGGTCGCCATCCGCACGGTTCGGCAGAGCGACGACGAGACGATGCGCACGCAACTGTCGCCGCTGCAGGCGCAGATCATGCGTCTCGACGAGAAGGTCGGCGGACTGTTGCCCGCGGGCGCCATCACCGCGTTCGACCTGCTCAAGGACTCGGACACCGAGCAATATCAACTCGAGGACTATGCGGGCGGAATCAGCAACGTTGCGCCCGTCAGCGACGACGACAAGCAGTCGATCCTCATCACCAAGCTCACCTACCGGAATCGCTTCCGCCGCGTGCTCGAAGATTCGCGGCTGATGAACGGCGAGCTCACCGCCGAGCAGCGCAAGAGCGCCTTCGGCGAGGTCAGCCGCGAGCTCAAGCGTTCGCGGGACAGCTACCTTCAGGAAGTGCGGCAATATCTGTACAACGATGAGCAGTTCCAGCTGCTCTCGAACTACGAGAACACCGAGTACACCGAAGAGCTCGCAAAGCTGCGCAGAATCGCCTACGGCGAGTGAGGTCACGATGGATGAGGGTTTGAAGCCGGCGCGGGCGCTGCGGACGGTGGCGTGGCTTGCCGCAGCGGTCGGCCTGGTCGTGGCGCTGTGGGCGTTGCCCTCGTGGAGCGCGGCGCGCAAGGGCGCCAGCGAGTCCGCCTACGAAGCGCAGGTCATCAATCCGGATTTCAATGGTGGGCTGCTGCTGCCGGGCGGCAAGGCGACCATTGTCTGGGGTAGTGACGGCACCATCCTTCGTCTCGAGGAGGGCCCTCGTTCCAGAGATGGCGTGCGATCGACTGCCGCCACCACCCCGACCAGCGCCGACATCGCGCGCATGGCCGTCAAAGCCGACGGCTCGGTGCTCGTCGCCGTTGGAGCGGCGGGCACCATCCTGCGTTCGATGGACGCCGGCCGCACCTGGCAGAGCGCAGCCGGAGATTTCTCGGCCACGGATTTCAAGGCGATCGTCTGGCACGAACCCAGCGGCACGTGGATCGCCGCCGGCTCGCATGGCCGCATCGTGCGCTCGAAAGACGGCCAGACCTGGACGCCGGTGCCGTCGACTCTCGATCTGGAATTCCAGGCGCTGTATGTGGATCCGAACACGCGCGCCGTGCTCATCGGCGGTGAGGACGGCGCCATCGGACTATCGGCCGATGCCGGCGCCAGCTGGGCGCTGACGAAGATTGCGATGCCCGATCCCCTCACGCCGATCACGGGCTTCAACCGCCACGGCAAACTGCTGCTGGCGATGAGCGCGCAGGGAAGATTCCTCACTTCCGCCGACGATGCGAAGAGCTGGGACCTGCTGCAATCGAGCACGGGCGCTTTCTTCACCGACAGCGCATCGGATCCGCGCACGGGCGCCATCGTGATGACGGGGCACAACGGCAACCTGCTGCGCTCCGCCGATGGCGGCAAAAAATGGAAGCCCATCGAGATCCTGGTCGATGGCCGTCAGCACTACCTCAGCGCGATTCATTTCGACACCGCGACGGGCGTCATGACGGTCGTCGGCCACAACGGAGTCGTCGCGCGCTCGGACAACGGCGGTGAAGGCTGGATTTCATACTCCGTCGGCACGTTGGAACTGCGTGGCTTGATCCACGATCCGGCGCGGAAGCGTTACGTCGCGTACGGCCCCGGCGGATTGCTCGCGAGCTCCGAGGACGGCGGCGCGACCTGGCGCAACCTGCGCCCGCCGCTCGACGTGTCGCTGCGCGATGTCGCGACGACACCGCGCGGCAATGGTCTCGTGGCCACCGGCAAGCTCGGCGCCGTCGTGCGCTCCGGGGACGCGGGCGAGAGCTGGCAGCAGATCGTCGTTCCCTACCCGAACGAAAACACTCCGCCGGATCTGCGCATGCTGGTGCAGTCGCCGTCGCAGAACTCCCTGATCGCGGTGGGTCCGCCGGGCACCATCCTGCGCGCCAACGACCTCGGCAGCGATTGGAGCGTCACGCAGTGGACGCCGATCGAGTCCGAGCGGGCCTTCCTGTGGGTGCTGGCCGATCGCAAACGCGCGCGGCTCACGGCCGTCGAAGTGCGCGGCGAGATGCGCGTCTCCGACGACGACGGAATGAAGTGGCAGGCACACGAGGCGCCGACGCAGGGCACGCAATGGGCGTTCTGGCACGCCGCGCAGCTCGAGCGCGACGGTGTGATGATCGTCGCCGGAAAATCCGGCACCGCGGCGCGTAGTGCCGACGGTGGGCTCACCTGGAGTCCGATGAAAACCGGCACTGAGAAAGACCTCTTCGGCAGCTTCGCGGACGAGGAGCACGGGGTGTTGTTTCTCATGGGCCAGGACGGCACGTTGCTGCGATCTGCGGACGGCGCGCTGACCTGGCAGAGCGTCGCCTCCGGCGCGCAGCGCGAGCTGCGCCGCATGCTGCGCGATCCGAAGTCCAGCGCGCTGGTGTGCTTCGGCGCGTACGGCACGATCGTGCGTTCGGAGGACCGTGGCCTGACGTGGCGCCCGGTCCGCAGCGGCGTGGAGGGCGAGCTGCGCAAGGGCATCGTCGATCCACGCTCGGGCGCGCTGCTCATCGCGGGCAGCCGCGGCGCGGTCCTGCGCTCGAGCGACGGAGGGCGCTCATGGCAGGCGCTGCCGACGCACACCAAACGGCACTTCACCAGCCTTGCCGTGACCGCGCAGGGCGACATCGTCGCCGTCGGCGATCGCATAGTGCGGCTCGTGCGAGAATCGCGGCGCTGACAGCGCCATGATCGACAACCTCTTCACGCGCCGGTTCGCCGGCAATTATTTCTCGACGCTCGCCTTCATGGGGCTGGCGTACGGCATTCTCTTCCACCTCAGCGATTTCCATCGCGGCGCGCTGCAGGCGGTGTGGCAGTTCGGCAATCTCGGCATCGACTTCGCGATCCCCATCCGGCGGCTGTTCCACTGGATCGGCGCGTTGTACGCAGTCGTGCTCATTCCCTACTACGCGCGGTATCCGTGGCTGCACTCGAAGGCGTTCGTGTTTCTGCAGGGGTTGTGGTTCGCCGCGCTGCGCTGGCGCCGGCCTCGATCGCGCGCGCGCGCGCGCCTGGCGCGCCAGCACTGGCGGTTGCCGCTGAAAGGCGGATTCTCGCCCGCGGCCAAACAAGCCGCGCTGGCGCTGCTGCTGAAGTTTTTCTTCGCGCCGCTGATGATCAACTGGTGCCTCGATCATGCCGGCAACATGGCCAACTCCGTCGTGCAGCTCATCGACGGTATCGACGCAGGCATGCGCGGTCGCGCGCTCTTCGACACCTGGATCTTCTGGGCTGCTTTCCAGCTCATCCTGTTCGTCGACACATTCCTGTTCACCATCGGCTACATCGTCGAGGTGCCGGCGCTCAAGAACCGCATCCGCAGCGTGGACCCGACCTTCTTCGGCTGGGCCATCTGCCTGTGCTGCTACCCGCCGTTCAATGGCTTCACGGGGCAATTCCTGGTGTGGCAGAGCACGGACTTCCCGCACTTCGATACCGACCGCTTCGGAACCAACACATTCCACTATGCCGCGAACATCGCCTTGCTGACGGCGCTCGGCGTCTACTCCTGGGCGTCCGTGGCGCTCGGGTTCAAGGCCAGCAATCTCACCAACCGCGGCATCGTCGCGCGTGGCCCATACGCCTGCGTGCGGCATCCGGCGTATGTGGCGAAGAACTTCGCGTGGTGGATCGGCGCGCTGCCGATGTTCGCCGGGGAGCTGGCCAGCAGGAATTTCGAGGCGCTGGGGTACTCGCTGCTGGCGATGAGCGGCTGGACCGCTATCTATGCGCTGCGCGCCATCACCGAGGAGCGCCATCTGTTGATGGCGGACAACGGCTATGCCGAGTACATGCGGCGCGTGAAGTGGCGTTTCATTCCCGGGCTGGTTTGAAACGCCGGAGCTGAGCAGGAAGTAGTGAACCTGCGCCGGGAGGGCGCCCAAGCCAACGGATCGCTGCCTAACTACAATGCGTTCGCGCGAATCTGCCGATTTCATCGGAAAACACAGCGTTTTGCGGAGCATGCGCTGGCGCCGACGGGTATACTGTACGCATGCTCAGTACTGATCACTCGAAGGAGCAGTCAATGCGTTCGATCGATGAGCTCGCGGCGGACATCTGCACACTGGCCGGCCATCTCAATGCGGCGAACCACCGCTGGTTGCTGCTGATCGCCGAATACGATCGGCGCAATGGCTGGTCGGACGGTGCGACGCAGTCGTGTGCCCACTGGCTGAACTGGAAGTGCGGCATCGCGATGGGCGCGGCGCGGGAGAAAGTGCGCGTCGCGCATGCGCTCGAGAATCTGCCCAAGATATCCGCCGCGATGGCGTGCGGAAAGTTGAGCTATTCCAAGGTGCGCGAGATCACGCGCGTTGCCGAGCCTGCGACCGAGGACTACCTGCTGATGATCGCCGAGCACGGCAGCGCAGCGCATGTTGAAAAACTGGTCCGTGCCTATCGCCGTTGCCATGAGGCCGAGGAGTTGTCGCGCGAGGCGCGACAGCAGCAAAACCGGGCAGTGAGCTTTCGATACGACGATGACGGCTCGCTGGTGCTGAATTGCCGGCTGCCGGCGGAGGCCGGCGTGCGGATCATGAAAGCGCTCGACCTCGCGGTC
>JAYTOI010000045.1:0-78805 GCA_043747875.1 Pseudomonadota bacterium | reverse complement strand
CGTCGGCGCGGTCCTCAGGTGCTCGGGAACCGCGCACGTGAATTCCGCGAGCCGCTGCGGCGCGCCGTGCGGATGCTTGTAGACGGCTTCGTAGGCCGCAGCGCTCGCGTAGCGGAAATCCGCGGAGATGTCGACGAAGCGCGGCTTGGTGCCGGCCGCCTCCGACGCCCTCAAGAGCGAATCGATGAGCCCGGCTGCCGCGCCGTGTGGCGCGGCGCAGAACACGGCCGACGTCGGCTCTTTAGCGATGAGCTCCGCAATCTTCTCCTGCGACTTGAACTGCGTGTCGCCCAGCAGCGCGGCGAGATGCGGGAATGACTTGCCCGCGGGTTCGCCGGGCGAGCTGTCGGAGAGGATGCCCACGAGGGCGAAATGCGGATGACAGAGCAGCAGCCGTATGAGCTCGCCCGAAACGTAGCCGGTGCCGCCGAGCACGATGGCGGGGATCTGGTTAGGCATGTCAGTCATTCGAGGTGCGGTCGGCCGGGCGCGCCTGCGTGAGCCCAACCGACTCGATGATGGAATCGCCGAGCGCAGCGCCGGCCGACAACGCATTGAACGCGGGAACCTTGAGCTGGTCCCGGATGATCGCCACGCCCACTGCGTTGTCCGTGGACGGACCCGTGACGGCGACGGGCTCGATGCCATATCGCTTGCGCAGGATATCGACGCCGCCGTACGCGGCCACCGGGTCGTTGGCCGATAGCACCACTCCGGTCATCGCCTTGCGGATGTCCTCCTGCTCGAGGATGGCATCCACGCCATAGGTGCCTAACAACCCGTCGCCGAGCTCGAACACGATGACGTCGGGCTTCTTGTCCGACAGCTCGGTGAGCATGGTGCGCGTGAGCGCCGGGCCCACCTTGCGCGTGGTCGAGACGATGCCGAAATCGGTGAAGATGAGCGTGTTGCGCGCGCCCGCGTCCTCGAACGCCATGATGTCGCGGCGCAGGGATACGCCGGTGGCCTTGAACGCGTCCACGACCAGGCCGCGATGACGCATGCGGCTGATGATGGCGGCGGCCGCGGCCGTCTTGCCGGCCTCCATGCACGTGCCCGCGAGCGCCACGACCGGTATGCCCTGGGCGTTGAGCACGGCGTCCGGATCGAACTTGCGATATCCGACGCGCGCGGGCACGCCGATGCGCTCACCCAGGTAGGGGAAATCGAGCACGCCGCCGATGACGCGGCAGTCGAACGGCTTGCCCTTGTCGGGGTTCACCGAATCGCACATGCCGAGTACGCCGCCGATGTTGAGCATCTGCACGATGTCGCCGGGCTTCACGCTCTCGGGCACGTGGCCCGAGTAGCCGAACAACGCCTTGCGATGGCCGAGGGCGCCCGCGACGATGTCGCCCTTGACGACTTTCGCCATGCGGCCGCTCGTGAGCTCGAGCGTATTGTAGGTGGACTTGTTCGTGAGGATCTCCACGACCACGACCACGCCCTCCTCGGAAGGAATGTTGTCCGTGGCGACGCGCACCTCGTTGCCGAGGCCGCAGGCCTGGGTGACCGACGCGATCTTGTCGACGACTACAGTTCTCATTTGGCAGTTCTCATTTGGCCGTCCTCATTTACTTGCTCCCCGCACGCGCATGGAACATGCCCGTGAGCGAAACGATCTTGGAGAAACCCAGCGCATCCTGCGGTGTCCATTCGCCCGCTGCTTCGCCGTATACACCACGCGAAACCGCCATCAGCGAATGCGCCGACTCGACGCCCTCGACGAACAAACTACCCGGGCGGAACAGCACGTTGACCTTGCCGGTGACGCGCGCCTGCGACGACAGCAACAGCGCCTCGATGTCGCGGCACACGGGATCCAGCAACTGCCCCTCGTGCACCCAGTCGCCGTACGGACCCGCGAGCGAGTCCTTGATGCGCTGCTGGCGCGGCGTGAGCACGAGCTTTTCGAGCTCGCGGTGCGCGGTCAGCAGCGTTTCGGCCGCCGGCGCCTCGAACGCGACGCGACCCTTCGTGCCGATGATGGTGTCGCCCAGGTGAATGCCGCGGCCGATGCCGAATGGTGCGCCCAAGGTTTCGAGCTTCTCGACCACCTCGACCGCAGACAGCGTCTGGCCGTCGAGCCCGACCGGGCGGCCCTTCTCGAAGTGGATGATGTGCTTCTCGGGCGCGCGCGGGTTTGTGAATGCGTCCTTCGACAGCACCCAGGCGCTGTCCGGGATGCTGCCCTCGGAAGTCAGGGTCTCCATGCCGCCGATCGTCACGCCCCAGAGGCCGCGATTGATCGAATACGCCGCGCCGAACGGCGGCACAGGAAGGTTGCGGCTCTGTAGATAGTCGAGCTCTTCCTGGCGCTTGAACGCCTTGTCGCGCACCGGCGCGATTACCTCGAGCTCCGGCGCCAGCGTACGCAGCGCCACTTCGAAGCGCACCTGGTCGTTGCCCGCGGCCGTGCAGCCATGCGCGATGGAGTTCGTGCCGAGCTTGCGCGCCATCAGCGCGATGGTCTGCGCCTGCATGACGCGTTCGGCGCCCACGCACAGTGGATAGAGCTGGCCGCGGCGCACGTTGCCCATGATCAGGAAGCGCAGCACCTGCTCGAAGTAGTCGGCGCGCGCGTCGATCTGGTGATGCTGGACGGCCCCCAGCGCGAGCGAGCGCTCGCGCAGCGTCGCGGCGCCGGCGGCGTCGATGCCGCCCGTGTCGACGGTGACCGTGATGATCGGGCGGCTGTAATTTTCCTTGAGCCACGGCACCAGGAAGGAGGTGTCGAGACCGCCGGAATAGGCCAGAACGATAGGAGAGGTGTTCGCCATATTTTGATCAGCAAGCGGCATTTTTATTCAAACTCCAAAAGCGTCGCGCAATCGCTCGAGCACCCGCGCCTGGACGCGCGCGTCGGCCGTGGCGATGAAAATCGTATCGTCGCCGGAGACCGTGCCCGCAACCTCGCTCCAACCGGCCTTGTCGATGGCGGCGGCGACGCTGCCGGCCGAGCCGATGGTGGTCTTCACGACGGTGATGGACGGTCCGGCGGTGCGTACCTCGCGCACGAATTGCGCGACGGCCGAGAACTTTTCCTGCGTTCGAGAAGCGTTTTCAGCGCTCTCGGGCAACACGTAGCCGTCGTGATGCTTGAGCACACCGAGCTCGCGCAGGTCGCGACTGATGGACGACTGCGTGACCTCGTGGCCCTCGCGCTTCAGCAGGCGCACGAGCTCGAGCTGCCGGCGCACCGGGGCATGGCGCAGCAGGCGGACGATGGCGGTGCGACGCGCCTCGCGGTGATGGTCGGTCAGCATGGAAATGAATCCATCCGTGAATAAAGTTTTCGAATAATGCATAAAAATGCAGAGACGGTCAACGACCGCGTGGCCCCGCCGCGGACCGGGTCTGGTTAGTTACTCTGTCGGGATGTCGGACGCGTTACAGGCCGGGCGGCAGCGGATGCGCGGCGGACTCGCCGACGACGGTGGTCCATTCCCGGACCGTCCACTTCGTGACCAGGCCGCCGCTCACATAGGGATCCGCGGCCGCGAAGCGCTCTACCACGGATTTCGATTCCGCCTCGAAGAACAGCGCGGCACCGTCCACCGGGCCGGCGAACGCGCCCGCAAGCTTGAGCTCGCCGCGCGCGAGGGCCGCGCGGGCATGCGCCAGGTGCGCGCCGCGAAACTGCGGGCGGCGCTCGAGCACGTCGGGGACATAGGTATAGAAGAGCAGGAAGTGCATGGCAGGAATCGCGCGGGTACCGGACCCGGCATCATAGGTGCAGTCGCCGGCTGCGGCGACATGAGTCGAACGGATTCACGAGCCGGCGGTCCGACGATCGTGAGCGGGAGAAAAATGGCAACCATGTTCGCGCGATTCACGACGCTCGCTGCGCCGCTGATGCTGTTGGCCGGCGCGGCAATCGCGCGCGAACCGCTGCGCGACGGCGACCTCGTCTTTCAGACTTCGCGATCGCGGCAGAGCGAGGCCATCCAGCGCGCCACGCATTCACCGTACAGTCACGTCGGCATCGTGCTGTTCCACGGCGGCAAGCCGTACGTGTTCGAAGCCGTTGAAACCGTACGGTACACACCGCTCGACCGTTGGATTGCGCGCGGCGCCAATGCCCAGTACGTGGTGCGGCGCCTGCGGCGCGTCATCCGTGAAGGCCAGCTGGCCAGGCTGCGCTCCGATGCGAAAGCCTTCGAGGGACTTTCCTACGACCTGTACTTCGAGTGGTCGAATGAGCGCATTTACTGCTCCGAACTGGTTTGGAAGCTGTATCACCAGGCTTTGGGCATCGAGCTGGGCGCGAAGCAGAGATTGCGCGACTTCGATCTCGAAGACCCGCTGGTGCAGGCCAAGCTGCGCGAGCGTTACGGAAAATTGATTCCTTTGGAAGAACCCGTAATCTCTCCGGTTGCCGTTTTCGATTCCGAGCTGCTCCAAACTATTCATACGGACTGAACGATGCCGAGACTCACCTTACTACTCACATGTTCGCTGCTCTGCTTCACCGCGCAGGCCGCCGACCCCAAGAAAATCAAATACGTGCCGCCCGAGGGCTTCGGCGCCCACCACTGGGGCGACCTGCGCACGAGCTTCGAGCGGTTGCCCGAGACACCCGTGGGAGTCGGTGCGGCCTGGTTGGGGAAGACGGTGAAGGAGACGAGTTTCACGTGCAACCCGGCAGTGGCCCTGGGTCCCACGATGAACGGCGCGGTCGCCGGCTGCGATTTCCAGCAGGCCTTGAACACGCTGCGCAGGGAATACGAATCCGGCGGCTTCTACGTCTTGTCTGAATACTCGATCGAGGGGCAGGGCTTTCGCTTCGGCGAATCGGAGCCGGTGGTGCTGCACCCGGTCATCTATCAATTCTGTGCGAACTGGTTCTCCCTCAAGCGCGAGCCGCCGCCGAAATTCGACCAGATGAACAAGTTCTGCGGCATGCGGCTCATGTTCCAGAGCGAAACGCGCGAGGAGCTCAAGAAGCTCCCGGCCGACTACGTGACCAACTACGACCGCGTGTTGGAGAAGTTGCTCGGCAAATTCGGCCGGCCGGAGGGTTTCATGCGGCGCGGGCAGGTCGTCATCGAAACGCTCGAGGGCGATTCGAGCGAAGCCGGTGAACGCCGCTTCAGAATCTGGCGCTGGTGTCCGGCGGGCGATCGCGGTTTTCACACCAACTGTCCGGCCAGCGTGACGCTCTCGCTCGACCCCGCGACCGGCGCCGGCACGGTGCTGTACTCCACGCCGCTGCTGTGGGAGTACGCGTACGCGCGCCAGAACAATGGGTTCAAGGGCGACCGGTTCTTCAGGATGCTGCACGCCCGCCAGTGAACGCCTGTGTATCAAGGAAGGACTGACATGATCAGGAAGCTACTCACCGGTCTGTGCGCTGCGGCCCTGCTCGCGCTCGCCCCGTCCACGCAGGTCGTCGGCAAACCCAAGCAGGTGAAGTACGTGCCGCCCACGGGGCTCTTCGGCCACAAGTGGGGCGAGCTGCGCTCGACCTTCGACAAACTACCCGAACAGCCGCTGGGCATCGCCGCCGCATGGATGAGGCCGGTGCTCAGGGACACCGAATTCCGCTGCATCGGCGGCACCGATTGCAGCGACGCGGCGCTCATGACTCTCTGGACCAAGTACGAAGGCGGCGGCTTCTACGTGCTGTCGGAGTATTCGATCGAATCGCAGGGTCTGCGCTACGCGCCCGAAGACGAACTCGAGCTCTATCCGATCGTCCATCAGTTCTGCGCGAACTGGAAGAGCCGCAAGCAAGAGGAGCCGCCGAACTTCAGCGACATCAACAAGTACTGCGGCGTGAAGCTCATGTTCAATAGCGAGACGACGGAGCAGCTCGGAAGGCTGCCGCGCAACTACGTCACCAACTATGACCGCGTGCTCGACAAGCTCATCCTCAAATATGGCCGGCCGGCGGGCTACTACCGCCGCGGGCAGGTGTCCATCGAGACGCTCGAGGGCGACAGCGTGGACGGCGGCTCCGCGGCCGACCGCAAGTTCAAGGTCTGGCGCTGGTGTCCGGCACGCGGGCTCGATCTGGGCCCCGATTGCACCGCCAGCATCGTGCTCGCGCTCGATCTCGACACGGGGGTCGGCACGGTGTTGTATTCCACGCCGCTGTTGTGGGAGTACGCATACGCCCGCCACAACCACGGGTTTCGGAACGATTCTCTCTATATGATGCTCCACGCCTCGAAGTGAGGGGCGTCTAACTAGACCTCCATATCCAGCCGGCGCATTCCGGTGGCGAGATCCGTCAGCACTGGGTCGTCGTCGCGCTCGAGCCATTCGGCCATCTGCGGCCCCGTCAATTGCCCGGTGAGTGGGGACTGCGGGCCGCCGAGCTCACTGAGCTGCCGGCTCATCGTGCCGAGGTCGGCCTTGGCGAACAGGCGGTCGATGCGCTCGCGCAGCTCTGCCTCGTACGTGTACGCGCGCTGCATGTACGCGTCGAGGTCGGCGCCCTTCGGGATCGCAGGTTCGGCGTCAACGTCAACGTCAGCGTCGGCACTCGGCTCGTGCGTGCGCGACAGTGGGCCCGCCGTGGCTTCTTTTTCGATCTGCTCGAGCTCCAGCGGCGTGTGGCGGAGGTTCTCCCACACCTGGTCGAGCGCGGACATGTCCAGATTTTCGAACGACTTCATCATCTGCGCCTCCGCCTCTTCCTCCGTCATCTGCGGCGGGGGAGGGGAGTCTGGCAGCGACGCGAGCAGTTGCGCCGCGCGCCGCCGTAGACCCAGCTCGACGAGCGAGTTGAGATTGACGTACAGGTGATAGAACGCCTTGCGATCCATCGCGCCCGTCAAATCACTCCGGCGGATTGAAGCGCCCAGCTCGAGGCCATCACGAGCGGGATCGGCGCGATGAAACGGGCCGGATTGGCCATCGCATGGGCGGCCACTTCGCGCATCGTCGCCAGCATCTTCGAAAGGATGGCGACGATGATCTGCGCGGTGAACTGCGCTCCCTTCGCCATCTGCACGCCAGCCCATCTGGCCGCGTCGCCGAGCAGCGATAGGATGATCCCACCGAGCTGCGCGGACTTGTAGAGGCCGGTGTAGAGAATCTCGGCCAGCAAGTCGATGGCGGTGACCGCGATGATGGCGGCGGTGCTCAGTGCTTTGAGCACGTGGTTGAACATCTTGAGAAGGACGGACAGGGTCTGCACCGAGGCAACCTTCACCCAGCTGTGGTCCTCGCCTTTGTTCAGCATCCACGTCACGAGCAGGCTGTTGTCCTTGTCGACCCGCGCCGACGACTTGCGCACACCTTGCCAGTCCAAATCGGCCACGGATTTGATGTACTCGGCCATGTCGTGGTTCGCGGTGCTGATGAGCTTCGACGTCGGCGAAGCCAGCGTCATGTTGTTTTCGTCCCTGCGGCGGCCATTCACGTGAATGTAAGGAAACGGAGCGATCAGCGAGATCGGATCGAGATCGTGCGCGACGCGGAAGATGTTTTCCTTGCGGATGCGGTTTTCGATGAGCACGTGGCAGCCCATGCCGCCGACACGCGGGCTGCCGAACGTGTACAGGCGAACTGCCTTGCCGCGTCCCGCATAGTGCCCGGCGATGAGCGTCGCGATGGCGCCACCGAGGCTGTGCCCGACGACGTGCACGACGTCGGCGCTCAACACGAGCTTGTTATCGCGCTCGAGGCTGGGCAGGACGCTGTCAAAGGTCGCCTTGAATCCCTTGTGCACCAGGCCGAGGCCGCCGCACATCGTAAGCGCGCCGCGCGCGTCGGTGAGCAGGTCGGGTTTGCCGGCCATCTCGGGCCGCGTGCCGCGCATCGCGATGACGACGTGCGTGCGACGGTTCGCGCGATAGGTGAGTGTGTAGCCGAAACCAGAGTTCACGTTGAAGCCGGTCTTCGCGGTGTGGACGCCGCCGAGTTTCGCGCTCGCGAGGCTCGTCGATGCCAGGGTCGGATTCGCGTCGCCGGTTTTGGGCTGGTTTCTGCCGGCGTCGCCCGGACCGAGCACGCGATTGTGGATACTGGAGCCGTTCTCGACGCCGCCGAGCGGCTTGAGGTCCTGCGCATCCGGGGAGTAGTCGCACCAGTTGCCCAGCGTGAAGTACGCGTTGGTCGCGATGTAACTCGCTATCTGCGGACTCAGGGTGTCTTCTGGGTTTGCCACGGGAGGTTGCTCGATATTTGGGGGCGAATGCGGTTCAGGGCAGTAGTTTGGCCAGATCGAGCGACCAGACCAATTTGCGCGGTGCGGTCAGATCGCGGTTGTCGGTGGACTCGATCCACAGCTTCCTGCCGGTCACCGTCCATCGATCGACACTGCCGTCCTGCGGCGCGAGTTCGAGCACGGTGATGCCGCGCGCATGGCGCGGCGAAAAGAGCAGCACGCGCGTGGGAGCGGGGTAGTAGCGCTCCGGTGCGATGCGGGTGTTGTTCGTGGCGTAGAGGACCAACGCGGTAGCGGCACTCGGCCGCGCGACCGAGAAGAACCGGCCACTGGTCGCGAACGGGGCGAGGTTCTGGAATGTGCCGGCGGCGGCATCGTACAGGAACAGCGCTTCCTTCACGCGTGGCTCGCGGTAACGCAGGCCGACCAGCAGCAGATCGCCCGGCAGCACGGCCACGTCGTGGGCAAAGTAGTTAGTCCACGACGCCTGCGCAGGGTCGAACTGCGCGGCGCGCTGGCGCGCGAAGGCGTTCTGCGGCGAGAGCTCCCAGAGCTCGGTGCGCCCGTCGGAGGCAACATTGACGATCGCCAGCGCCGGGCGCGAGCCACTCGCAGCGGCGACGAATGCCGAGCTCGCGCCGGCCTCGCTCGATTTCGGGCCCAGCTTTGCGTTCGGTGGAACGCCGTCGACGGAATACGTGGAGACACTGCCGGCGACCGGCTCGATCGGAATTCCGGGCGCGGCCGAGAACGTGGCTTCGCGTACCAAAGGCGCGCCCACCTCGGCGTGCACAGTGCTCACCGCTTCATTCGCTTTCTTCTTCTTGAAGAGGGAAAACATCCCGTGCTCCGATTCGTTGGCCTGGGTGCCGCAACCGCTGCCCAGCAACAAGGTCGCCACGCACACCGCCCAGGGCGGAAAACACAGATGGCCCCTGTCTCGTAGCACTGCTGACGGCGCTCGACTACTAAGCAATTTGATCCACTTGCAGGGCGACCAGCGGAAGCAGCGCAGAGTAAAGACCGGGCGTGGCGAAATCCACCCCGTCATTACCTAACGCGCGTGGCGGAACGTGAGGTTGTAGCGGAACCCGCCAGTGATGGGATGAATGCCGGGCTTCACCGGCCGCACCGCGTGATAGACCAGCCGCGACGGGCCGCCCCATACGAGCACGTCGCCATCGGTCAGCGTGACGCCGCGACCTTTGCCGCCGCGCGTGAGTCCGTAGAACGCGAAGCTCGCAGGCAGCCCCAGCGACACCGACACGATGGGCTGCGTGAAATTCTGCTCATCGGCGTCGCGATGCGCGGTGAGTCGCGCGCCTGGCGAATAGCGATTGACCAGGCAGGCGTCGGGCATGAATTCCGGAAATCCTCCCAACGTCGCCGCTTCGCGCGCCACGGTCATGAACCCGGTTGGCATCGCCGGCCAATCGCGATCCGTGAGCGGATCGCGCGCGCTGTAGCGGTATCCGCTGCGATCGCTGGTCCATCCCAGCGGGCCGCAGTTGGTCATCGCGACGGACATGGTCTGCCCGCCGGGCGTCACGAGATGACGGAACGGCGCGCGCGCGGCCACCGCTTCGATGAGCGGAAACAACTGCGCGCCGCTTGCGAAACCACGCAACAGCGTGATGCCGTCGCCAAGCGGCACCGCGTCGGGCGCGCCGGAGTTTGCAAACGGCAACTCGAGCGTGCTCATTTTTCGATGGTGAACAAGAGGTCGGCACCGCGATCTTTGCCGGCGGCCTCGGTCCTGATGGTCCAGTGCTCGTCGAGCGTGTATTGCAGCTTGATCGTGCTGATGGTCTCCGCTAACGACAGGCCGTAGCTCATGTACAGCCGCGGCGACAGATATCGCCCGAGCACCAGCGATGTCTCGTTCGACAAATCCGACTCGACGCTGATGCCGGGCACTCCGATGCGATTGCCCAGCTCCGATACAACCCACGCGGCCGCCTGGCCCACCGCCTCCTGCCGACCCGTGCCCGTGCGGTCGCCGCGCTGCACGGAGTCGAGCGACGAGCCCGCGAGCAGGATGCCCACGATCTGCGACTGCGGGATCGACGGCTCCGAGAAGAACGACAACCGCGGCTCGCGCAAACTACCGCGCACGTTCACGCCGGCCTTCACGTCGGGGAAAATCTTGACCGCCCGGATGTCGATGGCCGGGTCCGCGAGCAGGCGGTCGTTGTAGATGAGGCGACCGCGCTCGATATTCAGCTGGCGCGCCAGCGCCACATACTGGCCTTCGCGAACCTGCAGCTCGCCCGAAGCGCGGCTGGGCTGGTCCGGCTGCGTGTGCACGGTGATGCCACCCGTGAGATAGCCCGAGAGTCCGTAGGTCGCGATGTGGACGTCGTCGCCCAGCGTCATCGTGATCTCGCTCGTGATCAGGAACGGGTCGTTCTCTACTCGCTCGGTGGGGCCCACGAGCCGTTCGTCCGCGGACGGCAGCACGGCGTTCGTGAGCTCGGCGGGGGTGATGTGCGCCAGCGGTAGTCTGACCTCGCCCTTGATGTTCATCGCGCGACCCGCGATGTGGAAGTCGAGGTCGGGCGACGCGTCTATGCGCGCCTCGGGCACGTCTACCATTTTCAGGTTTTCGCCTTTCAAGCGGATGTCGCCGTAGGGCAGGTTGTCGCGCCATTCGATCTTGCCGGAACTCGACAGCGAGCCAGCGCCGGCCTGCGCCGAAGAGCTGAACTCGAGGTTGTTGGAGACGATGCGCGCCTGCGCCTCCAGCCCGCGCAGCGCGAGATTGAGCTGGTACAGGTCCAGCTCCGCGCCAGACAGCCGGATGAGGCCGCTGGCGTTTGGCCGCCCGACGGTGCCGGCGAAGCTGAGATCCGCGTCGAAGTGGCCGCTCGCACGGTCGACTGCGGGTAGATAGAGCGTGATGAAACCCAGCTCGCCCGTTGCCATCTGCAGCTGGCCGCGCAACGGCCAGGCGGTCAGATCGCCCGATGTGCGGTCGGCACGCATGCGGCCCGCGATGAGGCCGCGCGCCGCCGCGTCGAGCCGCAGCTCCGCGAGCACGTGCTCGGGCTCCACGCGCGCGGTGACGAATCCCGAGCCGAACGTGATGACGTCGGTGCGCCCGCTCGCGAGCTTGTGCCGGATCGCCGCGTCCACCAAGTCGAGGCGGGCCTCGCCCGTGAAGGGCGCGCCGCTGGTGGCGCCCACGCTGGCCGTGGCGTTCAACGTGCCCTGGTACTCGACGCGCGGCGTGAGCCCCGCGGTGAGCGTGCTGATGGGCAGGTTGTGCGCATCGGCTTTCGCGGTCCAGCCGCCCGGGCTCCAGCTGCCTTCCGCGCACAGCTTCGCGATCTTGCCCAGCAGACAGAGCGCCTCGAGTTTGAACGATCCGGCGCTCGCCATCACGGCGGCCGGCGCGTCGAGGCGCAGGTTGATGTTCGAAGTGTCGTCGACGATGAGATTGGTGACCTTTCCATTCCACGTGCCGTCGGCGAACCCGCCCGCGCCGTTCAGATGCAAACTGGTCTTGCCGGCGAGCGCATCGACCTTGAGCGCGTGGCTGGCGGTGGTGCCATCGAGCACCAGATTGAACTGGGTGATGCCGCGCTCGCCGAAGCTCACTCGCGACAGCGCGATGTCGGCGTGCGAGGTGCGTTGACCGCGCCAGTCGACGTCGACGTTCGCGCCGAGCTTGTCGATCTTGAGTTTCTCGCGCTCGAGACCCGAGCCCTGGGCCGTCAGCCTGACTACCGGCGCAGCGGCGGTGCCGCCGATGCGCCCGCGCGCATGCAGCTCGCCGCGGGCGCCGTCGAGAAGCAGCCCGAGGTTGTCGGCGTCGACGCTGAAGTCGAGGTTGAGCGGGCGCGTGCCGCCGAGCTCGCCATCGACGGCGACGGCCAGCGTGCCGGCGCGGAAGCGCAAGGTGTCGAAGGACCATTCTTCGCCGTGCTTGCGAACGCGGCCTCCGCCCGATGCCACGCTGCCGCGCAATTTGCCGCCGATGCGGCCGAATGCGACATCGAGGTCGCCATCCGAGCCGAATGGTTTGCCGCTGGCGTCGAGATCGAAATCGAGCGCGCCGACGAAGCCGGGCCGCAGCGTCGCGGGGTTGAAGCCGCGCACGGCGCCCTTCAGGGCCCAGCTTTCCTCCGGCGTCCAGCGCGCCTCGCCCGCAAGCCGCGCGGATCCGCCGAAGGCTCCGACCACCATCTGGTCGATGGCGAGGTGATCTTTGTGGAGCGCGCCGTTCAGCGCGACCGTCATCGGGTCGATCCGCGGCACGTTCAGGTCGCCGCTCGCCGTCAGCGCGTACGGCCACAAACCCTCGAGCCGATACTGGCCCGCCGGGCTCGCGAAGACCTGCGGAGTCTGCGCCGTGAACGCCTGTGCCAGCGGCCAGCGCAGATCGTTCCAATCGCCGTGCAGCAGTAATTTGGGGCCGTTCTGGGCCGTCTCGATCGTGCCTTCGCCCGTGATGTGACCGCCGGTGGCGCGGTGCGTGATCTCGTAGCGCGTGGCATTGACGACACGGTTGGCGTAGTAGCCCTCGAACACGGTGTCGAACGGCCCGGCACCGAGACCCGGCACCGAGAGCGGGCCGCGCGCATGAAACGCGTTCATCTCGCCGCCCACGTCGAGCCGGCCGGAGATGATGCCGAGCGCGCCGCCCGCGCCGAACGCGCGCAGGTCGAAGTTGTGCACGTCGGCGACGCCGGTCCAATGGAACGCGCTGGAGAGATCCAGCAGCTCGCCGCGCAGGTCGGCGCGAAACGGCTCCTGCAGGGTGCCCGTCAGCGGTAGTTTGACGAGGTCGCCGTCGAAGGTGGCGTCGGCGCGCCACTCCGGCTGCCCCTCGATGAGCATGCGCGTGGTCGCCTCGCCCGACAGCAACATCGGATCCGCGGCGCGCAGCTCGCCGAGGGCGCGCGCGGCGAGCACGCCGTACACGAGATTGGCCTCGAAAATACGGATGGATTTGTTGCCGACGATGCCGGCGCCGCTGACGTCGTTGAACTCCGTACGTTTGCCACTCGGCGCGATGACGACCAGCCGCTGCGCAAATGCGCGCCGCGCGCTGACGCTCAGCAGCCGCGGCAGGAATCTGGGCGGTGTTTGCGGCGGCGGCCTGGTGCGGCGTTTTACTTCGATGAACACGATGTCCGCGCGCGCGTCGCGCACCGCGATGCGGCCGACGAGCAGCGGCCAGACATTGACGCTGGCCGCGCCGTTCTCGACGCGGACGTGCGAGCGCTCGCTGTCGATGTCGACGCGGGTCGCGCTGAAGCCGCCCGCTATGGTTCCTTTAACGCCCTCGATGTGCAGCACCGCCTTGCCCAAGCGCTCTGGCAGGCGCGCGACCGCGAAGCGCAGCCCCGATTCGGTGTAGATCACCCACGCGAGGAACGAGAGCAGGAGGACGATCAGCGATCCGAGGATCAGTGCGACGATCTTGAGCCGGCGCTTCATCACAACTTCGGCGAAAAATTGAGGTGCAGCCGCGGCCCCGGACGATCCGTGCTTCCGAGCGGTGTCGTGAGCGCCTGCGCGACATCGATGCCCACCGAGACCACCGGCAGCCGGAAGCGCACGCCGATGCCCACGGAGTACATCAGCGGATCGCCGAAGGCATCGAATGCATTGCCCGCGTCGGTGAACAGCGCCAGCGAGAAATTCTTCGGCCAGTCGAGATCGCGGATGAGCTCCGCCGACGCCGTGAACAGATGCTTGCCGCCGACCTTCTCGAACTCCGGCTCACCGCCGGTGTTGAACACCTGCTCGATGGGCGACAGGTCGTTCACGCCGAATCCGCGCACGCTGCGGTCGCCGCCCGCGAAAAAACGCTGCGACGGCGCCAGCGCGCTGGTCTTGGACAGCGCCGTTGCGCCGAGATCGCCGCGCAACAGCACGTGCCACTTCGGGTTGCTGAAGTCGAACACGCGCTCGGCCTGCACGCGTATTTGCAGGAAGTCCGAGTCGGAACCCAGCGCGTTGTTCGAACCGCGCACCTCGAAAAAGAGCGCGCGTGAGAACAGCGCCTCGCCGAGATACTTCTCCGGCACCAGCGAGAAGCTCATGCCCGGAATGAGCAGCGTCTGCGTATTGTTGCGGCCGGAGGCGATGAGCTCCGATTCGGCGTGCAGCAGCTCGACGTACGTCACGCGCTCCCACCATTGCCGGCCCAGCCACGAGCCGCCGAACAGATCCTTGAAGCGGCGCAGGTGCGTGTAGCCAGGCGTGAAGTTCAGCGAGCGGTCGTCGACGTCGGCCAGCCGCTCGTGTTTGCCCGTGAGCTGCAGCGTGAAGCGCTCGACCGCGGGATCGCCGATCGGAATGATGTAGCGCGAATCGAGCGCTTGCTCGAGCGCCGCAGCTTTGATTTCGGTGCGAAAGCGATGCCCGCGCCGGTTCACGCGCCGGTCTTCCCACGAGGCCGTGCCGCGCACTTCGGTGTCCGTGCCGTATCCGACGCCGAATTGATAGCGATTGCGGCGGTTCGGGTCGGCCGTGATGCTGATCGGCACGATGTGCGTCTCGCGATCGCGTTCCTCGGGCAGCACGTCCACGGTGGAGAAATACTGGCTGTCGTCGAGCGCGAACTGCGTGCGCAGCAACTCGCCGGCGTTGAACGGATCGCTCTCCTTGTAGCGCAGGAAACGGCGCGCCAGCGGCTCGTCGATGGCGTCCTGCATGAATGTAGTGGCGCCGAAGAAGTAGCGCGCGCCGGTTTCGAACTCGATGGCGATGTTCGCCGTGTAGTTCTGCGGATCGACGCGCATCTCGTTGCGGACCATGCGCGCGTCGAGGTAGCCGTATGTCGCCGCCGCGCGCAGCAGATCGCCCTTGAGCTTGTCGTACGCCGGGTGGCTGAGGCGGTCGGCACTCTTGATCGGCAGGTGGTCGGTGATCTTCGCAAAGACGGCGTCGTTGGCCCCGGACCCCGTGACCTTCACGTCGACCTGGTCGACGACCACGGCCTTGCCGCGCGTGATGTTGATGGTGACGTGATAGTTCTGATTGCTGCCGCTGCCTTCCGGTAGCACGTGCGAGGTCACCATGGGCTCGTAGAAGCCGAAGGGCCGCATGGCGGCACGCACCTCGCGTTCGCAACGCTCCTGCAGGCGCTCGACGAACTCGAGCGTCAGTTTGTCGGATTTCTTGTAGCGCTCGAACGATAGATAGGCGAGCACGTTGTTCAGCATCGGCTCTTCGATGCCGCGCACTTCCACGATGACATCGGCCGATGCCGGCATCGGGAGCTGGAGCAGGCCGAACGCGAGCAGGAGGACGAGGCGCGGGGCTGTCGGCGGCAAAATCGGCATGACACCGCTTGGGGGCGGGGAAAGACTCAAGATTCTAATGAGAGTCTTGGCCGCACGCGCGGGTTCCGCGCCGAGACGCGACGGCGGTCAATGTCGTTCGTCGGCGTTCAGGACGTGTTCAGTTTGTCCGGTCGAGTTGCCGGCGGCATCGAAGCGCCGCTCGGCCATTGCCAGCGCGCCGTCCACGCCGATGGTGAGTATGGTCGAGCAACGCGTGCCGTATTCCGCGTCGAGCACGAACGGCGCCGACAGCTTGCGGGCCCACTCGGGATCGAGATCGCTGGGTGGCAGGCCCTGCGGCGGGACGGTGGCACGGTCGGACAGCATCTCGAACAGTGCTGCGGACAGCAGATCCGGCCGCTCGGCATCGGCGGATCGGAGCAGCGCCTCGAAGCGAGCCCGCACGCGCACGAGCTTCGGCCAGGGCGTGTCGAGGAACTCGTTGGACAGTCCGTAGACGCCGGGCGACAGGGACCGCGCGAAGCGGTCGGCGCGGTTCGACGCGTACCAAAGCGTGTCGTCGTCGGACAGCAGCAGGTTGAAACCGGCGTAGCCGGGCGCGTCGGTCTCGATGCAGTGCAGGTACTGCGCGGGCGTGGCGTCGCCGGCGAGGAAGGCCGGGATGAGCCCGCCGCGCGAAGGCGCGCTGCGGCGTCGACGGCCGAATTCCCGGAAATTCGTGACGATGCCCACGCGCCCGCGCGTATCCGCTGCAAACCATGCGCCACCCGCCTGCAAGTCGCGGCCGCCGAACACTTCGGAGGCTTCAGGCCAGGGCGCGAGCGGCGCGGCGGCCCGCGCGTGGTATTCGTCGCGGTTGGCGGCGACGATCAGGCGGTGGCGGGCATGCATCCGCCACGCCAGGACTAACAAACACATCGCGAATCGTTCACACGGCGGGCTCGGGTGGGGCGTCCGGCGAGCCGGCCGGCGAGAAGTTGAACCAGCCATCGATGAGCCGTGTCGAGATCGCGCCCGCGGGCGGCAGCGCCGGGTGACCGGCGGCGATGTCGGCGCGCGTGAACCAGCGCGCGTCTTCGAGCTCGCCGTCGCGCAGCGTGATCTCGTGGCTGTGCGCCACGGCGCGGAACCCCAGCATGAGCGAGGACGGGAAGGGCCAGGGTTGTGAGGCCTCGTAGCGCACGTCGCCGACGTGCACGCCGGTCTCCTCCTCGACCTCGCGCACAACCGCGTCCTCGAGGCTTTCACCCGGTTCGACGAAACCGGCGATGGTCGAGTAGCGGCCCGCCGGCCACGATGCCTGGCGTCCTAACAAGACGCGCTCGCCGCCGGCGTCGGTGACGAGCACGATGATGGCCGGATCGAGGCGCGGAAACGTTTCGGTGGCGCAGTCCGTGCGGCTGCAACGCATGACGTGGCCGGCGCGCGTCGCCTGGTTGCGCGCGCCGCACACGCCGCAGAAGCGATGCCGCGCGCGCCAGAACACCAGCGCGCGGGCGTACGCGAGCAGCGAGGCGGAATCCGCGGGCAGCATGGGTGCGAGCGGGCGCAACTCCTGCAGCTCGGTCGCATCGGGCAGGGGGAGGTCCGCAGCCGGCAGCGCGTCCGCACCGAACTCCACGAGCACCGTGCGCTCGCCGCGGAACCAGCCTAACAAGGTGAACGAGGGCATTTCCGAGGACACCAGCGCATCGCCATTGCGCAGGAAGGCGATCTCGCGCTCGCGAGTGGTCACGAGTTGCCGCGGGCCCGCGGCCAGCAGGTAACGCGTGCTGGTATCGGTGCGCGCCGCGTCGAGCCACGCCGGGTCTTCGCGCAGCTCGGCGCGCCGATCGAGGAATGGGCCGGCAAAGAACGTGGGACGGAAGCTCACGGGCCACAATCTACCGTACCCGCGCCATCCCCGCCGGCCCCATCGCCGCGGACTAGTCGCGCAGCGGCGCGCCCCCGCGCGACCCCGCGCCCGGCTTCTTCGCGAGCGCGGCTTTCGCCCACGCCTCGCCGTACGGATTGCTCGCCGCACACTCGCCGCACACCGGAGTGCGCAGCGCGAGACGGTCCGTGACCAGCACGCCGGTACAGTCGCGGCAATGCGCGACGCGCAACTCCTCGCCCGAGTGCAGCGCCCCGAGCAGATAGACCGCGTGCTCGAAGGAGATCTGCGGCTCGCCGACCAGTGCGCGATAGGCCTCAAACGCCTCGCAGAGCAACGCGCCGCGCGCCACCGTGGGGCCGGGCTGCGCGGCGCGCTCCACGGTGATGGTGTCGCGCGTGATGAGGCCGAACAGGCTGCTGACACTGGCGAACACGGCGGCCTCGCGCCGCATGCGTTGCGAGCGCGTGAAGAACGCCGCCTGGCCCGGAGACTTGCCGCGATGCCGCGCGACGCCCGAGCCGTCCGCCTCGTGGAGATAGGTGCGGTAGAGCTTGCGGATGCGGTCGTCGGTCAGGCCGGTCCATGCACGAATGGTGTGCGTGCGCGCCTCGTGATGGATGAAACGCAGAGCCAGGTCGAGTCTCAGCCGGTCGCGGCTGTATCGGTCGTCGGAGATACGCATGTTTTCCCTGTTTTCCATGGGTTTTTAGAATATCCGTAATTTGGGAAAAATTTCCCAAATTTGGAACAGACTTTCAAGGGGGGCAAGAGCAAGATATCCGGCGCGAACAGGGAGGAATGACATGAAAATCAGCGAAACACCGCGGGCACGCGACGACGTGCGCCACTGGCTGCCGTCGCAGGGCGTAGATCCAGCCCCGCTGGCGGAGCTCAATGCCGAATGCCTGGGTTTGCTAGCTACTCGCGCCAGCCAGTACGAGGGCGAGCGCGCGGGCGTCGCGTTCCCGCCGTTGCTCGGCGCCATGCGCGACTCCTGGGCAACGCTGTCGGCGCAGGCGGTGCGGCGGCTCGCCGCGGCGCCGTTCAGCTTGTTCGACGTGGGCATCGTTCATGCACCGCGTTGGCTCGAGCTGCGCGCGCTCGCGGTGCACGATTCCGCCCAGCGTGCGGAACCCGCGTTTTTCGAGCTTGCGGCGGGGCGCTCGATTGCGCGCCGCATGCTTCTATATGGCTGGCATCTGGCGCGCAGCCGGCCGCGTGCGGCCTGCCTGGTCTTCGGCTCGTCCATCCACGCCATCGAATCGCTGGCCGCTTGCTCGCTGGCGGGGCTCGAAGCGGTGGCGGAACGCGGCGGCGACAGCCTCAAGCCACGATGGTCGGGGCAACTCGCGATCTGGCGCGAGCTGCTCGAGGCCGCGTCGGCAGGAGCTGACAAACGCCTGCACGAGCTGCTTCTCGGTGGCGTTCAGCGCCTTGCGGCCGAAACACTCGGGGCGCATTCTCCGTGAAAACCCGCGCACGATCATGAGGACCGTAACGCGGGTCGCACTCGAATGCCGCGGGCGGAGCCTGCGGTCCACATAACTCGGGGAACATGCATGACCAGCAGAAAGTCAGCCATCGCAGCGCTGGCAGTGGCCGCGTTGTCAATTTCACTCGGTGCCATCGGGGCCACGCGCCAGGAGTTGCTCGATGCCAGGGCGGCCGTCAAGAGCGGTGACGGGGCGCGACTTGGTTCGAAACTCATGGCGCTGGAACAGCAAACGGTCTCGCAGAACCGCTCGGCGGCGGCCGTTTCGCCCATCGCCACGCGCAAGATGCCGGGGCTGCGCGCGAGCAATGGCTACGTGTCCATCAGCGCTTACGGCGATGACCTCGCCGCATTGCGCACGCAGCTCGTTGCGAAGGGACTGCAGGACGCGAAGCTGCATGCCACGGCCGTGACCGGCCGCGCGCCCATTGGCGCGCTCGCGGACATGGCAAAGACGCCGGGGCTCAAATTCGTGCGGCCCACGCTTGCCATGACGCGTGCGGGAAGTGTGCAGTCGCAAGGTGATCGCTCGTTGCGCGCCGATCGCGCGCGCAACGAAAGCGGTGTCAACGGCAAGGGCATACGCGTCGGCGTGCTGTCGGACAGCTACGATTGCGCGCCGGGGGCGTTCGAGGAAGGCGCGCCGTTCACCCGCGCGGCGCAGGACATCGCGAGCAACGATCTGCCGCGCGACGTGCTCGTGATCAAGGATCTCGCAGATGCGCCGACCGACGACTGTTCGGACGAGGGGCGCGCGATGATGCAGCTCATCCACGACGTCGCGCCGGGTTCGCCTCAGGCGTTCTACACCGCGTTCGAGAGTCAGGAGGATTTCGCCGCGGGCATTCGCGCGCTGGCGGCGGCGGGCTCGAAGGTGATCGTCGACGACATCATCTATTTCGCCGAGCCGATGTTCGAGGACGGCATCATCGCGCAGGCGGTGGACGATGTGTACAAGGCGGGTGTCGCGTACTTCTCCTCCGCCGGCAACGACGCGCGTCACTCGTACGAGTCGCGATTTCGCCGCTCGGGTGCGCTCGGCCTTTCGGGCCCGCTGCACGACTTTTCCCCGGGCGCTGGCCTCGACGGGTTGCAGTCCGTCACGGTCGGAGCGCAAAACGACACGCTGCTGGTCTTCCAGTGGGACCAGCCGTTTCTCTCGGCGAATGGGAAGCGTGGCGCGGCCAGCGACCTCGACGTCTACTTCTACGACCAGAACGGCGACCTCATCATCCCGTGCATATTCCTGCCGCCGGATGTGCCGGTCATCTGTCAATTTCCGGGCTGGGACGTAAACATCGGCGGCGACGCGGTCGAATTCCCCGAGATCATCAACCTGACCGACGAAGACATCCAGGTGCAGATCGGCGTCGAGATCTTCGAGGGACCGGCGCCTAACTTCCTCAAGTACGTGTGGTTCGAATTCGGCGAAGGCGTCTTCACGCCGAACGAGTACGACACGGCGAGCGGCACGATCTACGGTCACGCGAACGCGAAGGGCGCCGAGGCCGTGGGCGCGTCGGCCTGGTATCAGACGGAGGAGTGGGGCAGTCCGCTGCGTCCGCAGTGCATCCCGGCCTGCCTCAACTCGTTCTCGTCGGCGGGCGGCGTACCGATCCTGTTTGGGGCAAACGGCCAGCGGCTGCGCGCACCGGAAATACGTACCAAGCCGGGCGTTACCGGTCCGGACGGCGGCAACACCACTTTTGCCTTCTTCGACCTGGGATTTGAAGTCCCGGGAACCAATGAACCAGACGGCTTTCCAAATTTCTTTGGGACGTCTGCCTCGGCGCCGCACGTGGCGGCGGTGGCGGCGCTCATGCTCGATCAGCGCGCACGCGACATCGCTGCCCGAAAACGTTTCAACGGGCCGAAAATTCTCGCTCCCGACCTCGTTTTCCGTGCGCTGCGTCTCACGGCCGACGAGATGAAACTGAGAAATTTCGGGGGCGACATCGGACCTCAACCTGTCGATAATGCGAACGGGTTCGATTTGGATACGGGATTCGGATTCGTGGACGCGCAACGAGCGTTGCGTTCCACGCGCGGCTTCTAACAAGCTTCGGCGGTCGCCGGCATCCGCCCTCGGGCGGATACCGGCGTCGCGTCGGGTTGGTGGCCGCTCAGCATTGACGGAGCCAGCCAGACAATGATCTTGACCGCGCGCGCAGCGCTTTTCGCCCTCACCCTCATTCCTGCGGCGGTATTCGCGCAGACCGGCCCCGCCGATCCCCAGGTTATTGCCGCCGCAAGCACGGCCAAGGTAAATGTCGGCGCGCGCAAGCTCACCGGCTTCGTCGTCGCGACTGTGCGCGTCGACGCCGAGGGTCGCGCGAGCGACATCCAGATCACCGCGAACACCACCGAGTCGGGCTTCGAGCCGCAGCTCGTCAAGGTGCTCCAGAGCACGCGCTTCCGCCCGGCCATCGACGCATCCGGCCGTCCCATCGAGGCGAGCGTGGAGATGAAGGTGGAGCTGCGCCCGTCCACCGGTGCCGCGCCCAAGGCTGTGGCGGCCAAGCCCGATCCGCAACTCACCGACAAGGAAAAGGCGCGTATCCGAAAGATGCGTTGCGCCGATTTCGTGTGGGAGTGGGAGCTGCTGCGCGAAGAGGCGGATGACGCGGCCGCCACTGAATTCATGCCGCGCATCGCCGTCTCGATGTACACCGCGTTGCGCACCGAGGCCGGCGAGTACGTCGACGCCAAGGTATGGAAAGCCTCTGCGAAGGCGCTGCGCGACTCCGTCGAACGCTGCAAGGACAATCCGGCGGCGCCCTTCTTCGACGGCGCGTTCCGTGCGGTTCTCGACGAGGCCGTGCCGAAGTAAGCGCAGTCCCCGACCGGGCTCTCTCTCCTAGGAAAGATTGATTTCCGCGCGGGAAGCCTCAAGCTCGCCGGCAACATGTACGCATTGTCGATTCGTGGGCTGACGAAGACCTACAAGAACGGTGTCGAGGCCCTGAAGGGCGTCGATCTCGACGTCGAGCGGGGCGACTTCTTCGCTTTGTTAGGGCCGAACGGCGCGGGCAAAACCACGCTCATCGGCATCCTGACTTCCCTCGTGACCAAGAGCGCGGGCACGGTGAGCGTGTTCGACCATGATCTCGATCGCGAGCTCGAGGCGGCTAAGGCCTGCATCGGCATCGTGCCGCAGGAAATCAACTTCAATCAGTTCGAGACGCCGGAGACCATCCTGGTGAACCAGGCGGGCTTCTACGGCATCGACCGCGCGCTAGCGCGCGAGCGCGCCGACAAATATCTCTCGCTGCTGCAGCTCGACGACAAGCGCAACAAGATTTCGCGCGGACTCTCGGGCGGCATGAAACGCCGGCTCATGATCGCGCGCGCGCTGGTGCACGAGCCGCGCCTGCTGATCCTCGATGAGCCCACCGCGGGCGTCGACATCGAGATCCGTCGCTCGATGTGGGAGTTCCTCAAGGGGATCAACGCGCGCGGCACGACGATCATCCTGACCACCCACTATCTCGAAGAGGCGGAAACGCTGTGCCGCAACATCGCCATCATCAACCGTGGTTTGATCGCGGAACGCGACCGGATGTCGAGCCTGCTGCGCACACTGCAAGCGCAGACCTTCGTGCTGAATCTACGCGAGGCGCCCACCACGGTGCCGCAGGTGCCGGGCTACCAGTTCGAGCTCGTCGATGAGCACACGCTCGAGGTTGAAGTGTCGAAGGAGCAGAGCCTCAACGAGGTGTTCGCCAAGCTGTCGGACCTGGGCATCGGTGTGCTGTCGATGCGTAACAAGGTGAACCGGCTCGAGGAGCTGTTCATGAAGCTGGTCGAGCGACCCGTGGAAAAGGGCGAGAACAAACATGGCGCCGGGGTGCGCCCATGAGCACCGACGCCGGCGATGCCGTGCCGGCCCCCGATTCGCCGAAGGCACTGGGCCACGCGCGCTGGATCGGGTTCAAGACCATCATCATCCGCGAGTACGGTCGCATCATCCGCATCTGGGCGCAGACCATCTTCCCGTCGGCAGTCACGTCGGCGCTGTACTTCGTGATCTTCGGTAGTTTGATCGGCCAGCGCGTCGGACTCATGGACGGCGTGCCGTACATGCAGTACATCGCGCCCGGCCTCATCATGATGGCCGTCATCACCAATTCCTACGGCAACGTGGTGTCGTCGTTCTTCGGCGCGAAGTTCGGCAAGCACGTCGAGGAACTGCTGGTCGCGCCGCTGCCCAACTGGGTCATCGTCGCGGGATACGTCGGCGGCGGACTGGTGCGCGGCATCTTCGTGGGTGCGGTGGTGACCATCGTCTCGCTGATCTTCACCCGGCTGCCCGTGTACCACGCTTTCGTCATCTTCGCGGCGATCATCCTCACGTCGACCGTGTTCTCGCTGTGCGGTTTCATCAACGCGCAATTCGCGAAGAACTTCGACCAGGTGAACTGGATTCCGACTTTCGTGCTGACGCCGCTGACGTATTTCGGCGGCGTGTTCTACTCGATCTCGCTGCTGCCGGAATGGGCGCGGCACGTGTCGTACGCCAACCCGATCCTGCACATGGTGAATGCGTTCCGCTACGGCTTCCTCGGTACGAGCGACGTCAACGTGTACGCGGCGTTCGCGATCATGATCCTCTCGGCGGCGGTGTTGTTCGGCGTGGCTCTGTTCTTCATGAACCGCGGCACCGGGATGCGCGAGTAGACCCACTCCCGGGCGGACCCCTTGCAAGGAATTCCCCGCGGCGGGGACTATTCCAGCAATGAGTCACCGCAGCGAGTTCGAACGGCTGGTAAGCGATCACGAGGCCATGATCGGCCGCATCTGCGCAAGTTACGAAAATGATCGCGAGCTGGCCCGCGAGCTCGTGCAGGACGTGTTGTTTGCGATCTGGCGCGCTCTGCCCGAGTACCGCGCCGACAGCTCCCTCAAGACCTTCGTTGCGCGGATCGCGCAATTCCGTGCCATCTCGCACGTGGCGCGGCACAGCAAACTACCGGCGCACGAGCCGGTTCCGGCCGACCTGCTCGACGGCCAGGCGCAGCCCGAAGTGCAGGCCATCGCGGCGGACGAGCGCAATCGTCTACAGGCCGCGGTGCGCCTGCTGCCGTTCACGTATCGCGAGCCGGCGGTGCTGACACTCGAGGACTTCACGCATGCGGAGATTGCGGCGGCGATTGGCATCACGCCCGATCTCGTGGCCGTGCGGTCGAGTCGCGCACGCGCCCTGTTGCGCAAGCTCCTGGGAGGCAATCATGAGCGATGAGTCCAAAGATTGGCTGGCGCTGAAATCAGACTGGCAGGCGAACGCCGCGGCGGAGTCGTTGGTATCGGCGCGCATGCGCAGGTCGTTGCGCTGGCGGATCCTGGGGTCACGGCTATGGCTCGCGGTGGAGATCGTGTCGTTCCTGTATCTCGGGTTGCTGGTCGCGCGACACCTGTGGATGCACCAGCTCGCGCCGGCGGTCACGCTCGCGTCGATCATGGGCTTCTGCATCGCGGCCAGTGTGTGGGCGCGGCGCGGGCGCGGCGGTGGAATGCAGTCGCTGCTTGCGATGATCGAATTCACGCTGGTGCGGGCACGCACCACTTTGCGCCTCGTGTATGGCACCTATGCCGTCATCGCGGTCTTGCTGGTCGCGACGTTAGGCGGGGCGTTGCCGCCGCTCACGGGCGACGAGCAGTCCATCGCGCGACTCACATGGCTCGGATTCTCCGCCGTCGTGACCGTCGTTTATCACGTCTATACGAGAAGGCGGATGCGCCGATTCGAGTCGGTGCGACGCTCGCTCAACAATGAGGGACGGAACCCATGAACAGACACGCCGCCATCCGCTGCCTGTGGCTCGCGCTCGCCGGCACTGTACTGCTGCGCACACCCGCTGCCGCGACACCAACCGACGCGCAGATTGCCCGCGACGCCGATACTTACCTGCAGGCACACGCGGATGCGGGATCCTTCAGCGGTACCGTTCTCGTGGCGCGCAGTGGCAAGGTTTTGTTCGTCAAAGGGTATGGTTTCGCAGACGAGCAGCGGCAGCTGCGCAATGGCCGCGCCACGCGTTTTCCGATCGCGTCCATCACGAAGACCTTCACTGCCACGCTGGTCCTGCAGCTGCAGCACAGCCGCCTGCTCTCGATCGACGATCCGGTGTGCCGACACCTCGCGCCGTGCCCCGCACACTGGAATGCAATCACGCTGCGCCACCTGCTCATGCACACGGCGGGCATTCCTGACTATGCGAAGGACGCCGATTTCGAACAGAAACGGCGCCTGTCACGTACGCGCGACCAGATCATCGCGGGGTTTCGCGACCGACCGCTGCAGTTCGCGCCCGGCGCCCGGTACAGCTACAGCAACTCCAGCTATCTAGTGCTCGCCGCGGTGCTCGAGCGGGCGGGCGGGAAGCGGTACCGGCGGCTGCTCGAAGAGCGCATCCTCGCTCCGCTCGGCATGCGCGACAGTGGTCTCGAGCCGACGCCCGCGTCCGTGCCGCTGGCGCGCGGCTATCGGCCCGACGGCGCGAGCAATGCGCCCGCGGATCCGGTCGATCCCGCATGGCTCGACGCCGCCGGCGCCATGTACTCCACCGTGGACGATCTGCTGCGCTGGGACCGCGCATTGGCGGCCGGCTCGCTGCTGCCGCGCGAGGTGCTCGCGGCGATGTGGTCGCCAGCGCTGAGGAAATACGGACTCGGCTGGCAGCTCGAGCCACCGGCCGCGCCGCTCAACCGGCGGCTGGTGTTTCACGCCGGCGGCACCACGGGATTCTCGAGCGATTTCCTGCGTTACCCCGACGAGCAGGTGGCCATTGTCGTGCTCGCGAATCTCATGCCAGTGCCGCTCGCGGACGTCAGCCGCGACCTTGCGGCCATCGTGTTCGGTGAGAAATATTCGCTTCCCACCGTGCGGCACGCGCTGGCAGTCGATCCATCCATCTACGATGCCTACGCCGGCCGATACCGGCTCGCGCCCGAGATCCATATCGTCGTTTCGCGCGACGGCGATCGGCTCATCGTGCAGGCCACTGGGCAGAGCGCGGATGTGGCGATTCCCGACTCGGCGACCACATTCTTCTCGCGTGTGTCGCCGGTACGCCTGAGCTTCGTGAAAGACGGCGCGGGCAAGGTAGTGCGGCTCGTGTTGCACCAGCCAGGACGCGACCTGGTCGCACCGCGCATCGCGGACTAGCTACTCGATCTGCGCTTCGGCATTCGCGCGTTGCTGGGCTGCCGCGGCCTGCGCGGCCTCGATGTCCTTTTGCACCTTCTCTTCGAGCTTCTTGCCTTCTTTCACCTGCTGCGCGGCGCTCTCGGCCTGCGCGACGGTGACGGCGGTGGTCTCGGTGAGCCCGCAGCCCGTGAGCACGAACGCGACCGCCACGGCGGCCAGAGCCAGGCGACTGTCAACGAGCGGGCTGCGCTTCGATTTCATGGCTTACCTCCGGATCAGGTGCATTACATACCCCGTTTGCAACGAGGAAACTGCGCACCAGCTCCCACTGTGGAGGGCAATCGTTGTGCCCGCACGCGAGCAGTTGCAGTCGCGCGTGCGGCGCCGCGGCGAGCAGCCCGCGCGCGTGCGCCACGGGGATGGCGCCGTCCTCCATGCCGTGAATGATCAGTATCGGCTTCGAGAACTTCGTGATCACGGCAGCCGTATCGAGACGGTTGAGCACCAGCCAGTCGGGTACTCCATGCGCGCGCACCATGGCGGCGAGACTCGTGAAGGTGGACTCGAGCACCAGCGCCGCGAGCGGACGGCGCGCGGCCAGCTGCGCGACGGCACCGCCGCCCATCGATCGCCCAAAGCCGACGATGCGCGTCGCATCGACGCGTGGATCGCGCACGGCGTGGTCGTAGGCCGCCAGAAACGTGTCGGTGATGCTGGCCTCTGAAGGCTCGCCTTCCGAGCGCCCATAACCCGGGTATTCGACCAGCAGCACGGCGATGCCGGCCTCGCGCAGGGGCGCGACGCTGTCGGCCCAGGTGTCGATGGCCTCACCATTGCCATGCGCGTGGATCAGCAGCGGCGCGCGTCCGGGCCGGTTCGCCGGCAGCATCCACGCCTCGACGCGATCGCCGCGGGCATCAAGCCAGACCTGCTCGCCGCCCACCGCCGCGCGCACCTGCGGCTTGAGCGCGTAGTGGGACGCGCGCGGAAAGGCGAGGCGCGACTGCAGGCCGTAGATCAGGCCGAGCGCGAGCAGCGCGAACACCGCCGCCAGGATCACCGCCACGACGAACCCGCGACGCCGGAAAAAAGCGGGGCCCGCTCCATCGTCTGGAACGGGCCCCGCCGTGTCCATCAATCCAGGATCTCTCTAACTAGATCACTTCTGTTTCCAGGCGCCGTCGTCGCTCTGGAAGTACCAGCCGGCCTTCGCCGCCTGCATCCACTGCTTCGCGAAGCTCTTGCGGATGTCCGACTCCCATTCCGGATGATTGCTGGCGCGCGCGATCTCGGTGTAGAGCTGGCCACGGTCCGAGTTCTCCTCGGCGACCAGGCGCTTGACGGTGGCACGATCGGGCAGCGCCACGGCGTTCAGATCGCGCACCTCGACCAGGCCGTCCTTGGTGAGCCCGACCGCGCCGCTCGAGAAGAACTTCTCGAGGTCGGCGAAGCGCGTCGTCATCGACGCCTTGATGCGCTGGGACGCGGGCGTGCTCACGTTGATCGCGGCCTCGGCGCCCTGCGCCTGCGCGGCCGGCACTAACGCATTCAACACGTCGCCGAACGCGCGCGCGAGCATCTCGGAATCTTCACGCGGACGATCCGGGACGAAGTTCGACTGCGGCGGCGGGTTCGTGGTGCCCTTGTTTTCCGTGCTGCCGCGGTTCATGACGTCATTGACGTATTCAGCCGCGGCTTTGTCCGCGGCAGCGGCGGGGAAGTACACGTTGATGGTGACGCACGCGGCGATGAGCAAACTCGCCAGCGCGATCTTGAGCGGCAATACGCGTCGCATGAATGTCTCCTGATTTCGAATACGCAAACCCGCGTGCATCTTCACGTCGAGCCGATGAATGCGCACTGAATGCGCCTTGGGTCCAATGTGTGCCGGATTATTCGCCGCGCCACCGCGCAAGTCCATCAGCCTAGTTCGCAGGTGGCGGGCCCGTCGTCGTGCCCCCGAAATCCGCCGTCGAGATCGAGCCCAGCATCTGGCTCCAGCTCACGCGGCCCGAGTTGCCCACGATGTCGATGCGCGGCACACCCGCACCCTTGACGATGTAATAGCCCACGCCCGACGGCTCGACACCCGACATCTCGCAGACGTCGTCGCGCAGCTTGCAGGTGATGCCGAGCTTGTCGTAGCTGTATTCGTCGAAGAAACGCAGCACGCCCGATTGCAGCGCCTGCACGACGCCGCCACCACCGCCGCCCACGTTGGACAGCGACGTCACCGCTTTCGCGCTGATCTTGTGCCGCGACTTGTCGCCTTTGGGCGTCGCCAGCCGCGCGTTGAACGCCACCGGCGACCAGGCAAACAACTCGAGCCCGAGGATGTCCGCCTCCAGACGACCCGTGATGCTGCCCACGTCGAAGGTGCGAGTGACCAGCTCGAGATCGAGATCGCGCGCGCGCACGTCGGCGAACAGCCGCGGAAAGTTGCCGAGCGGATCCTGCAATCGCATGCCGCTGCCGACGATGTGGCCACCGAACACCTGCGACTCCAGGTTGCCCTCGAACGTGAGCACGTTGTCCTTGAGCATGACGCCGGGTATGCGCGCCGCGAGCGTGCCGGAGAACTCTGGCCAGCCGAAGGCCTTGCACAGCAGGGGCAGGCTGATGGGCTCCACCGCGCCCGCGAACGACACCTGCATGTTGCTCGAGCCGAGATTGCCCATCGCGAAGTTGTCGATGGCGAGCCCGCCGTCGAACACCGGTAGTTTGGCCGGACGCAGCAGCGCGAAGTTGGTACCCTGCGCGATGAACTCGAGCTCCGCGGCTCCGCCCGACAGGCCGAACGCGCCGCCGCTGGCCCAGGAAATCGTCGACGGCCGTGCGTCCACGCCGGCCGGCGTCCAGTACACGTTGCCCTTCAACTTCGACAGATGGAGCTGGCCTTTCTTGTCGTGCAGCTCGACGTCGAGCGGCAGCACGTGCAGCAGCGTGACGCCGTTGTCGGCGACCGATAGCGCGCCGTTCACGATGCCGCCCGCGTCGAGGTCGCCGAGCATCGATGCCGCCAGCGTGATCTGCATGTAGCTCGGGTAGCCCGCCGCGAGCCGGAAATTCGTGAACGTGAAATCGCCCGAAACCGACGGCGTCGCGCCCGCGAGGTCGACGCGGCCGGTGCCGGTGAGGTCGAGCAGATCTTTCTGATGCAGCTCCAGCGCGTCGATGGTCAGGAGCTGGCCGGCCAGCGCGCCGCGCGTGTCGAGCTCCAGCGGATTCACCTTGAGGTCGAGCAGCACGGGCCCTAACAACGCCTGGCCCTGCGCGCCGGAGACGTGGGCCGCGAGCGCCGTGGCGTCCGGGCCCGCCGGCCGCGCGCTCAGGCGCAGCGTCGCGCCGAGCTTGTCGGCCACGAGCGTGCTGGCTTCGTTGGTGAAATCGACGGCCTCGAGTTTCGCGGTGGCGTCGGCGATCAAACCCTCGCCCGCGTCGGACAACGCGGCTTCGAGCGCGACCTTCCCGTCCATCGTGAGATCCGCCGGCAGCGTCACCCACGGGGTGAGGAATTTGCGCAGCTCGGCCACCGTGGTCTGGCCGGTGCGCGCACTCACTCGCCATCCTTTGGCATCGAGTTGGCCGTCGAACGACAGCTCCGAGCCCGCGACTTTCTGGCCCTTGCCGCCGAATGACGTGACGCCGGTATCGACGTTGAACGCCGCGGCGACCGCCAGGCCGATGATGCCGGTGGGGCCGCCTCGCCCGGATAAAGAGCCCGCATCGCAGGCGAAGCGCGGCTCCGCGATGACCGGCTGGTCGCAGACCAGCGCGAGATTCGACAGCACGCCCACCGGATCGGGCAGCGGCACCGCCTTTGCATTCACCACCAGGCGCGTTTGTGTGTCGTTCAGCACGTCGAGGCGGACGCGCGCGCCCGACACTGTCATGCCGGCGACCGTGAGCTCGCGCACCTCGAGCTCGATGGCATCGAGCGCCCAGGCCGCGGGCGCACAGGCGCCCAGCAGCACCGCCACCGCGATGGCCGCGTATAGAGGAGCGACTTGATGAGCTGTGGGTTGTCGTCCGGAGCGCCGCATTCGGCACCATTGTAACGAGGGTAATGAGCCGCCCGAATGATGCGACGTAAGTCCCTGAGCAACAAAACCGTCACCTGGGCGTCATGTGGTTGAATTGTGAGCAATCGACACTGTGCAGCGCATGGGTACTCATAGCTCACTGCTGGAGAGATTCGATGCGGCCGAATACCGGCTCTGCCGGCGGCTGAATCGCGGCGTCGCGTACACGGGCGTGCGCGTGTTTTTCAAGATCGCCAGCCGGCTCGGCGACGGCGTGATCTGGTACGCGCTGATGCTCGCGCTGCCGTTCGTCTACGGCGCCCGCGGCCTGGAAGTCGGGCTCGCGATGCTCGCCACCAGCGCCGTCGGTCTCGCGCTGTACAAGTTTCTCAAGCGCATTTTCGTGCGCGAGCGGCCGTACATCCGTCACGCCGGCATTTCGCTCGCGGGCGCACCGCTCGATCGCTACAGCTTTCCGTCAGGGCACACTCTGCATGCCGTCGCGTTCTCGTTGCAGGCCTGCGTCGCCTTCCCCGAACTCACCATGCTGCTGGTGCCGCTGGCGCTGGCCATCGCCGCCTCGCGCGTCGTGCTCGGGCTGCACTATCCCACCGACGTGCTGGTCGGTGCGCTGATCGGTGCCGGCACCGGCTTGTGCGGCGCGGCGCTCGTCTGAGCCCAGGCGGGACAACATGCGCATTCTCTACGTCTCCGACGTCTACTTCCCGCGTGTCAACGGCGTTTCCACCTCGATCCGCACCTTCCGCGGCGATCTCGCATCGCTCGGAGTGACGACGACGCTGGTCGCGCCTGCCTACCCGAACGCGCCCGCCGACGCGGACACCGGCATCGTGCGCGTCGCGTCGGGTGGCGTGCCGCGCGATCCCGAAGACCGGCGCTTCCTCGCGCGGCCGCTGCGGCAGGCGCTCGATGCGCGCCTCGCGTCGCAGGTGGACCTGGTGCACATCCACACGCCGTTCATCGCGCACTACGCCGGCGTACGCTTTGCGCGCGCGCATGGATTGCCGGTGGTCGCGACGTACCACACGTTTTTCGAAGACTATCTACATCACTACGTGCCGATCCTGCCGCGCAGGATCGGCCGTTTCCTCGCGCGGCATTTCACGCGCTCGCAGTGCGCCGATGTCGCCGCGCTGATCTCGCCGAGCGCGCCGATGCGTGACGCGCTGCTGGCGTATGGCGTGACGACGCCGATCGAGGTGCTGCCCACCGGGCTGCCGGCCGAGAGCTTCGTGCGCGGCGACGGCGCGCGCTTTCGCAAGCAGTTCGATCTGCCGGCGAACAAGCCGCTGCTGCTGTATGTCGGGCGCGTCGCGTACGAGAAGAACATCGATTTCCTGCTGCGCATGTTCGTGAAGGTGCGCGCCCGCCGGCCGGACGCTCTATTCGTGATCGCGGGCGAAGGCCCGGCGCGCGAGCACCTGACCCGGCTCGCACGCGACCTCGGCGTAGACGCGTCCGTGCGGTTCATCGGCTATCTCGACCGCAACACCGACCTGCCGAACTGTTATGCCGCTGGCGACGCCTTCGTGTTCGCGTCGCGCACCGAGACGCAAGGGCTGGTGTTGCTCGAGGCGATGGCGCAGGGGACCCCGGTAGTCTCCACCGCCGAGCTCGGCACGCGCTCCATCCTCACCGAAGGCTGCGGCGCGTTCGTCGTACCGGAGAATGAGGAGGTGTTCGCCGCCTCGGTGGCCACCGCGCTGACATTGCCGCCCGACGATGCGCGCCGCGCGCAACTGCGCGCGCATGCCGAAAGCTGGGCCTCGCAGGCGATGGCGCGGCGAGTCATGTCCTTCTACGAGAGGGTGCGTGCGGAGCACCTGCAGGCGACTCGGGCCACTACGCCCGCAAATTCCCCCGCTTGAAAAATACGGCGCCCGATTCGGGCGCCGTATGGATGGAGCGACTTCTGATAGTGAGTCGCTCCTGGGGCAGCTTGCGCCAATACCCCGGCCGACCTCGCATCAAGGCTTGTCGACCTCAACTAGCTTCACGCATGTCTTCGCGTCCTTGTCACAGGACACATCGACGGCGCGAGTATGAGTTTCGCCGTTCGGCAACGTGCGCGCGGAATCGCGGCTGTATCCATCTTCTGTGCGCTCGATCACCTTCCTGGAGCTGCGCTCCACTCCTGCGTCGTCCGAAGCGGACGCTGTCCGGGTAATGGTGCCGGTCTCCGCGTTACGTGAAACGTCGAGCGTGCGCGTCGCGGTCTCGCCCTGCGCGTTGGTCGCGGTCGTCGTGCGCGTGAAACCGTCGTCGGTCCTCGTACGCACGGAGTCGACGCTCGCGGTCTTGCCGTTCGGGCCGGTGTAGTCGACTTCGCGCGTGCGCGTGCCGGCTTCGCGGTCGTTGGTCACTTCGGCGTTACGGGTCGCGGTCTTGCCGTTGGGGCCGGTCCACGTATCGGTCCGCGTCCGCCCGTTTTCAGTGCGTTGGCGCTCGGTGGTGCGCGTATGCGGCTGGGTGGCGCGCGCCGCATTCACCCCGCGCGGACGCGGCGCGTCGCGCGCGAGCGCCGCGGTACCAGCGAGCAGCATGATCGCCAGTGCGACACTGCCGAGAAATTTTACGGTTGTCATGAATCGCTCCCGGAAAAGGTTGTTGGACGCGGAATACAACGCGCGCAACACGAGGCGGTTGACCAATTCCCGTTAGGCAATAGACTTTCCGTGAATCCGCCAAGCTGATTTCCAATCGGGAGAAGTTGATGTCTGCGAAGCGAGCCCTGGTCGTGGACGACTCCAAGTCTGCACGCGCGTTTCTCGCGCGCCTCCTCGAGCGCCACGAGATCACGGTCGACGCCGCGGAATCCGCCGAGGCCGCCATCGAATACCTGACGCGCAACCGGCCCGACGTCATCTTCATGGATCACATGATGCCGGGCATGGACGGCTTCCAGGCCGTGCAGACCATCAAAAACAATCCGCGCACCTCGGCCATTCCCATCCTCATGTACACCTCGCAGGAAGGGGATCTCTATCTAGGGCAGGCGCGTGCGCTCGGCGCGGACGGCGTGCTGCCGAAGCAGATCAAACAAGCCGACGTGACCAAGATGCTGTACTCGCTGCGCCTCGTGGCTGACCGCCGCGGTGCAGAGCAAACTACGTTCGCGCGCCTGGCGCCGGCAGCGGATCTGCTGCCCGCGAACGAATCCACCATCATCGTGGCCGCGACGCCGGCGGAGGCGGGCGCGCCCGCCGCGGTGTCGCAGTTGCTGCCCAAGCTGTCGCTCGAGATCCGCGCGGCCGTCGACCAGACGTTGCAGAAGGAAATCGCCGCGCTGCGCAGCCATCTGGCCAATTCGCTCGATTCGCACGCCGAGCGCCTGCAGGGCGATCTCGCGGCACTGCTGCCCGCGCGCGCCGTCCCCGAAGCGGCATCTACGCCGCTGGTTTCGGATCGGCGGCCGTGGGGTGCCATCACCGGTTGGACGCTGGCATTGCTGGCGCTGGCCGCGGGCGCGGCCATGTCGTGGCAGTGGTGGAATCGTGGTGGAGAAATCGCCGCGTTGCGCACCGATCTCGACGCGGCCTACGCCGAGGTCGAGACGTTGCGTGCGCGCGTCGTGGTAGTTAGTCAGCCGGCCGCGCCCCCGGGCCTGGCGGTCGTGCCGGCGCCGGATGCACCGGACGCCGCGGCCGTGAGCGGCGGCGGAGTCGACCTGGTGCCGTCGGGCGTGACGCCCGCTACGGAAGGCAGCGAGGCGCCAGCGGTGCCAAGCAGCGCGGCGCCCGCGGTAGAAGGCGCGCCCACGTCCGTCGCCAGTCCCGTACAGGCGCAGTGACCGGATTTCCGCTCGATTCGACCTTTCGCCCGCGTCGCTGGCTGCGCGGCCCGCACTTTCAGTCGGTCCTGCCCAACTGGCCGCCGCGGCGTGCACGCGTCGAGCGTCGCGCGCTGCCGATGCGCGCCGCCAGCGCGGAGCTGCTGCTCGACTGCGGCGACGGCGTCACGCTGCAGGCGTTCCATGCGAGTCCCGAGCGCCGCGGGGGCGAGCCCGGCAACCGGTTGGCGGTGCTGCTGCACGGGTGGGAGGGCAGCGCGGATTCCACCTATCTACTATCGATGGCGCAGACCCTGTTCGACGCGCGCTGCGAGGTCGTGCGGCTCAACCTGCGCGATCACGGCGCCACGCACCACCTGAACCGCGACCTGTTCCACTCGTGCCGGCTGCCCGAGGTCGTGGGCGCCGTTCGCGCCCTGGCCGCGCGCTTTGCGACGCTGCCCATCGTGCTCGCGGGGTTTTCGCTGGGTGGAAATTTCATGTTGCGCGTGGCCGCGCACCGCGAGGCGCGCGACCTGCGCATCGAGCGCGTCATCGCGATCTCGCCGCTGCTCGATCCAGCGCAGACGATGGGGACGCTCGAGCGCGGCTTCCCGCTCTATCACCGCTATTTCGTGCGCAAGTGGAGCCGCTCGCTGGCCCGCAAACAACTGGTGTGGCCCGGACACTACGACTTCGATGACATCCTGCGCCTGAAGAACCTGCGCGCGATGACCAACGAGATGGTGCTGGCGCACACCGAATACCCGACGATGAACGATTATCTCGCGGGCTACGCCATCACTGGCGATCGTCTGACAACCCTCGCGGCGCCCGCCACTGTGTTGACCTCCCTCGACGATCCGATCATCGAGAACGCGGATCTCGCGCGACTCGCGCGCGTCCCCCATCTCGACATCGTCACCACCGCGCACGGCGGTCACTGTGGTTTCATCGAGAATCTGGGTGCCAGCACCTGGGTCGACGCCCGGATCGGCGAAATGCTGTCGCGGAACCCGGACAGCTAGGCAGGCCGGTACCGCTGTGTTGAGCTGCTAACAATGTCCGGATTGTTGGGCGTGTTTGTTCGGAGGCTTTCCATGCGCTACTTCGCTCCGCGTTTCGCGGTCGGGCTGATGTCCCAGACGCTGCTCCTGCTGATGGCCGGCTGCGGTGGCGGCGACGGCAGTTCCGGCGGTGTCGTGCCGCCGCCCCCGCCCGCGGGCGACATCACTGCGCCCACGGTGCCGCTGGGGGTCACCGCGGTGACGCAGTCGGCCACTTCGATCATCGTGTCGTGGACCGCCTCGACCGATGCCGGCGCCGGCCTCGCCGGATATCGCGTGTATCGAGATGCGGGCACGACGCCCATCGCGACGGTGACGACTCCCACCACTACCTACACCGACAACGGCCTCACGGCCGCGACCGCGTACAGCTACACCGTGCGCGCGTTCGATGCCGCAACGCCCGCGAACGTCTCGGTGGACTCGGCGCCTGCCAACGCGACCACCAACCCGAATCCGCCGGCGGACACGACGCCGCCCACGGTGCCGCAGAACCTCACCGCGACCGTGCAATCCGCCAGTTCCATCCTGGTGTCCTGGAGCGCGTCGACCGATGCGGGCACCGGCCTGGGGGGCTATTTCGTGTATCGCAATGCGGGCGCGAACCCGATCGCCACCGTCGCCGCGCCAGCGACTAACTACACCGATACGGGCCTCACGGTTTCGACCCTGTACAGCTACACCGTGCGGGCCTACGACGCCGCGGTGGTGGCGAACGTTTCGGCGGCGTCCACGGCCGCGAGCGCGACCACGAGCGCGGTGCCGGCGACCCTCACCGTGCAGCGCGTATTCCAGAACCTTCCGAACTTCAACCAGCCGATCGCGATGCTGCAGGCGCCCGGCGATTCGACGCGCTGGTACGTCGTCGAGAAAACCGGCTTCGTGCGCTCGTTCGCGGATACGGCGAACGTATCGACGACGAGTACGTTCATCGACATTTCGTCGAGGCTCAATTCGAATCCGGGCAACGTCGATGATGAGCGCGGCCTGCTGGGCATGGCGTTCCATCCCAACTACCCGACCGATCCGCGCGTGTTTCTCTACTACACCGGGAATCCCGGCGGCGGGATCATGGATCGGGTGTCTCAGTTCCGCCTGAACTCCGGCGGCACGGCGCTCGATCCTGCGACCGAACTCGAGTTGTTGAACGTCGCCGACCCCGAGTCCAACCACAACGGCGGCAACATCGCGTTCGGACCGGACGGGTATCTCTACATAGGCATCGGCGACGGTGGTGGCGGCGGCGACGCCCACGGCGCCATCGGCAATGGCCAACTGCTGACCACCTTGTTAGGCAAGATGCTGCGCATCGACATCGCCAATGCGAGCATGGCGACGCCGTACGCGATTCCGACGGGCGCGACGGGCAATCCCTACGCGGCCAATGCGCGCTGCACCGGCGGCACGGGCGCGGCGCCCTGCCCGGAGATCTACGCCTACGGCTTCCGCAACCCCTGGCGCTGGAGCTTCGACCGCGGCGGCACCAATGAGCTGTGGCTCAACGACGTGGGCCAATCTACTCTCGAGGAAGTAGACCTCGTGACGCGTGGCGGCAACTACGGCTGGCGCTGTCGCGAGGGGACTAACGAGTTCATGAGCCACATCACCAGCGGCACGTGTGGTCCGAACTCCGGCAATGCGATCGCGCCGGTCGCGCAGTACGGCCGAGGGCTCGGCTTCTCGACGACGGGTGGTTTCGTCTATCGCGGGACCGCCATTCCGGGGCTCATCGGCCGCTACGTATTCGGCGATTACGGTGGCCGGCTGTGGCACATCGCGCGCGACACGCCGCCGACGCTCACGCTCGCTGCGAACTCCGGCCAGGCCACGGGGCTCGCAATTTCTTCGTTCGGTCAGGGCGCCGACGGAGAACTGTACCTCGTGAATCTCGGTGGCGCGGTCAGCATGGGCACGTTGTACAAGATCGTGCCGTAGGGGGTCGTCGCCCGGACATTCAACCGGAGGCGCGCTTCTCTTCGAATTTCATGATGGGCTTGCCGCTGGTCACGGTGACCTCGCCCTCGATGCGCGCACCGTTTGCGATGGCCAGCACTTTCGCCACGATCTCGCCGTGGATCACCGCGCTCGAGGAGATCTCGAGCTTGTCTTCGATGACGATCTTGCCGGTGACCTTGCCGGCCAGCACCGCGGAACGCGCGCTGATGTCACCTTCCCAATGCGCCGCCTTGCTGACGGAGAGCGTGCCGCCGACGCGGCCATTGCCCCGGATGTGACCGGACACCATCAGCGGTCCGTGCGTCTCGATGTCCCCAACGATGGTCGTGCTCTCGGCGATGACGGTGGGCGACATGCCCAGTCGATCCACCAGTCTGCGTTTGGGCTCGTCGGACATGCGGCGCTCCAGTCGGAAACACAACTACAATAAACCGTTCGTTCCACCGGATCATAACCATGTCCGTTCGCGCACTCGTGATCGTGTTCGCAGTCTCATCGCTGTCGCTGGTTGGCTGTAGTCGTGAGAAAAGCGCCTGGCGCTCGGCGCAGGCCGCGGATTCTTCCGAGTCGTACGAGCAATTCATCGACGCGCATCCGGACAGCGCACTCATCGCGACCGCGCGCGAGCGGCTCGCGCAACTCGCGGAAGAAAAGGCCTGGCGCAGCGCCGCAGAGACGGACTCGCTCGAGGCCTACCGGCAATTCCTCGCGCTGCATCCCGCCGGCAAGTGGGCGCGCGAGGCGCAGATCCGCATCGATAATTTTTCGTCCACCGCCGCCTCCGCCTCGTCGAGGCCATCCGCGGCGGGTTCACCGGATAACTCAGCAGCCGCCGCCCCCGGCGCGGGTGCCGAGATACCGGAGCCGCCCGCGGTGGCAACCGGAGGTTTCGGAGTGCAGCTCGGAGCGTTTTCGTCGCCGGAGCGCGCCAACGACGAATGGAAGAAATTGCAGGCTCAGGCCAGCGGCACGCTGGACGGTCTCGCCCCGCGTGTCGTGGTCGGCGATGCGGGCGGCAAGGCCATCTATCGCCTGCAGGCCGAGGTGCGCGACGAGGCGCAGGCGCGTGCCGTATGCGGCGGTCTCAAATCGTCGAACAAGCCCTGCGTCGTGGTGCTGCCGCAGCTTTAACAGAAGCTCGGCAGATTCGAACCTGACACGTTCGAGTCGCGTCACTTACTGACCCGCAGCGTCATCTCGCGCCAGCCTCGCCACGCGGTCGGAGTGACAAGTATTTGATTTCATGGGATGCGTCGCGCTGGCACGCCAGTTGCTATGTCTTTGCTCGTGACAGCGAGATCAACAGTGACTCTGGTTCTTCCCTACGCGCAGGGCGTCGCGAGCATGCGGACGGCGGTGGTGGGAATGATGGTCAAGCGGCGGCGTGGCGGCGTGATGTTCGCCCCGCTCGATGTGCGACTGGCGCGAGCCCAGCTCGCGGCGATCCACGCCAAGGTTTCGAGATAGGCCTCGGAGGCGTCTCAACAGGACTGCGAACAACTTTCCCCGGTGTTCGCTTCTTAGCGCCGCACACACTTCCCCGTGTGCGGCGCTTTCTTTTCTGCGTGTAAAGTGCGCACTTCATTTCGAGGTGCCGCATGTCGAGAACCGCTGTCCCGCGCGCGCTGAGCGCGTTTCTTCCCTGGTTGATCATGTTCTGGGCCACATGCGCAGTCGCGGCGCCCAAACCCGCGAAGCCGGCGCCCGCCACGCGCGTGCCCGGAGTCGAGCAGGTGCGCGAGACGACGCTCGCGAACGGCATGAAGGTCATCGTCTGGACCGACCGCGACATCCCGAACATCGCGCTCTACAACTGGGTGCGCGTCGGCAGCCGCAACGAAGTACCGGGCATCACCGGTCTGGCGCACTTCTTCGAACACATGATGTTCAACGGCACGAGCAAACGCGCGCCGAGTGAATTCGACCGCCTCATGGAAGCGCAGGGTGGATCCAACAACGCCTTCACGAACGACAACGTCACCGTCTATCAGGACTGGATCCCGAGCACCGCGCTCGATCTCGTGTTCGACCTCGAGAGCGACCGTCTCGCGAATCTTTCGTTCGATCCGAAGGTCATCGAGAGCGAGCGCGGCGTCGTGTACTCCGAGCGCCGGCTGCGCGTCGAGGACAGCAACGAAGGCTTCCTCGCCGAGCAGATGCAGGCGACTGCATTCGTAGCGCATCCGTATTCGATCCCCACCGTCGGCTGGCCGGCCGACATCCAGAGCTGGAAGCTCAAAGACCTGCAGAAGTTCTTCAAGACGAACTACGCGCCCAACAACTGCACGCTCGTGCTGGTCGGCGACGTGAGCGCCGAGGAAGTCTTCGCGCTGGCGAAGAAATACCTGGAGCCGATTCCGAGGCAGGAAGCGCCGCCGCCGGTGCGCACCACCGAGCCGGAACAGATGGGCGAGAAGCGTGTCACCGTGGAGCGCGATGCGCAGACGCCGCTGCTGTACTACGCCTATAAATCGCCGCCCGCGAACGACGCGCAGGGACCGGCCATCAATCTACTCATGACGATCCTGACCGAGGGCAACGCGGCGCGCCTGCATCGCCTGCTGGTCGAGGAGAAGAAGATAGCCATCGATGTCGGCGGATACTTCGCGGAGGGCTTCGACCCGGGTCTCACGTGGCTGCATCTCACTCTGCCCGAGGGCGTGGACGCAGGCGCGGTGGAAGAAGTGCTCGACGGCGCGCTGGCCGAAGTGGTGGCCAAAGGCGTCAGCGACGCCGAGCTCGCCCGCGCCAAGAACCTGTACGCCTCGGCGTTCTGGAAGCAGATCGCGACCATCGATGGCAAGGCCAGTTTGTTAGGTCAATTCGAGGTGTTCGAGGGCGACTACAAAAAGATGTTCGACGCGCCCGCGACCTACGAGAAAGTGACGCGCGAGGACATCCAGAAAGCGGCCGCGCTGGTGTTCCAGAACAACCATCGCACCGTGGGGGTGCTGGCGTCGCCGCCCGCGGCGGCAGCTGCGGCTGCGCCCGCCACCGAATCGCCTTCCAGTGGCAGTAGCAAGGCCACCGAGACGCCGCCGACGGAGAAGAAGCCATGAACCGCGTCGGTCACGGATTGCGCGCGCTGGTGCTGCTCGCCGCGGGCTGCGCGCTGGCTCCCGGCGCCGTCGTTTGCGCCGCTGCGCCCGCCGATGCCGCGCCCACGGGCGTGAAGGTGCCGGCCAATCAGCGCTTCGTGCTGCCGAATGGCCTGGTCATCGTGCTCGTGCCTAAGAAAGAAGTGCCGTTGATCGCATTCAGCGGTTTCGTGCGCGGTGGCGCGTCGGCCGATCCGCAAGACAAGCCCGGCGTCGCGTCGCTGGTCGCGGGATTGCTCGACCGCGGCGCGGGCCAACGCAACGCCTATGAATTCGCCGACGCTGTCGAAGGGGTGGGCGGCAGCTTCGCCGCCGGCGCCGGTGCGGAGTCGATTTCCGTCGGCGGGCAGTTCCTGACGCGCGACCGCGCGTTGATGATCGAGCTGCTGGCCGACGCGTTGATGCGCCCGCATCTCGACGCGCAGGAGTTCGCCGCGTATCGCAACCGCGAGATCGAGTTCATCAAGTCGGCGAAGGATTCGGATCCGTCGCAGCTGCTCGGCATCTACGGCCGCGCGGCGTTGTTCGGGGCGCATTCGTACGGACGTCCGCAGGGCGGCAGCGAACGCTCGCTGTCCGCCATCACGCCGTCCGACGTCGCGGCCTATCACGCCGCGAACTTCGGTGCCGACCGCGCCACGCTGGTGTTCGCGGGCGACCTGGATGCCAAGTGGATGAAGCAGGCGTTGACCGCTGCGTTCGGCGCGTGGGCCAAGGCGAAGGGCGCGTTACCCGTGTTGCAGCCGGCGCCTCGTGCCACGGGCCGGCGCGTGCTGCTGGTCGACTCGCCAGGATCGGTGCAGACGTACTTCTGGCTGGGCAACGTCGGTGTAGATAGGCGCTACAGGGGCCGGCCGGCGCTCGACCTGATGAACACGCTGTACGGCGGACGGTTCACGTCCATCCTCAACACCGAGCTGCGCGTCAAGACCGGGCTCTCGTACGGCGCCTCGTCGCGCTTCACGCGCGGCAGCGTGCCCGGCGAGTTCCAGATCCGCTCGTTCACGCAGACCGCGAACACGGGCCAGGCGCTCGACCTCACGCTCGAAACGCTCGAGCAGCTCAAGCGCGGCGCGCTCGAGCCGGCGATGCTGGAGTCCGCGCGTGCCTACGTGCTCGGACAATTTCCGCTGCAGCTCGAGACCGCGGCGCATTGGGCGGCGACCCTCTCCGACCTCGAGTTCTACGGACTCGGCAAGGACTACATCGAGGGCTACGCGCCCGCGCTCGCCAAGGTCGACCTGCCGGAGACCGCGGCGGTGACGGCGGATGCGTTTCCGCGGCCCGACGATCTGGTCATGGTGCTCATCGGCGATGCGGAAAAGATTCGCGAAGCGGCCGCGAAATACGGTCCGGTAACGGAGATGAAGCTCTCCGATCCGGATTTCGCGCCGGCGAAGTAACGCCGGATGTCGGATCACGGTTCATCGGCGAAGGCGATCCTCTACGCGTTCGTCGCGAATCTCGGCATCGCGCTCGCGAAGCTCGGCGCGTCGTTCTATACGCACTCCGGCAGCATGCTGGCCGAGGCAATCCACTCGTTCGCGGACTGTGGCAACCAGGTGCTGCTGTTCATCGGACTCAAGCAGTCGCAGAAACCGCCCGATGCTAGGCACCCGCTCGGCTATGGCAAGGTGTCGTACTTCTGGAGCTTCATCGTCGCGCTGCTGCTGTTCTCGATGGGCGGGCTGTTCTCAATATATGAAGGCTGGCACAAGCTGCACGAGCCCGAAGTGCTCAACAAGCCGTGGGTGGCGCTGGTGGTGCTCGCCGTGTCGGTGGCGCTCGAGTTCGGTAGTTTGATGGGCTGCCTGCGCGAGATTGCAAAGCTGCGCAAGGAACGGACGCTTGGCTATTGGCTGCGCCATACGCGCAATGCCGAGCTGGTCGTGGTGTTCGGCGAGGATGTCGCGGCATTGATCGGTCTGGTGCTCGCGTTCGTATTCGTGGCACTCGCCATGGTGACGGGCAACGGGCTGTTCGATGCGGCGGGCTCGATCTGCATCGGCATTGTGCTGGTGTGCGTTTCCATCTTCGTGGCCGTGCGGATCAAGGGGCTCATCGTCGGGCGCTCGGCCGAGGACGATCTGCAGGAGGCGCTGCGCGCGGAAGTGGCCGCGGATCCGGACATCTACGAACTGCTCAATGCGATCACCATGCAGATGGGCCCCGATGTGATGCTCGCGCTGAAGGTGCGCATGCGCGCGGGGATGTCGCTCGAAGCGGCGGTTGCCTGCCTGAACGCGCTCGAGCGGCGCATCAAGTCGAAGTTTCCCGAAGTGGCGTGGTGTTTCGTGGAGCCCGACGTAGCCGACTAGTGGTGCCGGGGAAGGAATCTCGGGAGATCTCGAGTCCACGTGTTGCGGGCTCGCGAACGCCGAGCGAGATCTCCCGAGATTCCTTCCCCGGCACCACTAGTCGCGGCACCAACTACTGACCGAAGCTCTCGCCCTCCGCCGCCAGCCATTCGGTCTCCTCCGGCGTGTTCTGCCGCTCCAGCACCTTGTTCCGATGCGGAAACCGCTTGAACTTCCGGATGATCTCCCGATGCCCCCGCGCGTATTTCAGCGTCGACGCGCAGAACTTGCGCAGCGCTTCCGGCGCATCGGCGGCCAGCCGCTGGTACGCAGCCACGGACGCATCCTGCGCGTCCATCGACTCCGCGTGCTCCAGCGGTAGATAGAAGAACACGCGTTCGATCGGCGTCAGCGCCGCGTCGGCCGCGAGCTGCAGGCCCTCGAATGCGACGGTCAGCGCCTCGCGGTCGAACGCGAACGCGGCGGCGGTGCCGCGATACGCATTGCGCGGTACCTGGTCGAACAGCAGGATCAGCGCCAGCCGCCGCTTCGGACCGCTGATCCACGACGCGAGCTCGCCACGGGCGGCGCGCTCCAGCAGCGGCTCGAGCTCCGCGCGGATCAGCGCATCGCGCCCGGCCTGGGCCTCCGCGCCGTCGCCGCCGAACCAGAACGTCGTGCGTTCGGCCAGTCGGGCGGCGAGGCCAGCCTCCGCAAGGGCATCGCCCGCAAGCGAGTCGCCGCCAAACCAGAATTGCAATACGTCTTGTGCGCTGTGCATGTCGGGACTTCAGCGCGCGCCGGCGGTTTCGCGCAGCGTGAAAGCCAGCGCGGCATCCCGGCCCTGCGCGATATCCGCCTGGCTCGGCGTGATCGGATGGTCCGCAGGCACACCGCGCCCGCGGCCGTGTCGATAGCCGCCCAGATGCATGACCTTCTTGAGGATAGGAATGTCCACGCGGATCCCGGTGTTCTGCAGCACCAGTTCGAGGTACGAGCCGGAGATCGGACCTTCCATGTCGCCACCAGATTCCTCGCCCACGAACACGGCGTCGGGACGGTTCACGCGGACCAGCGTCGCGAGCTGCGCCGCCGCGGATCCCGTCGCTCCATCAGCCAATATCCACAGCTGGCCCGCGAACTGCGGCGCGGCTGGATCCATCGGTCGCGACCACGTTTCTTCCGGCAAATCCGTCTTGATACGCAAGCGGCCACCAGCGGCCGGCTCGAACAACTCGTCTGCGAGATTCGCGAGGCCGTCGGGGTTGCGCACGTGCGCGCGCAGGGCGGGAAAATGATTGCTCATCACTTCCTTGTAGTCGTAGACCTGAAATGGCCGGCGGGCGAGGAAGCCGAGCACCTCGATCGCGATCCCCGCATCGCCGCCCTCATTGCCGCGCAGGTCGACGATGAGTTTCGCCATGCCACGATCCGCGAGCTCGCGGAAGACGGCAGCGATGTCCCTGCGAAAATCGAGCTTGTCACGCCTCCAGCGCCAGGTGTGAAAGCTCGAAAGTGACAACAGCGCCGTGTCGGCGGCCGGATAGGTCAACCGCATCGGGCGGTCGCGCGCGAGCAAGGCGTCGCTCGTGGAAGCGCGGGCGCGGAAATTTTCCCAGATAGCGGCCGCGCGCAGCGCCGGGGCGGTGACCGTGGCCGTGCGCGCATCCGGTGTGGCGCGAACCTGCAGGACGAACCGCTCCGGCGTGCCGATCATCAGTGCGTAGTACACGCACCACAAGTTGTACTCCTGATGAAGATCGAACTGCTCGAGGCTGCGCGCGGGGCGGGTACGGCTGAATCCACTCGTGGGCAGAGCCCGTTCGAGCCGTCGCAGCACGTCACGCACCGGACGGCCGTCGATGCGGAGGATTTCGGTGCCACGCGCGATCGCCGGCTCGGCGCTGTTGTCGTGCGTGACGTAGAGCCGTCCGCCTTGCACCGTGATGAACAATGGAAAGAGCGCGAGATCGCCGGCGCCGTTCTTCTGCGAGAAGCTCATCGGTCCGAACCGCTCGCGCCAGTACGCAGCGGAAGGCAGCGCAAAGGTGTGGTCGTCGCGAATGGTCGCAAGCACGGGTGCGATTGCCCGGAAGAGATCGATCTCCGTCCCGGGAGAGTCCAGGGCCTGCTCCGCGTTCGCGAACGCGCGCCGCAATTCGCGCTCGCTCGCGTATCTGGTTAGGCCCGGATGCGCCTGGTGGAGCGCCGTTCGCAGCAGCTCGAGATCCGCGCGCAACGCGGCAACGGAAAAGGTCTTATCCTCCGCGGCGGAGGCAATGAGCGGCAGGACGGCGAGCAGCAGCGCGGCTGCCCCGCGCCACCGAACGACGGATCGGGAAAACATGCGGCAAGGATAGCGCGTGCCGCGCGACCCGTCGAAGACGCTCGTTCAGCCCGATATCGATCTTCCCAGCGTTGTTAGACTCAGACGACATAGCGGAGACTGCGATGCGCAAACATATTGCGGCGACTTGGCTTCTGGTGCTCACCACGATGGGCGCGACGCTGACGCTGGCGCAGGAAGGCATTCCCCCCGCCCTGCGCGACTGGCAGGGCTGGGTGCTGAAGGGCGAGGAATTCCGCCATTGCCCGTTCCTCGCCAACGCCGGTCTCTCGGCCGGTGAGCCCGTGCCACAGCAGTACTACCGCTGCATCTGGCCCGAGCGGCTCGCGCTCGCCGTGAATGCCGACGGCGGCACTTTCTCGCAGCGCTGGCAGGTGTACGCGCAGAGCTGGGTGGACCTGCCCGGCGACCGCGAGCACTGGCCGCGCGACGTGCGATTGAATGGCTCCCCCGCACCGGTAGTCGCGGGCGACGATACGCCACGATTACTGCTGAAGCCCGGCAGTTACAGCATTTCAGGCCGCTTCGAATGGAGCGCCCGGCCCGAGGCGCTGCCGTTGCCCGGCACCACGGCCATCGTCGACCTCACCGTCGACGGCCAGCGCGTCGTCCAGCCCGAGCGTCCCGGCACCGCGGTGAGGCTGGGCAAGCGGCGCAGCGCGGAGCAGCCCGCGGCCATGGAAGTGCAGGTCTACCGGCTGTTGCGCGACGACGTGCCCGCCCAACTACTGACGCGCATCCGTCTCAACGTCGCCGGCGACGCGCGCGAGGAGCTGCTGGCGCGCGCGCTGCCCGATGGATTCACGCCCGTGAGCCTCACCGGCGCGCTGCCCGCGCGCCTCGAGCGTGATGGCACTCTGCGCGTGCAGGTGCGCGCCGGCAGCCACGAGATCCTGCTGCAGGCGCGCGGCACGGGCGTCGCGACAGAGCTCGCGCGTCCCAAGGCCGGCGGCGGCAAGTGGGCCCGCGACGAGATCTGGAGTTTCGCGGCGAACGACGTATTGCGCGTGGCCGCGGCCGAGGGCGCCGACGGCATCGATCCCGCGCAAGCCAACGTGCCGCCCGAGTGGCGGCAACTGCCCGCATTCCGCATGACTGAAGACAGCACGCTGCGCGTCGTCGAGCGCAGCCGCGGGCTCGCGAATGCCGACGACAACCGGCTGCAGCTCGCGCGCAACCTGTGGCTCGACTTCGATCACGGCGGTTTCACCGTCGTCGACTCCATCCAGGGCACGCTGCGCCGCGACTGGCGGCTCGACATGCGCGCGCCCTATGCGCTGGCGAGCGCCACGCAGAACGGCACGCAGCTCCTGGTCACCGAAGGCCGGGACGGTCGCGCGGGCCTCGAGCTGCGCCAGCCGCAGGTCAATCTAACTACCATCGCGCGCCAGACGGGCGGCGGCGCGATGCCGGCCACGGGCTGGGACAGTCGCTTCGACCAGGTCTCCGGCATGCTCCATCTGCCGGCCGGCCATCGCCTGCTGGCAGCGCCCGGCGCCGACAATGCTCAGGGCGCGTGGCTCGAGAACTGGGGACTGTGGAACGTCTTCGGCATCGTGGTCGTAGTCGTGTTCGTGTATTGGGCCGCGGGCCTCGTGCCCGCCGCCATCGCCGCGCTGGCGCTGCTGCTCACGTATCAGGAAGCGCCGCAATACATCTGGTTATGGGGCAACCTGCTCGCCGCGCTGGCGATCGCGCGCTCGGCGCCGGACGGGCGCTTCCAGAAATTCGCCCACGCGTATCGCTCCTTGAGCTTCGCGGTGCTGGCGCTTGCGCTGCTGCCGTTCCTGTGGACGCAAGTGCGTCTCGCGCTCTATCCGCAGCTCGAGGGACGGGGTTATTTCAACTTCGCCGTCATCGGCGCGCGCGCCGCGCCGCCGATCGAGGCCGACATCGCGAACCAGTCGATGCCGCTGGAAATGCCGCGGGCGACAAACATGGAGCTCGAAAAGATGTCGTCGGAGGGATACGCGGATGCGGCCGCCCCGACGGCGCTGCCGTCGCCGGAGCGCTCCGACACGAACGCAAACGAGTTCAAGGCCCGTGGTCTGAACTCGCTGCAGGTCGTGCAGCGTTACGCCGCGGGTACGGTACTGCAGGCGGGTCCCGGCATTCCGGCGTGGCGCTACAACTCCTATTCGTTCGGCTGGTCGGGGCCGGTCGAAGCCGCCGACGAAGTGCGCTTCGTCTACATCGGACCGGTCACGCTGTTCTTCTGGCGCATCACCGGCGTGATCGCACTGCTCACGCTGTTCGTGTGGCTGGCATGGCTGAGCTTCGGCAATCGCTGGCGCCAGCCGCGGGGAGATTCCGCAGCCGCTGCGACTTCCACGCCCGACGCGGCGTCGCCCGCGACCGGAAGCGGCACCGGCTTTGCCGGCACGCTGGCGATGTTCGTCATCGCAACCGCCCTTGCCGTCCTGGGCGGCTCGCCCTCCGCGCGGGCGCAGGCGCCGCCGGGCGCACCCGCCAGCGAACTGCTCGAAGAGCTCAAGCGGCGGTTGACCGCGGCGCCGGACTGCGCGCCGATGTGCGCGGAGATCACGAACGCCCGGGTCGTCGTCGACGGCGAGCGACTCGACGTGACACTCGAGGTGAGCGCGCTGGCGTCGATCGCCGTCGCGATGCCGCACGCCAGCGATCGCTGGCAGCTCGACGCGGTCACGCTGGATGCCCGCACCGCACTCGCGATCGCGCGCGGAGGCGATGCGTCGCTGTGGGTGCCATTGACGCCGGGCGCGCACACCGTTCGTCTCACGGGCCGACTGGCCGCCACGGACTCGATCCCGCTGGCATTCCCGCAGTCGCCGCGCGCGATATCCGTGAGCGCGCGCGGCTGGACGGTGAGTGGCATCAACGAAGGACGCCTCGTCGCCGGCGCGGTCGAGCTGGCACGCGTGACGGAGTCGCGCATCGGCACGGCGCTGTCCGCCGGCAGCGAATTTCCGGCGTACGTGCGCGTGAGCCGGGTGTTCAACCTCGACCTCGACTGGACGCTCGACACTTACGTGACGCGCGTCGCGCCGCAGCGCGCGGCGATCTCGGTCGAGGTGCCGCTGGTCCAGAACGAATCCGTGCAGACCGCGGGCGTCGAGACGCGCAACGGCAACGCGCTCGTCGGCCTTGGCGCCGGACAGGGCCAGACGCAATGGCACTCGGGCCTCGCGCGCTCGGAGACGATCGAGCTGATGCTTCCTGCGGAGGCGGCACGCGGCGAGGTGTGGAGCTTCATCGTGAATCCGCAGTGGAACGTGGCGTTCGAAGGTTTCCCGCCGGTGCTGCCGCAGAATGTCCAGGCGCCGGTATGGGAATTCCGCTTCATCCCGCGGCCCGGTGAGAAGCTGGTGGTGCACGTCACGCGTCCGGCGGCGGCGCGCGGCACCACGCTCGCGATCGATTCGGCCGCGCTGTACACGCAGGTGGGCAAGCGCACCTCGGATGTGAAGCTCGCGTTCGATTACCGCAGCACGCAGGGCGGGCGGCACGTCATCGATCTGCCGGCCGACGCGCGCGTGACGGCGGTGCGCTTCGACGGCGTGCCGCAGCAGTTGCGGCCGGAGAAGGGCGAGCTGCCGCTGTCGCTGACGCCGGGCGCGCACCACGTCGAAGTAGATTGGGAAATGCCGGGAGAGATCGGCATGCGCACGCATCCGGGCGTCGTCGATCTCAACTCACCGGCGAGCAATCTCACGCACACCGTGGCCATGCCAGAGTCGCGCTGGCCGCTGTTCGCGAGCGGCGTTGGCGTCGGGCCGGCATTTCTCTACTGGGGCGAGCTCGCCGTGTTCGTCGCCGTCGCGTGGCTGCTCGCGAGGTGGTCGCGGTCGCCGCTGAGGTTTTACGAGTGGCTGCTGCTCGGGGTCGGATTGTCGACGCAATCGTGGCTGGTGTTCGCGTGGACCGCCGCGTGGCTGTTCGTGATGCGCTGGCGCGCGCAGTGGAAGCCGGCGGAAGGACTGCGAGCGTCGGCTTTCAATGCACTGCAGGTGTTTCTCGCGCTGTTCACGGTGATCGTGATCGCGGCGCTGGTGTTCTCCGGGATTCGCAACGGTTTGCTGGCCGCGCCCGACATGGGTGTGGCGGGACCGGGTTCGAACAATCGCACGTTCACGTGGTTTCAGGATCAGACCAGCGGACCGCTCGAGGCACCGACGATCTGGTCGGTGCCCATGTGGGTGTATCGCGCGCTGTTCTTCGCGTGGGCGAGCTGGATGGCGTTCGCGCTGGTGCGCTGGCTGCGCATGGCATTCGAGGCGTGGAAGACCGGCGGACTGTGGCGGTGAGCGGAGGCACCACTCTCTTAGTCTCTTACTCGCAGAGTCCTTCGAGGTAGCCTTGAGCAACCGGCGACAGGCGCTTCAGCGCCAGCGCGCGCGCCTTCGGCTCATCGACGAGCTCTTCGAGCGGCCCGCTGACGAGGATGTGACGCACCTGCGGATCACGCTCGGCCTTGCGCGCGAGCTTGTTCAGCACGGTGAAGCCACGGTAGATCTTGTCGCGGGAGACGCGCCGATGCTCGATGGAGCTGGCGAGATATTTGCCGAAGCGGGCGTAGAGGAAGTAGTCGTCGTTTCCAACTTGGAAACGGGCTTCGGCGAAGAAGTCGGGAAAATTCTTCTCGAGATACTGATTGACGGTATGAAGACGGGGCTCAGGTTCTTGGTCGCTCGACCGAACGGGCTTCTTCATTTCAGTTGTCCACCTCCAACTGGGTCCGGAGCACCATTTCTGGACGTCACGACCGGTTCCCAACCCCGCAACGCGCGCGAACAATAGGGCTTGATGAACTCAACTGCAATAGGACGTCTCATGAAATTTCTCGCCGTACTTTTTTCCGTGACGCTCATCTGCGCGTGCGGAGCGCGCTCGACCGATGAAGAGAAAGTTCACGAGCTGCTCGCGCGCGCCGAAGAAGCGGCGGAGGCGCGCGATGCATCCGACGTGCTCGCGTTCGTCGCCGACGATTACACCGACGCGCGCGGTTTTGACAAAAACCAGCTGCGCGATTTCCTGCGCGGATATTTCCTCATGAACCCGAAGATCGAGTTGATCGTCGACGTCGACGATCTCGAATTTCCAGCCGATGGGATGGCGCAGGCGGATGTGACGGTCACCTCGCTGGCCTCGGGCGGCGCGGACCGCGAACGGCTGCGCGTCGAATTCCGGCGTTATGACGGCGACTGGCGCGTCGCGCGTGCCGACCGTACGCGCCGCTGAAGCGCGTCTACGTCGCCGCCTGACGACAATGTGTGAAGTCGATCCACTTTTGCGGTTCAATCGGGAGCGATTCGCGCCGACAACAGTCTGTGAGAGAGCACGGGTTCAATTGGATCACTGACATGCCAGACCATCGCAAACCACCGCACGAGCAAGTCAGCAGCCGTCACGACGGCGCGCCGATGCCGTCGCCATCCGATTCGGGCGGCTTCAGCATCGAGAGCACCACCGTGCGACTGAAGTCCATGCGACTGCAGCGCGCCGAAAAAGAAGAGCGCGAGTACGAGCATCTCTCCGGCTCCAGTGCAGGCGCCCGCGCCAGCAAACCCGAAGCGAAATCCATGTGGCCGACCAGCCGTCCCGCCGAGCGTCCGGCGGGTCGTGTCAAGCACGACGATCGCGGCGTGGCGGTGTGGGACTTCGCGATCGCCACCGGCGAGTTCGCCGCGCTCAGTCAGACCGCCGCGCTCAAGCGTCTCTCCATCGCCGACCTGCAGGTCGAAGATCAGCCGCCCAGCCTGGCGCTCAAGCCAGAAAAGTCAGGCCGCGACCAGGGCGGTGGGTTCGATCCATACAATCAGCACGGCAGCGGCAAGCGCCAGGGCGACGCGGCGCAACGCGCCGGCGTCACCGGCGCCCCCGATCGCGATCGCGGCAACGTGATCGATCAGCTGCTGGGCAAGAAAAAGTAGTTAGGCCTGATCGGCCCGCGCGTCGGGCGCTATTTTTTCTTTTTCTTCCCGTACTGCTTTTCGTAGTCCGCGAGCAGCTTCTCGTATGCCTCGCGCTGCGCCTTGTTCTGCGCCTCGACGGCATCGCGCTCGGCCAGGAACTTGCGCAGTTCGAGCAGCGTTTCCGCCGCCCAGCGCCGCATGCCGAGGTTGGTCGAATAGCGGATCGCATCCTGTAGATAGGGCACCATCAGGTCTGGCTTGTTGCGCCGACCGTTGAGATTGGCGAGCGAGACGGCGATGTCCGCGCTCGCGGGCGCGAGCTCGTAAGCCGCCACCAATGCCTCCTCGGCCATCTCGAGGTTCTTCTCGAGGCGCGTCGCGGCGGTGCCGAAGCCCCACAGCGCCAGCACGTCCTGATTGTTGTGGGCAATCGCCTCGCCGAACCACTTGTGCGCACGTTCCAAGTCGCGCTTCTCGTCCTCGGACGTGCGCGACGACCCGGACTCGGTCGCGTTGCGCAGGAGTACGTTGGCCAGATCGCGACGCGCGAGCCAGTCGCCCGACGTGAGCGCCGACTCGGCTTCGGCGACGGCCTCGGCGAACCCCGCCTGGTTCTGCTCGGCGGCCGCGAGCCGCGCGCTCAGCACTGCGACCCGCGCGGATTTCGGCTCGCGGTGGACGAGTGCGTCGACGAGCGGCCGGATGCGCGCGGGCGCGAGCCGTGTCTCGAGCATGAGGTTGATGAGGATGGCGTACGCGTCGTTCTCGGCCACCGGCTCGCCTACGGGCAGCGTCACCGGCGGGATCTCGCCGATGTTCACGCCGCCGCCTCCAATCTTCGAACTGCGCGAGTACGCGCGCAGCAGCTTGTCGACGGCCGTGAGGTCGGTGCCGAATGAATTGCGCACGGCTTCCTCGTGCGGGTGCAACGAATTGAGCTGGTTCAGGTACGTAAATATCTGTGTGCGGAATTCACGGTTCTCGAGCAGACCGTAGTGCATCGTGAGCCAGGATTGGGCATAGAACGAATCCGCCAGCTTGTGCGACTGGTACTCCGGCGAGTCGTGATCCACCTTGATGAGTCTCTCGAACGGGATCCAGTTGCCGTGACGTATCCCGTCGACGTGGAACATCGGAATCTGCACGACCGCCATTCCCTTGATCCTGCTGAACGATGTGTACCCCATGAACTCGGCCAAGCCCTCGCTGAACCACGGTGGGTGCTCGCCGGAGAACTGCGAGGCCAGGAAGTAGTGCGTGTACTCGTGGAAGATGATGTGGGCCGCTTCCTCCGGCTGGCCATCGCCATTGATCGTGATGTAGTTGGCGAACGGAACGGATTGGAACCAGCCGGCGACGCCCTGGCGCGGCTGCAGGTAGTTGGTCCAGTCGCGCGCGCTCACGACCACGATGGTGGTCGGGAACTGGTTGTTGGTGGCGCTCTTGGCGAGCACCTTCTCGAGCGTGATGCGGAACTTGCGCAGGTCCCCGACGAACTGGCGCGCCTGGCTGGCGCCGCGCGACGTCACGATGGTGAAGTCGCCCGCGTCGTAGCGCACGAATTTGCCGATGCGCGGCTCGGCGGCATCGGGCGTGTTTGCCAGGAATGCGAGCAGCAGTGCGGCGGCGGTGACCGTTCTTTTCATGGAGACTCCCTGCGGACAATGGAGTTAAATCCCAACCCGGCATGAAGGCAAGCAAACTACTCTGGCCGATCGGCATCGGCGTGCTGGTCGCGGCGACGCTGGCCGTCATGAGCGCGATCTTCATGCACTGGCGCCTGGATCGACCGTCCTCGGCGGAGCGGCGCCTGGCGCGGGTGCTGGCCGAGCGACCGCGCGTCCCCGACACCGACAACGCCTACATCTATCTATGGGGCTTTCAGGCCGCGATGGACGTCGACCCGGCGCGGGCCGGCGCGGAGCGGCTGGCCTGGTTGGCGGAGTTCAACCTGGGTGGGCGCTCAGCGCCGGATCCGCTCGCGGACGGCCTCGATTTCGAGCAGCTGCAAAGCGCGCAGCTCGATGACGTGCTCGCGGCGTGCAAGGTCGACAAACAGATCGGGTGTCGCACGGCATTCGAGGCGCTCGGGCCTGTGCCGGCGTGGTCCCGGTGCGATTTGCTGCTGCTCGCGCGCTACGAGCGGCTGCTGCGCCACTCCGGTTACTACGCGACGGTGCGATCCGAATTGCACAGCCCGGTGCCGCCCTGGGTGGCCATACTCGCGGCGCAGCGGCGGTACTTCATCCGGATGCGGGACTTCGCGCGCACGGCGGACGTCGCCACCATCCGCGCGCAACTCGAGGCCGACCTGTCGTTCTGGCGCATGGCGCAGGAGTCCGCGGACGACCTGATCGCCAAGATGATCGCGGTGGCCGCAATCCGCCAGCATTTCTTCCTCGGCTGCCTGGTCCTGCGCGCACTGCCGCCCGCGCACGTGGGCGACGCGCTGCCGGACGCGTGGCGACGGCCCATGTCGGCGCCGGAGCGGTCGATGTGGCGCGTGTACGCCGGCGAACTGGAATTCACGCGTTCCGTCGTGCGGGAGATGGAGCACCCGATAGGCGAACCGTCGGTGCTGAGCGAAGCAGGGTCGCCGGCCGCAGAAGTGCTCGAGAAGATCAGCAGCGGCATCTTTCCACCGCGCATGATGGTGCGCACCATGGCGCGGCAGTACGCCGACGTGGCGCAGGCCTTCGAAGTGCCGCTCGAGAACTACCTGACCGCGCAGGAGACGCTGGGAAAAAAGCCGCGACTCGTGGCTTCGTCGATGGCCTATCCAGTGCGGGTCGCCGCGGTCGAGACCTGGCGACGCGCCGCGATGCTCGCCGCGCAGCTGCGCGCGGACGCGGTGCCCGCGCCGGCAATCCCCGCCCGGGTCGCCGGCACCGGGCTTCGCGACCCATTGACCGGCAAAGCATTCGAGTGGGACCCGCTCGAGCGGGCTGTGGTCGCGACGCAGGCCCGGACTAAGAGCAACCCACGCCTGTACTTCTTCCACTAGCTACTGCGGTGCGGTGGCCCGCACATGCGCGCGTTCCAGCAGTACGACCGCACGCGCGGCGGTCCGCGCGTTTCTCGGCATGACGTACTCGCGCAGCGCGCCGGGTTTCTGTGGCCTTGCGAACGCCGTGACGCACGCGACCGTGAACGCGACCGTGACACTAAACTACACCGATGCATCCCCACACCCGCGCGCTGGTTCAACTGCACATCTGCGTGGTGTTATTGGGCTTCACCGCCATCCTCGGCAAGTTGATAACCCTTCCGGCGCTCGAACTCGTGTGGTGGCGCATGTTGTCAGTCACCGTCGTCATGGCGTGCATCCCACGCGTGTGGCGCGCGCTCGTGCGCATCCCCGGCCGCCTCATCGCCATCTATGCCGGCATCGGCTGCGTCGTGGCCGTTCACTGGCTGGCTTTCTACGGGTCGGTGAAGCTCGCAAACGCGTCGGTGGCCGCCACCTGCATGGCCCTGGCACCGGTGGTCACGGCGCTGATCGAGCCGGTGATCACCGGCACGCGCTTCGAGCGACATAATCTGATGCTCGGAATCGCGGTGATTCCGGGCGTCGCCCTGGTCGTGGGCGGCATCCCCGATTCGATGCACGCCGGCTTCTGGGTGGGCGTGATGTCCGCGGCGCTGGCGGCGGTGTTCATCGCGCTGAACAAACGTTTTCTGGGCCAGCACGATGCATTGGCGGTCACCGGGCTCGAGCTTGGTGCGGGCTTTCTGTTGATCGCGGCAATTCTCCCGTTCACGGCCTCGCACGCGACAGTGCCCGTGCTGCCCGGCGTTCAAGACGGGGCATGGCTCGCCGTGCTGGCCGTTCTCTGCACGATCATTCCCTACGCGGTATCGCTGGCCGCACTGCGGCACCTGTCCGCGTTCACGACGCAGCTCGCCCTCAACCTCGAACCGCTGTACGCCGTGTCGATCGCGGCGCTCTTCCTGGGTGAAGAGCGCGAGCTCGATGCACAGTTCTATCTCGGGTTGGCCGTGGTGCTCGCCGCGGTTTTCGGCGATGCGTGGCTGCGAATGCGGTCTTCGCCTCACGCGGTGATTGACCGATGAGCGTCCGTCTGTATGATCTGACTCCATATATATCTGATTGATCAGTGCGCCCTCGCGGCCGCGCCTCCAGATGTAACCAATTGACAGCGAAGAAGTTATGGGCCGTGTGGCTCATAGCGCGGGGAAGTTGCGCCCCGCGCGTTCGTGTTTGGAGGACGGAAAATGACCGCGATTCGTTTGGGACCGCCCCCGAAGCAGGGGCTCTACGACCCACAGTTCGAGCATGACGCCTGCGGCGTCGGCTTCGTCGTGGACATCAAGGGCCGCAAATCGAACAACATCCTCAAACAAGCCATCCAGATCCTGAAGAATCTCGACCATCGCGGTGCCAGCGGCAGCGAGGTCAATACCGGCGACGGCGCCGGCATCCTCATTCAGATGCCGCACGCCTTCCTCAAGAAGGTGGCGAAGAAGGACGCGCGCATCAATCTGCCCGAGCCCGGCCTGTACGCCGCGGGCAACATCTTCATGCCGCGCAATGCGACGCAGCGTCGCAAGATCGAAGAAGTGTTCGCGCGCGTGGTACAGGCCGAAGGCCAGATCTACCTCGGCGCGCGCACCGTGCCCACCGACAACTCCATGCTCGGCGAGACCGCGAAAGCGGCGGAGCCGTTCGTGCGCCAGGTGTTCATCGGCCGCGGTCCCGACACCGTCGACGAGAACGAGTTCGAGCGCAAGCTCTACGTCATCCGCAAGCGCGCGTACAACGAGATCCGCGTGTCGACGATTGGTGGCGCGGAGTTCTGGTACGTGGTGTCGCTGAGCCACAAGACCCTGGTTTACAAGGGCATGCTCACGACGATGCAGCTCGATGCGTATTTCCTCGACCTGCAGAACCCGCTCATGGAAACGGCGATCGGCCTGGTGCATTCGCGCTTCAGCACGAACACCTTCCCGAGCTGGGACCGCGCGCATCCGTACCGCTGCATCGCGCACAACGGCGAGATCAATACTCTCCGCGGCAACATCAACTGGATGCGCGCGCGCGAGGCGCTGTTCCAGTCGCCGGTGTTCGGCGAGGACATCAAGAAGATCACGCCCATCATCAATCCGAACGGTTCGGACTCCTCGATGTTCGACAACGTGCTCGAACTCATGGTGCTCTCCGGCCGCTCGATGCCGCACGCCGTCATGATGATGATCCCCGAGCCGTGGTCGAAGCACGCCACGATGGATCCGGCGCGCAAGGCGTTCTACCAATACCACAGTAGTTTGATGGAGCCGTGGGACGGCCCCGCGGACATCTCCTTCACCGACGGCAAGCGCATCGGCGCGGTACTCGACCGCAACGGTCTGCGTCCGGGCCGCTACTACGTCACCAAGGACGATCTGGTCGTCATGGCGTCGGAAGCCGGCGTGCTCGAGTTTCCGCCCGAGCACATCGTGCGCAAGGGCCGGCTGCAGCCGGGCCGCATGTTCCTCGTGGACACCGAGCTCGGCCGCATCGTCGAGGACGAGGAGATCAAGGCGCAGATCATCAACGAGCGTCCGTATGGCGAGTGGCTCAAGCAGCACCTCGTGCATCTCAAGGATCTGCCGGCCGCGCCCGAGATGCCGGCGCCCGAACCGGTGACGCTGGCCAAGCGGCAGGTGTCGTTCGGCTACACCTTCGAAGACCAGCGCATCCTGATGGCACCGATGGCGCGCGACGGCAACGAAGGCGTCGGCTCGATGGGCAACGACACGCCGCTGGCCGCCCTATCTACCAAGTCACGCATGCTGTACGACTACTTCAAGCAGTTGTTCGCGCAGGTGACGAATCCGCCCATCGACTGCATCCGCGAAGAGATCATCACGTCCTCGGACGTGTGGCTGGGCTCGGAAGGCAACCTGCTCGATCCGCGGCCGGGCGATTGCCGTCGCCTCGAGCTGCCCGGTCCGGTGCTCACCAACGAAGAGTTCGCCAAGGTGCGGCGCCTGTCGCTGCCGGGCCTCAAGGTGGGCACGCTGAGCATCCTGTTCCGCGCCCCTCGGGACGGAGAGGGCGGCGAGGACGGGATGGTCAGGGCCATCGAGCAGATGCGCGCCGAAGCCAGACGCATGATCGAGGAGGACGAGGTCAACATCCTCATCCTCTCCGATCGCGGCGTGAACAAGGAATCGGCGCCCATTCCATCCTTGTTGGCCGTGGCCGGCCTGCATCACTACCTGATCCGCCAGGGCCTGCGCATGAAGGTGTCGCTGGCGCTCGAGACCGGCGACGCGCGCGAGGTGCATCACTTCGCGCTGCTCATCGGCTACGGCTGCTCGGTCATCAATCCGTACGTCGCGTTCGAGACCATCGACGGCATGATCCGCGACGAGTTGCTGCCGAACATCGAACACAAGCTCGCCTGCAAGAACTTCGCGAAGGCTGCGGTCAAGGGCGTGGTCAAGGTGATGTCGAAGATGGGCATCTCGGCCGTGCAGAGCTATCACGGCGCGCAGGTGTTCGAAGCCGTGGGCCTGCGCCAGGACGTCATCGACGAGTACTTCACCGGCACGGCCTCGCGGGTCGGCGGCGTCGGGCTCGACGTCATCGCGCGTGAAGTGCTCATGCGCCAGACCGCGGCGTTCGCCGAGCGCAAGCCGCAGCTCCAGACCGAACTGCCCTCGGGCGGCCAGTACCAGTGGCGCGCGGATGGCGAGTTCCATCTGTTCAATCCGGAATCCATCCATCGCCTGCAGAAGTCGGTGCGCACGGGCTCGTACGCCACGTACAAGAGCTACGCCGAGCTCATCGACGACCGGGCCCGCAACCTATCTACCCTGCGCGGCCTGCTCGACTTCAAGCAGAGCGAATCCATTTCGATCGACGATGTGGAATCGGTCGAAAGCATCATGAAGCGCTTCAAGACCGGCGCCATGAGCTACGGCAGCATCTCTAAGGAGGCGCACGAGACGCTCGCCATCGCCATGAACCGCGTCGGCGGCAAGAGCAACACCGGCGAGGGCGGCGAAGACCCCGATCGTTTCGTGCCGATGGAAAACGGCGACTCGAAGAACTCCGCCATCAAGCAGGTGGCTTCCGGCCGCTTCGGCGTCACCAGCCACTACCTGGTCAACGCGAAAGAACTGCAGATCAAGATGGCGCAGGGCGCGAAGCCCGGCGAAGGCGGACAGCTTCCGGGTACCAAGGTGTATCCGTGGATCGCGAAGACGCGGCACACCACCGCGGGCGTGGGGCTCATTTCGCCGCCGCCGCATCACGACATCTATTCCATCGAAGATCTCGCCGAGCTCATCCACGATCTCAAGAACGCGAATCGCGACGCGCGCATCTCCGTGAAACTGGTCGCGGAAGTGGGCGTGGGCACCATCGCCGCCGGCGTCGCCAAGGCGCACGCCGACGTGGTGCTGATCTCGGGCCACGACGGCGGCACCGGCGCATCGCCGCTGACGTCGCTGACGCACGCGGGCCTGCCGTGGGAGCTCGGGCTCGCCGAGACGCATCAGACGCTGGTCATCAACAATCTTCGTTCACGGATAGTGGTCGAGACCGACGGCCAGCTGAAGACCGGCCGCGACGTGGCCATCGCCGCATTGTTGGGCGCCGAGGAGTTCGGCTTCGCCACCGCGCCGCTGGTCGCCGTCGGCTGCATCATGATGCGTGTCTGCCACCTCAACACCTGTCCCGTGGGCGTGGCCACGCAGGATCCGCGCTTGCGCGAGAAATTCTCCGGCAAGCCGGAGCACGCCGTGAACTTCATGCGCTTCATCGCGCAGCATCTGCGCGAGTTGATGGCCCAATTGGGGTTTCGCAAGGTCGAAGACATGGTGGGTCGCGTGGACATGCTCGAGCCGCGCGCCGCCATCGACCATTGGAAGGCCAAGGGCTTCGACTTCAGCAACATCCTCTACGCTCCGGACGCGGGTCCCGAGATCGGACGGTTCCGCCAGATCGGCCAGGATCACGGCATCGACAAGGCTCTCGACGTCACGACATTGCTGGGGCTGTGCGAGCCCGCCATCGCGCGCGGCGAGAAGGTGTCGGTGGAAGTGCCGGTGCGCAACGTCAACCGCGTGGTGGGTACCATCACGGGTAGTGAGGTCACGAAGAAGTGGGGCGCCGCCGGTCTGCCCGACGACACCATCAAGATCAAGTTCAAGGGCTCGGCGGGCCAGAGCTTCGGCGCGTTCATACCCAATGGCATGAGCTTCGCGCTCGAGGGCGATGCCAACGACTACTTCGGCAAGGGATTGTCGGGCGGCAAGCTGGCCGTGTTTCCGTCGCCGCTGGCCTCGTTCCCCTCCGAGCAGAACATGATCGTCGGCAACGTCGCACTGTACGGCGCGACGAAGGGCGAGGTGTTCGTGCGCGGGATGGCGGGCGAGCGTTTCGCGGTGCGCAACTCCGGCGTCGACGCGGTGGTCGAGGCCGTGGGCGACCACGGCTGTGAGTACATGACCGGCGGACGCGTCGTGGTACTGGGGCCCACGGGCCGCAACTTCGCGGCGGGCATGTCGGGCGGCATCGCCTATGTGCTCGACGAGAACAACGAGTTCGCCAACCGCGTCAACGCCCAGATGGTGGACGTCGAGCGCGTCGAGGATGCGCAAGAGGTCGCCGATCTGCGCACGCTCATCGAGAAACACGTGCAGGCAACCGGCAGTGAACACGCCCGACGCATCCTCGCGGCCTGGGCCACCAAACTACCGAAATTCGTGCGCGTCATCCCGAAGGATTACAAGCGCGCGTTGGCCTGCCTCAAGCGCGCGCACGATCAGGGGTTGTCGGGCGACGAGGCCATCATGGCGGCCTTCGAAGAAAACGCGCGTGACCTTTCGCGCGTCGGTGGCAACTGATAAGCCAGGAAAATGGAAGAAGCATAGATAGATGGGAAAGCCAACAGGATTTATCGAGTACCTGCGCGAGCTGCCGGTGGACCGTTCGCCGGCCGAACGTGTGCGCGATTGGAACGAATTCCATCATCACATGGACGAGAAGCGTCTGCGCCAGCAGGGCGCGCGCTGCATGGATTGCGGCGTACCGTTCTGCCACACGGGCAAATTGATCTCCGGCATGGCGTCGGGCTGTCCGGTGAACAATCTCATCCCCGAATGGAACGATCTCGTGTTCCGCGGCTTGTGGCGCGAGGCGCTCGATCGCCTGCATCGCACCAACAATTTCCCCGAGTTCACGGGCCGCGTGTGCCCGGCGCCCTGCGAGGGCTCGTGCGTGTTGGGAATTTCCGCACCGCCCGTCACCATCAAGAACATCGAGAACTCGATCATCGACAAGGGATGGGACGAGGGCTGGGTGAATGCCGAGCCGCCGGTGGTGCGCACCGGCAAGAAAGTCGCAGTCATCGGTTCGGGGCCCGCGGGGCTCGCGACCGCCGCGCAGTTGAACAAGGCTGGCCACAGCGTGACCGTGCTCGAACGCGCGGATCGCCCGGGCGGCCTGCTCATGTACGGCATCCCGAACATGAAGCTCGACAAGCGCGCAGTGGTCGCGCGCCGCATTGCGCTCATGGAGAAGGAAGGCATCAAATTCCTGTGCAACGCGACCGTCGGCGAGAACGTCGAGCCGCAATTGCTCCTCCGGGATTTCGACGCCACGGTGATCTGCACGGGCGCCACGCAGCCGCGCGACCTCACGGTGGATGGGCGCCATCTCGAGGGCGTGCACTTCGCGATGGATTTCCTCACCGTGAGCACCCAGGCCGTCCTGCGCGACAAACCCGACGAGACGCCGATCACGGCACAGGGCAAGAATGTCGTCGTGCTCGGAGGCGGCGATACCGGCACCGACTGTGTGGGCACGTCGATGCGCCAGGGCTGCAAGTCGCTGACCCAGCTCGAGATCATGGCCATGCCGCCGATGGATCGCGCCGCCGACAATCCCTGGCCGGAGTGGCCCAAGGTCTACAAGATGGACTACGGCCAGGAAGAGGCCGCCGCGAAGTACGGCTCCGATCCGCGCGTCTATCTAACTACCGTCAAGAGATTCACGGGCGATGCGGCCGGGAAGCTGGCCGGCGTCGTCACGGTGAACATCCGCTGGGAGAAGAACGAGCAGGGACAGTTCATCCCCGTCGAGCAGCCCGGCAGCGAGCAGGAGCATCCGGCGGAACTGGTGCTGCTGGCCATGGGGTTCCTCGGCCCTGAGCAGGCGCTGCTCAAGGACCTCAAGGTGGATGTCGACACGCGATCGAACGTCAAGGCCGACTACGACCGGTATGCGACCAGCGTTCCGGGGGTGTTCGCCGCGGGCGATGCGCGCAGGGGCCAGTCGCTGGTCGTATGGGCCATCAATGAGGGCCGGGGAGCCGCGCGTGAGTGCGACCGCTGGCTCATGGGTGCGACCGAGTTGCCCTAACTAGTTTCGAGATTTGCGCCGGCTGTGTTGACGACGTCAAGGAGGACGCATGAAGAAGAGAACCATTCGCCGCGCGTGGCGCGGCGTAGCGGCTATTTCGCTGGCGATGTGGATGCCCATGGCGCGCGCGCAGGGCGGGCTCATACCGCCGGACCTGACTCTCGACACGGCCGATGCCACGAGCGGCTGGACGACGGGCAACAACACGTTGACTGTCGATACGCAGATCAAGGTGCACGGTGCCGCGAGCCTGAAGGCCGCGGGTGGCAGCGGCGTACGCTTCCGCAAACTGTTCAGCAACCCGGTCGACGTGTCCAGGTTCAAATATCTCAAGCTCTGGTACTACGTGGACCGGCCGGATCGGCTCGCGACCACCGGCGACACAGGCCAGATCGAGATCTCCAGTTCGACCACCGACGACCAGCAGGAGTGGTTCTGGAATGTCAGCACGCTGAACCTGCAGCGCGGCTGGAATTTCATCTTGCTCGACCTGCCCGGCACCGTTCGTCGCGGACCGGTCGACGCGACGCAGATACGGCGCATCCGCATCTACCATGCCTCGACGGCATCGATGACGGTGCGCATAGACCACGTCGCATTCTCAAACCGCGAGCCGAGCTCGTTCGCATTCGCCGAGTACCTGAAGCAGAAGCGCATAGCCGGCTCGCAGACCGCGGTGGAGCAGGAAGATGAGATGTTCGCGCTCTCGCTGCGCGCCTTTCCCCGCAGCGCCGAACGCAACCGGGTATGCCGGTATCTGAAGATCAACCTCACGCACCGCTCGATCAGCAGCTATTCGCTGGAAAAGCTCGGCGTGACCCGAGCCGCACTGGACCTGAGCCTCGGTCAATACGACGTTCTCAAGCAGATCGTGTGCGATGAGCGCACTCCGGCGGCCGGGGAGCTGGTGAGGGCGCTGCAGCTCCTGGCCGCGTACGACGTCGCCGTGACGAATTCGGTCGCGTCGCTGTACGGACTCACTTCCGAAGCCGCGGCGGAAACAGTGGCCAGCCTGCTCAGCCTGGATCTGAGCCGCATCTTCAGCAGCTGCGGCGGCAACGAACGCGCCGTCAACAACTACATCCAATCGGGAGTGCTGCCGTCGACGCCTTTCCCGGGTTCGAACGTACTCGTGCCGCAGTGCACGGGCACGTCGTCCCAGATCTCGATCGCGGTCGGCAGGTTCACCGAGCCGTCGATCGGCGATCGCCGCGCCAACTACCAGCAGTGCATGGCGGCCTTCAAGAACTTCGGCTCGCAGTGCGACAACCCGTATGCCAGCGCGGACGATGAGTTCGAGAAGTCCCTCAGGGAATCCAGACTCACAGAGCCGGAAAGGCAGGCGGCGCGCACCTACATGGAGGATCTGCTCGAAGACATCCGCAGCATCACCGTGGAAGATGCGCGCGCGACGGGTGAAGCGACGCATGCCGATCCCAACCATCCTGCACGTGAGCAGCTCGAGGAGCTTCACGAAGACCTGGATCAAAAGCAGGGGCAGATAGAGCGCACGCAGGAGCTCATCGAGCATGCGACGACGTTCGCGTTTCCCTCAGAGCCAGGCGACGTCGATACGGGGTATTCGGCCAGGCAGGATGCGATCCTGGATCGACTGAAAGATGAGTTGCATAGACTCGGGAACGAGCAGGACGAGGACTTCAGGGACATCTGCGTCATCGACCCCGACGACGAGCAGTGCCCTGGCTACATGCGAAACGAGCCACCACCGCCCGAGAATCCGCCGCCGCCGCCTTCGACCGAACGCTGCGCGAGCATGTCTGCGGGTGACGGCCAGAACTTCTGGTTCAACACGCCGGCCACGCCGGGCAGTCCGGGTGGCGCCAATCCATTTTCCCCCGCTGCCGCGCAGATCAATGAAGCCGACCGCATCGATCACTGCCTGTGCCAGCTGTTCGATCGGGCCTACGGCCTGAAGCTGCCGGGCGACACCGTGCAGCTGCCTAGCAACTGCCCCACGCCCGAGGAGCGCATTGCGCAGCGATGTCTCGAGAATCCTCAGGACGGCATCGACGGCATCCGGGCTGAATGCCGGCACCTCATGCAGCCCATTGCGGCAGATCGCGATTCGCTGGCTGGCAGGTGGTGCAAGCTCATCCGCCCCAACTGCGATACATACCTCGAGAGCGACAGCGACTGCGGCTGCGGCATCGCCAACGCCAGTGGGATCATGCCCATCGCGGGTTGTCGGAACGGGGTTCCGAACTGCCCTAACGGCATCCGCGTGCAGGATCCGTTCGGGACCTGTGGCTGCGAGCCTTTCGACAGCGGCATCAACCAGTGCACGCCGGGCGGCAAAGATTTCTTTCTGACGCTCGATCCGGCCAACGACCTCAAGGTGCGCAGCTTTCCCGACAGGCCGGGGTTCGCCAACAAGGCGTTGCTGGTCACGAAACCCGGCCCGGTCCGGTTCGTGACGCCGGGCGTCAAGCGCAGTCAGCTCGCGGGCAACGGCTCGGTGTTGACGGTCCACGCGGGGCTCGTGGGGAACACCGCCGACAAGACGGGGAACATCAAGGTGTACTGCACGAACTCGTCCGCATCCACCGCGAATCGCAATCGGCTCATCGAGACCATTCAGCTTTCCACGCTGTCGAGCACGGGTCCCACGACCTTGGCGATCAACCTGGACTCCACCGAGCGCGGCATCTGTTACGGCTCGAACGCGGACAGCAACGTGTACTTCGAGTTCTCGGTCGAGAGCGCGGCCGCGCAGCAGCTGGCGTTCAATGACATTCTCGGCGACCTCGGCAGCATCAAGCCGCCCTGCGTCGACTTCCCCCCGCGGCCGACTCCAGGTCCCCGGCCGCTCAGCAACTGGCCGGCTCTGTGGACTCTGAGCAACGGAGTGCGGGTCTCTCCAAGATTCAATGGAGTGGGGGCCATGCCGCCGATCGAGAGCCCACCGCTCGGTGGAATCTGCGTGGTGGACGGGATCCCCGTGCCTTGCAACTGACGCCCGCGATGGATGCGCCGCAAGTACAGCGGCGCGTCCATCCACCGGCGAATCCACTTCACCGCCTGCGGCGTAAACCTCCCAGTACGGGCAAGGTTTCCGCCGTTACCCCGGCGGTGGGGCTGGCGTCGCATACGGTCCGGCGCCGGCCTCTTTTTCACGGGTGCTCGGCGACACGTCCGAATGCTCGAGCTTCGGCTCCATGAGCTCACCGAAGAACGCCTGCGGATGCGAGGGACGTACGCGCTCCTGCTTCTCGCGTTGCTGGATCTTCAGGCGCGCGGCTTCGAACGCGGCCCGCAGGTTCGGCGCGTCGGGCAGCGCGTCGCGATACAGCGCCTCGCCGAAATACGTGAGATCGCGGTCGTCCGCGCAGCCGAACGATGCACGCCGCTTCGACGCGGCAGTCAACACTATGGTGTGATCGTCCGCGAGTGGTTTGACGAACGCGCCCGAGAAACACGCCGACACCACGATCACTCTCCAGCGGATGCCCGACTCCCGCAGGAGTTGCGCCAGTACGTCGGCGCCGAGCCCCCGCGCTGGAATGTCGGTGTTCGATACCTCGATGACCGCACCGGGTGCGCCATGCGACGACAACGCGAGGAACAGCACGTCCCGCTCGCGATCCATCACCTTCCCGAGCCCGAGCAGCGCGTGGCGCAGCGCGGACACCGTGGCCAGCGGATACTTCTCGAGATCGCGCCGGTCGTTGATGAGCAGCAGCGTGCGTGGCGTGGAACCGTACTTTGCGCCGACCTTTTCCGCGGCGAGCTTGATCTCCTCCCCGAACACCCGCTGGTCGCCGTAGCCCGCGAAGCCCAGGAAATACGCCCGCGAGCCGCCAGCGGTACGTGGCGGGAACTGCGCAATCGCCGCGTCGATGCGCGCGCGCTGTGCGTCGGTGAGCAGCACAGGTTCGATTTGCGCGCGCGCCAGCGGCGGCACGCAAGACAGGACGAGGATCAGCAGGAATCGGCACATCCGCGCAGTGTCGCAGAAACCGGCCTTGCGACAGTGGGACGGACCGGTGTGAGGTTGTTTCACCCGCAGTCCGGTTGCAGAATGCGCGGCGTCGAACCAATCGACTAGGGGAGAAATTCATGATCGAGCTCGGTTCGCTGTGGCTGCCCATCCTGCTGGCCGCCTTATTCGTGCACATCGTCAGCGCCATCATTCACATGGGTCCGTTCTGGCACCGTGCCGACTGGGCCGGTGTTCCGAACGAAGAGGCGGCGCGTGCCGCGCTCGGCCCGATGCGCATCCCGCCCGGCGATTACATGGTGCCTCATTGCTCCGCGAGCGCCATGCGTTCCCCGGAGACCCAGAAGAAGTTCGCGGAGGGCCCGGTCCTGCTGCTCACCGTGCGTCCCAACGGCATGCCGAGCATGGCCACGCCGATGATCGCCTGGTTCATCTATCTACTGGTCGTCGCGCTGTTCGCCGGCTACATGGCATCGCATGCGCTCGCGCCCGGTGCCCACTACCTCGACGTGTTCCGCTACATCGGCACGACGGCGTTCATGGCACTGGGGCTCGGCGGGGTGGTGAATTCGATCTGGTTTTCGCGCCAGTGGAGCAGCACGATGAAGCACGTGCTCGACGGCCTCATCTACGCGCTGGTGATGGCCGGCACCACCTTCGTCGCGCGCATCGCGATCAGCACGCAGAAGAACACCATCACGGCGGACACCAGGTAAGGCGCTCCGGGCAGATACACCGGCGCTCCGGGCGCGCTGTAGTAGCTGAACAACTGCGTCATGAACAGCGGCGACACGATGGCCGCGACGCTGGCGATGCTCGCGATCGCGCCTTGCAACTCGCCCTGCGACGACGACCCGACTTGCTTCGACATCACGCTCTGCATGCTCGGATTTGCGATGGCGCCCAGCGAGCCGATCGCGATCGCGGGGTAGATCATCCAGCCCGCGGGCACCAGCGCGTACATCGCGAATCCGACGGTCATCAGCATGAACCCGAGCATGATCGCGCGCCGTTCGCCGAGCTTAGGTACGACCATGCCCGTCAAACCACCCATGACGAGCACCGTCATCACGCCCACGAAGGTCAGCGACCAGCCCACCTCGGAAGGACCCCAGCCGAACTTCAGCTGCGTGAAGAACATCCACACTGCGGGTAGCGAGTCGTGCGCGATCTGATACAGCAGCACCGCGAACAGCAGGCCGGCGACCATCGGCAGGTGCGCGAGGCTCTTGAACGCGCCGAGCGGATTTGCGCGCGACCACTCGAACGGGCGCCGGCGTTCCTTCGGCAATGACTCGGGCAGCACGAAAAAGCCGAAAATGACGTTCGCCAGAGCGAGCCCCGCGGCGACGAAGAATGGCGCGCGCAAATCATATTCCGCTACGAACCCGCCGATTACGGGTCCCAGTGTGAATCCCGACCCCCATGCCGCACCGATGAAGCCGAAGTTCTTGGCGCGGGTGGCGTCGGTGCTGATGTCGCCGATGTACGCGCCCGCCGCCGAGAACGATGCGCCGAACACGCCCGCGAAGGCGCGGCCGAGGAACAGCCACGTCATCGACGTGGCGAGACCCGTCAACAGGAAATCGACGCCGAACGCGAACAGCGACGCGAGCAGCAGCGGCCGGCGCCCGTACCGGTCGCTCAAGTTCCCGATCACGGGTGCCATGAAGAACTGCAGCAGCGCGTACACCGCCATGAGATAGCCACTCCAGTCGGCAGCGGTGCTCAGCGGCTCGCCCGTGAGCGTCATGATGACGCCAGGCAGCGACGGGATGATGATTCCAAATCCCAGACTGTCGATGAACACGGACAGCAGAACGAAGGTGAGCGCGGCGCGGGAGGTATTCATGCGGGCGCGCATTCTCCGGCATATGTCTGGTCCGTGCTAGGCTGATGCTGTTCGCCCCACTGCATCCAGCGCGGCTGTCCCACCGTAGATTCCACCATGGACCGGACCGACCCAGTGCCCCCGGAGATCGAGCTCGCCCAACTGTTGCAGCGCTGCGCTGCGCAGGATTCGGCGGCCTTCCGGACGCTGTACGACAAGACCTCCCCGATACTGTTCGCGCGGCTGTTGCGCATGCTCCGCCGCCGTTCCGTAGCGGAAGAAGCTTTGCAGGACGTCTATGTTCGAATCTGGCAGCGGGCCGGCCAGTTCGAGGTGGGGCGCGGTCGGGCGCTGGCATGGATGGTCACGATCGCGCGCTACTGCGCCATCGACCTCATGCGCCGCGAGCGCGTGATGCTGGTCTCGGACGATTCGCTGGCCGAAATCGCGGACGAGACGGAGGGGGATGCCGGCACCCTCGAGAAGCCTAACAACTTCGACCACTGCATCGGCCAGCTCAACGACAACACGCGCCAGTGCCTGACGCTGGCGTTCGTCGAAGGCCGTTCGCACGATGAGATCGCGCAGCTCACGACCAATCCGCTCGGCAGCGTGAAGAGCTGGATCCGCCGGGGCCTGCTCGCGTTACGCGAGTGTCTCTCGCAAGCGGGGCAGACCACATGAAGACCGGCAACCGTGAGCTGCTCGACCGCCTCGCGGCGGAATACGTGCTCGGCACGCTGCGCGGGCGCGCGCGCCGGCGCTTCGAACGATGGCTGCTGTCGCCGCAGGTGAGTTCGCTGGTGCATGCCTGGGAAGAGCGTCTCGCGGGCCTCGAGCCGGCGCTGGAGGCCGTGATGCCGCCGGCGAAGGTGTGGAGCGGCATCGAACGCAAGCTCGAGCTGCGGGCTCTGTCGCGCAGGCCGGCCATGCGTTGGCTCGCGATCGCGGCCTCGGTCGTCTTCTTCGCGCTGGTCGGCATGTTCTTCATCAAAGGGACGACGCTGCGGGAGACGCAGCTCGCCTACATCCAGACCGATCCCCAGACTATCTACTGGCGTGTCGAGATCCTCGGCGAGAATCAGGAACTCAGCTTGCACGTGCACGTGGTTCACGACCTGCCGGCCGGCAAATCGCACGAGCTCTGGGCGCTGCCCGAGGGCGGTGGCGCGCCGGTGTCGCTGGGCCTGCTGCCGCACACCGGAGATCACCACCGCGTGCTCACCGCCGCGCAGCGCGCGGCGCTCGGCAACGCCCGGCAGATCGCGGTCAGCCTCGAGCCCGCGGGCGGTTCGCCGACCGGCGTTCCGGGCGAGGTTCTGCACGTGGCGCCGCTCCAGGCGGCCGCGGCGTAGCCAGGCCCGACGGTGTGAACCCGTTCTCAATCCGGGACTTACGGGCGCCCGGATTATGAGAGCTGCTCCCGGCCTGCTGCAGCGCGACTGCCTAGAGTTAACCCCCATGAGAGAGGTGTTCGTCACCGGCATCCGCGGAAACAGCCTCCGCGGATGTCTTTTCGCGTTGCTCGTGCTCGCCTTGTTCGGCGCGCGCGCTGCGTCCGCGCAGACGATCACCCGGTTCGTGCGCGACACCGGCAACATCAACTTCGTCACCACCGGCGGCTCGATGCGCACGCAGCCGAACAGCGCCGGCGGCACCAACCCCTGTCTCGTCGGCGCCTCGAGTTCGCAGGCGCTGACGGGCATCCCCGCCGGCACCACCATCCGCAACGCGTATCTCTACTGGGGCGGCTCGGGCACCACCAACGACACCACCGTCACCTTCAACGGCAGCACGATCACCGCGACGCGCACTTTCAGCACGACGGTGCCGTTCAACAGCAGCAATCACGGCTACTTCGGCGACTTCGCCAACGTCACCAGCATCGTGGCCGCGACCCGTAATGGCACGTACACCCTGAGCGGTCTCACGGTGAACACGGGCAACCCGTGGTGTAACAACGGTCTGGTGACCGGCGGCTGGTCGCTGATCGTGATCTACGAAAGCGCCACCGAACGCCTGCGCGCGATCAACGTGTTCGACGGCATGGACTACTTCTACGGCAGCTCGCTCACGACCACGCCCGACGGTTTCCGCGTGCCGTCCACCAACATCGACGGCCGCATCGGCGTGTTCACGCTCGACGGCGACCCGGGCAACTCAGGCTCGAACAACGGCTTCGACGAGGCGCTGCGTTACAACGGGACGTTGCTCGACGACGGCATCGTGGTGCCCACGAGCGCGCCGACGGTGCAGCAGTTCGACGGCACCATCAACACGCAGGGCGTCGCGACCAGCTACGGCATCGACGTCGATCAGTACGACATCAGCGCGCTGCTCACGCCCGGCACGACCAGCGGCACCGTGCTGTATTCCGCCGGCGGCGACGTCGTCGTGCTCATGGCGCAGGTGGTGAGCGCCACGTCCGATCCGGCCGTGGATCTCGGCGTCACGAAGAGCCACACCGGCAGCTTCGTATCCGGCGGCACGGGCACGTACACCATCACCGTCTCGAACGCCGCCGGCGTCGAGCGCGAGGACAACACGGTCACGGTCACGGATACGCTGCCCGCGGGCCTGACGTTCAATTCGTTCACGGGCACCGGCTGGGCCTGCGCCGCGGTCGCGCAGGTGGTCACGTGCACGCACGCGCCCACGCTGAACTCCGGTGCGTCGTTCCCGGCACTCAACATCGTCGCGAACGTGGCGCAGTCCGCGGCCGCGTCGGTGACCAACAGCGTCACCGTGAGCTCGCCGAGCTTCGACAACAACGCGGCTAACAACACCGCCACCGACGTCACCGCCACCATCGATCCGAACGTCTCCACGTCGACGAAGACGGTGGTGGACCTGAACGGCGGCGAGGCCTCGCCGGGCGATACGCTGCGCTACACGATCACGCTCATCGAGAGCGCGGGCGGGCAGGCGGTCAACGTTTCGGTCGTCGACAGCATCCCGAACAACACGACGTTTACCGGATTCGTCTCGTTGCCTGGCGGCGTGACCACCGCCTACAGCCCGCCGCCCGCGGGCGCGAACGGCGACGGCCAGATCACGATCTCCGGCATCACGGTGCCCGCGAGCAGCTCGGTGACCCTGGTCTTCGAGGTGACGATCAATGCCGGCACCGCGCCCGGCTCGACCGTCGACAATACCGCGACCGTCACGAATCCGAACGGCGCGGAAAACAATCCGGCCGCGCCGCAGTTGATCGTGACCCCTTCGCTCATCGCGAGCTCAGGCCAGAAATTCCTGTACCTGCGGCGCGATGCGGGCGGCACGCGCTCGTTGTCGCGCAATCGCCCGAGCGCGGCCGATACCAACCACAACCTCGCAACCAACGCGACGGTGACTTGGGTCATCACCCCGGTGCTGCGTCAGCAGCTCATCGTGCCGGCCGGCAACATTCCCGTGCGCCTGTGGCTGTCGCGCAATGGCGGTACCGGGGCGCGCAATGTCACCGTGACGTTGACTTCGAGCTCCGGCGGGCTCAACGCCACTCAAACGCTGTCGGTGACGCCGAACAACAGCACGACGGTGCCCACGATCGCCAACTTCACGCTCAACAATGCCGCGCTGCGCACGATCCCGCTGGGGGCGACGCTGACGCTGTCCGTGTTCAACCAGGCTGGCGTCAACACGATGACGATCTGGCCCAACGGCGATGCCGGTACGACCGGCGGAGTGCCCAACAACTCGCGCGTCGAGCTCAATTCCAACTCAGTCATCAACGTCGACAGCGTGCTCATGTACACCGCCGCGTTCAACGGCGGCTCCACCCAAACTACCTTCTTTCCAAATGCCGCGATGTTCGTACGCGCGCAGGTCAGCGATCCGTTCGGTGCCTTCGACATCTCGGGCGCGAACATCACGATCATCGATCCAGCGGGCGGCACGCAGGTGAACAATCAGCCCATGACGGCGCAGTTGAGCGCGCCTTCGACTTGCACCTCGACCGCAGCCGCGAGCTGCATTTTCCAGTTTCCGTTCACGGTACCCAACATCACCTCCGCGATTTCCCCGTTGCTGGGTGGCTGGACGGTGCGCGTGGTTGCCAACGAAGGCGTGGAAGGCACTGTGACGGACCTCGGCGTAGGCAATTTCACGGTCGTGTTTCCGCAGCCCACGGTCACGATGGTGAAGACCTCCGCCGTGCTGTCGGATCCGTTCAACAACCTCACCAACCCCAAGCGCATTCCCAACGCGATCGTGCGCTATGACATCTCGCTGACGAACAGTGGTCCGGGCACCGTCGACTCGGGCACGCTGGTCATCACCGATCCGATCCCGGCCAACTCGTCGATGTATGTCGCGACGACGTCAGGCGACCCGGTGGTGTTCATCAATGGGGCCGGTTCGGCCGCCAGCGGGCTCACGTACGCGTATGCCACGCACGTGACGTATTCCTCGACGGGCGCAGCGGGGCCATGGACCTATACGCCGGCGCCGGACGCGGATGGATTCGACGCCGCGGTGCGCGCCGTGCGCGTCGCTCCAGCCGGCACGATGAACGCCGCGGGCGCTGGCAATCCCACTTTCACGATTCAATTCCGCATCCGCATCAACTGAGTCGTCGGCGCGAGGCGACCACAGCCGACGACCAGGGCTTTTCCCGTCCATTGCACTCGTTCGATGCGATTTCGCGCAGGCTGCACTCATCCGGAACTGTCATTCGGCAGACACGGTGCCAGATGCAGAATCCGGCCGTCCGCACGGCCGTTTACGCCTCGGCCGAGTTGGCACGCCGATTGCTTTATCTAGTTCGTCTGCGGAATGTTCTCCTCCCCCCTCGTGAGACATTTTTTGCTGGACAGACGCGTGCAGGAACGGAAGGGCCTGCACGCGTTTTTTTTTGTCCGCGGCGCGCGCGTCGTGCGGTACCGGGAACGGGTTCCCCAGGGGTTCGACGTTCGCAATTGCGCGCATAGGACGAGGCGCACAGCGCAGGTAACAGAATCCGACCGCGCGGCGGCGCCGGGCGGGCTAGGGTGCGGTCATGCGCATTCCTACCTTGCTCCTGGCTGCGCTCGCCACCGCCACGGTCGCTTCGGCGTCCAACTACCGTGAAGTTGCGAAGGCCGTGAACGACGACGCGATGCTCGCAACCGCGGGCGTCACGCCGGCCGACGTGCAACTGCGCAAGCAATGCCGTGCCGCCGTCATCGACACCGACGACTCGCCGGACTTCTTCGACTGCGTCTACGTGCAGACAGAGGGCGAGCTGAACCTGTTCAGCCTCGAGGACGGCTTCCTCATGAACGAGCTCGAGCTCACGCTGCGCAACATGGACGGCGTGGCGCTGCAGAAGCTCGATCGCTGGGCACAGGTGCAGATCTTCAGCCGCGGCAAGGTGACCGCGCTGTACATCCACGGCAATGGCTGGATCGACACCCGCGAAACCGAGACTGTGTATCGCTGGCTGCTCGACCATGGCGTGCCGGCGCGCGGACCGCGGGTTTGGATCGGCCCCTGAGGTGCGCGTAACCGGCCGGCACCGCTTACGTCACCGGTGCGTGCGGTAGAACACCACGTATTCGCCCTGGCCGGGATCCACTTCGAGGCACCAGCCATTCTCCGAGCGGCTGCGGTACAGATTTTCCGCGAGCCATCCGAACAGCGGCGTGCGCTTGAGTTCCGGCGTCAGGATTCGCGTGCGCATGTCGCCGGCGCGTGGCCAGCTGAACGGTGCGAACCCCGGCGGGCGATCGTTCAAATGGAGGCTCTCGAAACGATCCGAGCGGCGTGCGCGACGTTGCGCGCGGAAGTCGAGCTCGAGATTCATGGTGTGCGGAATCGCGAGCGGTGCGGTGCTCGCGAACGGCAACGCGGCGGCGCGGTCGGCGGCCGGGACCGAAGCGCACACACCTGACAAACATAGTGCGAACCCGAAGATGCGACCCCGGAGGATCATCGTCCTGACCTCGCGAAATCCCGAACGCGATCAGGTTATGAGGCGTCGCGCCAGGCCCGCAATAGGGGCCCGATGATTTCGTCGTGACTCGCGAAATACGCGCGCGTTTCGCGGGATCCATTGCGCGTTTTGTCAGGTTGACGCCATTCGCCGGACATAATTTGCCCCCATCCACGCCACTTTTCGGCGTCGCCGCGCCAAGGTCTCCAGGTTGGCCCGCGTCTCATGGCTGACTCGGCCGCCAACCCGGCAGCCTTCACCCCGAGGTGTTGCATGGCTCGCTTCCCCATCATCGAATCGCCCTGTCCCATCGCCGGTAAGCGCGTCCCGAACGGCGCCTCCGAGCATTGCTCGACGTGCGACCGCGCCGTGTTCAATCTGAATTCCATGAACGACACCGAGCGGCGCGCGTTCATGAACGGCTGCTCGGGCAAGGTCTGCGTGGCGTACACGGTGCGCATGCCGGCGCGCCGCGGCCCGTTCGCCGCCGCCGCGCTCGCTGCCGCGGCGCTGATGGCGCTGCCCGCGGCCGCCACTGATGCGGACCAGGAAAAGGTAGCGCCCGCCACGACGCCCGCAGATGCCGCGCAACCCGCCGCCGATTTGGGCGAATTGCCGAGAAGCGACCATTACGACGAGATGGAGCTCGTCGGTGGCGTGCTCGACGCCGAGAACGCCGAGTGGGCGGACGACGCCGAATCTGCGCCCGCGCTGCCCACCGTCGCGGACGACGGTAGATAGTCTCAGTTCGTGGCGGGCGCGGCGCGCGGCGCGACGCGTGCCGCGCCCATGAGCTTGAGCTCGCGGGACAGCGCGAGCCCCGCGGAATGCGTCAGCGGATTGCCGTCGTAGCTCAGCGCGAATGCCAGATGCGTGCTGTCGAAGCTGTCGGTGCCCGCATCGAAGCTCTGCCAGCCCGTCCCGGTCCACGCATGCACCCAGGCGTGCGGCACGAACACGTCGCGCGCATCGTCGGTGCGCCGCGCGTACACGCGCCCGATGGCAATGCGTGTCGGCACTGCGGCGGCGCGGCCCAGCGCCGCCAGCAGTACCGCGTACTCGGTGCAGTCACCGCGGCGCGTGCGCAGCGCCTCGAGCGCCGTACCGTAGCCGAGCATGTCCACGCGCGCATCCATGTAGCCGCGCACGAATGTCGCCAACGCGCGCATCTTCGTCACGGAATCGTCCGCGCTCCTGGTGAGACGCGTGGCGCGCGCGACGATCTCGGGCGCGTCGGCTTCGATCCAGCGCGACGGCGCCAGCGCCTGCGCGCGCTCGACGTCGCCGAGCGGGGCGGCATCGAGCGGGCAACTCGCGCACACCTGGATCCAGGTAGTTCGGCCCTCGGACCAGCTGCGCTGCCCGGCGCCGCTGGGTAGTTGGACCGCGCGTCCGGCGTTGTCGAGCTGGTAGCGCAGCTTGTCGTGCATCTCGCCCGGCGGAATGCGGTACGGCGACGGGATCAGCGACGCCGTGAAATGATCGAACGTGTCGTTGCGCGCCCGCGCCTCGCTTTCCGTCGCGTCGAAGCGCTCGAGCGTGAACGAATCCAGCCGCAGTATCTCGCGCACCACTTCGCCCGCCGCGTCGACGCGCAATCGTGAGGCCGAGTCCTGGGCGGCGCGCACGCGGCGCTCGACGTTGACCACGGCATCGCCCGCCCGCGCGGTCAGCTCCACATCCACGACGGCCACTTTGACCGGATCCCAGGAGCGATACACGAACGGCGCGGGCGCCTGGCCGCGACCCACCGACTGCAGCCAGGCGCGCGCGGCGGTCTCGGTGCGCAATCCGCGCGCGGCGCCGGGCAGTACCTGCGTGTCGTCGCTGCCGCCGGCGCGCCGGTGAACTTCCAGATCGTCGCCGACCGCGCGCGCCTCGACGCGCGTGTGCGCCTCGTTGGTGATGACCTCGCGCACGATCCGCCGCAGCGTGCCGTCGGGCGCGCTCTCGGTTTCGAGTGTCACGCGGTACTGCACGCGGCGTGCGAGCGGTCCGAGCTCGAGCTCGACGTCCTCGCGATCGAGAATGGCCGTGTCGCCGATGATGCGCGTGATCTCGACATGCCCCACCTTGCGCGCGTCGGCGGTCACCACCTGCCAGCGGCGCGTCTCGGCGGCGTGCGCGACGGCCGTCAGTGACAGAACAGTCACCGCCGCGATTCGAATCAACAAACAAAGGCCGGTTCTATACACTGCGCAACACTCTATGCGAATCGCTTCATGAGCGTCGACCAGCAGATCAATCAGTTCCTGGCGCCCATTGCGGACTGGTTGGCCGCCGTCGTTTTCTTCTCCGTGCCGGTCGCGGGCGCGCAGCTGCCGCTGATCGTGGCGTGGCTCATCATGGGCGGCATCGTCTGTACGTTCGCATTCCGCTTCGTGAACCTGCGCGGCTTCCGGCACTCGCTGCAGGTGATCCGCGGCGACTACTCGAGCAAGAACCTGCCCGGCGAGGCGAGTCCGTTCCAGGCGCTGTCCACCGCGGTGTCGGGCACCGTGGGTCTCGGCAGCATCGGCGGCGTCGCGGTCGCAGTGACGCTCGGTGGTCCGGGCGCGGTGCTGTGGATGATGCTCGCGGGCTTCCTCGGCATGAGTCTCAAGTTCGCCGAAGTCACGCTTGCCGTGAAGTACCGGCGGGTACGCGACGACGGCACCGTCACCGGCGGCGCGATGTACTACGTGCCGATCGCGCTGTCGCGGCGCGGTCTGCCGCGCCTCGGCAAGTTCCTGGCGGGCTTTTTCTGCATCGCCGCGATCGGCGGCTCGGTGACCATCTTCCAGGTGAGCCAGGCCTATGAGCAGGTTCACGCGGTGACGGGCTTCGACGGCGCATTCCTGTTCGGCACGCTCGTCGCCGTCTGGATCGGCATCGTGCTGTTCGGCGGCGTGCCGCGCATCGTCAAGTGGACCGCCAGGCTCTCGCCGTTCATGTGCCTGCTGTACATCACGGCCTGCCTGGTCGTCCTCGGGGCTAACTTCTCCAACATTCCGCACGCGCTGCTCACCATCGTGCGCGAGGCATTCGTGCCGGGTGCGGTCGCGGGCGGCGTCATCGGCGCGTTGATCCAGGGTTTTCGCCGCGCCGCGTTCGCGAACGAGGCGGGCATCGGCTCCGCGCCCATGGCACATGCCACCGTGCGCACGAACGAGCCCATGTCGCAGGGGTTCGCGGCGTTGATGGAGCCCTTCCTCGACACCATCATCATCTGCCTGCTGACCGCGCTCGTGATCATCGTGAGCGGCGTGTACGGGACGAGCGCGCACAAGGGCATTGCGCTCACCTCCGACGCTTTCGCGACGGTGGTGCCGTGGTTCCCGTTCGTGCTGGCGGTCGTGGCGGTGCTGTTCGCGCTGTCGACCGTGCTCGCGTGGGGCTACTACGGCGAGCAGGCCTGGACCTGGCTGTTCGGCGAATCGCAGCCGAGTCGTGTGGCGTTTCGCGTGTTCCTGTGCGGCATGCTGTCGGTCGCGGCGACGTTTCCGCTCGAGCAGGTCGTCACCATCGTCGACTCCATGAGCTTCTGCATGGCGCTGCCGAACATCCTCGCCATCTATCTGCTGATGCCCGAGCTGCGCGCCGACCTTTCGAACTACTGGCAGCGTGTCGTGAAAGCGAGGCCCTAGATGGCGCGCAAGAACTACCTGTGGGTGCTCGTGGGCGTGTACGCCGCCTGGTGGGTGGCCATGGCGATCGCGCCGCTCCACCGCGCCGACTGGGTGCTCGAGAACGTGCTCGTGGTGCTCGCCATCGCGCTGCTCGCCGCCACCTACAAGTCCTTCCCGCTGTCGCGCGTGTCGTACACCTGTCTCTTCGTGTTCCTGATGCTGCACACGCTGGGGGCTCACTACACGTACGCGAAGGTTCCGTACGACCAGTGGCTGCCGTTCTTCGCGGGTGGACGCAACCACTTCGACCGGCTGGTGCATTTCTCGTACGGCCTGCTGCTCGCGTATCCCATCCGCGAGATGTTCCTGCGCATCGGCAATATGCGCGGCTTCTGGGGCTACTTCCTGCCGCTGGACCTGACAATGTCGACGTCGATGCTCTACGAGCTCATCGAGTGGGCGACGGCGGAGGTGTTCGGCGGCGATCTCGGCGCGGCGTATCTGGGCACGCAGGGCGACGTGTGGGATGCGCACAAGGACATGGCGCTGGCGGCGCTCGGTGCGCTCATTGCAATGTTCATCACCGCGATGGTGAACCGCCACATGCAGCGCGACTTCGCGGGCGAGTGGGCGGAGAGCATCCGCGTGAAGCGCAAGAAGCCGCTCGGCGAAGAAGCGCTGCGTTAGGGGACATCCCCCTTTTCTCAGTACTGGAACACCGCGCGGTTGCCGGGATACGGCACCACCCTCGCGTCGCGCGCGCCATGGCTATTTCGTGAGAGCGACCAGGCGTGCCTGCGACAGCGCATATACGCTGCTCGCCTGCACGAGCCCGATCTTCGGCTTCTCGACGTGCGCGTAGTAGTCGCGCGCGGATTCGGCGTCTCCGTACGCCTCCGCGACCAGACCGAAGCCATACCACGTCGCTTCATCCGGCTCGTCCACGCCGGTTTGTTCCATGCCTTTCAACAGCAGGTCGCGCGCCTCACGGGGCATGCCGCTGGCCGCGTACACACAGGCCAGCGTATGCGCGATGGCGAAACTGCGGCCCTGTGTTTCGTCGTATGCCATGCGCGCCGCATCGACTGCCGATTCGGGCACGGGCAATGTGAGCAAGGCAGTCCAGGCGAACTGGTTGTAGTCGGCCGCGTTCGCGCGCCCGCTATCGATGAGCGGTTGCATGATGGTCGGGATCTCCGCGAACGCTCCGCGCGCCTCTGCGCGATGCACCAGCATCTCGCGCGCGATGGAATCGTCCGGTAACCGCGCCAGCCGCTCGCGCGAATGCGCCTCGACGACGTCCCACTGCCGCAGCTGGATGTGCGCCCACTGCAAGTAACGGAAGGCCAGCGCCGAACTCGGCACGGCCTTCGCGAGTCGCGAGGATACGTCGCGCAGCTCTTCCCAGCGCTGCAGCTCGAGCCACGTCTTCGCGAGCGCGAGATCGAGGCCGAGCCGCTGAGCCGCACCCAGATCCTGCGCGCTCGCGGCCAACAGCAGCGGCAGTGCGCGCGCGCCGAGCGCGCAATCGGCCAGCAACATGGCGGCGGCGGCACGCGCGGTAGCTAGATCGGATTCGGCGCCCACGGTCCAGATGCGGGCGAACGCGGCACCCTCGAGCGGATCTTCGGAGTCCCCCGCGCGCAACGCCACGCGCGCCCAGTCGAGCCAGCGCCTGGCCCCCGCAAAATCCCCCGCATCGACGCGCTCGAGAGCCATCAAGGCCAGTGGCCCGGCCATTGGCGCGACGGTGAGCAGCCGGTACGCACCGTCTTCCTTCACGACGTAGAAGCTGCGGACTTCGCCGGCGGCGCGCAACTGCACGCGGTAGCCGATGGCGTCGTCGCCCTCGACATTCACGCGTGCGTTGCTGAACAGCAGGTCGGCGCCGGCTTCGAACGGCAGCTCCTGCTTCGCGAGCGACTGGACGATGGTGCGCTGAACCCGCGCGAACTGCACGCTCGCGTCCGCCTGGAACACGCTGCGCCGGCTCAGCAGCTTGTCGAAGCCGGTCGTATCGCGCGACCCGCCGAGCTCGACGAACGAGCGCAGCACCACGCTGCGCGGGTCGACCGGCTCGATGGCCGCATCGACCCGCCGGGTCTTGCGCAGCATCGCGATGCGCTGCGTGTTCGCCGCGGTGGTAGTTTGGCCCCGCGTGCTCGCCTCGATGAGATCCGCCGCCGCCCGATACTCGCGCAGGCGCATCAGGATGTTGCCGGCGCTGGCCAGCGCCGTGCGACGGTCGGACTCGCTGCTCAATAGTTCGCGCGACACCGCAAGACCGGCTGCGCCGCCCTGTTCGGCCGCGATGGCAGTGATCAGCAGCGCGCGCTGGCCGATGCTCGGCGGCTGCCGGCGCAGCGCCTCGCGCAACTCCGGGAAGCGTTTCGCGTACAGCAGCGCGTAGAACAGATTGTTGGCGTAGTCGTCGCTCTTCGCATCCTCGTCCGACAGCAGCGTGCGTCGCGCCTGATACTCGGCGATGGCCTCGGTGAGATTCGCGCGCGCGGAGTAGCGCACGCCCTGCGCATCGTGCTCGAGCAGCACCGCGAGATCGGCGGCGATGTCGGTGTTCGCGGGATCGAGCGCCTGTGCCTTGCGATAGGCCGCGATGGCGCCCGCGCGGTCGACGCCCGCGCCGAAGCGGCGACCGATCGCATCGTGCTGCAGCGTCCAGCCGTAGGTCTTCCATGCGAGCGCGGACTTGGGTTCGAGCTTCGTCGCGGCCAGTGCCTCGCGGCGCGCGCGCGCTCCGAGG
>JAYTOI010000044.1:0-29598 GCA_043747875.1 Pseudomonadota bacterium | reverse complement strand
CAGCGCGCCGGACATCTGGGCGGCGGGCGACATCGCGCGTTATCCGGAGGCGCGGCTCGGCACGAAGATTCGCGTCGAGCATTGGCAGGCGGCGCAGCGGCAGGGGCAGAGCGCCGCGGCCGACATGTCCGGCGTCGGCAAGCCGTTCAACGATGTGCCGTTCTTCTGGAGCGCGCACTACGACGTCACGCTGTCGTACATCGGCCACGCCGGCGGCGACGCGCAGATCGAAATCCTGGGCAGCCTCAAGGAGCGCGATGCCACGGTGGTGTATCGCGTCGACGGCAATGTGGCCGCGGTGCTCACCATCGAACGCGACAAACAGAGTCTCGAGATCGAAGCCGCGCTCGAGATCAAGGACTGGGGCGGCGTCGACGCGCTGTTGCAGGAATTCTGAGCGCGCGTGGATGAGAAAGGGCGGTCGTTTGGCGTCGACACTTATATATGCGCGCTGCCGGCGCGCCTGCGCCGATGCCATAGACAGCGTCTATTGCTTTGATCGGAACAATTGACTGGGTAAGAGAGCGTCCCGCGCGTAGATTGGCCGCCATTCGTACCAAGAGGAGGGCGACCATGGCTGCCGAGGCACAGTGTCCATTCAACCGTTCGGGCCGAGGCACGTCGAACCGCGACTGGTGGCCTAACCAGTTGCCGCTCGAACTGCTCCATCAACACTCCTCCAAGTCCGACCCGATGGGCCGGGAATTCGACTACGCGCAGGAATTCAAGAGCCTCGATTACCAGGCGCTCAAGAAAGACCTGCGCAAGGTCATGACGGACTCGAAGCCATGGTGGCCCGCGGATTTCGGCCACTACGGGCCGCTGTTCATCCGCATGGCCTGGCACAGCGCCGGCACCTATCGCATCGGTGACGGTCGCGGCGGCGGTGGACGCGGTCAGCAGCGCTTCGCGCCGCTCAACAGCTGGCCGGACAACGCCAGTCTCGACAAGGCGCGGCGCCTGCTTTGGCCGATCAAGCAAAAGTACGGAGCCAAGATTTCCTGGGCCGACCTCCTGATCCTCACGGGCAACGTCGCCCTCGAATCGATGGGCTTCGAGACCTTCGGCTTCGGCGGTGGACGCCGCGACGTCTGGGAGGCCGATCAGGACGTGTACTGGGGCTCGGAATCCAAGTGGTTAGGTGCCGACCAGCGCTACTCGGGCGAACGCGACCTCGCGAACCCGCTCGCGGCCGTGCAGATGGGGCTCATCTACGTGAACCCGGAAGGGCCGAACGGCAATCCGGATCCGGTGGCCGCGGCGCGCGACATCCGCGCAACCTTTGCGCGCATGGCCATGAACGACGAGGAGACCGTCGCGCTGATCGCCGGCGGCCACAGCTTCGGCAAGACGCACGGCGCGGGTGACGCGGCGCACGTGGGCGCGCACCCCGAAGCCGCGGACCTCGAAGCTCAGGGACTCGGCTGGAGCAGCAAACATGGCACCGGGATTGCGGGTGATGCGATCACCAGCGGCCTGGAAGTCACCTGGACGCGCACGCCGACCCGGTTCAGCAACGACTTCTTCAAGCACCTGTTCGAGTTCGAATGGGAGCTCACGAAGAGCCCGGCCGGCGCGCATCAGTGGCGGCCGAAGAATGGCGCGGGCGCCGGCACGGTGCCCGGCGCGCACGACCCGTCGAAGCGCATCGCGCCCAACATGCTGACCACCGACCTCGCGCTGCGGTTCGACCCGGCCTACGAGAAGATCTCGCGCCGCTTCCACGATCACCCGGAGCACTTCGCCGACGCGTTCGCGCGCGCCTGGTTCAAGCTCACGCATCGGGACATGGGTCCGCGCGTGCGCTACCTCGGCCCCGAAGTGCCGAAGGAGGAGCTGATCTGGCAGGATCCGATTCCGGTTCGTAAACACAAGCTCATCGGCGACCGGGAGATCTCCTATCTGAAGGCAAAGATCCTCGCCTCGAAGCTGACCGTTCCGGAACTGGTGTCGACCGCGTGGGCCTCGGCGTCTACCTACCGCGGCTCGGACATGCGCGGCGGCGCGAACGGCGCACGCATCCGGCTGGCGCCGATGAAGGATTGGGAAGTGAACCAGCCGGCGCAGCTCGCGAAGGTACTCGCGAAGCTGCAAGGCATCCAGGCGGCGTTCAACCAGCGGGCCAAGGGCGGACGGAAAGTATCGCTGGCCGATTTGATCGTGCTGGGCGGCGATGCCGCCATCGAAGCGGCGGCGAAGAAAGGCGGCTTCAAGGTGAAGATTGCGTTCCGCCCGGGCCGCATGGACGCGTCGCAGGAGCAGACCGATATCCAGTCGTTCGCGGTGCTCGAGCCGGCGGCCGACGGCTTCCGCAACTACCTCAAGGGCCGGTACTCGATTCCGTCCGAGGCGCTGCTGCTCGACAAGGCGCAGCTGCTGACGCTGACGGCGCCAGAAATGACGGTGCTGGTGGGAGGCCTGCGCGTGCTCGGCGCCAATGTGAACGGCGCGAAGCATGGCGTGCTCACGAAAAGGCCCGGCACCCTGACCAACGACTTCTTCGTGAACCTGCTCGACATGCGCACGTCGTGGCAAGCGACCTCAGAAGCCAAGGACGTGTTCGAGGCGAAAGACGCTGCGACCGGCAAGGTCGAATGGACCGGCACGCGCGCGGACCTGGTCTTCGGCGCGAATGCGCAGTTGCGTGCGCTGGCCGAGCTGTACGGCGCCTCGGACGCGAAGGCGAAATTCGTCAGGGACTTCGTCGCCGCCTGGACGAAGGTGATGAACCTGGATCGCTTCGACCTCGGGTGATCCGTTGACGGAGGCGTACGCGGGTGGCAGGCCACCCGCGTCGCGCCCTATGCATCCGAGGCGGCGAATGTTCCCGGTTTCGCGCTCCGGTTTCACCGCCAACGGCTGGTACATCTGACAGCTCGCGCGCGCACCCTTTGCGCGCACACTGCCACCGTGCGCCTCGATCTCTAGCTACCCAACGACGAAACCCGCCGGCCGTGTGCCGCAATTCGTTCGTCCGGGCCGAACCAACACCCATAAGAAGAGGAACGTGATCATGCGTAAGAGTCTGTACGTCGGCGCCGTCGTCGCCGCATTCATGGCCATTGCGCCGCTGGCCCAGGCGGAGAGCAAGTTCTACGTCGGCGGAAACGTCGTGCGGATGACCGACAAAGGCGACGAGGCACCTGCCATCCATCCGCTTGCCCTGTCGCTGCGCGGCGGCGTCGAGTTCAACCGCTATCTATCGCTGGAGGCGCGCTACTCGAAGGGTATCGAGAGTGACGAAGGCACGGTGACCGGCATCACCTTCGACCTCGAACTCGAGTATCTGTACGGCGTCTACGCGAAGGGCGTGCTGCCGATCGGGCGCTTCTCACCGTACGCCATGGTGGGTTACTCGAAGGGTAAGGAGACCGCCACCGTCGAGATCTTCGACCTGGTCGTTTCCGATTCCGACAAGGGCTTTTCGTTCGGCCTCGGTGTCGACTTCCCGCTCGGCGACAATGTTTCGCTCAACGCGGAATGGACGCGCTTCGTCGAAGGCGAAGACGATCTCGGCGTCGGCTTCAAGATCGAGGGCCTGACGGTCGGTGTTGCCATGCGTTTCTAGCCGCGCTGCCTGGGAGCGCACCGGATGTAGGAAAAGTCTGGCATCTCGCCCGCGCGGGGCAACTGGACCTGTTAGACGTTCAGTCGCGCTAGAGTACGCGCGGCGAAAGAGTCGCGTGGTCCATGAGAATGAACAAGTCCAGATCCATCGTCGGCGTGGCCGTCGGTGTCTCCAGTCTCGTGCTCGTCGCGGCGGGCTTTATCTCCTACCGCGCCGTCGATCAGCTCGCCCGTACCAGTGATGAAGTGCTGCGCGCCAAAGAGCTCGAGCTCAGCCTCGAGCGTCTGCTCTCGACGCTGCGCGACGCGGAGACCGGCCAGCGCGGGTTCCTGCTGAGCGGCAGCGAGGAATATCTCGCTCCGTATTCGGCGGCATTGCGCGAAGTGGAAGGCCGGGTGGTCACGGTCGAGGCGCGTCTGCAGGCGCGCGACGGCAGGGCGGACGAAATGCGCACGCTGCGCCCGCTCCTGGACCGAAAGCTCGCCGAGCTCGCGCGCACGATCACGCTGTTTCGCGCCGGTGAACGCGAGGCCGCGCTGGCGCTGGTGCGCTCCGACGAGGGCAGGATCGCGATGGACGCGATTCGCGCCTTCGTCGGCCGGCGCGCGCTGGTCGAGCGGCGGAACGTCGATCGTCTCATCGAGCGGGAGCATGCGGCGCTCGACACCACGGTGCGCGCGAGCGAGGAGCGGCTCGCGACCACTCTGCGCAGCATCGGCGACGCGGTCATCGCCACCGATGAGAAGGGCCACATCACCATGACGAACCCCGTGGCGGAATCGCTCACGGGCTGGAGCTTCGCCGAGGCGCGCGGCCGTCCGCTCGACGACGTGTTTCGCATCGTCAACGAGAACACGCGCGAGACGGTGGAGAGCCCGGTGGCGAAGCTGCTGCGCGAGGGCGGCATCGTCGGGCTCGCGAACCACACCGTACTCATCCGCAAGACCGGGGGCGAGACCGCGATCGAAGACAGCGGCGCGCCGATCAGCGACAGCGCCGGCGTCATGACGGGCGTGGTGCTGGTGTTCCGCGACGCCACGCGGGAGCGCGCGGCGCAAAACGCGCTGCGCACCGCGGATCGACGCAAGGACGAATTTTTGGCAACGCTCTCGCACGAGCTGCGCAATCCGCTGGCGCCGATCCGCCAGGCGGCCGGGCTGGCCGCGCACGCGGACGCCAAACCCGAGCAGATACGCTGGGGTCTCGCAGTCATCGAGCGCCAGGCCGCGCACATGGCGCGGTTGCTCGACGACCTGCTCGATGTCTCGCGCATCACGCGCGGGCGTCTCGAGGTACGCCGCACGCGCGTGGCACTGCGCGGCATCGTCGAATCCGCGGTCGAAACCGCGCAGCCCACGATCGATGCCGGTAAACACCGGTTGCGGGTCGAACTGCCCGCGGAGCCTCTGTTCCTCGACGCCGACGCGTTGCGTATCGCGCAGGTGGTCGGCAACCTGCTGACCAACGCCGCGAAGTACACGCCGCCGGGCGGCGACATCCGTCTGGCAGCCGCGCGGGACGGCGACCAGCTCGTGCTGCGGGTCGCGGACAACGGCATCGGACTCGCCGCGCGCGATCTGCCGCACATCTTCGAGATGTTCGCGCAGGTGAAGCCGACACTCGATCGCAAGGAGGCGGGCCTCGGCATCGGGCTAGCATTGTCGAAGGCGTTGGTCGAGCTGCACGGCGGCACACTCGAGGCGCGCAGCGCGGGTCCGGGACAGGGCAGCGAGTTCATCGCGCGGCTCGCGCTCGCGCCTTCCGATGCCGCCGCGGACACAGCCGCGGCATCGGCCTCCATGCCCGATGCGGGCGTGCGCCGCCTGCGCGTGCTGCTGGCCGACGACAACCGCGATGCCTGCGACAGCCTGGAGATGCTGCTGACGATCGAAGGGAGCGAGGTGCGCACGGCGTACGACGGAGAGTCCGCGCTGGCGCTGATGGCGCAGTTCCGTCCCGACATCGCGTTGCTCGACATCGGCATGCCCCACATGAACGGTTATGAACTCGCCGCCGAAGTGCGCAAACAACCCTGGGGCGCAGACATCCATCTGGTTGCGGTGACGGGGTGGGGCCAGGCGGACGATCGGCGCCGCTCGCTCGAGGCCGGGTTCGACACGCACCTCGTGAAACCGGTGGACTTCGCCGACGTGCGCGCGGTCTGCGACGCGCTGGGCGCCGCGCGGCGGGCGTGATTCAGGCGCGGTGTGCGTTCAGTCCCGTGCTCAGGATCCGGCGACGCGCACCACCAGTTTTCCGAAGTTCCTGCCTTCGAGCAGACCGATGAACGCCTGCGGCGCGTGTTCCAGTCCCTCGACGAAGTCTTCGCGCAGCTTCACCTTGCCGGCCGCGGCCCACTCGCCCATGTCGCGGCGGAACGCGGCGAAGCGCGTGGCGTAGTGGTCGAGGATGATGAACCCCTGCATGCGGATGCGCTTTTGCAGCAGCACCGATTGCACCAGCGGCACGCGGTTCGAGCCTTCCGGTAGTTTGTCGGCGTTGTAGCTGGCGATGATGCCGCACAGCGGGATGCGCGCATGGACGTTCAGCCGCGGCAGCACGGCTTCGAACACCGCGCCGCCGACGTTCTCGAAGTACACGTCGATGCCCTTCGGGCAGGCGGCGGCGAGGCGCCTGCCGAGATCCGCTTCGCGATGGTCGAGGCACATGTCGAAGCCCAGCTCCTCGACGGCGTAGCGGCACTTCTTCGCGCCGCCGGCGATGCCGATGGCGCGCGCGCCCTTGAGCTTCGCGATCTGTCCGACGACGGCGCCCACCGCGCCCGTCGCCGCGGCGACCACCACCGTTTCACCAGATTGCGGCTGGCCGATGTCGAGCAAGCCCACGTATGCCGTGAAGGCCGGCATGCCCAACAACCCGAGCGCCTGCGACGGCTGCGCGAGCGCGCCCAGCGGCATGAGGTCCTGGCCGTTCGACAGCGCGAATTCCTGCCAGCCCGCGCTGCCGAGCACGAGGTCGCCGTCGCGGAACTTCGGGTGGTTCGAGGTGACGACGCGATTCACCGTACCGCCCGCCATGGGCTCGCCGATCGCGATGGAGCGAGTGTAGGTGGGTGCGACCTCGTTCATCATGCCGCGCATGTAGGGGTCGAGCGAGAGATAGAGAGTGCGCAGCAGCACCTCGCCGTCGCCCGGCGAGGGCATCGCCGCGCTCTCGAGCCGGAAGTCCTGCGGCGTGGGCGCGCCTTTCGGCCGCGCGGCGAGGACGATGCGACGATTGGTTTCGCTGTGCGGCATGAACGGCTCCGGCGGAAAGGGGGCTCACTCTAAAGGGGACAGATCCATTTTTCGAGGTGGCGCGAACCGCGCGCGGCTTCTTCAATGGCCTGGCTGCTCAGATCAGCCCGGAGCGCTTGACCGCGTTGTAGCGGTTCACGAGCTGGATGCCCAGCGTCTGCGGCGAGGCGTCGACCAGCAGCGCGTCGCGTGCGGCGAGCTTGTTGAACGCGTCACGCCGCGCGAGCTCGTACAGATGCGCGCTGCCCACCTCGAGCGCGGCCTCGGAGGAGTCGACCGGCTGCGCCGCCATTTCCTCGACGACGCGCTCGCGCAGGCTGGCGAGCAGCACCAGGTGGCGCGTGCGCAGTAGTTTGAGCGCCGTCCCGAGCTCGCTGCCGTCCTCGTCGCGGAAGTTCGTGATGACGATGACCAGCGAGCGTTTGCGGTGCTTGCGCAGCAAATCCTGCGCCACCGAAACATAGTCGGAGTAGGTGGGGCTGGGTTGCACCGAGTACAGCGCGCCCATCAGCGCGTTCAAGGCGTGCGCGCCCTTGCGCGGCGCGAACACGCGCGACTCGCCCTCCGGCGTGCCGAACGTCATCGCACCCACCGCGTCGCCCTGCCGCAGCGCCACGTAGGACAGCAACATGACGGCGTTCAACACCTGATCGAAGTGCGCCATGCCGATGCCCTGCCCGGGATCGTGCGCGCGCATGCGCCGTCCGCAATCGATGAGCAGCATGACGCATTGGTCGCGCTCGTCCTGGAACTCGCGCAGGATCGGCTTGCCCTGCCGCAGGGTCGCTTTCCAGTCGATGTGGCGCACCGCATCGCCATGGCGGTACTCCGCCAGTTGTTTGAAGTCCGTGCCCTCGCCACGCCGCTGAAAAGTCTTGACGCCGATCTCCTGCAGCCGCCGGTCGCCCGCGAGCCAGGCGTACCGCGCCACCTGCGCGAAGTCCGGATACGCGCGGCGCTGCGCTGCATCCGCGCCGCGCTCGAGCAGATCGCACAGCCCCAGTCGCGAGCGCACGCGTAGATCCGCCGGCGCAAACTCGAGCTCGCCGCGGCGCGTGGGCGTCACCTCGTACGTCACCTCGGTGCGCGTGCCGGCGCGCAGCGTGACGTCCGCGGGCAGGCCGGTCAACGCCAGGCTGGGGTCGCAATGGTCGAACACCGCGATGCGCCAGTCCCGCGCGCCGGTGTTATCGAACTGCAATTGGATGCGCTTGCGCACGCCGATGGCGAAGGCGGAGGGCAGGCGGCGCGTCACGCGCACCGCGGAGCGGCGCCACGCGCGGTGCGATAGTAGATAGTCTGCGACGCACGCCACGAGCAGCGCGCCCGCGAACGCGCCGGTGGCCGGCGTCACCCACCGCAGCCGCGCCCCCAGGAACAGCGCGATGGCGGCGGCGCCCGCCGCGAGCGCCAGCACCGCGAGGCAGCGCGTGGATGGGATGACCGAAAGACGCATTGGTTGGGCCCGTTCCGGGTCGCGGCGCTAGACGCGCGGCGCCGGCACGCTCTCGATGATGGCCGCGATGAGCTCGTCGGCCCTGCGGCCCTCGAGCAGCGCGTCCGGCGCCAGCGCGATGCGGTGGCGCAGCGCCGGCAACGCGACGCGCTTCACGTCGTCGGGGATCACGAAGGCGCGGTTCTCGACCAGCGCCACGGCGCGGGCGCCGCGCACCAGCGCCAGCGCGCCGCGCGAGCCCGCGCCCAGCGCGATGCCCGGCCACTCGCGTGTCGCGCGCGCCAGGCGCACCGCGTAGTCGATGACCTGCGCATCGACGCGCTGTCGCGCGGCGATCTGCTGGATGCTCGTGATGGCGCGTTCGTCGAGCACGGACGTGACCTTGGTCAGCGGCAGTTGATCGCCCGGCTGGTCGGTCGTGGCGCGCACGACGACGCCGATCTCGTCGGCGAGCGACGGATAGCCGATCTGGATCTTGAACAGGAAACGGTCGAGTTGCGCCTCGGGCAGTGGATAGGTGCCCTCGGTCTCGACCGGATTTTGCGTGGCCAGCACCATGAAGGGCTTCGGCAGCGCGATTGTCTGGCCTTCGAGCGTCACCTGGAATTCCTGCATCACTTCCAGCAGCGCGCTCTGGGTCTTCGCCGGCGCGCGGTTGATCTCGTCGGCGAGCAGCAGATGCGTGAACACCGGGCCGCGCACGATGCGCATCTCCATGGTCTTGGCGTCCAGCACTGCATGGCCGGTGATGTCAGAGGGCATCATGTCGGGCGTGAATTGCACGCGCCCGTTCGACAGCTGCAGCGCCTGCGACAGCGCGCGCACCAGCAGGGTCTTGCCGAGTCCGGGCACGCCCTCGATGAGCACGTGGCCGGACGCGACCAGCGCGAGCACCACCTCGTCGATGACAGCGGCCTGCCCGACGACCGCTTCGCCGATCGAGGTCTTGAGGCCGGTGAGCAGCTCCGCGGCGCGCTGGATCGTGCTGGATTCAGTTTCCATGGGTGGACCTTCTTGTCAGTGGACGGCGCGCGGATTCGAGGATCGCGATCGCCTGGCGCAGCTCAGGGGCGCTGCGCGTGCCCGAATGGTTCAGGGCCGTGGACAGCTCGTCCACGCTCACGCCCGTGAGGCGCGCGAGCGCCGCGGCGCGCTCGCTGCCGGACATCTGGTCATACGCCGGTAGTTTGGTGATGGCGGCATCACGCAGCGCGCGCGCGGTCGCGGCGTGCAGCGCCCGCCCGCCGCCGAAGCGCAGCGCGAACTGGCCCGTGCCGCGGATCTGCTCGGCCAGCGAGCGGCGCGCGGGATCGGTGGCCGCGACGGCCGGCCCGAAGCGCACCGCCGCGCGCCACTGGCCGAGGGCGAGCGCGGCCAGCGTCAGCAGCACCGCGGGCGCGCCGAAACGCCACACCAGCGTGAGCAGCGATGGCTGCTGCTGTTCGGTCAGGATCGCGATCTCATCGCCGCGCACCAGCTGCGTGGCGCGCACGAACAGTGTGGCGTGATCGCCGAGGAACAGGTCGCGACGCTTGAACGGCACGACGTTGAGCGCGGTCACGCTGCCGCGTCCCACCGCGACGCGCAGCGCGTGGATGCGGCCGCCGTCGCGCAGCTCCCAGAGTATCGGCCGCGTCGCCGTGAGCGAGTACGATTTGTCGATGCCGCAGACGCGCAGCGGCCGCGACGTGCCGTCCTCGACCAGAGTGTCGCAGCGCTTCGCGAAGAACCCGGGGAGCAGATCTTCGTTCTCGCCGTCGGATCTGGACGTATCGTCATGCGGTGCGCGTTCGGCATCGTGCTCGATCTCCTCGATGCCGCTCCACTTCGCGAAGGCTTCGCGGCCGCCAATGAGCGAGCGATCGACGACCAGGCGGCCACCGGCCTCCACCCAGCGCTCGATGCTCACGCGGCGCGCGCGGCTCAGCGACCAATTCCACGTCGACAGCATCAACACCGCGTCCGCGCGCGGTGCCGTGAACACTTGCTCCCACGCTGCATCCGCGCCGAGCGCTGCGCTGAAACGCTCCGCGGCGTAGAACGGATTACTGCGTGCCTCGCCGCTCAGCGGCATGGGAACCTTCTGCGTGTCGAACTCGAGGTTGCTCTTGAGCCACACGCCGAGGCCGATCGTGACGAGGGCGACGACGATCATGAGGGCGCGTTTCCCAGTCATGACGCTGCTCCGGCTGCGCGCAGCGGTCGCACATCGGCCTGGGTGTCGAGATGCGGCGCGAAGTTCGCACACAGCTCGTGCATCACCGGTGCGTCGATGACATTGCCGCCATAGATGGCGCCCTGCCAGACGCGCACGAGCCTGGTCGCGTACGCCAGGCGCTGCGCATCGAGCGCACGCGCCGCGAGCGCGAGGCAGTCGCCCTCGGTGCTCGAGTCGCGGATGGATAGGCGATGCGTATGCGCCAGGCGCGACAACAGGCCGCGGTATAACAATGCGAGCGCGGCCCGGTGGTTGCCGCCGTCCCACAGCGTGCGCGCCGCGGCGCCGATATCGTCCGGCAGGCTCTGCGGACGGATGTCGAGATCCTGGACGTGCGTTGGCGCAAAGAATTTCGGCGCGCGCGGACCGCGCTCGAAACTGCGCACGAAGCGGAACACTAACAACCCCAGCAGGCCTGACAGGGCGGCGATCACGACCCACAAGAGCAGCCGCGAAGCCTCCGCGATCCACGAGAACAGATCGCCCAGCCAATCGAACAATCCCGAACTCCGACGTGGTGTCGCGCCTGTTCCCGGGGCGTCTTTCTGCTTGCCCCAGCGCAGCGAGCGCACGGATTTCTCGCTGGCCAACGCCGGGTCGGCTTTCGCGATTTCCACCGCGCGGTCGATCTGCGACTGCGTCGGCGTGCGCCCGTCGCTTTGCGCCACCTGCTCGCCCACGCACGGCGCCGCCGCGAGCAGCGTTGCCAGCAGGAATGCGCGCGCTTCGGCCCGGCCGGCTCTACCCCGCAAAAGCACGACGGAACTCCTGCTCGATGTCCCAGGCTTCGAGCTCGGCACGGCGATTGAGATACATCCCGAATCCGGCCGCGACATAGAACGGCTCGAGGAACAGCACGACCAGTGCATACGCGACGGAACCGAACGGCGCTGCGAACGGATTCGATTCACCCGCGAAGATGGCGGAGAGGTCGAATGATTGGTTGTCAGGCGCGACCCAATACGCCATCGAGAGTACCGCGAGCCACAGGCCGCTCTCGGCGCAGGAGAACGCGCCGGTCAACAGCGCGGCGGCTCCGGAGTGACGGCGGCGCAATTGCGTCACGCGCTTGCGCAGCGCGCCGAACGGGTGGCCCTCGAGTTGATAGGCCGGCTGCGTGAACGAGCGATACGGCGACAGTCGCCGCCAGGTCCACGTCAGCAGGAAACCGCGCCACCACACTGCGCGCTGCGCGCGCCACAGGTCGCCGACCGTGCTCGACTGGCCGAAGGCGGCACGCGAGAGCACGAACAGCACCGTGCGATCGAGCCACGGCTTCGAGCACCACAAGAACGCCATCGGCAGCCACGCCGCGATCTCGTACAGCGACAGCGCCAGCACCACCAGCGGAATGGCCGCCACGAAGTAGCAGCGATAGATCTCGCGCGCTTTCGCCTGGCACAGGCGCACGCCGAGATCCGCCGCTTCGTGCGGCGCGCGCGGACGCATCTGCAGCGCGAGCGCGTCAATCCGCATGGCGGCCCTGCAGTGTCAGATAGCCGAGCACCGCGACCCAGCTCAGCGCCGCGACGGAATATTTGACGGTCAACGGCAGCCAGCGCGCCGACGACCAGAACGCCTCGATGGCCGCGGCGATGAGCAGCATCACGGCCAATCCGATCACGATGATCGACGTCTCGCGCGCCGCGCGCGTCAGACTCTGCAGGCGCGTGCTGCGCCCGGGCGCGAGCAGCGAGTGGCCGAGGCGCATGCCCGCGGCTCCGGCCAGCACGATGGCGGTGAGCTCGAACGCGCCATGCGTCGCCACGAATTGATAGAAGTTGTGTCCGAGTCCGCGCTCGGTGACATAGCCGGCGATCGCGCCGATGTGGATGCCGTTGAACACCAGCGCGTACACGGCGCCGATGCCGAAGAACAACCCCAGCGCGAAGCACTGGAATCCGATGCCGACGTTGTTGAGGATGTAGAAGCCGAACATGTACCAGTTGCTGTCGGCGCTGCGCACGCTGCCGATGGCCTCCGCGGAGTCCGCGTACATTTCTTCATATTGCGCGGCGGTCGAGGCGTCGACGATCGACAGCACGAGGTCGGGCCGCTCGTACACCAGCCAGCCCACCAGCAGCATCGGCAGCATCAGCAGCACCGTCGAGGTCCACACATAGGCCGCGTGCGCCCGCACCGCGCGCGGAAAAGTGACCGCGAACGCGTGACGCATGCGCTCGATGCCGAGCTCGGGCCGCTGGTAGATGACCTGGTGCGCCTCGCTGGTGAGCCGGTCGAGGCGATCCTGCATCGAACGTGGATAGGCGCGGGCGCGCGCCAGCGCCAGATGCTCGCAGGCGCGGCGGTACAGCGATGCCACGCGCTCGCCCCGAAGCGGTTCGATGACATCCGGCCCGGCGCCCGAGCCGCGCTCGCGCCGGCCCGCGCCGATGAGCCGCAGCATCTCCTCGAGCTCGTCCCACTCCGGGTTGTACAGCGATTCGAACTGCAGCGGCGTCATGCGCGGTGTCCTAACAACCATTGCGCGACGCCGAGCACGCGCCGGGTGACCTCGGCCGCGGGGCGCGGCTCGTTGCCCTGCACCGACGCGGCCAGCGCCGCAAGCTCGTCGAGGCGTTCGAGCGTGAGCGTCGGCGCGCGCGCCGCCAGTGCGATGATGGCCGACTGATCGCGTGGCGCGAGCGTGCGGGCCGGAGCCACGGGGGCGACGGATTCGAGCGTCGCGCGCGGCGCCGGGCGCCGTTCGTGTACCACGAGGGTCGCCGCGGCCACGTCGCCCACGCGCTTGCTGTCCTTGCGCAACAGCATGCTCGTGATGCCGACGCCGAAGGCGAACGGCATGAAGTCGGCGACCAGCAGCAGGTTGCGGGTCAGCGAGGCCGCTGGTGTCACGGGCAGGCCGTTGTCCATCACGACCTTGATGCGCATCGCGCGCTTGCCCGGTGTGGCGCCGTGACGGCCGATCTCGAAGGGCACGGGGTACAGCCAGTTGAGCGCGAAGCTGACGATGAGCCAGAAGCCGGCGCCGATGCCGCCCATGAAGTTGGTGACGACGGCGGTGCCGATGAGGATTCCGAAGCGGATGAGCCAGTCGATGAGATATGCGCAGAAGCGCGCCGACAGGCCGGCCGGATGCAGCTCGAGCATGATGCCCTCGGGCGTCTCCGCGGCCACCACCGAATCGAGCACCTGTGCCGGCTCGGCGGCCTTCAAGAGGATTCCGGTGGTTCATGCGTGTCCGATTCTCTCCTAACCACATGGGAATTGTCGCGGGCACTCTCGTGGATGGCATTGACCGCCGGCCGCTCCACCGCCAGCATTGCCGAGTGATGGAACCGGAATCGTTGTCGAGCGTACTCGCGTGCCCACGTTGTGGGCGCGGACCGGTGACGTCGGAGCGCGCCGGCTGGATGTGCGCTGCCTGCAGCAGCGGCTTTCCGGTGGTCGGCGAGGTCCCATGGCTGTTCGCCGAGCCGCGCCAGTCGCTGGCCGAATGGCGCGACCGGCTCAGCCTGCTGACGCGGCACCTGGCCTTCGAAAGCGCCGCCATGCGCGCCGCCAGGCAAACTACCGGCCTCACGGATGCGACCGTCGCCCGGCTCGAGCACACGGCGTTCGGGTACGACGACCAGATCGCGCGTCTGCGCGCGCTGCTGGCGCCGCTCGGGCTCGACCAGGCGACCATGTCCGAGGCCACGCACCGCGGCCTGGGCACGCGCCTGCCGGCCCAGCAGGGGCTTACTAACTACTACGTCAACGTGCACCGCGACTGGTGCTGGGGCGGGGAAGAGAACGCGCTGTCGCTCGGTGAGATCCGCGCGGCCTGCGGCGGCGCGTTGACGGGCTTCGGCCGCACGCTGGTGCAGGGTGCCGGGGCGGGGCGGCTCGCGTACGACCTGCACCAGGCATCCGACGCCACGCTCACCGCCGCCACGGATTTCAATCCACTGCTGCTGTTCGTGGCGCGCGAGATGTTCGCGGGCCGCGCGCTGCAGCTGTACGAATTCCCGATCTCGACCCGCCACTGCGGCGATCAGGCCATCCTGCGCACGCTCGAGTCGCCCGGCGCCGCGCGTGCGGGGCTGGTGGCGGTGGCGGCGGATGCGTTGCAGCCGCCGTTCGCCGACGGCGCGTTCGATACGGTGGTGACGCCGTGGTTCATCGACATCATCGGCGAGCCGTTCACCACCGTCGCGTCGCGCATCAATCTGCTGCTGAAGCCTGGCGGCCGCTGGATCAACTTCGGATCGCTGGCGTTCGAGCGCGCGGCGCACGCCGAGCGCGTCACGCACGAGGAAGTGGTTCAGCTGCTGCCGCGCTGCGGTTTCGGCGCACCGGACATGATCGAGAATCCGATTCCATACATGCGATCCCCGGCGAGTCCGCATTCGCGCGTGGAGACTGTGCTGACGTGGGTGACACGCAAGCTCGGTGAGCCCGCCGAGAAGCCGCGCGCGCGCGTGTTGCCCGAGTGGCTGGTGGATGGCGACTTGCCCGTGCCGCGCACACCGGCGCTCGAGATCGAGGCGATTTCCAGCCGCGTGCATGCGTTCCTGCTCGCGTTGATCAATGGCGAGCGCTCACAGCGCGACATGGCGCGCGTGATCGTCGAGCAGCGGCTGATGTCGCCACAGGAAGCCGAGCCCGCGGTGCGCGCGTTTCTGACGCGGCTGCACGAAGACAGCCAGTAATGGGGACATTCCTCATTTCGCTGTAACAATCGACCGCTGTGTGCGTGTTCCTGAAGTTGTGCCCGATTGTTACAACGAAATGAGGAATGTCCCCATTTCCATTTCCTGACTCCACTTTTCGCCACGATTCATCGCTGATGCGCCCGCGTCGCATCCCGCCCGCGACCACATCTCCCGTTGAAATGACCCTCGAGAGCAAAACCGTTCTCGATCGTTCTAACAACCGGAGCAGACACATGGGCACCTGGACTACCAAAATTCGTAACCCCGCGCTGATCGCGGGCGTGTTGGCCATCACGCTGGCCGTCAACCCTGCGTTCGCGAAGAACGGCGCCGACGACGGCAACCAGCGCGGCAGCGTCGGCTTCGCCACCGGCGCGGCGATTGGCGGCGCGGCGGCGGGACCGCTCGGCATGGTCGTCGGTGCCGGCGTCGGCGCCATCATGGGCCAGCGCAGCGCCCGAAAGAGCGAGGCGCTGGCGAGGCGCCAGGCCGAGGCGGCGCAACTCGCGAGCGAGATCGAGAAACTCAATGGCTCGCTGTCGACCATCGAGGGCAGGGCGGGCTCGGTCGGCACCACGGTGCAATTCCGTACGGGCCAGACGCAGGTCCGCGACAGCGATCGCGCGCGGCTCGCGAAGCTCGGCACGCTGGTCGCGGATTTCGACAGCGTGCGCGTGCGCGTCTCGGGCTTCGCCGATGCGCGCGGCAACGAGCAGCTCAACCAGACCCTGTCGAAGGAGCGCGCCGAGATGGTGGCGCGTGAACTCGAAAAGGCCGGCGTGCCGAAGGAGCGTCTGATGATCGAAGGCATGGGCGAACGATTCGCCTCCATCGGATCGAGCACCGACGACCAGGCCTTCGAGCGTTGCGTCGAGATCCGCTTCGAATCGACGTCGGCGCTCGCGAGCAACTGAGTCGACGTCGTCCGGTGTCCGGGCGGCACGTGTACCGTGCCGCCCGACTCGTTCATGTACTGGGCATCCGCTCGGGCAATACTCGCGCCTCCACGTCAGTCGAGGCCGCACATGACCGTTTCCATAGTCGATTTCTCCGTCACGCGCGCCGCGGAAGAAGCGCGACCCGCGGCCGACCGTCTCATCGCCGGCGATCCCCAGCAGACGATCACCAATGTCTTCGCCGACTCCAGCGAGCAGTTCTTCGCCGGCCGCTGGTCGAGCTCCCCCGGCAAATGGCGCATTCGGTACACAGAGTCGGAGTTCTGCGTGCTGACCCGAGGGCGGGTGGTCCTCGAAAACGATTGTGGCGGGCGATGGGAATTTGGCCCCGGCGATGCCTTCGTAGTGCCCTCCGGGTTCGCAGGAACCTGGGAGGTCACCGAGGATTGCACCAAGTTCTACGCCATCTTCGAGCCACGCACATAATCAGTGCACTTGCGCCTGCCGGCACGGCATAATTCGCCCGCGATGCGAGGGTGTGTTTTTTCACGCTACACCTAACTCATTGAAATCATAGGTGTGATACCGATGGTATGGCATGAATGGCACAGCCTTTGCTTTAGTAATGGGGCCAATAGCCCTCGGAGGAGAAAAGATGAAATCGATCAAGACACTGGCGCTCGTAGCTGGCCTGTTAGGCCTGAGCGGCGTCTCTCAAGCTCAATTCAGTTCGACCTGGACTGCGGTGAGCGATTACGACTTTCGCGGTTATTCCCAGGCCGCGAAAAACCCTGCCCTCCAAGGCAGTGCTGACTATGCCTTTGGTGACAGTGGGTTCTCGCTCGGCGCCTGGGCGTCGAACGTCGAATTCGATGGTTACGATGGCGACGTCGAGCTCGACCTGTACGCCAACTACGTTGGCAAAATCAACGACACGTTCGCCTGGACGACCGGCATCACCCGGTACATGTATCCAGGCTCGGACGCCAGCGCCACGAGTTTAGCGATTGGCGAATATTTCGAAGGCTACGTCGGGTTCAACGCCGGCAGCTTCTCGTTCAAGCAGTGGTACTCGAACGACTTCTACGAAGCGGACGAGAGCGCTCAATACACTGAAGTGAACTATACGCAGGCAATCGGCGACAAATTCTCGCTGGCGTTCCACGCCGGCTACTCGTGGGGTGACTACTGGGATGTCTTCCTCGATGACGAGGTAATCGACTACGCAGTGCAAGCCAATTTCACGGCGGGCAAATTTACGCTGTTTGCCAAGTTCACCGGTACGGACGCCAGCGGTCCGGTGAAAGTCACGACCGACTCCGGCAACAACGAGCCGCGTTTGCTCATCGGTGCGATGACGACGTTCCCTTGGGGCGATTGATCAAGCCCGAATGAACAGCGGGATCTAACAGCAAGACCGGCGTTTCACGCTGGCGAATGCAAGGGGCCGGTCGTTTGCGACCGGCCTTTTTCTTATCCGCACTGGAACGGTGCCATTATCGGCACAGTCCGATTCCGTGCAGTGGAGGACAGCCATGGACGCGAAGAATCCAGCGCGCCGCATCGCGCTCCTGACCAGCTTGCTGATGGTCTGCGGCGCCGCGCAGGCGCAGTTGGGCACCACTTGGACGCTGGCATCCGACTACGACTTCCGCGGTACGTCCAATTCCGCCACCGATCCGGTGCTGCAGGCGAGCCTCGACTACGAAACACCCAAAGGCTTCTGGATCGGCGCCTGGGCGTCGAACTTCGACTACGGGCCAGGATACGACGGCGACCTCGAGCTCGATTTGTACGCCGGCTACACCCACGAGCTCTCCGAAACGCGATCGTGGAGCGCAGGTCTGACGGCGTACACATTTCCCGACAGCCATGGGTCTATCGAGAATGGGCCCATCGGGGTCCAGAGCTCGTTCGAAGGTTACGTCGACGTGACGCTCGACGGCTTCCATGCCGCTCAGTGGTACACACCGGACTACGCGAAGCTCGGCGCGAGCGCGCTGTACACCGAGGCAAACTACCTCTGGACGCTGCCGCGAGCCTTCAGCCTGCGCGCGCACGCGGGCATCGCATGGGGCGACTATTGGGACCGCGAGGATCTCGGCGCAGGCACGCTCGGCGATTTCGCGCTCGCGCTGTCGTGCGCGGTCGGCCAATTCACGCTGGCGGGAACGATCACGGGCACCGATGCCAGTGGCGCGCGCCGCGTGACGCACGGGGCGTTCACCAACCAGGCGCGCTTCGTGCTGTCCGTCGAGACCACGTTCCCTTGGGACCGAACTTCGCCGGGCAATTGACGAGTCGCCGCGCGGCTGTCACAAGCACGGCATGAAAAACCTGAGCGTTGGTTCGATTCCGGGACACGTCGCGTCGATGTCTCTGCAGATGTTCATCGGCATGGTCGTGCAGGTGGCGTACTTCGTCACCGACCTCAAGTTCGTGTCCATGCTCGGCAACGACATGGCGGCGGGCTTCAGCGTGGCCGGCAACCTGTGGTTCTTCGTGATGGCGCTCACGCAGATCCTGAACGTCGGTACGGCGGCGATGATCTCGCATGCGGTCGGCGCGCAGCAGCACGAGCGCGCGAATCTCATTTTCAATCAGTCGCTGACGATGTCGGTGATCATGGGCGCCTTCGTGCTCGCGCTGCTGTACGCGGTGGCCCGTCCCTACATGCACTTCGAAGCCGCCGACGCGGTGGTCGCGCAGGCCGGCATAGACTATCTAGTCGGCGTGACGCCCGGACTCGGCATCCAGTTCCTCATGATCTCGATGTTCGCGACGCTGCGCGGCACCGGCGTCGTGAAGCCGACCATGATCATCCAATTCATCACCGTCGGCCTGAACATCCTGTTCGCGGCCGTGCTCACCATCGGCTGGCTCACGGGCCGGCCGTACGGTGCGTTCGGCGCCGGACTCGCGACCACGCTCGCGACCGTCGTCGGCGTGATCATCAGCGTGTACTACTTCCACAGGCACGAGAAATACGTGTCGTTCCACCGCAAGCAGATCAAGCCGAATGCGGAAGTCTGGAAACGCCTGATCTTCATCGGCCTGCCCATCGGGCTCGAATTCATGTTCATGTCGCTCGTCATGATCGTCATGTTCTGGGCGATCAGAGATTTCGGCGCGGATGCGCAGGCGGGCGTGGCCGAAGGGCAGGGCGCCCTGCGCCTGATCATGCTGCCCGCGATGGCGGTGGCGTTCGCGGCCGCCCCGATCGCCGGTCAGAACTTCGGCGCGGGCAAGTTGGAGCGCGTGCGGCAGACTTTCAACTGGACCGTGGGCATCAGCGTCGTGGTCATGCTCGCGCTCACGGTGTTCTGCCAGTTTGGTTCGCACCTGCTGATGCACATCTTCACGCATGAGGAGGCGGTGGTCGCCGTCGGCGCGACGATGCTCACGATTTCCTCGTGGAACTTCGCCGCCAACGGCATCATCTTCAGCTGCTCGTCGATGTTCCAGGGGCTGGGCAACACCTGGCCGACCATCGGCTCGAGCGTGATCCGGGTGTTCGTCTTCATCGTGCCCGTGTTGTGGCTGTCGCGGCAGCCGCATTTCGAGCTCGTGCACGTGTGGTACCTGTCGGTGTGCAGCATGTTCCTGCAGGCGATCGTCAGCTATCTACTGCTGCGGCGGGAGTTTGCGAAGAAGCTGCCTGCCGGGGTGCCGGTCGCCGCCGCGGAATAATGGGGACATTCCTCATTTCGTTGTAACAATCGAGCAGGCCTTCAGGAACACGCACACAGCGGCCGATTGTTACAACGAAATGAGGAATGTCCCCATTATTCCTTCAACGCCTGCGACAGGATCGCGAACAACTCATCCATGTGCTCCTGCTCGATGACCAGCGACGGCGACAACGCGATCACATCGCCCGTCGTGCGCAACAACAACCCGCGTTCGAAGCATTTCAGATACACATCGAACGCGCGTTTGCCCGGCGCGCCCGCGACGGACTCCAGCTCGATGCCCGCGACCAGTCCGTAATTGCGGATATCCACGACGCCCGGCAGCGCGCGCAGCTCGTGCACGGCCTTCTCGAACGCCGGTCCGACTTGCTTGGCGCGCGTCAGCAGCTGCTCGCCTTCATAGATATCCAGCGTCGCCAGGGCCGCAGCGCACGCGGCCGGATGCGCGGAATACGTGTAGCCGTGGAACAGCTCGATGCCGGCCGGGCCGTTCATGAACGTCTCGTAGATCTTCTTCGACACGAGCACGGCGCCCATCGGGATCGCGCCGTTCGTCAGTCCCTTCGCGCAGGTCATGATGTCCGGCGTCACGCCGAATTCCTGCGCGGCGAATGCCGACCCGGTGCGCCCGAAGCCCGTGATGACTTCATCGAAGATGAGCAGGATGCCGTGCTGGTCGCAGAGCTCGCGCAGGCGTTTGAGATATCCCTGCGGCGGCAGCACCACGCCGGTGGATCCGGCGATGGGCTCGACGATGACGGCGGCGATGGTCGACGCATCGTGCAGCGCCACGAGGCGTTCGAGGTCGTCCGCGAATTCGACGCCGTGCGCCGGCAGCCCGCGCGAGAACGCGTTGCGCTTCGGATCGTGTGTGTGCGACAGGTGATCGACGCCGGGGATCATCGCGGTGGGCCAGGCCTTGCGATTGGCGGTCATGCCGCCGACGCTGATGCCGCCGAACCCTACGCCGTGATACGCGCGTTCGCGGCCTAACAACCGTACGCGCGCCGCGTCGCCTTTCGCACGCTGATACGCCAGCGCGATCTTCAGCGCGGTGTCGACCGCCTCGGAGCCCGAGTTGGTGAAGAACACGTGCTCGAGTGTCTGGGGTGCAATGCGCACCAGGCGGTTCGCGAGCTCGAATGCCTCGGGGTGCCCGATCTGAAACGCCGGCGCGTAGTCCATGGTCTCGAGCTGGCGCGCCACGGCCGCGGTGATCTCCTTGCGGCCGTGGCCGGCATTCACGCACCACAGTCCCGCGACGCCGTCGAGAATCCGCCGGCCCTCCGGCGTCTCGTAGTACATGCCCGAGGCGCGCGCCAGCATGCGCGGCTTGCTCTTGAACTGGCGGTTCGCCGTGAACGGCATCCAGTAGGCATCGAGGGCGGTGGGTGTGGACATGTTCGACTCCGTAAGTTGCCACGGATCATAATCCCAATATGAATTACGACGTCGGGGCGCGTCTCAAGCACGTTCGCGAGCTGCACGGCCTGTCGCAGCGCGAATTGGCGCGCCGCGCCGGCGTCACGAACGGCCTCATTTCCCTCATCGAGCAGAATCGCGTCAGCCCCTCGGTGGGGTCGCTGAAGAAAGTGCTCGATGGCATTCCGATGTCGATGGTCGAGTTCTTCACGCTGGATGTCAGCCACGCGCCGCAGGTGTTCTACACCGCGGAACAACTGGTGGAGATCGGCAATGAGGGCACGTCGCTGCGGCTGGTGGCGGCACAGCGACCGAACCGGCAGCTCACGGTACTGCACGAGCGCTACGAGCCGGGAGCGGCCACAGGCGAAGAAATGCTTTCGCACCGCGGAGAAGAAGGCGGGGTGGTGGTGCGCGGCCAGATCGAGCTGACGGTGGGCGGGCAGACGCGCGTGCTCGAGGCCGGCGACGCGTACTACTTCGCCAGCGCCACTCCGCACCGTTTCCGTAATGTGGGCGTCGAGGTGTGTGAGATCATCTCAGCCTCTACTCCTCCCACTTTCTAGGCGCCTGCTTTTCAGCCGCCGACGTTTCAAGGTTCACGACCATGGCCGCACAGCCTGATGTTTCCGCCGCGCAATGGCGCGAGCGCGCCGCGGCGCTCGAGTTGCGCACGCTCGTGTTCATCGACGGCAGGTTCGCGCCCGCCGCGAGTGGCGCGACGTTCGACAACGTGAACCCCGCCACCGGCAAATCGCTGGGCGCGATCGCCGCGGGTGAACAGGCGGACGTCGACCGCGCGGTCGCCAGCGCGCGCGCCGCGTTCAAGAATGCGCGTTGGTCCAACGAAGCACCGCGCGTGCGCAAGCGCAAGCTGCTGCAGCTCGCGGAGCTCATGCTGGCTAACAAAGACGAGCTGGCGCTGCTCGAGACGCTCGACACCGGCAAGCCCATCGGCGACAGCCTCGCGGTCGACATTCCCTCGGCCGCGAACTGCATCCGCTGGTACGCGGAGGCGGTCGACAAGGTGTACGACGAAGTGGCGCCCACCGGCCCCGGCGCGCTCGCCACGATCACGCGCGAGCCCATGGGCGTCGTCGGCGCCATCGTGCCGTGGAACTTCCCGCTGTTGATGGCGTCGTGGAAGATCGGCCCGATCCTCGCCAGCGGCAATTGCCTGGTTCTCAAGCCGTCCGAGAAATCGCCGCTGACGGCGTTGCGCGTCGCGGAGCTCGCGGTGGAGGCGGGCATTCCGCCGGGCGTGTTCAACGTGGTGCCGGGCTTCGGCAACACCGCGGGCAAGGCGCTGGCCGCGCACATGGACGTCGACTGCATCACCTTCACGGGTTCGACGGCCACGGGCAAGGTGGTCATGCAGTGCGCCGCGCAGAGCAACCTGAAGAAGGTGTCGCTCGAGTGCGGCGGCAAATCGCCCAACATCGTGCTCGCCGACTGTCCGAACCTCGACAAGGCCGCCACCGCGGCCGCGTTCGCCATTTTCTTCAACCAGGGCGAGATGTGCTCGGCCGGCTCGCGGTTGTTGGTTCAAGATTCCATCAAGGACGCGATGCTCGAGAAGATCGCCGCCGTGGGCCGCGCGATGCAGCCCGGCGATCCGCTCGACCCCGCCACCAAGCTCGGCGCGATCGTCGACGAAACACAGATGAAGCGCGTGCTGTCGTACATCGACGCCGGCAAGGGCGAGGGCGCGCGGGTCACGCTCGGCGGCACGCGCACGCGCGTGGAGACGGGCGGCTACTACGTCGAGCCCACGGTGTTCGACGGGGTGACGCCGTCCATGCGCATCGCGCGCGAGGAGATCTTCGGGCCCGTGCTCGCGACGATCACGTTCAAGAACGTCGAGGAGGCGATCCAGATCGCGAACGACGTGGACTATGGATTGGCGGCCGCGGTGTGGACGCGCGACATCAACGTCGCGCATCGGACCGCGCGCGCGCTGCGTGCCGGCACCGTCTACGTCAACTGCTACGACGCGGACGACATCACCGTGCCGTTCGGCGGCTTCAAGCAGTCGGGCATCGGTCGCGACAAGTCGCTGCACGCCCTCGAAAAGTACACCGAGCTCAAGACCACGTGGATCGACCTGAGCTGACCATCTCCGCGGATGCACCGGTAGCGTTCGTCGACGTCGAGACCACGGGCGGACATCCGGGCCTGCACCGCATCATCGACGTGGCGGTCATCGGCGCCACCGGCGACCGGCTCGATTTCGAGTGGCAGAGTCTGGTGAACCCCGGCGTGTACGTGCCGGCGGGCATCACGGCGCTCACGGGCATCGACAACTCCATGCTCGAGGACGCACCGCCGTTCGCGCGCATCGCGAAGGAGCTGCGCGAGCGGCTCGCGGGCCGCGTGTTCGTCGCGCACAACGCACGTTTCGACTACGGCTTCATCCGCCGCGAGCTGGGCGCGGTGGGAGATGCATGGCGCAGCCCGACGCTGTGCACCGTGCGCCTGTCGCGCGCGCTGTATCCGCAGATGCCGCGCCACAATCTCGATGCCGTGATGGAGCGGCACGGGATAACCAGTCAACGCCATCGCGCCATGCCCGATGCGCAGGTGCTGTGGATGTTGTGGCGCAAGTTGCGCGCCGACTGGCCGGCCGACACATTGCAACGCGCGCTCGAGTCCGCCGCGCCACGCATCCAACTACCGGCGGCATTGCCGGCCGATCTGCCGGAGGACCTGCCCGAGACACCCGGGGTGTATCGTTTCTATGGAAAGGGATCGGTCGGCGTCGGCGACGACGGTGCTGAGACACTGCTCTACGTCGGCAAGGCCAACAATCTGCGCGATCGCGTGCTCGATCATTTCCGCACCGGCGTCAGCGACGCCAAGACGCGTTGCATCGCCGCTCAGGTGCGCCGCGTCGGGTGGACCGAAACGGCGGGCGAGCTCGGCGCGTTGCTGCTCGAGGCGCGCGAGATCCGCGAGGCGCAGCCCGTGTACAACCGGGCGCTGCGCGGCGGCGAGCGGTGGACCTGGCTCTTCTTCGAGGGTGCCGCAGCGCCCAAACTAGTGCCGCTCGACGGTTCGGCGCTCGGCACCGGCAACGCCTTCGGCAGCTTCCGCTCCGAGCGCGATGGGCGCAAGGCGCTGGAATCCCTGGCGCGCGAGCACCAGTGGTGCCTCAAGTTGTTAGGGCTGGAAACGCCCGCCGCGAAAAATGCCGGCGGCTCGTGCTTCGCGTTTCAGGTCGGCAAGTGCCGCGGCGCGTGTGTCGCGCCGGAGGCGCGCCAGAAGGGAATGTCCCGGGAGCCGGCAGCCGTACACCTCACGCGCGTGAAGATGGGGATGATGCCGCTGCGGCTGGCGCCGTGGCCGCACCAGGGACCGATGGTGCTGCGCGAGGGTTTCGGCGAGCGCGCGCAGTATCACGTCATCGACGACTGGCAGCACCTGGCCTCATTCGATGCCGAGGCTGCCGAGCGCGGGCTGAATGAGTTCGCGAGCACCGTCCGTCATTCGCCGGGCGGCCACTGCGCGCGTTTCGACGTCGATGCGTATCGCATCCTGACGCGCCACCTGCGCGACCGGCGGCTGTCGCCGCTGCCCTCGCGCGGGGTCCAGGCGGACCCGTGACGCAGGTCGAATTGCCGGATTTCAAACCGTTCGTCGGCCAGCATTGCGAAACGGTCGCCAGCGGCACGCTGCTGCGCGCTGCCGGCGTGGAGTTGTCCGAGCCAATGATGTTCGGTCTCGGCGAAGGGCTCGGATTCATCATCATCAAGCTGAACACTTTGCCGCTGCCGTTCCTGGGCGGACGCTCGAAACCATTCGCGCTCACGCTGGCGTTGTTCCGGAACCTGGACATCGACTGCGCCGTACTCGAAACGAGCTCTCGCGCTCGCGCCTGGTCCGGCCTGGAATCCTCGTTGCGCGCGGGATCGCCCGTGGGGCTGCAGCTCGATTCTTTCTACCTCGAATATTTCTCCCAGCCCGTGCACTTCGCGGGCCACTGCGTGGCGGCGTATGGCTGCGACGATTCGCACGTGATGTTAGTCGACACGGCGCAGCAGGGGACTGTGCAGCGCGCAACGCGCGCGGCGGTCGAGAAGGCGCGCTTCGCGAAGGGGCCCATGGCCGCGCGTGCGCGCGCATGGACGCTCTCGAAGCAGCCTGACCTCACCGGGCTCCCGAAGGCGCTTCGGACCGCCATCCGCGCGAACGCGCGCGAGTACCTGGCGCCGCCTTTCACAGGTGCTTCGTATCTCGGCATTCGACAGCTCGCCGCATCTGTGCCGAAGTGGCTGGAACTGGCACAACGGCCCGAGGAAGACCTGAAACTCTGCGCGCTGCTCATGGAGCGCGCGGGCACTGGCGGTGCCCTGTTCCGCAATTTCTATCGGGACTTCCTGCGCGAGGCCAAGGAACACATCGATGCCGCCACTGCGCTCGACGAGGCGCACGGCCTGTTCGCAGACTCCGCCCGGCGATGGACCCACGTCGCGAAGCTCATCGACAGCAGCGCGCGGACCGGGCAAGGTGCGCACCTGCGCGAGGCCGCCGACCACTGCCGGCAGATCGCAGATACCGAGGTGGCCGCGATGAAGATTCTCGCCAGGGTTTGATGAACGATACTTTCCGCTTCGTGGGCTCCAGTCCACGCGGCTTCGGCGACCTGCTCGCGCGCGAGCTGCGGGAGTTCGGTGCGGCGGACGTACGCGAGCGCGCGCTCGGCGTGGAGTTCACCGGGCCACTCGCGGTCGCGTATCGCACCTGTCTCGAGTCACGGGTCGCGTCGCGGGTGTTCCTGATCGTCGCCGATCTCGACGCGCCCACCGACGCAGCCTTCTATGAGGGTGTGCGCGCCCTCGATTGGCGCGCGCACATCGATCCCGCGCGCACGCTGGCCTGCGACTTCACCGGCAAGCATCCCGAGTTGACGCACACGCGCTTCGGTACGCTGCGGCTCAAGGATGGCATCTGCGATCAGCTGCGCGACGCGACCGGCCGGCGCCCCGACATCTCGCCCGAGCGTCCCGGCGTGCGCGTGCACGCGCATGCGAATGGCCCGAAGGTGACGGTGTCCATCGACCTGGCGGGCGAGGGACTGCATCGCCGCGGCTATCGCACCCAGGCAGGCGAAGCGCCGCTGCGCGAGAATCTCGCGGGCGGCATCCTGCTGCGGGCCGGCTGGCCGGAAAAGTCGCGCGCGGCGCGCGATTTCCTCGACCCGATGTGTGGCTCGGGCACGCTGGTCATCGAGGCAGCAATGATAGCCGCCGACATGGCGCCCAACGCGCGCCGGCACTATTTCGGTTTCTTCGGGTGGTTAGGCCACGAGCGACAGGCGTGGGACGCGGTGAAGAACGCCGCACTCGCGCGCGAGCACCAGCCGGCATTCGTGCTGCGGGGCATCGACGCGGACGCCGGCGTGCTGGCAGCCGCGCGTGAGAACGCCGCGCGCGCCGGGCTCGCCGAGTGCGTGAGCTTCGGTACGGGCGTGCTGGCCGACGCGCAACCCGCGCTGTCCGACAACGCGGCGCCGGGGTTCCTCGCCACCAATCCGCCCTACGGTGTGCGCCTCGACGATCGCGCGCGCGCGCGCGCCACCATGAAACAGCTGGGCGAGGTATTGCGTACTCGCTTCGGCGGCTGGGACGCCGCGGTGCTCGCGGGCTCGCCCGATTCCGGCCTGGAGCTCGGTGTGCGGGCCGAGCGCGTGCACACGGTGTGGAACGGCGCGCTCGAGTGCCGGCTGCTGCGACTGCACGTCTCCGCCGAGTCGGCCAGGCAGATGATTCACACCGGCCGTACGGTGCGCATCGATGAGTCGCTGGCCGATACGCCCGGCGCGCAGATGTTCGGCAATCGCATCGGAAAGAATCTCAAGCAGCTGGCGAAGTGGGCGGAGCGCGAGGCGGTGAGCTGCTACCGGCTCTACGACGCCGACATGCCGGAGTACTCCTTCGCGATCGACCGCTACGCCGAGGCGGACACCGCGCGCGTGTGGCTGTACGTGCAGGAGTACGCCGCACCCAGGACCATCGAGCCGGAGGCGGTGCAACGGCGCCGCGCCGAGGCGCTGGCGGCGCTGCCCGCAGCCACGGGCATTTCCGCCGACCACATCCACCTGCGCCAGCGCCGTCGCACCACGCGTGGCGAGCAGTACGAGAAGTTAGGCGAGGCCGGCGAGTTCCGGCTGGTCGAGGAATCGGGCCTCAAGTTCTGGGTGAACTTCTCCGACTACCTCGACACGGGACTGTTCCTCGATCATCGCATCACGCGCCAGCGGCTGCGCGCCGACTCGGCGCGCGCGCGTTTCCTCAACCTGTTCGCGTATACGGGCAGCGCCACGGTGTATGCCGCGGCCGGGCGGGCACGCGAAACGACGACCGTGGACATGTCGGCCACCTACCTCGACTGGGCTCGGCGCAATCTGGCAACGAACGGATTCTCGGGCAGCAATCACCAGTTCCTGCAGGAGGACTGCATCGCGTGGCTCAAGACCGCGGTGTCCGAGCGGCGTGCCTATGACCTGATTTTCCTCGATCCGCCAACGTTCTCGAACAGCAAGCGCATGGACGACATCCTCGATGTGCAGCGCGATCACGCCGGGCTCATCCACCGCTGCATGGCGTTGCTCGCGCCCGGCGGCAAGCTGCTGTTCTCGAACAATGCGCAGAAGTTCAAGATGGACGCCGACATTGGCGAGCGGTACAAAGTGGTGGATATTTCCCGCGCGACGCTGCCGAAGGATTTCGAACGCAATCCGCGCATCCATCAGTGTTACGAATTGGAGCAGGCACCATGATCAAGAAGGGTTCGGCGCAGTGGCAGGGTAGTTTGAAGGAAGGCGTGGGCTCGATCTCCACCGAGACCGGCGTGCTCGAGAACGCGCCATTCGGCTTCAAGGCGCGCTTCGAGGACGGCCCCGGCACCAATCCCGAAGAGCTCATCGGTGCCGCGCACGCCGCGTGCTTCACGATGGCGCTGTCCGGCGGGCTCGGCAAGGCCGGCTTCACGGCCGACTCGATCCAGACCGAAGCCGCGGTGCGGCTCGAGAAGGTGGGCGACGGCTTCGCCATCACGCACAGCGATCTCGTGTGCATCGCCAAAGTGCCCGATATCGACGACAAGACGTTCATGGAGATCGCCGAGCAGACGAAATCCGGCTGCCCGGTGTCGAAAGTGCTGAACGCCAAGATCTCGCTGGCGGCGAAGCTGGTCAGCTAACAGGGCCGATAACATCCAGGTCGGGTTGCGCATGGGGTCTCTCCCTTGAGTTAGAGTAGGCGCATCAACTTTTCCGGGATTTTTCGATGAAAAACCTGCTTGGTGCCGCGCTCGGCGCGGCTTGTGTGTTCGTCACGTTCGCGACCGCCGCAGAGCTTCCCGAGGCGCAGCGCCTGCACTCCATCGACGTCTTCCAGCTCGAATACGCCGACGATGCCCAGATCTCGCCCGACGGCAAGCGCATCGCATACGTGCGCGTGAGCCACGACATCATGACGGACCGTCCGCGGCGCAATCTGTGGCTCGTCGATGCCGACGGCTCTGACAACCGGCCGCTGCGCTCCGAGGCGCGCAACTCCAGCTCGCCGCGCTGGTCGCCGGATGGGACGCGCCTTGCGTACGTTTCCGCCGCCGACGGCTCGCCGCAGCTCTACGTGCGCTGGATGGATTCGGGGCAAACCGCGCTGCTCACCAATCTCACCGAAGCGCCGGATGCATTGACGTGGTCGCCAGACGGCAAGCTCATCGCGTTCACGCAGCTCGTGCCGGCTGACAAGAAACCGCTCGCGACACCGCCGCCGAAGCCCGAGGGCGCGGTGTGGGCGCCGCCGGTGAAGGTCATCGACTCGGTGGTCTATCGTGCCGACGGCGCGGGCTATCTCGAGCCGGGCTTCGACCACGTGTTCATCGTCTCGGCTGAGGGCGGTACGCCGCGCCAGCTCACCGCCGGAGACTTCTACGACAGTGGGCCGCTGTCGTTCACGCCCGATGGCAAAACGATCGTGTTCTCCGCGAATCGCGGTGCCGACTGGGAACTCGACCCGCAGGAAAGCGAGGTGTTCGCCGTGGATGTCGCCTCGCAGCGGCTCACGCAGCTCACCCGGCGCGACGGACCCGACCAGTCGCCGGTGGTGTCACCCGACGGCAGGAAAATCGCCTATCTGGGCTTCGACGACAAACTGCAGGGCTACCAGGTCACTCATCTATATGTGGTCGATTTCGAGCGTGGCGCGGCCGCGGACGCCGTTCCCGCGGTCCATGCCAGTCGCGAAGTCACCGCCGCGTTCGACCGTGACGTGGCCGACCCGGCCTGGTCGGCCGATGGCCGCGGGCTGTACTTCTCGTTCGACGAGCGCGGCGAGCGCAAGCTCGGCTACGTCACGTTGGACGGCAAAGTGCGCACCCTGGCCACGGGCCTCGGCGGCACGGACCTCGGGCGCCCGTACACCAG
>JAYTOI010000043.1:0-1714 GCA_043747875.1 Pseudomonadota bacterium | reverse complement strand
CATGGTGTGTCCTGAACGCCGATCCTCCAAGGTGAGGCGATGCTGTGTCGAACTTGCGGGTGCGAGTCCCGCCGCGGTAAGCGCCGAAGCGCCGCGTAGCAGGCTCCAGTTGCCGCGAGAGATCGCGACGGCCAAGCGGAGCGTCAAGAGCCCGTACCGAGGCGTATGCCTTGGACGCGGGGAGCAAAGTCGCAGGCCCAATCCGAAAGGGTGAACCTTGCAGCCTCGTGAGAGTAGAGACCCGAAAGGTGGGAAGGCCGAGCCGATCATGTCGCGGCGAAGGCAACAGACTGCGCCCGAGCACGGAGCGGCGCAGGACTTCCCCGGGGTACAGAGGAGGGCATGTGACGACAGCTCGACACGGAACAGGAGAGGCCCTACCCAGCGGCCGACGTCAGGCGAAGGCGGTTCCCATAAGCCGATGGCGAAAGGGGTCCGTGCTGGGAGGGAGTCCGAGGGGTTCGTAGTACCGTCGATGCCGGTGGCCACAACGCCGGTGGAGGGAAGGGACCCTGCTTTGGTCGCGCGCGTGGATGGAGGTAAGTGCGAGGGCATGGCCGCAAGGCCCAACAACCCCACTGAAAAAGTACGAGAACTCCAACACGCGCTCTTTCGTGCCGCCAAGCGAGATCCTGGGCGGCGCTTCCACGCGCTATTCGATCGGATCTGGAGGAGTGACGTCCTGCAGAAGGCGTGGCAGCGAGTGCGGAGCAACGATGGAGCTGCTGGCATCGACGGCGAGACGCTGGCGATGATCGAGCAGCGGGGCGTTGCGCAGTTCCTCACGGAAGTGCGCGACGAGATCCGACTGGGCGAGTACCGACCGCAGCCGGTGCGGCGCGTGTACATCGAGAAGTCGGCCGGCAAGCTGCGACCGTTGGGCATCCCGACGGTCACGGACCGGGTGGTGCAGATGGCGACGAAGCTGGTGATCGAGCCAATCTTCGAGGCCGACTTTCTCGATTGCAGCCACGGCTTCCGTCCAAAGCGGAGCGCCACGGATGCACTGGAGAAGTTGCGCATCGAAGGCGGGCGAGGCCGCCATTTCGTCGTCGACGGCGATATCCAGAGCTTCTTCGACACGATCGATAAGACCGTGTTGATGGAACTGGTGGGCCGTCGCATCTGCGACCGCCGCGTGCTGAAGCTGCTCCGGAAGTGGCTGGACGCAGGCGTGATGGAGGAAGGCAACGTGCGGCACGAGGCCACGGGGACTCCCCAGGGCGGCGTGATCTCACCACTGCTCGCCAACATCTACCTGCACGAACTCGATCGCGAATGGCAGCGCGACTGCCAGCATCTCGGCGTCCTCGTGCGATACGCGGACGATTTCGTGGTGCTGTGTGAGCGCGAGTCGCAAGCGACCGAGGCGATGCGACGGCTGCGCGAGATCTTCGCGCGGTTGAAGCTGACGCTGCATCCGGAGAAGACGAAGCTCGTGCAGATCGGACTCGGCAAGGACGGCTTCGATTTCCTCGGTTGTCACCTGCGGATCGTGAAGTCCCGCTTCAAGGGGCGCACGTATCTGTTCCGGTGGCCGTCGGTGAAGTCGATGAAGAAGGTCCGCAGCCGGGTGCGCGAACTGACGGACAGGCGCCGCCGGGCTGGTCTGAAGGACGTCGACGAGGTGATCGCTGACCTCAACCCCGTGCTGAAGGGCTGGGGCAACTACTTCAAGACCGGCAACGCGAGCAAGCAGTTCAACCAGATCGAC
>JAYTOI010000042.1:0-4620 GCA_043747875.1 Pseudomonadota bacterium | reverse complement strand
TAACAAACATCCTACCAACCCCGGCCAGCCTTCCTACTTCACTTCAATGCCTGGCCCTCGCGCGCGCAGCGTTGCCGCCTAAGTAAGTGCCATTCGGGTCAGACCCCATTTGCTAGCAATCGGGGTCAGACCCCATTTCCGGTTCGCGCCTGCACCATGATGGCGAGCGGGCGCCCATCCGGATCCTCGAAGAACGCCATCCACTCCTCGGTGCCGTCGGCATGGCGGTGGATCCTGTGCGGCGCATGCGTAAATCTCACGCCGCGCGACGTGAGCTGCGCGTGCGCGGCGGCGATGTCCGCCACACGCAGGTAGAGGATCGACTCGGGTTTGACGCCGCCCTCGCTGCTCAGCATCAGGCGCGTGCCGCCGAGGTCGAAGAACGCGAGGTTTCCGAACGTGAACAGGTGTTTGAGGCCTAACACGTCGCGATACCACGTCCCGGAGGCTGCGATGTCGCCCACCGAGCGCGCGATCTGGCCAACGGACTGCAGTGCGGAGTCGTTCATCGGCGCCGGATTCCTTCTCTCGAGCGCGCTGCCGCGCGGTGTCTTGAACCACGCACGCAGGGCGCGCCGATCCTTGATTTGCAGCTTCGCGAGCGCATTGGCTACGTGGAATTTCACGGCGTTCACGCTGATGCCGCGCCGCCGCGCGATCTCGGCACTGGTCATGCCGTGCTGCACGGCATGCACCGTGCGCCATTCGGACGGCGTGAGCAGGTCCGCGTGCGGCAGGCGGCCGCGGCCGCGCTTGGCGTCGCCTTTCATCGGCGCATCGTAGAGCCGCGCGGGGCGAATTTCCCTACCCGGGGCTGCGGTCAGATCTATCGAACTGACCCTTTTAATGTCTGTTTTGGGCGACTTCGGACCTGTTAGGCACTTTCCTGCAAAGTCATTTGCCCGGGACTTCCGCACTGCGCTACGGTTGCCCGCGAATTGGGGGTCTCGTGCAGGAACTCGAACGCGAACGCGACGCCGAAGCGGCGCCGGAAACCGAACTCACGAACGACACCGACGATGCCCGCGGAGCGGGTGTCGCGGTGGCCTTGAGCGCGCTCGCGCTCGCGGCTTGTGGTGGAGGCGGCGGCAGCGAAGTTCCGCCACCGGTATCCGGTCCACCACCGACGCCGACTCCCACTCCAGCCCCGCCGCCGACCGACGCCGAAGCTTCGCGCTTCCTGCTACAGGCGCAATTCGCCGTGCACGACGCCGACCTCACCGCGGTGAAGGCCAACGGCTACGTCGCCTGGCTGGAGACTAACTACAATGTGGCCCCCGGTCCGACCGGCGGCTCCTGGCTCGACTCGCGCGGCCACAATTCGATCACGATCGAGCAGCGTTACTTCTGGCCGCAGTTCGGCGATTTCATGATCTGGAACCAGCTCCTCGCGGGGCCGGACCCGATGCGCAAACGCTTCGCGCTCGCGCTCTCGGAATTCTTCGTCGTAAGTCTCAGCCCCATCGACGGCTTCTACCCGCCGTACGTGATCGCCGGTTACTGGGATCTCCTGTGCGCGAACGCGTTCGGCAACTTCCGCGAACTGCTCGAGAGGATCACGCTGAACCCGGCGATGGGCTTCTACCTGAACACGAAAGGCAACCTCAGGGAAAACGCCAGCGGTCGCCAGCCCGACGAGAACTACGCGCGCGAGGTCATGCAGCTCTTCACGATCGGCCTGCTCGAACTGAACTCCGACGGCACTCCGCGCCTCGACGCGAACAACCGTCCGATCGAAACCTACGGCCAGAGCGACATCACGAATCTCGCGCGGGTCTTCACGGGCTACGACTGGGATTTCCGCACCTCGACATTCACGAACGTCGCGTGGCACGACTACGACGTGCCGAGCACGCAGTTCGCGTCAACCCCGATGCGCTTCATCGCGAACAATCATTCGACGCTCGCCGCGACTTTCCTGGGCACGACGATCCCGGCGAACACGGCGGGCACCGAAGCGCTGCGACTCGCGCTCGACGCACTCTTCAACCACGCGAATGTCGGCCCGTTCTTCGCGAAGCAGATGATCCAGCGCCTCGTGACCAGCAATCCGTCGCCCGCCTATGTGGGCCGGGTCGCCGCGAAGTTCGCCAACAACGGTTCCGGCGTGCGCGGCGATTTGAAGGCCGTGTGGACTGCGATCCTCACCGATACGGAGGCGCGAACGCTGCCCGCGGCATCGGACACGCTGTCCGGCAAGTTGCGCGAGCCGATCGTGCGGCTCGTGCAGTGGTGGCGCACGGTCGGCGTGACGTCGACGAACGGCGCGTACGAAATCTACGATCTATCCACATCGGACACCGCGCTCGGCCAGAGCCCGTTGCGATCGCCGTCGGTGTTCAACTTCTTCCGGCCCGGATACGTGCCGCCGAACACCGAGATCGCCACCGCCAACAAGCTCGCGCCGGAGTTCCAGCTCCACAACGAGACGACGACCGCCGGATACCTGAACTTCCTGCAGTGGTGCACGCGCGGCGGCTACAACGACGTGAAGCCGACCTACGCGCAGCTGCTGCCCATCGCGCACGACGTGCCGGCCGTCGTGGCCTGGCTGAACCTGCGGCTCACGGCGAACCAGATGTCCTCGGCTTCGTTGACGGTGATCACGAACCTGCTGACGGCGTTCAATCTCACGGCGGCGAGCAGCGAGAACGACAAACTCAACTTGCTGGCGACGGCCTGTCTGATGTTCCTCGCCTCGCCCGAATACCTGGTGCAGAAATGAGCGATCCGACGAAGTGGACACGACGGCTCGTCCTGCAGCGCGGCTTGCATCTCGGCGCGATGGGCGTCGCCGCGCCGCTCGCGATCAATCTCGCGGCCATCGGCGAGGCCGCGGCCTTCGACAGCACGGACTACAAGGCGCTGGTGTGCATCTTCATGTACGGCGGCAACGACTATTCGAACACGGTCGTGCCGTACGATCCGGCTAACTACGCGCTGTATCACCAGATCCGCGCCGGCGCGGCCGGCGAGGACGAGGCGGGCATCGCGATCGGGCGTGCGAATCTCGCGGCGACGGCGCTGACGCCGCTGGCCGGACAACCGGCGCTGACCGACAACCTGCAATACGCGCTGTCGCCGCGGCTCGCGGGGCTCAAGTCGCTGTGGGATCAGGAGAGGCTCGCGATCCAGCTCAACGTGGGGCCGCTGATCCAGCCGACGGACATCAATCAATACAACAGTCCCAACAAGGTCCTGAATCCGCTGCCGCCGAAACTGTTCTCGCACAACGATCAGCAGTCGGTGTGGCAGTCGAACGGCGTCGAAGGATCGGTCACCGGCTGGGGCGGCCGCATCGGCGATCTTGCGCTGTCGAGCAATGCGCCGCGCTCGCTGCTCACGTGCATCTCCGCGTCGGGCAACGCCGTGTTCGTCGCGGGGCGCGATGCGTTGCAGTACCAGATCAGCCCGGGCGGCGCGATCAAGATCAACGCGCTCAACAACAACGCGCTGCGCACCGCGATCACGGCGCTCATCACGCGCCAGAGTTCGCATGTGCTCGAGCGGGAATATGCGGCGGTCACGCAGCGTTCGATGGACATGGAGACCGTCGTGAACGGCGCGCTCGCGGGCTCGACTCCGCTGACCACCGTCTTTCCGGCGAACAATGGACTCGCGGCGCAGATGCGCATCGTCGCGCGGCTGATTGGCGCGCGTGCTGCGCTCGGATTGCGCCGGCAGGTGTTCTTCGTGTCGATGGGAGGCTTCGACAACCACAATCTGCTCATGCAGGATCACCCGAACCTGATGCAGCGGCTGAACGATGCGATGAGCGCGTTCTACTCGGCGACGGTGGAGCTGGGCGTGGCTAACAACGTGACGACATTCACCGCGTCGGATTTCGGGCGCACGCTGAGTTCGAATGCGGATGGATCGGATCACGGCTGGGGCGGCCACCACTTCGTCATGGGCGGCGCCGTGCAGGGCCGGCGGTTTTACGGCGTGGCGCCGCGCGTGTCGATCCAGACGCCGGACCAGGTCGGGCAGGGCAGGTTGCTGCCGTCGACGTCGGTGGATGTGTTCTCGGCGACGCTGGCGCGCTGGTTCGGGTGCAGCACGAGCGAGCTGCCGGGAATCCTGCCGAACATCGCGAACTTCACGGTGCCGCCGACGGGGTTTGTCTAGGTTTGGGGAATGGCCCCAAAGGGGCCTTTGGGGGAATGGCACTTACTTAGGCTTCTAGGCATGACCGTGGAGTCGGATCCGCTCTCGCGCCAAGGTGCGAGGGATCTTCAACCACGGGTATGGTTTTGGCCGCCGTTTTCGAGCGCGCGGCTCGATTCGCCCGGGCCGCAGTCCGACGCGCAACTGCGCGATCAACCTGAACAGCGCGGCGCGATCTATCAACGGCGGGCGGGCGCTGCACTCCACCCACAGCTGCACGGTGTGTTTGAAGCTCAGCTCGCGCGGTTGGATGTTGGCCTCCAGAGCGGCCTGCGCCATCAACAGCCGGATCAGGTTGTACGCGAGCAGATAGACCCACAGCTCCTTCTCGATCATCGCAGGCGTCTGGCAGCTTAAGACTTCCATGCCGAGCGTGGTCTTGAGATTGCGCAGGTCGAGCTCGACGTTCCAGCGCCGTGCGTACAGCGCGGACAACTCACACTTTCGGATCTG
>JAYTOI010000041.1:0-49837 GCA_043747875.1 Pseudomonadota bacterium | reverse complement strand
CAGTTGCCGGTGGTCATTACGGCTGAAGAATAGAACCGAACTCATTGTTGCTTCAGGACACGGCGCTCCTTCTTCGAAAGAAGGGGCGCCGTTTCTTTTGCATCGGCCGATTCAGCTCTGGTCGCGGGCCGCGCGAGAGTGGAAACTACCCGCCGTCCAGCCGGGGTAACGCATGTCGAGCACACCGAAGTTTCGCCGTGATAATCCCGCGAGCGACCTGCGCGCGCCGCCACACTCGATCGAAGCCGAGCAGGCCGTCATCGGCGGACTCATGCTCGATCGGGCGGCCTGGGACAACGTCGGCGACGTCGTCACGGCCGACGACTTCTTTCGCCCCGATCACCAGGTCATCTTCGAAAGCATCGCTGCGCTCGCGGCCGAGGCGCAGCCCTGCGATCCCGTCACCGTGTCCGAGCACCTGCAGCGCCTCGGCAAACTCAACGAGGTGGGCGGGCTGGCGTATCTCGGCACGCTGACGCGCGACACGCCCGGTGCGGCCAACGCGCGCGCATATGCCGAAATCGTCAAGGAGCGCGCACTGCTACGCGCGCTGGTCACCACCGGCGGCGAGATCGCGAGCTCGGTGTGGAGCGAAGAGGGCGAGAGCGCGCGGGAGCTGGTCGAAAAAGCCGAGCGACGCATCTTCGCGATCGCGGAAGGCAGCGCGCGAGGCAAGGGCTACGTCAGCGCGAAGCAGGCGCTGCCCGCGCTCGTCGACCAGATCGACGACCTGTACAACAACCCTAACAAGCCGCGCGGTCTGCCCACGGGCTTCATCGACTTCGACTCCAAGACCGGCGGGCTGCGCGGCGGCGATCTGCTGATCATCGCGGGACGCCCGTCGATGGGTAAATCCACGCTGGCCATCAACATGGCCGAGCACGCGGCACTCAAAGATGGCGTGCGTGCGTCGGTGGCCATCTTCTCGCTCGAAATGCCCGCCGAGCAGATACTGACGCGCATGCTCGCGTCGGTCGGCAGCGTCAACCTCGGCAATATCCGCAGCGGCAAGCTTTCCGAAGACGACTGGCCGCGTATCACGGGCGCCACCAAGCAGCTCCAGGACGCGAGGATTTTCATCGACGACACCGCGGCATTGACACCCACCGAGTTGCGCGCGCGCGCGCGCCGGATAAAACGCGAGCACGGACTCGATCTCATCGTCATCGACTATCTACAGCTCATGTCGGTGCCGGGCACGAAGGAAAATCGCGCCACGGAGATCTCCGAGATCTCCCGCGGTCTGAAGGCACTGGCCAAGGAGATCAACTGCCCGGTCATCGCGCTGTCGCAGCTGAATCGTGGCGTCGAGCAGCGTGAAAACAAGAAGCCGGTGATGTCGGATCTGCGTGAATGTGTGGCGGGCGATACGCTGGTGTGTTTGACGGACGGCCGGCGTGTGCCGATCGCGTCGTTGGTTGGGCAGCAGCCGGAGGTATGGGCGCTGGATGATGAGCAGAAGCCGGTCGCGGCCCGTGCCGAGATCGTCTGGTCGACCGGCAAGAAGCCGGTATTCGATCTGATGCTGGCGAGTGGCCGGACGGTCCGTGCGACGCACGACCACCGGGTGCTGGCTGGCAACGGCTGGAAGTCGCTTGGCGATTGTCAGAACGGTGACCGCATCGCGGTCGTGCGTGGAATTCCCGAATCGACGGCGTGTATCGAGTGGCCGGAACACTGGCTGGTATTGCTGGGGCACCTCGTTGGCGACGGCAGTTACCTCAAACATCGGCCGCTACGCTACACCACCAGTTCCGAGGCGAATAGCGCAGCCGTCGCCGAGAGCGCGCGGAAGTTTGGTAGTGAAGTCTCGCGTCACGCGGGTCGGGGCAACTGGCACCAGTTGGTGGTCTCCGGAAATGGAAATCGCTGGCATGCGCTCGGCGTGGGCCGCTGGTTGAAAGAGCTCGGTATTTTCGGCCAGCGGTCGCACGAGAAGCGTTTGCCGGCCGCTGTCTTTCAGCTCAGCAAGGAGCAGATCGGTACATTGCTCCAGCATCTCTGGGCTACCGATGGATGCGTTCATCTTCGACGAGATGGCCAGCGCGGCGCACCGCGCGTGTATTTCGCGACGTGCAGTGCCGGCCTCGCGACGGATGCAGCGGCGCTATTGCTCCGTCTCGGCATCGTATCGCGCACTCGCGTAACGCATACCGAACATGCGCGGCCCGTCTACAACGTGGACGTGTCGGGATCCACCGATCAGCAATTGTTCGCGGATCGCGTGGGGGGATTCGGGCCTCGAGCGGCCGCCGTCAGGCAACTCGGATCCTTGCTCGAAACCATTGCGGCGAATACCAATGTCGACACGCTTCCGAAGGAGATATTCGGCTGCGTGCGCCAGCGCATGCGTTCGCAGGGAATCAGTCAACGCAGGATGGCCGCCATGCGCGGCACCAGCTATGGCGGTGCCGCGCACTTCAAGTTTGCTCCGTCCCGGGCGGTCATCGCCGAGTACGGCGAGCTGCTCGATGCACCCGAATTGAAACTGTGGGCGGAAGCGCCACTGTTCTGGGATCGCGTCGTTGGCGTCGAATCTGCCGGCGAGGTCGAGACTTTCGATCTGACCGTTCCTAACTACCACAACTGGTTGGCCGACGGTGTCGTCACACATAATTCGGGCGCGATTGAACAGGATGCGGACATGATCCTGTTGATCTACCGCGACGAGGTCTACAACAAGGAGACGCCGAAGAAGGGCGTCGCCGACATCGACCTCGCCAAGCATCGTAACGGTGAGACCGGCGACATCCGGCTCACCTTCCGCGGTCAGCACAGCCGCTTCGAGAACTACGCGGACCCGGCTTACGGCGAAGGAATCATGCGTTGATGCGCCTGATCCGCGCGCGGATCGACACCGCGGCGCTGCGCCACAACCTCGGGACGATGCGCGCGTACGCGCCCCGTGCGAAGGTGATGGCCGTCATCAAGGCGAACGCGTACGGCCACGGCCTCGTTTCCTCGGCGTTGGCGCTCGCGGACGCCGATGCGCTCGCGGTGGCGCGGCTCGAGGAGGGCATTGCGTTGCGCAGCGCCGGCGTGCGCGCGCCCATCGTGCTGCTCGAAGGCGTCTTCGACGCCGACCAGCTCGCCGAGGCCGCGCTCCATCGTTTCGAACTCGTGGTGCACGATCCGCTGCAGCTCAAACTACTGGAGGCGCACCGTGGCGCCGGGCGCTTCGTGGTCTGGATCAAGCTCGATACGGGCATGAACCGACTCGGCTTCCCCGCCGAGGGTTTCGCGAACGCGCTCGCACGGGTGCGTAGTTTGACGGTGCCGGCGCTCGAACTGCGCGTCATGACGCACATGGCGCGCGCGGACGAACGCGACCAGCCGATGACCGGCGCGCAGCTCGCGCGCTTCAGGGTGGCGCTCGCGGAGTCGAAGCTCACCGGGGCGAACCGGCTGGCGACCAGCATCGGCAATTCCGCCACCGTCCTGGCATGGCCGGACGCGCATGGCGACTGGATCCGGCCCGGGCTCGCGCTGTACGGCGTCTCACCATTCGGCGGCGAGACCGCCGAGCAGCACGGGCTCAGACCCGTCATGACATTGGAAACCACCGTGCTCACGGTGCGCGACGTGAAGCGCGGCGAGACGGTGGGATACGCCGGTGCGTGGCGCGCGGAGCGCGACAGCGCCATCGCGATACTGGCGGCGGGTTACGGCGATGGCCTGCCGCGCAGCCTCGTCAATGGCACGCCGATCCTGATCGGCGGCGCCCGTCATCCACTGGTGGGGCGCGTGTCGATGGACATGATCGCCGTGGATGTCACCGGCGCGCCGCAGGTCCATGCGGGCCAGCATGCAGTGATCTGGGGGGCGGGGCTGCCCGTCGAGGAGATCGCGCGTCACGCCGGCACGATTCCGTATGAGCTGCTGTGCGGCGTCAGCCAGCGAGTACCGCTGGAGCTGAAATGAAAGAGGCCGGTTGGTACCGGCCTCTTTCCTGATCTCTCACGGTCGGCGGCGCTTCGCCGCCGATTTCCGCGTGGGGCGCGAGCCCCTGGAAATACCCTAAGCCTCGAAGAAGCCCATCTTCACGCCGGCGAGCTGGATGACGTCGTTGTCGACGAGCCTGCGGGCCTGACTACCGATGGCGGTGCCGTTGACCAGCGGGTAGTTATCCGCCTTGTCCGCGTCCACGTGCACGATGAAGTAACCATCGGCGCGTCGCGTGATCGCGGCCACCTGAATGCCCGGACGGCCGAGCGTGGTCAACGCCTTGCTCAGCTCGAGCTCGCGGCCCGCGAACGAACCGGACAGCACTTGCAGTTTCGCCTTCTTGACCGGCGTCTTGCCGTCGAGACCTTTGCGCACGCCGCTCGCGGAGAGCTCGGCAGATTTCTTCTCGGCCTCTCCGGCCGCGGCGCGCATCTTCTCGGCGGCCGGGCGCGACGAGGGCTGGATGACCATCGTCTTCTCGAATTCGTCCTGTGCCTCATCGTCCTCGACGAAGCGCAACTGGTGATGTCCGACCGTGACGACATCGCCGTGTTGCAGCGCATGCTTTTTGATGAGCTTGCCGTTGACGTATGTGCCGTTGGTGCTGTTCAGATCCTCGAGGAACGAATCGTTGAGGATGTTGATGATGAGCGAGTGATGACCCGACACCGCGGAATTGTCGATGCGGATGTCGTTGTCGGGGAGCCGGCCAATGGTGTACCGCTCCTTGTTCATGTTGTATTCGGCGAGGACCTGGTTATCCAGGCTCAATACGAGTCGTGCCATTGTTTTCGCCATCCCTAACTAAACCAGCCAAGAAGTTTGTCCATTACACCGCGACTCGCCGGGAACGATTCGATCGCCTGCGCGAGCACCACTGAAACGTTGTCACGACCACCGTTCTCGTTAGCCAACTGAATCAACTGCTTAGCAACCGTATCTAGATTAGCACCAAAGGTGCTTATAGTTAAACGGATGTCTTCATCCTCGACCATGTCGGACAAGCCGTCCGAACAAAGGACGAAGATGTCGCCCTTGTCGACCGGGTGCTCCTGCACCTCGACCTCGACCTGGGGTTCGACGCCCAGCGCCCGGGTCACGTAGTTCTTGTTTGCCGCACGTTGCGCTTCTTCGGGCGAGTAGAAGCCGCGATCCACCAGCTCCTGGAGCAGCGAATGGTCCATCGTGACCTGGGAAATTTCGCTGCCTCGCTGACGATAGAGCCGCGAGTCGCCGACATGGGCGATCGAGATGCGGTTGTCGAAGAAGAGTGCCGCCACGACGGTGGTGCCCATGCCCTCGCACTCGGCCTGCGAGCGCGCGGTTTGATAGATGATCTTGTTGGCCCGCGTAATCGCGTCGCGCAGCACGATGGATGTGCGTGTCAGGCCGGTGCCGCGGTCGATGGATCCCAGGTCTTCGCGCGCGAGACCTTCGCGTACCAGGTTGGTGATGGTTTTCACGGCGATGCCGCTCGCCACTTCGCCTGCGTTGTATCCGCCCATTCCATCAGCCAGCACGAGGAGACCGACATCGACATCGGAGGCAATCGTGTCCTCATTGTGCTCACGGACGCGCCCCGTGTCGGTTTGGCCGACGAACGAGAGTTTGCCCTTCAGGCTCTGGATCTGTGCCATGTCAGGCGTCGTTCAACTTTTTTGCGATCACACCAATGCTCGTGCTCAAAACAGTCCCTTACGGCCGAAATGCATCCGTACGCTTCCCCGCGAGATGCCATAACCTACCAGTAGTGCAATCGGGTTCCGGGGCAATAAGTCACAATTCCCCCGAAGCGCACCGTGAAAATCAACGACCTAGGGCGGCCATGCTAATGGGATTGAGCCGGCGAAGCACCGGACTACTGCACAGTAGGGGCCTGGCTGAGTCCGTGATTTTCAGCCTCATGAACTTCGTCACGGTTTCCAGGTAGATCATGGCCAAGCCGGCAGTCGTATTCGTGTGCGCCGAGTGCGGTGCCGAAACCCTCAAATGGCAGGGTCAGTGTCCCCAATGTTCGCGCTGGAACACCCTTGAACAGCGGACTGTCGTGCGACGCGCGGCCGCCGGTCCGGCCGCGTTTGCGATGTCCGCCCCGGTCCAGGAACTGGTGGCCGAGGACCTGCCGCGCGTGGCAACCGGCATGTCGGAGCTGGACCGCGTGTTGGGAGGCGGTCTCATCCCAGGCTCGGTGACCTTGCTAGGTGGGGAGCCGGGCATCGGCAAATCCACGTTGCTGCTGCAGCTTGCCGAGCATGTTTCCCGCGCGACGCCCACTGTCTATCTTTCCGCCGAGGAGTCCCCGGCGCAGATCGGCTTGCGCGCGCGACGCCTGGGCATCTCCGGCGCCGGGCTGCGCGTGGTCGCCGACACCGACCTCGAGGCCGTCATGACCCGTGCGCGCGAGGAGTCCGTTCGCCTGCTCATCGTCGATTCGATCCAGACCGTGCAACTCGCGTCGCTCGGTACCGCGGCCGGCGCGGTCACGCAGCTCAAGGAGTGCACGGCGCAGCTGGTGCGCTTCGCCAAGACGACGGGCACCAGCGTCGTCATCGTCGGTCACGTGACGAAGGACGGCGCCATCGCCGGGCCGCGCGTGCTCGAGCATCTGGTCGACACGGTGTTGTACTTCGAGAGCGACGCCTCGAGCCGGTTCCGCAACGTGCGCGCGACCAAGAATCGCTTCGGCTCGGTGGGCGAGCTCGCGTTCTTCCACATGGGTGAGCAGGGACTGCGCGAGGTGCGCAATCCATCTGCCATCTTCCTGGCGCGCGCGGCCGCGCCGGCGCCGGGCAGCGTGGTGGCCGTGACGCGCGATGGGCGGCGGCCCCTGCTCGTGGAGCTGCAAGGCCTCGTCGACCGCATGCGTTTCGGCATGCCGCGTCGCGTCGCGCAGGGGCTCGACGCCCAGCGCGTCGCCATGTTGTTAGCCGTGATGCATCGCCACGGCGGCGTCAGTCTTCAGGAATACGACGTGTTCGTGAACCTGGTCGGCGGGCTCGAGGTGACGGAGACCGCGTGCGACCTGCCCGTGGCGCTGGCGCTGGCGTCCAGCCTCGCCGACAAGCCGATCGCCAAGGACCTGGTGGCGTTCGGGGAGATCGGACTCACCGGCGAACTGCGGCCCGTGGCCTACGGCGAGGAGCGCCTGCGCGAGGCCGCGAAGCAGGGTTTCACCACGGCGTTGATCGCGGCGGAGAACGCGCCGCGCACGCCCATCGACGGGCTCCAGGTGCACTCGCTCGCGCGCATCGACGAGGCCCTGAGGCTCGCGTTGGGCTGAGCGAAGCTACGCTTATTTTTCACGGTCGGCGCCGCTTCGGCGCCGATTTCCGACGTGGGCGCCAGCCCTGGGAAGTCAGCCCTGGGAAGGCAGCCCTGAGTTAATACGCCGGGCGCGCACCGTGCGCACGGTGTTCTCGCCGATCTGCACCACTTCGAATTCGTATTCCCCGAGCGTCACACGATCTCCGGTCGTGGGTAACGTCTCGAGCTTCTCGACCAGCAGGCCATTCAGTGTCTTGGGGCCGTCGGTAGGTAGTTGCCAGCCCAGCGAGCGATTGAGCGCGCGGACGGTGGCGCTCGCGTTGACGATGAACACGCCCGGCGCTTCGCGGTGCACGTGCTTGTGCGTCACGGTCGCCGGATCCGTCGTGAACTCGCCGACGATTTCCTCGAGAATGTCCTCGAGCGTCACGAACCCCTCGATGTCTCCGTATTCGTCGACGACGAACGCGAGTCGTCTGCGATTGCGTTGAAAAGCGCTGAGCTGGACGGTGAGAGACGTGCCCTCGGGCACGAAGTAGGGCTCGCGCGCCCGCGCGAGCTCGACCAGTCGCTCGCGCGTCAGCGTATCGCGCGCCAGCTCCTGCGCGACCCGCTTCATGTGCACGATGCCGATCAGGTTGTCGAGCTCGCCCTCGTGCAGCGGCAGGCGCGTGTGCGGCGTCTGGCGCAATTGATCGAGGATGTCCTCCCAGCTGTCGTCGACGTTGATCGACGCGATGTCCTGCCGCGGGATCATAATGTCGTTCACCGTCACGTGCTCGAGATCGAGGATCGACAGCAGCATCTGTCGGTGCCGGGTCGGGATCATCGGGCCGGCTTCGGCGACCACCGAACGCAACTCGTCGGGCGACATGGTCTGGCCGCTGCCCGACAGCGGCTTCACGCCGAACAGGCGCAGGAATCCGTACGCGGCCTTGTTCGTGAACCAGCTGATGGGCGTCATCAAGATCACCAGCACCTTGTAGATGTAGGTGGACGACAGCGCGACGGGGTCGGGCTTGAGCGCAGCGTAGATCTTTGGCGCGAGCTCGCAGAACACGATCATGAAGACCGAGAGCACCGCCATGGTGACGGGGATCGCATGCTCGTAGCCGGTGCGCTGCGCTAACAAGGTGGCGATCGACGACGCCGCGACGCTTGCGAGCGCCAGCACTACGAGATTGGCGCCGAGCCAGTTCTCCGGCTTCGCGAGCAGCGCATCGAGCGCCTTTGCCGTACGCTTGCCGGACTTCGCGGCCGACCGGATCTTGAAGCGATTGGCCGAAAGCATGGCCACTTCGGTGCCCGAGGAGAACGCGATCAGTAGGAGAAGCACTACGAGCGCGGCGATGAGGACATGCGCGGGGGCGTTTTGCATATACGCCATAGCATAGGGCCTTATAATCCCGACCCATATGGCACTTTTTGAGAACCTGACGGCGCGCTTGTCGCGCACCGTCGATGCACTGCGCGGGCGCGGCCGCATCACCGAAGAGAACGTCTCCGAGTCGCTGCGCGAGGTGCGCATGGCGCTGCTCGAGGCTGACGTCGCGCTGCCGGTGGTGAAGACGTTCATCGAGCGTGTGAAACTGAAGGCGCTCGGCGCCGAGGTCATGACCAGCCTGAGCCCAGGCCAGGCGTTCGTGGGCATCCTGCACCGGGAGCTCATCGAGATCATGGGCGGCAAGAGTGGCCAGCGCTTCGAGCTGCGCGCCCAGCCGCCCGTCGTGGTGTTGTTAGCTGGCCTGCAGGGCGCGGGCAAGACCACCACCGCCGGCAAGCTCGCGCGCCTGTTGATGAGCCAGAAGCGTCGTGTTCTGCTGGTCAGCACGGACATCCGCCGCCCCGCGGCGGTGCTGCAGTTGCAGCGGCTCGCCGAGCAGGTCGAGGCGGGGTTCTTCCCGACAGACGTCAAGCAATCGCCGGCGCGCATCGCGCGCGATGCGCTCGAGGCCGCGCGCAAGGGTGTCTATGACGCGCTCATCGTCGACACCGCGGGTCGCCTGCACGTCGATGCGGAGCTCATGGAGGAGGTGAAAGAGATCGAGCGCGCGGTGGAGACGCACGAGCGCTTGTTCGTCATCGATGCGATGGCCGGCCAGGATGCGGTGAATTCCGCGCGCGCCTTCGGCGCGGCGCTCGACTTGACGGGCATCATCCTCACGAAGGCGGATGGCGACGCGCGCGGCGGTGCCGCGCTGTCGGTGCGCGAGGTCACGGGCAAGCCCATCGTGCTCGTGGGCGTTGGTGAGAAGCTCGATGCGCTCGAGCCGTTCGATCCGGAGCGCATGGCCGGACGCATTCTCGGCATGGGCGACGTGGTTGCGCTCGTCGAGCAGGTGCAGAAGCAGGTCAATGTCGAGGAGGCCCAGAAGCTCGCGAAGAAAGTCGCCAAGGGCAAGGGCTTCGACCTGGTGGATCTCAGGAGTCAGCTCGAGCAGTTGCAAAAGATGGGCGGCGTGGCGGCGCTGGTCGACAAGCTGCCGCAGGCGGCGATGAAAGGCGGTGCGATTCCTCCGGATCAGGGCGACCGCGATGTACGCCGACAGATCGCCATCATCAATTCGATGACACGGAAAGAACGCCGCAACCCGGCCGTGCTCGATGGCTCACGCCGCCGACGCATTGCCGCCGGGGCAGGGGTGCAGGTCCAGGACGTCAACAAACTCATGAAGCAGTTCATGGAGATGCAGAAGATGATGAAGAGCTTCAGCGGCGGCAAGCTCAAGCGGCTCATGGGAGCATTCAAGGGCGGGATGCCGCCGGGGTTTCCGGGAATGAAGTAGCAACTTTAGTGGCCGCGGTCCTGCGTCATTCCACCAGCAGCCAGGCCGGCGCGACTGGGCGTTCCGCCGTCAGGCGTCGCGCGAGCTGCGTGCGCGTCTTCACCTCGAGCTTGGCGAGGATGCTGGTCATGTGATGTTTGATGGTGTTTTCGCTGATCTCGTAAAGATCTGCGATTTCCCCATTCGTCTTGCCAGACGCCGCCCATCGCGCTATCTCCCTCTCGCGCACGGTCAGCGCTGCCTGCCAGAGGCGCGAGCTCTTGGCGGCGTTCGACGCATCGAACACCCGCAACAAAACCTTGTGCAGAAGGGGCACCAAAGCGTTGACTGCGTCCACCTGCGCGGCAGTGATGCGGTCGGGAAAACCATAGAAACAGTGGTAGCTCGCCACCTTGGCCTCCGAGTCTCGCAGACCTTGAGCGATGAGGTTTCTCAGCAAGTGCTTGTCGAACGAGGTACGCCAGGATTCCGGGACGTCGCCCCACGGTTCCTCGGTTTCATAGGTCACGGCCTCATCGGTGGTGAACCAACGTCGCAACACCGGACTGTCGACCGTGCCGAAGGTGTTGCAGACGCTTTGCAGGTGCGCGGACGGGCAGTCGATCGAGATGCCGAAATCGGCTGCGAAACCCGTGGAATGTCCATGGCCGAGCCCGCAAAACAGTGCCTTATGCGGCAGCCGTGGCCGAATACTGCGACGGATCCACCGTTTGAAATCCTCGCGTGAATGAACCTGGCGCGCCTCGTGCGCGAACTCTTTCATCATCCCTGTGAATCCCGAAGTCCGTTAGTTAGTCGCAAGTCTTGCATGCCGCGCCAGCGCGATGGCACTGAAGTGCCATAGACGCATCAGGTCACGATCGCCAGGATCCTGGCCTTCCGAGTTGCGAGGAATATCGTGTTTAACATGAAAGTGATGCTCCGGAAGCGGGGCATGATGGCGATCGTTCCGGTGTTAGTGCTGCTGATGGCCGGTTCTGGTTCCACCGAAAGCAGGGCATCGCACACGTGGAGCGGCGTGGCGGTGACGGATAGCGTGGCGGGCTGCTGGTTCATCGGCGGTTGCCAGCCGCCGCCACCGCCGCCGCAGCCCTGCCCAGGCATCGTTCCAACGACATACCCGCCCTGTCCGGCGGCCTACATTCGCACTGAGCAGTATCGCGGACACACCGCTTTGCCGGTGGACCTGAAGTTCGTCTGCTCACCATGGTTGTATACGCGCGCGCCAAAAGATCCGTCGATGAGTATCGATGGAAAGAACGCCCAGATGTGCGCGGACATTGCCGCAAGACAGGTGATAGCGGCGCAAAAGATCTTCGATGACAGCCAGATTCCCATCGTACTGAATTACCACCTGGTCTTTCTGCCCCATGCCGTCGGCCCGCTGCTTGGGACCAATGGCATGAGCAAGGCCGATCGAATTGCGGCGGTCAACAACGCGCCGGGCCGCATGCCGGGCTACCTGTTGACCGATGCCGACATCCGCACGATCAGCGTGCCCGGACCGACGCACAGGGAAGCCGATCTTGCGAGTTGCAGTCCGTTCGCGCCGCCGAATTGTGGGAATCCGAACAGCACCCAACGGGTCTCGAATTTTCGCTGGCGCTGGGGAGCGGACAGCGGGTCAGTAGGCTGCGGAGTGTGGACCTGCCCTGCGAATCGCAGATACGAGAGGTCGTCAACGGGTCTCGGCACCGATTGCCACCAGGATTGCCGGTGCAGCCACAACGCCAACAATCAGACTGAATGGAATCTGCTCGCCTGTTCGAGCGTGTATGGCGCCTGGCCTGGGCTTTCCCACTCCGTCGAGCGCAATAGCTGCGGCTGCATCGTTCGCGACGTAGCCGGCGCGCCGGTGACTCAGTTCCAATCGACTCCGGATACGCCTTGGCTGGTCCCTGGGCGCCAGGAATCCTATCTATCCATTCTCGCGTGGATCAAGGCAAGTTCTTACCGCCCGAAAAGTTTCCTGGAAAGCAATGCTTCGGGGCCGCAGACTTTTGCCGTGACCGTCGCGATTGCGCCCCTGTACGAATTGCAGTTGAATCTGACGGCGATCAGGGGGAAGGCTGCCGGGGTCTACAACGTGGACACCCAGATACTGTTCCCCGCTTCCGGAATTCCCGGCCCTGTTTCGGATCGATACACCGATAGCAATTATCTGCATCGCGATAATTTTTCCGCGCGCCTCGGCCAATTGGTGATCTGGGCTGATTCGGACATTTTCACGCTGACGCACGAACTCGGTCATGTATTCGGTGCCATGCACGATCGACCTTCCATGCGCGCTGCGGTGCCTGGCGACTACGATGCGTTCGGGCTCGCCAATTGGAGCAATTTCGCCTATCTATCGCCCGCGACCGGCACCCGACCGGCGTTCGGCACGGTGATGGCGGCGGACGACTCACTCGAGTTCGGCTATTTCTCGACGCCCGCCTTCAAGGCGGTCGATCTGACCATCGGCGACAAGCAAGCCAACAACCGGCGCCAGATCATGAAGACGCTGATCTGGCTGACACCGACGGGCGTGACGGATTGGGTGGTGGACCCGCCATGAGAACGCCGCTCCTGATCGCACTGGTCTTTGCCAGCTGTGTCGCAACCTACTTCTGGTGGCGCGACTTGCATGAACAACTGGCCCACGATCCTGATACGCGGGGCATCCTGGCGTCCGAGTCGTGGTCGCCGGGCGGCCACGACGCGCCGGAGTCGCTGCCCGTAGTGACGAGCACCGTGCCTCGCGGTTCCGATCTCGCCGCTGCCCAGCCGACATCTCCGCATGGCCCGACTGCACTGATGCAGTTCAAGAATGTACCTTTCTCGAAAATCCGTTCAGCTCTCCCCATGCCTGCGCTGGATGCCGCAGTCGTCGAAGTGGATGGCAGACAGATGGTCTCGTTGTTCGAAGGCAAGTCCACGTTTACTTTGCCCCTGCTGGGCGACGCCCGCATTCGCATCAAACCCGAGACCATATATGCGAGCCCGGGCATCGACGCCCGCGTTTTGACAGGGCAGATCCTGCAGGAAGTGGACGATTCGCCGGCCGGGGAGGTGTTCTTCACCGAGCGTGACGGCACGATTACGGGCGAGATTCGGGGCGTCTGCGGCAGTTTTGCCCTCATGAACGGTCCAGAGGGTCAATATTTGATCGCCCGGGCCCCGGGCGGGGACCGTTCCGATCTGTAACCCCGCACTTGGGTCACGATCCAGCGGGCGAACCTTTCCACAACCCGATGATTTGCGTAGAATCCGCGCTCTTTTTTGGCCGGCCGAGTCGGGCAGTTTCGCCTCGGGGCCACAGCAGTCAAAGGTTCAAAGACATGGTGACAATTCGTCTGACCCGCCGCGGCGCTACCAACACGCCCTTCTATCACGTCGTGGTGACTGACAGCCGCAAGCGTCAGGGTGGCAAGAGTCTCGAGCAAGTCGGTTTCTTCAATCCGAAAGCCGTGAAGAGCGAGACCAAGATCAAGCTCGATCTCGCGCGCATCGAATACTGGGTGTCCAAGGGCGCGCAGCAGTCCGATCGCGTGAAGAACCTGGTGTCCACGTTCCGCAAGGCCAATGCGGCCTGATTCTGGCCGCGTGACTGGTTCGATTATCAGCGGCTGATAGTTAGTCGCGGGCGGAGACGCGGTGAGCAATCCCCGCCAGGTCGAGGTAGGCAGGCTCGGGGCTCCGCACGGAGTGCGCGGCTGGTTGCGGGTGCAGTCCTTCACGGATCCGCCGCAACGGCTGTTCGAGTGGAAAGTCTGGCACCTCGAACGCGAGGGCGGCTCGATCGACGTGAAGTTGCTCGAAGCCCGGCCACAGGGCAATGGCTGGATCGCGCGGCTCGAGGGTGTCGAAGAGCGCAATGCCGCGAGCCGTTTGACAGGGCAGGTGATTCTCGTCGCACGGGAGTTGCTGCCGCCGGCGGAAGGACGCGAGCACTATCGCGACGATCTGCTCGGTTTCGAAGCGAAGAATTTGGAAGGCGCGTTGCTGGGACTGGTCGAGCATTTCATCGACACGCCGGGCAATACGGTGATGGTGATCAAAGGAGCGCGCGAGCACCTCGTACCGGTGACCGCGCAGCACCTGCGCAGCGTCGATGCAGACGCGCGAAAGTTGACGGTGGATTGGCCCGAGGATTTTTGACACGACTCATGTACATCGAGGTCGTGACATTGTTTCCGGAGCTGATCCGCGCGGCGCTGCCCTTCGGCGTGCTGGGTCGCGCGGTGGAACGCGGGCTGGTGGATGTGCGATGCGAAGATCCGCGCGCGCATACCGGCGACGTGCACCGCACGGTGGACGATCGGCCGTACGGCGGCGGGCCCGGAATGGTGCTCAAGCCCGAGCCGATGTCCGCGGCCATCGACGCGGCGGCGGGGCGGGCTCCGGTGGGGTCGCCGCGCGTGTATCTGTCGGCGCAGGGCGTGCCCTTGACGCAGGCGCTGGCGAAGGAATTTTCGACGTTGCCGGGGTTGGTCCTGGTAGCGGGGCGATACGAGGGACTCGACGAACGGGTCATCGAATCGCGGATAGATAGAGAGGTGTCGGTGGGCGATTACGTGCTGTCGGGTGGTGAGTTCCCGGCGCTCGTGATCATCGATGCGGTGGCGAGGTTGCTGCCGGGAGTGTTGGGTGACTTACGCTCGAACATCGAAGAGTCCTTCGACGCGGGTTTGCTCGACTGGCCGCATTACACGCGACCGGTGGAGTTCGAAGGCCGGTCGGTGCCGCCTGTACTGCAGGGCGGGCACCACGCTGACATCCAGCGCTGGCGGTTGAAGCAGGCGGTGGCGCGCACGTGGCAACGGCGCCCGGATTTGATGGCGCGTGGCGGCTCGAGCGCCGACGCGTCGAAGTTGCTCGACGAATTTCTCGCTGAACGCGAAGGTGACTGACATGAACATCATTCAAGAAATCGAAAAGGCGCGCATGACGCGCAAAGTGCCCGACTTCAACCCCGGCGACACCGTCGTGGTGCAGGTGAAGGTGATCGAAGGCGATCGCGAGCGCCCGCAGGCTTATGAAGGCGTGGTCATCGCCAAGAGCAACCGCGGTCTCAACTCCTCGTTCACAGTGCGCAAGATTTCGCACGGCGAGGGCGTCGAGCGAGTCTTCCAGACCTACAGCCCGTCCATCAGCGACATCGCGGTGAAGCGCCGCGGCAACGTGCGCCGCGCGAAGCTGTACTACCTGCGCGAGCTGTCCGGTAAAGCCGCCCGCATCGAAGAAAAGGTGTAACGACACCTTGGGAGCAGGAGCGCGATGATCGGACGGATATTCCTCGGCATCTGGCGGGGCCTCGACGGGCTGCGCAAGGTGCTGCATCTGCTGCTCCTGCTTCTGCTGCTGTGGGCGCTCGTCAGCGCGCTGTCCTCGGGCATTCCGCACATCGCGGACAAGTCCGCGCTGGTGCTCGCGCCCAAGGGTGAGATCGTCGAGCAGCTCTCCGGCAGCCCGGTCGATCGCGCCATCGCAAGGGCGCAGGGCGACGCGGACCCCGAAACGCTGCTGTGGGATCTGCTCGATACGTTGAAGGCGGCCAAGGGCGATTCGCGCATCCGCGCCGTCGTCCTCGATCTCAACTACATGACGGGCGGCGGGCAGCCGACGCTCGCCGAGCTCTCCGCGGCCATCGACGATTTCCGCTCGTCGGGCAAGAAAGTGGTCGCGCACGCCGGCGTGTTCCTGCAGTCCCAGTACTACGTCGCCGCGCACGCCGACGAGATCTACCTCGATCCGCTCGGCTTCGTCGGCATCGACGGCTACGAGCGCTTCCGCACGTACTACAAGGACCTGTTCGAGAAGTTAGGCGTCACCGTGCACCTGTTCCGCGTCGGCGCGTACAAGAGCGCGGCGGAGGTCTACGTGCGCACCGACATGTCGCCCGAGGATCGCGAGGAGAGCCTCGCGTATCTCAACGCGCTGTGGACCAGCTATCGCACGGCCGTGGCCGAGGCACGCGGCCTCACGCCCGACGACCTCGCCCACTACGTCGCCAATGCCGTGCCCGCGCTGCTGGCGGCCAAGGGCGACGCGGCCAAGGTCGCGCTCGATGCCAAGCTGATCACGGGCATCAAGTCCTCGCTCGACGTCGAACGCCGCATGGCCGAGCTCGTCGGCAGCGACGAGGAAGGCGCTTCGAAGGAGAAGCTCGAGGCGCTCGAGAGCGACGCGGGCGATTCGTTCAATTCGACCTCCTTCGAGGATTACCTCGCCGTCGTCCATGCCGAGAAAGCCACGCGCAGCCGCGGCAAGCACAAGGTCGCGGTGGTCATCGCCTCGGGCGAGATCCTCGACGGCTCGCAGCCTCCCGGCACCGTGGGCGGCGAGAGCACCGCGCTGCAGATCCGGGACGCGCGCGAAGATGACGACGTCAAGGCCATCGTGCTGCGGGTAGATAGCCCGGGCGGCAGCGTGTTCGCCTCCGAGCAGATCTATCGCGAGGTGCGCGCGGCCCAGGCGCGCGGCAAGCCCGTGGTGGTGTCGATGGGCGACCTCGCGGCCTCGGGCGGCTACTACATCGCCTCGTCCGCCGACGAGATCTGGGCGCATCCGGCCACCATCACCGGCTCGATCGGCATCTTCGGCGCGATTCCGACGTTCGAGGGCACGCTCGGCAAGATCGGTGTCAGCGTCGACGGCGTCGGCACCACGAATCTTTCCGGACAGTTGCGCGTCGACCGGGCGCTCGGCGAGGACGCGAAGAAGCTGCTGCAGTCGCTGATCGAGCGCGGCTACGAGGAATTCCTCGGACACGTGGCCGAAGGCCGCAAGAAGACGCGCGACGAGATCCACGCGATCGCGCAGGGCCGCGTGTGGATCGGCACGGACGCGAAAAACAATGGTCTCGTCGATCAGCTCGGGCTGTTCGATGAGGCGGTGAAGTCGGCCGCGAAGCGCGCGGAGATCACCGATTATGAAGTCGAGCGCGTCGAGCCGGTGCTGACGTTCTGGGAGCGCCTCGCGCTGCAGGCGCGCGTGTGGACCGCGAAGAACGTAGTCGGTGAGATGGCGCCGCGCAATCCGCTGGCGGAACTTTCGAAGAGTGCCGAGCCATTGCAGCGTGAGATCACGCGGTGGACACGCATGAACGCGCGCGACCACCGCTACGTCTACTGCTTCTGCGACCTTCGTTAGCTAGCCGCTTCGTTCGAGCGATTCCAGGTACTCGGCGACCGCATCGCACGCCGGGTTGTTCGTCATCCGCCGCGACACGCGCGCGTAGCCCGACGGCGTGTTCCGATGCTCCACGTCCAGCCCGCCCACGTCGGCGCCGGCTGCGACCAGCAGTTTCGCCACCGTCAGGTTTCCGCTCCACGCGGCGCCATGCAACGCCATGCACTGCGACCCAAAGGACGTCCGTGCGTTTGGGTTCGCGCCGCGTTCCAGCAGCCACGACACAACCGCGGGTTCCTGCGTGCTCATGAGCACTTCATCGCGCCGGACCGACGCGGGCTCCTCTGCATACAGCGCCTCGAGCGCGGCCAGATCGCCGAGACGCGCATATTCCTCGGCCGAGATCTCGAAGCCGCGCTTGCGCAGGTGGCTCACGAGTGCCCCGGCCTGCGCGCCGCCGAGCTTGGCTATCGCACCCACGGGGGTTTCATTCCAATAATCGCGGCTGTCGCGCTGTTCGCCCAGCTCGAGCAGGCGGTCAATTGCCCAGGGCGTGCGCGCCAGGTTCAGCAGGGACTCCATGCCTGCCCTGTCTTGCGGAATGGCGCGCGCGCCCGGACGCAGCAATGCTTCGGTGCGGGCGTCGTCGCCGAGCAGCAGCGCTTCGTACAGGCCGATCGTCGCGCCGAATTCCACCAGCACGCGTTGCATGACCGGCCGCTGCTTGCAGGCTGCCAGCATCAGCGGCGACCAATTGCTGTAGTGGCGGTTGTCGCCGTCGCAGTCAGCGCCATGTTCCATCGCCAGGTCGAACATGTCCTGGCGGTTGGATTCGATGGCCAGGTGCAGCATCTGCAAGCGACCCCCCCAGAACGGATTGGGACCCACGGCATTGACGATGCCCGGCGTCGCGGTGAGCGCGGCCTTCACGACAGCGGTTTCCCCGTTGCCCACGGCGCGCAGCAATGCCGCGACCGCGGTTTCGTCGAAGCGCGCCTCGAGTTCGCCCCGGAGCCCGTCGACGTGTGTTTTCAATGCACGCCAGCTCGGGAAGCCGTAGTCGCGCGCCAACGCGAGCTGTGCGTCGGCGAGTCTGCTTTCGGGTAGTTTGGCCTTGAGCTCGCCGAGCTTCTGCTTGGCGGTCTTGCGGAGCCAGCCGAGGTTGGGACGAGGCGGTAGAGCCTGAATCATGAGACACCTTCCTTTCCATGGGCCCGAGGTCCGCGAAACGGGCAGAAAGGAGGCGAGTGGTTTGCAACGCAGGTGGGTTCAACCCTTCTCGCGGACCGAAGGTCGCCTGGACGACCGGAGCCAACTCTAAGCTGGCTCCGTCGCGCCGGTCAAATTCGCAGGCTCAATTGAGCGTCGACCAGTCGAGGATGACCTTCCCCGATTGTCCAGACCCCATCGTTTCAAATCCCTTCTGGAATTCTTGAATCGGAAAGTGGTGCGTGATGACCGGCGTGATGTCGAGCCCGGCCTGCAGCAGCGCGGCCATCTTGTACCAGGTCTCGAACATCTCGCGGCCGTAGATGCCGCGCATGTTGAGGCCCTTGAAGATCACCTGGTTCCAGTCGATGGCGGTTTCGCCGGGCGGGATGCCTAACAAGGCCACGCTGCCGCCGTGATGCATCGTGCGCAGCATGTCCCGGAACGCCGATGGATTGCCCGACATCTCGAGGCCCACGTCGAAGCCCTCCTGCATGGCGAGCCCGGTCATGACGTCGTCCAGCTTCTCCTTCGTCACGTTCACGGCGCGCGTCGCGCCCATCTTCTGCGCGAGCCCGAGCCGGAAGTCGTTGACGTCGGTGATGACGACGTGGCGCGCACCGATCTTCTTGGAGATCGCCACGGCCATGATGCCGATCGGACCGGCCCCGGTGATCAACACGTCCTCGCCGACCATGTTGAAGGCCAGCGCGGTGTGCATCGCGTTGCCGAACGGATCGAGGATGCTCGCGATGTCGTCGGTGACGGCGTCGGGTAGTTTGAACGCGTTGCTCGCCGGGATCGCGAGATACTCCGCGAAGCAGCCCTGGCGATCGACGCCCACGCCGACGGTGTTGCGGCACAGATGACGCCGTCCGGCACGGCAGTTGCGGCAGAAGCCGCAGGTTATGTGGCCCTCGCCGGACACGCGGTCGCCGATGGCGAAGCCGCGCACTTCGCTGCCCATATCGACGATGCGGCCGAAATACTCGTGACCGACGGCCATCGGCACCGGGATCGTTTTCTGCGCCCACGCATCCCAGTGGTAGATGTGCATGTCGGTGCCGCAGATCGCGGTCTTGTGGATCTTTATCAACACGTCGTTCGGGCCGACCTTGGGGACTTCGATGTCCTTCATCCAGATGCCGGGCTTTGCCTCGGCTTTGACCAGTGCCTTCATTCGACCAGCTCCTGCGCGCGGCCGACCTTCACGAAGGCGGCGAGGGCGCGATCGATCTGCGCATCGGTCAGTCCCGCGGACATCTGCGTGCGGATACGCGCCTCGCCCCTCGGTACGACGGGAAACGAGAAGCCGACGACGTACACGCCCTCGGTCAGCAGCGCATCGGCGAAGCGCGCGGCGCGGGCGGCGTCGCCGATCATGATGGGGATGATGGGATGCTCGCCCGGCAGTAGTTTGAACCCGGCGGCGCTCATGCCGGCGCGGAACTTCTTCGCGTGGGCAAACAGAGTCTCGCGCAGTGCGGGTACGTTCTCGACCATGTCCAGCGCACGCAGGGTCACCGCGGCGACCACCGGCGGAATGCTGTTGGAGAACAAATACGGGCGCGAGCGCTGGCGCAGCCAGGCGATGGCATTGGCGCGGCCGCAGGTGTAGCCTCCGCTGCCGCCACCCAGCGCCTTGCCGAGCGTTCCGGTCAGGAAGTCGATGCGGCCGACGACACCGCAATGCTCCGGAGTGCCGCGACCGCCCGAGCCCATGAAACCCGTGGCGTGCGAATCGTCGACCATGACGAGCGCACCGTATCGGTCGGCCAGGTCGCAGATCTCGCGCAGCGGCGCGATGCTGCCGTCCATCGAGAATACGCCGTCGGTGGCGATGAGCCGCGTGCGGCAGTCCTGTGTGGCCTTCAGGTGCAGCTCGAGCTCGGCGAGGTTGCGGTTCGCATAGCGCAGGCGGCGCGCCTTGCAGAGCCGGATGCCGTCGATGATGCTGGCGTGGTTCAGCGCGTCCGAGATGATGGCGTCCTGCTCGCCGAGTACGGTTTCGAACAACCCGCCATTGGCGTCCCAGCACGAGGAATAGAGGATGGTGTCTTCCGTGCCGAGGAATCGCGACAGGGCGCCCTCGAGTTGTTTGTGCACGTTCTGCGTGCCGCAGATGAAGCGCACCGAGGCCATGCCATAGCCGTAGCGGTCGATGGCGCGGTGGGCCGCCTCGCGGATGGTGGGGTGGTTAGCCAGGCCCAGGTAGTTGTTGGCGCAGAGATTGATGACGTCCGAGTCGTTGGCCCTGACTTGTCCTCCCTGGGGGCTGGCCAGCACGCGTTCCGTCTTGAACAGGCCTTGGGCGCGCAAGGTGTCGATTTGTGTGTCGATTCGATGGAAGAAACCGGTGTCCACTGAGCACCCTTTGGAGAAAGCGATGGAGAATTATAGCGACGGCTTGACTGGAACCGGGCTACGGTGTCGGCTACGCAGCCCATGACAACATCCACACGCATGAAAACAGTATCCCGATTCGGCGCCCTCGTTCTGGCGCTGCTCGCCTCCGCCAGCCACGCCGCGCTCGTCAACGTCGGAAACGGCCTGATCAATCATCCTGCCGCCAATCTCACCTGGGTCGCGGATGCCAATCTCTTCCGGACGATGGCCACGTCCAACGCCAACCTGGTGACGGACGTCGTCGCGGCGTGGACGAACGGACCCATTCCCACGCTCGCCGGCGGCGGGGCCGTCCACACCGTCGTCGCGGCGGATTTCGACGCGGCCACCGGCAGGATGAACTGGTACGGCGCGCGTGCGTGGGTCAACTACCTCAACGTCACGCACTACAAGGGCTATTCGGATTGGCGCCTGCCGGAAGTGGGCACCGCTGGCCTGCAGGCCGACGGCTGCCCGGCCTGCGTTCCGGCTGACGGCTTCGCGCTCAACTCGAGCGAATGGTGGCGGCTGTTCTACGAAGAGCTCGGGGGCACAGCGCATGTGCCCATTGCGACCTCGAACAACGGCAGTTACTCGCTCTTCCAGAATATCGAGGGCGACGCCTTTTGGGGCAACGCGCAGAACGGCACCACTACCGTCTTGTTCCGCGATGGGGGAGAGCAGATACGCGAGCAGACGCAATTGGTGGTTTTCCGCGCCTGGGCTGTGCGCGTTGGGCAGTCCGTCGCCGATCCGCCGCCGGCGCCGTACATCTCATTCTCACCGGGCAACGCGGTGTTCGCGGTCACGCCGTACGACACCACGAGTGTGGGTGCCATCGTGCTCAAGAACAGCGGTACCGGTGCGGCGACCATCGCCTCCATCACGGGGAGCGGCGACTTCGCCGTTACGCACAATTGCGGTACGTCGCTCGCGGTCAACGCGACCTGCACGGCCACTGTCAGCTTCAAACCGACGGAACTATTGGCGCGCACCGGCACGCTCACGGTGAATGCGGACACCGTCTTCACGACCTCACTGAGCGGCACGGGCGGTATCGCGGCCAGCCTCACCTCGAGCGCCGGCTCCGCGAAGGAGGGTCAGTCCGTCACGCTCACGTGGAACTCGTCACCACACGCGATCTGCGAGGGTATCGGCGGAGCGCCGGGCTGGGCGGGACCGCTGATGCAGTCCGGGTCGCGCTCTATTTCTTCGGAGAACGCGGGCATCTTCGACTTCGCGATCCTCTGCAGACACGATGCGCAGACCCTCCCGGGCGTCCAGGCCACCACGCAGGTCATCTTCACGAATGTCGTTGGCGGAGCACTCGACTGGTCGATGCTGTTGGCGCTGTTCGTACTAGTGCTCGTGCGCAGGGCGCACACGCGGCACAATCCGGCGGGATGATCGAAGCAGCGAACGGTTCGCAAGGCGGCGAAGAGCTACTTCGCATCGACCGGTGGCTCTGGTGCACGCGGCTGTTCAAGTCGCGCTCCATGGCTGCCGACGCGGTGGCGGGCGGCAAGGTGCACCTGAACGGTCGGCGTGTGAAGCCAGCTCAGCCCGTGCGCATCGGTGATCGCGTCACCATCACGAGGGTGGGCTTCGAGTTCGAATGCGAGGTGCTGAAGTTGCTCGACCGCCGTGGAGCCGCACCCATCGCCCAAACTTGCTACTCCGAGACGGACGCCGCGCGCGCGGCACGTGAGAAATTCGCCGAAGCTTCGCGGCTTGCGTCGGCCTTCGCGCCGCGCTCGCCGGAACGCCCCGACAAACACGACCGTCGCCTGCTGCGCCGCCTGCGCGGCCGCGAATAGGAACCGCACCATGCGCACCACCGATCAGCGCGCGAACCGGCTGTTCATCTTCCTGGCCGGCTTCTTCCTCACCAACGCGCTCATCGGCGAATTCGTCGGCGTGAAGATCTTTGCGCTCGAGGCGACCCTCGGCGCGCAGCCGTTCCACTGGTCGATGTTCGGCATCGACGGCACGCTCAACTTCACCGCGGGCGTGCTCGTGTGGCCGTTCGTGTTCATCATGACCGACGTCATCAACGAGTACTTCGGCGTGCGCGGCGTGCGGCTGATCTCGTGGATTGCGGTGCTGCTGATCGCGTATGCATTCCTGGCCGCATACGCCGCCATCTCGCTGGCGCCGGCAGGATTCTGGGTGGACATCAACAAGGGCATGGGCGTGCCCGACATTCAGCAGGCCTACGCCATCATCTTCGGGCAGGGGCTGTGGACGATCTGCGGCTCGATCGTCGCGTTCCTCGTGGGGCAGCTCATCGACGTGGTCGTGTTCCACCGCATCCTCAAGATGACGGGCGAGCGCTTCGTGTGGCTGCGCGCCACCGCATCGACAGCCATCTCGCAGCTGCTCGACAGCTTCATCGTGCTGTACATCGCGTTCGTGATCGGACCGCAGCACTGGTCGATCCCGCAGTTCCTGGCCGTGGGCACGGTGAACTACGTGTACAAGATGTGCGCCGCCATCGCGCTCATCCCGCTGCTGTACGTCGCGCGCTTCGGCATCGTGGCCTATCTGGGCCGCGGAGAGGCCGAGAGATTGCGCCGCGAGGCGGCCAGCGGCTGATCTGCAGCCGGTCGCTCGCTAGTCAGTCGGTCTCTTGGACGGCGGATCGCCGGATTCCTCATCCTTGCGAATGCGGCCGTCCTGCGCCTCGGCCACCGTGTCGTTGCGCGGGTCGCGCATGTTGCCCCAGCTGAACAGCATGAGCATGGCGCCGACGGCGTGCATGCGGCTGCCGCCGCGCCGGGCACTTCTGACGAGTGCGATCAGCAGCCACACGAAGGCGGCAAGGGCGGCAAAGACGAGCAGCACACGCAACGCCGTCGTGAGCGGATTCACTAGTTAGTTACCATTGCCGTTCAATTGAGAAGCGCGGCGAGCCGGCGACGCCAGGCGGAGAGGCGCGCGTCGTCCGCGGGCAACAGCGCGAACGCCTGCAGCAGGTCTTCGCGCCCGGCGTGGGTGGCGAAATTGCGGTCGTCCTGCATGCGCGCGAGCAGGGCCTCGATGGCGGCATCGGGACTGCCGCCGAGCAGGGCGCGCGCGGCGCTGGCGCGTTCGGCATCCGAGCGCGCTGATTCTTCAGTAGCGAGCGCCGCGAAGTGGATCAGCGCCCGCACGGCGTTCGACGCGGGATCGTTCTGCGCCTGGGGCGGCAACTGACCCAGCACCTTGCCGGCGCCGACCACGTCCCCCGTGAGCGCGAGGAAACGCGCCAGATCGCGGCGCGCATCGAGATTTTCGGGGTCCGACGCGGCCACGGTGCGCAACTGCGCAATGGCGCCCGCGAAATCACCCTGTGCCGCGCGCTCGCGCGCTGCCAGGTGCTCCGCCTGCGAGGCACGCGGCAGGTGCGGCTCGAGGAATTCGCGCACGCGTCCCAGCGGCAGCGCGCCCACGAACTCGTCGACCACGCGACCGCCGCGAAACAGCTTCACGGCCGGGATGCCGCGAATCTGGAACTGCTGCGCGAGGTCCTGGTTCTCGTCGGTGTTGACCTTGACGACTTTGAGCGCACCCTGGTGATCGTCGGCGACCTGTTCGAGGACGGGACCCAGCGCGCGGCATGGCTCGCACCAGGGCGCCCAGAAATCGACCAGCACGGGTTGCCGGGAGGAGGCGTCGAGCACCTCGATGACGAAACTCGCCGTGGTGACGGCTTGTACAGATGCATGCATGGTCACGCTAATTGGGCCTTGCTGGGACGATTTCAAATAGAATTTCGCGGATATGGATCGCTTCCCGCTTCTAGACCGCCCGGATTCGGTGGCCCGCGCCATCAATACGCGCTATCTGTTCGACGAACAACCACTCGTCCGCGCGCTCGCCGATCAGGCGCGGCTCAGTACCGAAGCCGCGCGCGCAGCGAGTTCCCGCGCGTTGGCCTTGGTGCAGGCAGTGCGCGCAACGAGGGGCGCGGGCGGTGCGCTCGACGCCTTTCTGCGGGAATACAGTCTGGCCTCGCGCGAAGGCGTCATCCTCATGTGTCTCGCCGAGGCGCTGCTGCGCATTCCCGACGGCGAAACCGCGGATCGTCTCATTGCCGACAAGATCCCGAGCGGCGCCTGGGACGAGCATCTCGGCGACTCCGAGTCGATGCTGGTGAACGCATCGACGTGGGGTTTGATGCTGACCGGCCGGGTGATGTCGCTGGACCGCAACGAGCTCGGCGAGACCCGCTCCTGGTACGCGCGACTGGTGGGCAAGCTCGGCGAGCCGGTAGCGCGCGCCGCGCTCAGACAGGCGATGCGCATCCTCGGCCACCAGTTCGTCATGGGGCGCGACATCGGCGAGGCGTTGTCGCGCGCCGCCGGCAAGGAGGAGCGCGCCTACCGCTATTCGTTCGACATGCTCGGCGAGGCGGCGCTGACGCGCGAAGACGCGCAGCGATATCGCGAGAAATATTCCGCGGCCATCGCGGCGGTGGGCAAGGCAGTCGAGCAGCGCGAGTCGATCAACGCGCGGCATAGCATCTCGATCAAGCTGTCGGCGCTGCATCCGCGCTACGAATTCGCGAACGCCGCGCGAGTCATTCGCGAGCTGTATCCGGCCATCGAGGCGCTGGTGCGCGAAGCGCGCGCCGCGGGCATCGGCGTGACGCTCGACGCGGAGGAGGCCGAGCGTCTCGAGATCTCGCTGCTGTTGGTGGAGAAGCTGCTCGCCAGCGACGTGACGCGCGGCTACGCGGGCTTCGGCCTCGCAGTGCAGGCGTATCAGAAGCGCGCGTATTCCACCATCGAGTGGTTGATGCGCACCCTGCGCGAGAAAGATCGCCGCATCACGCTGCGGCTGGTCAAGGGCGCGTATTGGGACAGCGAGATCAAGCGCGCGCAGGAGCGCGGCCTCGCGGGCTACCCGGTGTTCACGCGCAAGCCCAACACCGACGTCTCCTATCTGGCCTGCGCCAAACTACTCGAGAGCGCCGGCGACCGCATCTATCCACAGTTCGCGACCCACAACGCCCACACCATCGCGCACATCGCCGAGGTCTTCGGCGGCGACGCGAACCGTTTCGAGTTCCAGCGGCTGCACGGCATGGGCGCGGAGCTCTACGACAGCGTGGTGCGTGGCCCGCCCAAAATCTGGAATTCAGCATTTGCGTGCCGCGTCTATGCGCCGGTGGGCGCGCACGAGGATCTGCTGCCCTATCTGGTGCGGCGGCTGCTCGAGAACGGCGCGAATACGTCTTTCGTCAATCGCATCGTCGACGCGAGCCTGCCCGCGGAAGAGGTGGTGGCGGACCCGGTCGCCGAAGTCGACGCGCTCGAGCACGTCGCGCATCCGCGCATTCCGTTGCCCGCGAATCTGTTCGCGCCCGAGCGCGCGAACTCGGCGGGGTTCAATTTCGCCGACGGCCAGGCGGTGGACGTGCTGCTGCGTGAGTGCGCACGCGCCTCCGCGCATGCCTGGAGCGCCGCGCCCATTATCGATGGGAGAACATGGGTCGATGGGGAGAAGGTCGCCGGGCGGTCGCGCGGCGGCGCGCCGACGACGGTGTGCAATCCGGCTGATACGGCCGAGGAGATCGGCACGGTGATCGCGGCGGATGCCGCGGCGGTCGATGCGGCCATCACCTCCGCCGGGCGTGCGCAGCCGGAGTGGGATGCCACGGGCGGAGAAAAGAGAGCGACGTTGCTCGAACGCGCCGCGGTGTTGTTCGAGGAGCAGACGGCGGCGCTGGTGGCGCGCTGCGTGCGGGAGGCCGGGAAAACGCTGCCCGATGCCATAGGCGAAGTGCGTGAGGCCGTGGACTTCCTGCGCTACTACGCGGCGCGCGCGCGTCGCGATTTCTCGCACGAGAGCGCGCTGCCCGGCCCGACCGGCGAGCGCAACCTGCTGCGCCTGCGCGGCAAGGGCGTGTTCGGCTGCATCAGCCCGTGGAATTTCCCGCTGGCGATCTACACCGGGCAGGTGGCCGCGGCACTGGCCGCCGGCAATACGGTGGTTGCGAAGCCCGCCGAGCAGACACCGCTGACGGCCGCATTCGCGACGGCGCTGCTGCTGCAGGCCGGCGTGCCGGCCGAGGCGCTGCATTTCCTGCCGGGTGACGGCGCGCAGGTGGGCGGGGCGTTGACCCGCGATCCACGGTTGGCAGGCGTGGTGTTCACGGGTTCGACCGACACGGCGCGGCTCATCGAGCGCTCGATGGCGAACCGGCCGGGTGCCATCGGCACGTTGATCGCGGAAACCGGCGGGCTGAACGTGATACTGGCCGACAGCTCGGCGCTGGCCGAGCAATTGGTGCTCGACGTCGTGCACTCGGGGTTCAACAGCGCCGGCCAGCGCTGCTCGGCATTGCGCGTGCTGCTCGTGCAGGACGAGATTGCGCCGCGGGTGCTCAAACTACTCGCGGGCTGCATGGATGAAATCGCGGTCGGCGATCCGGCGCGCCTCGCCACCGACGTCGGTCCGGTCATCGACGAGGATGCGTTGAAGATGCTCGAGGCGCATCGCATCGCCATCACGACCGGCGCGAGCTGGAGTCATCGCGCGCCGGTGCCGGCCGCGCAGGGTGGCCGTTTCTTCGCGCCGCTGGCGGTCGAAATCGACTCGCTCGGGAAGTTGCAGCGCGAGGTGTTCGGTCCGGTCGTGCACGTGGTGCGTTATCGCGCCCGCGATCTCGACTCCGTGGTCGACGCTGTGAACCGGCTCGGGTTCGGTCTCACGCTCGGCATCCATACGCGCATCGACGGTCTCGCGCAGCGCATCGCGCGCACGCTGCGCGTCGGCAACGTCTACATCAACCGCAACATGATCGGCGCGGTGGTGGGCGTGCAACCGTTCGGTGGCATGGGGTTGTCGGGTACGGGCCCGAAGGCGGGCGGTCCGCACTATCTGTACCGCATGGCGACGGAGCAGACGATCACCACGAATACCGCTGCGATCGGAGGAAACGCGGGACTGCTGTCGCTGGCGGCGCGTTGATTACGCGCTAGCACGTCAATCGACACCCCGGGTTGCCGAATCTGAGCACTGCGTCGCGCGGCGGAGCCCGTTCCCGGCCGCCGCGCACCTAACGTCTCCCCTGGCGGCGCCGATATTGGTGTGACGCAACTCATCCGAGGGCGAAGTTTTTCCATGACTGGTCGACCGACGCTCCGGTGGCTCGCCGCCATTCCAATCACGGGGCGCTTTCACATAATGCTCGCGATCCTGCTGATCGCTGAAGCAGCCATCGTGTTCGGCTGCATTCGGCTCATGCAGCAGCAGGGCGAGGCGAGCACCGATCTCGCGCGCGTCGCGGCCGTGCAGCGCTCGCTCGATCGCGTGCTCACCATCCAGGCGAACGTCGCCGTGGAATTGCAGGGCCCGCGCGCCGCCGGTCCTCACAACCTCGTCAGTGCGCTGCGTGCGCAGGTGGACTCGATCTGGAAATTGCCGATGACTCCCGAAGTCGTCGCGATCACCGACGCGGTGCGTCAGCCCGCCACGCAGTACCTGGAGAGCGTCGAAGGATATCTGCGCGAAGGCGGCGAGACCGCCGGCGCCGCCTGGGCATTCGCCGAGCTCGAGCCGCGCCGCTCGGGGCTCGAATCCGCGGTCCGCGATGCAATGAATCGCATGCGCACCGTGCTGGCGCGCGTGGAGACGCGCGTCATCGTCGAATCGGAGCGCGCCGCTATCGTCACGGTCTGGCTGATCGGCGGCGCGCTGCTGGCCGCGGCGCTTGCGGTGGCCATGTTCTGGCTGATCGCAAAGTCCATTCAAAACTCCATCCGCGCGGTCGGCGAGGTGGCGCAGGCGCTGGCAGCCGGCGACCTCGACAACCGCTGCGAAGCGGAGGGCGGCGACGAGGTGGGCGGTCTCGCTCGCATGATCAATCTACTGGCCGACACCATGCAGGGCATGCTCACGCGGCTGCGCTCGGAAGCGGGCCGCAGCTCGTTCAGCAACCAGCTGGTCGAGGCGCTGGAGATGGCGGATTCGGAGGCAGAGGCCGACAAGGTCATCGCGCGCGCCATGAGCGCCATCTCCGACGTCCACCCGATGGAACTGCTGCTCGCCGATTCCTCGCGCGCGCATCTCGAGCGCGCGTGCGTGCATCCGAAGACCGGCGCGTCCAATTGCACAGTGGAGTCGCCGTACAGCTGTATTGCCGTTCGCCGCGGCCATCCACAGATCTTCCCCGATGCGGACGCGCTCAATGCCTGCCCGAAGTTGTTGGGACGCATGGGCGGTTCGATCTCGGCGGCCTGCGTGCCGGTAAACTTCATGGGCCGTGCGCTCGGCGTGCTGCACGTCACGGGCGCCAAGGGCAAGCCGCCGAACGCCGAGCAGATCGCACAGTTGACCGCTCTCGGCGTGCACGCCGGCACGCGCATCGGCACGCTGCGCGCGTTCGAGCGCTCGCAGCTGCAGGCGAGCACAGATAGTTTGACCGCCCTCACCAACCGCCGCGCGGCCGAGGAGGTGCTCAACAACCTCATGGCCGTGGACTCGGCATTTGCCGTCGTCATGGCGGATCTCGATTTCTTCAAGCGGCTGAACGACACACAGGGGCATGAGGCCGGCGACCGCGCGCTCAAGCTGTTCGCCGACACCGCACGCGGCGTGGTGCGCGACCGCGATCACGTGGTCCGCTGGGGCGGCGAGGAGTTTGCGCTGCTGCTGCCGGGGGCTGATGCCGAACGCGCCGTAGAGATCGTCGGACGGCTCCGCACCGCGCTCGCGCAGGCGCATCTGGTGTCGGGCACGCCTATCTTCACGGCAAGCTTCGGAATCTCCGATTCGACCATGGCGCGTGATCGCGAGACGTTGATCCGCCTGGCCGACGAGGCGTTGTACCGCTCGAAGCAGGGCGGCCGCGACTGCAGCACCGTGGCGGATCCGATGAGCCCGTCGATGCCGCGCCGCGCGCGCGATCAGGGCGCGGTCGTGGATATCGCGCAGGTGGCGCGCGGCTGACCGGGCGATCCGGGTCAGGGCAGCAAGGTCGCCGGGCAGGTGGGGCGGGGCCGAATGGTCTTCGGCGTACCGCCGGCAACGATGCGCCGCACGTCCGCCGGCATCTCGTCGAGTGCCATCATGCGCGGCTTCGCGAAGAATTTGCGCAGCGCTTCTGCCGTATTGCAGCTGTCGCAGGGTTGTCGCAGGGATATCCGCGCATCGACGAAAGGGCCGCCCCATACGAGGATCCACGCTGGATTCGTGCGCTCGATCACCGCCGCATCCGGCAGATGGCCGACCTCGGTGAACGCGAACGGGCCGCCCGGGAAGATCTCGCGAATGTTGGCGTGTCCGTCCGCGAACTGCGGGCTGAGGGGGTCGTTCTCGTAAACGTCCGTTCCAGCGACGTCAGGGACGAACTTCTTCGGCCAGTAGGTCGCCGCCTGCGGATTGGCACGATCGCCGCTCCAGACCCAGATCAGGTTGTCGAGTTTATTTTTGACCGCGAGCTCGCGGTACAGCATGTCCCACAGCTCGGGGAGCTTCGGTTGTTTTCCCCACCAGAACCAATCGCCGTTCATTTCGTGCAATGGCCGGAACAACACGATCACGCCCGCATCCTGGAGGCGACGCAGCGTTTTCGCGGCTGCCTGAATGTCGGCGAGCCACAACGCATGCTCGCGAGTGCCCTCGGAGAGCAGGCGCTCGAGATCGGCGGCAGGCATTTGCCCGCGGCTGCATTCGTAAGCCTCGCCGCGCGGACAGACCTTGAGCGGGTTGCGGGCATGCCACGTGAGCGTAACCAGGCCGCCGCGCTTCACATGCTCCTTCGCATGACGCACCAGCAGCTCTTCGTATCCCGCGTACTCCTGCGCGAACATGAGCTCCAAGCCCAGCAACGCAGGCTCTTTGCCGGTGTTCGCTACGAAGCGCGTCATGGAGTTGCAACGCAGGAACACCTCGAATTCGTTGATCTGCGTGCCATACAGGGTGCGGTGCTCGGCGCCGAGAGTCGCGAGAAATTCGAGTATCCGCGCCTTGCGGCCGGACGTGGGCTGCGACGCCACGAGTGGCGCTGCGCACAGCGCCCACAGCAAAGTGATCACCGCGATTCTCATCGGCATAAGTCTCAGCTCCCGAAATCGAAGAAGCGGCGCGGCGAATCGCGCTCGGTGTCGCGCACGCAGCGCCGGTCGATGAGGCTCCACATCGCGCAGCTCACGCTCATGGTGAGGGTGCCGCAGGTCGGCAGGTCCGCGGTCACCGCCTCCGGTGCGAGCGAGATCGCCGCCGCGGAAATCCCCGGATTGTGGCCGATCACCATGAGGTGGCCGACGCGCGGGCCCATGGCGCGAATCGAGACGATGATGTGCTCGCCGTCGGCTAGATAGAGCGAATCGTCGGCCTGCAGCAGGCGTGCGGGCACTCCCAGCACCTTCGCGAACGTTTCGGCGGTCTCGCGCGTGCGCACGGCCGCGCTCGTCAGGATGAAGTCGGGCACCAAGCCACGCTCGTGGAACCTGCGGGCCATGTCGTTGGCCTCATTGCCGCCTTTGCGGCTCAGCGGTCGCTCGAAGTCGCGCACATCCGCGTCCTGCTCCGCGTTTGCGTGCCGGATCAACGTGAGGCGCTTCGGCTTGACGTCGTCGGCGTTCACACGCGCACCTCGATGCGTCCGCCGCTCTGGCGCGCCTCGAACACCCGCAGTGGTTCGTATGCCGGCGGCGACAGCGCCGCGCCCGTGCGCAGACAGAAGCGCGCGCCGTGGCGCGGGCAGATGATCTCGGAGTCTTCGATGGGCGCGTCCTCGAACGGCGAGTCGTCGTGCGTGCAGCGATCCTCGAAAGCGTACAGCGTTCCATTCACGCGTGCGACGCGCACGCGGTAGCCGTCCACGTCGCCCTCCAGACGTTGCTGCGCTTCGAGCTCGGCGTTACTGCCGATGTCGGTCCAGTCGGACATGTTAGTGAGCCTAGAACATGCCTGTCTGCAGGCGCGCGGCCTCGGTCATCATCGACTGATTCCAAGGCGGATCGAACACCAGCTCGACATTGGCGGCCGCTACGGTCGGGATGATCTCGAGTTTCTGTTTGACGTCCTGAACGAGCACGTCACCCATCCCGCAGCCGGGTGCGGTCAGCGTCAAACGCACTTCGAGGACGCGGCGGCCGTCATCCTGCTTGCCCACCGTACATTCGTAGATGAGCCCCAGGTCGACGATGTTGATCGGGATCTCGGGGTCGTAGCAGGTGCGCAGCTGGTCCCATGCCGCGGCGAGTACGTCGTTCTCGACGGCGTTGGGCGGCAGCTCGGGCACCTTCGAGAGCTCCTTGCCGATGGCATCCGCGTCCGCGCCCGCGAGCCGGAAGAGGTTGCCTTCCATGTACAACGTGAAGCTGCCGCCGAGCGCCTGCGTGATGAAGCCCGACTGGCCGGACTTGAGCTCGATGTCGATGCCGGCCGGTACCATGACGGCCTTGACGTTGCGGCTCAGGACGAAGGGCTCGTTGTCGTGCGTTCTCATGCGCGGCTATTCCGTCTTCACCGGCTCGACCTCGCCGCTGTTCGCCAATGCGGCGTTGAGCGTATGCCAGGCAAGGCTGGCGCATTTCACGCGCACGGGAAAATCGCGCACGCCCGACAGCGCCGCAAGCTTGCCGAGATCGTCGGGTATGGGCGCGTCGTGTTTCGTGAGCACGGTGTGTATCTGTTCGAATAGATGGGCCACTTCCGCGCGGCGCTTGCCTTTCACGGCCTCGCACATCAGCGAGGCGGAGGCCACCGAGATCGCACAGCCCTGGCCGTCGAAGCGCAGGTCGGAGATGCGGTCCCCATCCAGCTTCAGCGTGATGTGCAGACGGTCGCCGCACAGCGGGTTGTGACCGTCGGCAGCCGAATCGGCGGGCGCCAACCGGCCGAACAACCGCGGGGTCTTGTTGTGGTCGAGGATGACATCGCGATAGAGATCCTTGAGGTCCATCAGCCGAACACCTCGCGCGCCTTGGCGAGCGCGGTCACCAGCGCGTCGATGTCCGACTCGCGCGAGTAGCACGCGAACGATGCCCGCGCCGTCGCCGGCACGTCGAAAAACTCCATGACCGGCATGGCGCAGTGGTGTCCGGTGCGCACCGCCACGCCCTCGGCATCGAGAATGGTGCCGAGATCGTGCGGATGCACGCCGTCGAGCGTGAAGGAGATCACCGCGCCCTTGTCCGGTGCGGTGCCGATGATGGTGAGGCCGGGGACGGCCTCGAGCTTGCGCGTGGCGATGCCTAACAAGTGCTGCTCGTGCGCGTGTATGGCGTCGATGCCCAGCGACGCGATGTAGTCCACGGCGGCCGCCATGCCGATGGCGCCCGAGATGTTGGGAGTGCCCGCCTCGAACTTGAACGGCAGAGCGTTGTACGTGGTCTTCTCGAAGGAGACCGTCAGGATCATGTCGCCGCCGCCCTGCCACGGCGGCATCGCTTCGAGCAGCGCTTCGCGGCCGACCAGCACCCCGATGCCCGTGGGACCGTACATCTTGTGCGCGGAGAACGCGTAGAAGTCGCAGCCCAGCGCCTGCACGTCGACGCGCTGGTGCGGCACCGCCTGGGCGCCGTCCACGAGCACGACCGCGCCGCGTTGGTGTGCGCGTCGCACGATCTCCTTGATCGGCAGCACCGTGCCGAGCGCGTTCGACACGTGCGCACACGCGACGAGGCGCGTGCGGTCGGTGAGCGCGGCGGCGACCGCGTCGAGCTCGACGACGCCGCGCCGATCCATGGGGATCACCCTGATCACTGCGCCGGTCTGCTCGGCGATCAACTGCCAGGGCACGATGTTGGCGTGATGCTCGAGCGCGGTCAGCAGGATCTCGTCGCCGGCTTTCAAGCTACGGCCGTAGCTCTGCGCGACCAGGTTGATCGACTCGGTCGTGCCGCGCGTGAACACCACCTCCCGGGTCGACGCCGCATTGACGAATCCGCGCACACGTTCGCGCGCGCGCTCGAAGAGGTCGGTGGCTTCCTGACTCAGCCGGTGCACGCCACGATGCACGTTTGCGTGGTGAAACGTCTCATAGCGGTCGACGGCGGCGATGACGCCCGCAGGCCGCTGTGAGGAGGCCGCGCTGTCGAGGAACACCAGCGGCTTGCCGTTGACCTCGCGGCGCAGGATGGGGAAATCGCGCCAGACGCGCTGGGCGTCGTATCCGCCTGCGACGTTTTCCGGATGAGCGTTCATGGTTTGACCGCGCCGGCCAGCAAGCCCAGCGCCGCGACCTCGGTGAGTCGGGCCTCGATCAATAGCTCGGTCTCGCTGCGCAGCTCGGCTGGACCCACGCGCGACACTGCGTCCTCGATGAACGCCCACTGCAGCAGCGTCTGTGCGGTGGGGCGATCGACGCCGCGCGACAGTAGATAGAACAGCATCGCATCGTCGAGCTTGCCGGTGGTGGCGCCGTGCACGGCGCGCACCCGGTCGGTGTGGATCTCGAGCTGCGGACGTATCGCGGCTTCCGCGCCGTTGCCGGTCAGCAAGGTCTTCAGCGATTGATCCGAATCGGCGCCGTGTGCGCTCTCGCGCACGATCATCTTGCCGTTGAAGGCGAGCTTGCCGCGGTCGGTCGCGAGCCCGCGATACAGCTCGCGCGTGCGCGTCTCGGGCGCCACGTGCTCGATCTCGGCGAACATGTCGTGCGTCTGGATGCCGCCGGCGACGCTGGCGGCGTCGAGCTCGCAGGTGGCGCCGCGGCCGGCGAGCTTGATGAAGACGGTGGAGCGCGAGGTGAGCGCGCCGACGACGACAGTACGGAGTTTGTAGCTCGCGCGCTCGGCCACGTGGGCGACGAGCGTGTCGAAGCAACTCGCGCCGGCCGCACAGTTCTGCAGCCGCGAGTGCTCCACGCGCGCGCCTGCGGCGAGCGCCAGGTCGACCGCAGCATTTATTGCCGGATTATTGGCCGAATCGTTCGCGGGCAGGCTCGTGCCGGGGCTGATGTGTCGCTCGACCAGGCACAGGTGCGTGTCGCGGCCGGCGTGTACCTGCACACGCGGATAGGACGTGCCCGCGGCCGCCGGCGCGGTGGCGACGAACACCAGCTCGATGCGCGCGGGCGCGGCGCCGTGCTCCTGGCTTTGGGGCAGCTCGATGTGCAGCACCTCGTCGCCGCGCGCGGCGTTGGCGCGGGCCAGCGCAAAATCGACGCCGTGCGCCGCGATTTCCGAATCCAGCATCGCGGCGAACGCATCGCCCGCGGCGCGCGCGTCGAGCAACTCCGCGCGGGTGTCGGGTGCGGGACTCGAGGCGGCCCGCGACAGGCGGCCGTCGATGAACACCCAGCGTTCGTGCCCGGGCAGGGACGGCGGCAAGTCGAGCGCCGCCACGGCGGAAATCTCGACGGCTTCGGGCCGCGCCTTCGCGAGCGGGCGCAAGTTCGCGTAACGCCAATTCTCGTCGCGGTTGGTCGGCAGAGTCAGCATCACGCGACCTCGAGCACCCAATCGTAGCCGCGCTTCTCGAGCTCGAGTGCCAGATCCTTGTCGCCGGACTTCGCGATGCGGCCGCGCGCGAGCACGTGCACGCGGTCGGGCACGACGTGATCGAGCAGGCGCTGATAGTGCGTGATCAACAGCACGCCGCGATCCGCGGCGCGCAGCGAGTTCACGCCTTTCGCCACGACTTTCAGCGCGTCGATGTCGAGCCCCGAGTCGGTCTCGTCCAGCACCGCAAGCCTGGGTTCGAGCACCAGCATCTGCAGGATCTCGTTGCGCTTCTTTTCGCCGCCCGAGAATCCTTCGTTGACGCCGCGCGACAGGAAGCTTTCGTCCATCTGCATGAGCTTCATTTTGCCGCGCACGAGCTGCAGGAATTCGTAGGCATCGACCTCGGGCACGCCCTGCGCCTTGCGCTTGGCGTTCACCGCGGCCTTCAGTAGATAGACGTTGTTGACGCCTGGGATCTCGACCGGGTACTGGAAGCCCAGGAACAGACCGGCGCGCGCGCGCTCCTCGGGCGCCAGCGAACGCAGGTCCCGGCCTTCGAATTCCACGGTACCGCCGGTGATCTCATAGCCGGGCCGTCCGGCGAGCACGTACGCCAGGGTGCTCTTGCCCGAGCCGTTTGGACCCATGATGGCGTGCACTTCGCCTGCGTCCACGGCGAGGGTCAGCCCCTGCAAGACCTTTTTTCCGCCGACGGTGGCGCAGAGATTGTCGATCTTCAACAACGGGTTCATCCCACGGCACCTTCCAGGCTGACGGCCAACAAGTTCTGCGCCTCCACGGCGAATTCCATCGGCAGCTCCTTCAGCACGCTCTTGCAGAAGCCACTGACGATCATGTTCACGGCGTCTTCCTCGTCCACGCCGCGCTGCAGGCAGTAGAACAGCTGGTCCTCGCTGATTTTCGACGTGGACGCCTCGTGCTCGACCGTGGCGGAGGGGTTGCGCGTCTCGATGTATGGAAACGTGTGGGCGCCGCAATGAGGACCCATCAACAAGGAGTCGCACTGCGTGAAGTTGCGCGCGCCCTGCGCGCTCGGCAGGATCTTCACGAGGCCGCGGTAGCTGTTCTGCCCGTGGCCGGCGGAAATTCCCTTGGAGACGATCGTGCTCTTCGTGTTCGCGCCGATGTGGATCATCTTCGTGCCGGTGTCGGCCTGCTGATAGTGGTTGGCCGTCGCCACCGAATAGAACTCGCCCACCGAGTTCTCGCCCTTGAGCACGCAGGAGGGATACTTCCAGGTGATCGCGGAGCCGGTTTCGACCTGCGTCCAGGAAATCTTGGAATTGCGGCCGCGGCATTCGCCGCGCTTCGTCACGAAGTTGTAGATGCCGCCGACGCCGTTCTCGTCGCCCGGATACCAATTCTGCACGGTGGAGTATTTGATCTGGGCGTCGTCCTCGGCGATGAGCTCGACGACGGCGGCGTGCAGCTGGTTCTCGTCGCGCATTGGCGCCGTACAACCTTCCAGGTAGCTCACGTTCGAGCCCGCCGCGGCGATGATCAGCGTCCGCTCGAACTGGCCGGTCTTGGCTGCGTTGATGCGGAAGTAGGTGGACAGCTCCATGGGGCAGCGCACGCCCTTGGGTACGTACACGAACGAGCCATCTGAGAACACCGCGGAGTTCAACGCCGCGAAGAAGTTGTCGGTGTGCGGTACGACCGTGCCGAGATACTGCTCGATCAGCGCGGGGTGGTTCAGCACCGCGTCCGAGAACGAGCAGAAGATGACGCCGGCCTCGCCCAGGCGTTCCTTGAACGTGGTCGCGACGGAGACGCTGTCGAACACCGCGTCGACTGCGACACCGGCGAGTCGCGCGCGCTCGTGCAGCGGCACGCCTAACTTCTCGTAAGTGGCCAGCAGCTTGGGGTCTACGTCCGCAAGACTCTTCGGGGCATTGGGATCGCGCCTGGGCGCGGAGAAATACGAGATGGCCTGATAGTCGATGGGATGGACGCGCAGCTTCGCCCAGTGCGGTTCGCGCATCGTCAACCAGTGCCGGTACGCCTTGAGCCGCCAGTCGGTCATGAACTGTGGCTCGCGCTTCTTGCGCGAAATGAAGCGCACCACGTCCTCGTCGAGGCCCGGCGGCAGCGTGTCCGAATCGATGTCGGTCACGAAGCCGTGGCGGTAGCTCTTGGCGAGCAGGGAGTCGATGGAATCGGTGCTCATGAGGCTCAGACCGGCGCCTTTGAGCGTGAGAACTGCTTGAGCTCGCGCTCGATCGGCACCGCGGGGGCGCGCTGGTCCATGCCGGCGAGCTGCGCCAGGCTGATCTCGGACAGCGATTTGCGTATGGCCACGTTCAGGCGTTGCCAGGTGCGGCCAACCTGACAACTTTGCTCCAGACAACAATGGCCGGTTCCGACCGAACAATCCGTCAGCGCGATAGGGCCTTCGAGCGCATCCAGAATGGCCGCCGCGCTGATGTGGTCGGGCGAGCGCGCCAATTGATAGCCGCCGCGCGTACCGCGCGTCGAATTCACGAGACCCGCACGATGCAGCTGCTTCAACAGCTTGGCGACGGTCGGGGCAGCGATGTGCGTGCGCTCCGACAGCGTGCCCGCGTTGAGCGTCTGCGCGCGATCGCCTGCCAAGGCGCCGAGAATCACCGTCGCGTAGTCCGTCAGTTTGCCGATGCGCAGCATCTGTTTCCCGAAGTAGGGGGGGGTGTTGGATGTGGGACCATTTTAGTACGGATTCAAGCGGTGAGAAAGCCGGGCATTTGCTATCCTTCGCCGCCTTCCAAACCATAGAGGCGCGTGCCGCTTGAGCCAGTTCGAATGAGCGAGTCGACCTCGAAAAATCCGAACGCATCGCCGGCGCCAGCCGGCGATGCTGTTATTGAGGTCCACGCTGTGGGCTATGCCGTAGGTGGCCGCGCCATCTTTGACGGACTCGACATCATGGCGCGTCGCGGCCGCATCACGGCCATCATGGGTCCGTCGGGCACCGGCAAGACGACCCTGCTCAAGCTCATCACGGGCCAGATCCACGCCCAGCGCGGCGAGATCCGCGTATTTGGGGAAGACATCGCGAATCTGTCGCTCAAGGAGCTGTTCGCGCTGCGTCGGCGCATGGGCATGTTGTTCCAGAACGGCGCGCTGCTCACCGACATCGACGTGTACGAGAACGTGGCGTTCCCGCTGCGCGCCCACACCAAACTACCCGAGTCACTGGTGCGTCAGCTCGTGCTGACCAAACTGCACGCGGTCGGCCTGCGCGGCGCCGCGCGGCTGATGCCCGCCGAATTGTCGGGCGGCATGGCGCGCCGCGTGGCGCTGGCACGCGCCATCGTGATGGACCCGGAGATCCTCATCTACGACGAACCCTTCGTGGGGCTCGATCCGATATCCATGGGCGTGATCTGCCGGCTCATCAAGCAGATGAACGAAGCGCTGGGCATCACGAGCATCGTCGTCTCACACGACGTGCAGGAACTCGCCACCATTGCGCACGACAGCTTCTTGTTGTCTGGCGGCCGCGTCGTCGCCTCGGGTACGCCGCAAGAGCTCGCGCGCAGCGAGATCGAGGAAGTGCGGCAGTTCATGGGCGGTCATGCCGACGGGCCGGTCGCATTTCACTACCCGGCACCGGACTACGGCGCCGAGCTGCTCGGAGAGGGAGGAGCCCGATGAGCGCCGCCGCGGATTCCCTGCCGATCGCGGCCGTGCGGCGAATCGGTGCCGTTGCGCTGTTCTTCGCGCAGATTATTGCGCGCATTCCAGCCGCCTGTCTGCAACCGCGGCTCATCGTCAAACAGATATACAACGCCGGCGCGCGCTCTCTGGTGATCGTGATGTCGTCGGGATTGTTTGTAGGCATGGTGCTCGGCTTGCTGGGGTTCGATGTCTTTCAGAAATTCGGCTCGGAGGAGAACGTGGGCGTGCTCGCCGGCCTCGGCAATCTGCGCGTGCTCGGACCGGTGTTGACCGCGCTGCTGTTCGCGGGCCGTGCGGGAACCTCGCTGACGTCCGAAATCGGCCTCATGAAGTCGACCGACCAGCTCACCGCGATGCAGATGATGGCAGTGGACCCCGTGCGTTACGTCGTGGTCCCGAGATTCCTCGGCGGATTCATCGCCATGCCGCTACTCACCGCGACGTTCACCGTGATCGCGTTGTACGGCGCGCACCTCATCACGGTCCAGCAGATGGGTGTCGACGCGGGCGCCTACTGGTCGCAGACCCAGAACGCAGTCGAACTGCGCGACGTCTACGAAGGGATCGTCAAAGGATTCGTGTTCGGAACGGCCGTCAGCCTCGTTGCGGTCTATGAGGGCTTTCACAGTGAGCCGACGCCCGAGGGCGTGGGACTCGCGACTACGCGCACGGTCGTGACGTCTTCGGTGCTGGTGCTGCTGCTCAACTACCTGCTCACCGCGTTCTTTCTCTAACTCGTGCTCATCGGAACCGCGTAATGAAAAACACTCGCTCTCTGGAAATCGGCACGGGTCTGTTCGTGTTGCTCGGATTCGCCGCGCTCGTTTTCCTCACGACTCAATTGCCCGGCACGTCTTTGAGCTTCGGCAGCGGGCCGGAAACGTTCGCCGTGACCGCGAAGTTCGACAACATCGGCGATCTCAAGGCGGGCTCGCCGGTCACCATGGCCGGCGTCAACATCGGGCGAGTCGAGTCGATCAAGTTCGATCCGAAGGACTACAAGGCCGCGGTGGTGCTCCGTATCGAGAGTCAGTACTCCGAGATACCCGACGACAGTGACGCGAGCATCCAGACGGCAGGATTGCTGGGCGGAAAGTACATCGGCATCGGTCCTGGTGGCTCTGAAACCTTCCTCAAGCAGGGCGGTCAAATCGAATTCACGCAATCGGCCATCGTGCTCGAGAGTCTGGTCAACAAGTTCTTCGCCAACATGGCGAGCAAGGGCCCGGAAGACCCGAAGACAGAGCCGAAGGCCGACGCGCCTGCAGAGGAGCACAAGTAAATGCAGTCAATCAAGACCATGGTTCAGGCCGGGTTCATCGTCGGATTGTTAGGCGGCGCGGGTGCGTTCGCGGCCGACGCGACAGCCGCGGCGCCCTCGACGTCCAAGGCGATTCATACACAAGTCGACACCACCGGTCCGTCCCAGCTCATCGAGAGTTCCGCGAACATCCTGCTGTCGGGCATCGACAAGCGCCGCGCGGAATTTCGCAAGGATCCGACCGGGCTCTACCAGCTGGTGGAGTCCACGCTGCTGCCCAATTTCGACACGCCTTATTCCGCTCAGCTGGTGCTGGGACCAAACTGGCGCAATGCGACTGCGGACCAGCGCAAGCGCTTCGTCGACGCGTTCTACCAGTCGCTGCTGTACACCTACGGCGATGCCATGGTCAATTTCACCGGCGATCGCCTCAAAGTATTCCCGACCAAGGTGACGCCGGAGGACACGAAGGCGACGGTGCGCACCGAGATCAAGCGCTCGAATGGCACGAAAGTGGCGGTGCACTACAGCCTGCGCAAGGTGAGCGGGCAGTGGAAGGCGTGGGACGTCGTCATCGACGGCATCAGCTATGTGAAGAGCTATCGTGAGGACTACGGCGCGGAAGTGCAGGCCAAGGGGCTCGACGCGGTGATCTCGCGGCTCGAATCGAAGGCGCAGAGCGCCAAGGCCGCCAAGGGCAAGAGCACCTGACATGCGCATGAGCGCTTCCTAAATGAGCTCTCAGCCGAATCGCACTGTACGCGTCGACATCAGCGAGCCGAGCTCCGGCCGCGTCGTCGTGAGCGGCGAGCTCACGTTCGCGACGGCTCGCGATGCGCGTCACATCGGGTTGCTCGTGCTCGAAAGCTCGCGCGCCGAGCGCATCGTCATCGACTGCGCTGCCGTCGCGCGCGCCGACAGTGCGGGCCTCGCGGTGCTGCTCGATTGGCTCGCGTGGGGACGACGCAAGTCGCGCGCGCTGGCGCTCGAGAATCTTCCCGCGTCGCTCGTGACGATCGCGCGCATCAGCGAGGTCGATGAACTGTTGAGCGCGCGCTGAGGCGAACGGCTCGGCCATTCTAACTAGATGAGCACGTGCGGTCCGAGGTCGCGCACGTCGCGCGACCCGGTCAGCGCCATCGTCACCTCGAGCTCCTTGCGGATCATCGACAGCGCCAGCAGCACGCCTTGCTGGCCGGCAGCGCACAGTCCATACAAAAATCCTTTGCCTGTGAGGCATGCGCGCGCGCCGAGCGCCAGCGCCTTGAACACGTCCTGGCCGCTCAGGATGCCGCCGTCGAGCAGCACCTCGCAGCGATTCGCAACCGTGTCCACGATGCGCGGCAACTCGCTGATGGTGGACGTCGCTCCGTCGAGCTGACGGCCGCCATGATTCGACACCACGATGGCATCGACGCCGGCCGCGATGGCGGCGCGCGCATCCTCGGCGTCCAGCACTCCTTTCACGATGAGTTTGCCCTGCCAACGCTCGCGCACCCAGGCGATGTCCTTCCACGTGATCGAAGGATCGAACTGGCCGCCCACCCACTCGGACAGGGCCCCGATGCCACGCTTGGGGAAGAATGGGGCGAGATTGCCGAGCGTGCGCCGCTTGCCGAGCAGCACGCCGCGCATCCAGCGCGGACGCAGGAGCGTTTCCCACGCGTTGCGTGCGGTCAGTCGTGGCGGCACGGCGAGGCCGTTCTTGGGATCGCGACGCCGCAGTGCCTGCAGCGGCAAGTCGAGAGTGACCATCAGCGCGGAACAGCGCGCCTCGCGGGCGCGCGCGATCAATGCCTCATTGAAGCCGCGATCGCGCATCAGATAGAGCTGGAACCAGAACGTGCCCTCGACCGCCGCGCGCACGTCCTCGAGCGAGCAGATGGACATCGTGCTCAGGCAGAACGGCACCCCGGCTTCCTGCGCGGCGCGCGCCGCGAGAATTTCGCCATCGCGATGGAAGAGGCCGGTGAGCCCCGTGGGCGCGATGCCGACCGGCAGTTTCCAGTGCTCGCCGAGCACCGTCGTGCCCACCGACAGACGTGAGACGTCGACCAGCACGCGCTGGCGCAGCGCTATCGCGCGCAGGTCGTCGCGATTGCGCTGCCAAGTGATCTCATCGTAGGAGCCGCGGTCGATGTAGTCGAACAACGCGCGCGGCACGCGGCGGCGCGCGATGTCGCGCAGGTCTTCGATGCTGGTGATGGTGGGCATGTGGAAATAGATCTGTCCCCTTTTTCCTAGGCCGCCGCAACGACCTGGCGCTGCGACCCTAACTTCTCGATGCCGAGCTCCATGACGTCGCCGACATTGAGGAAGATGGGCTCTGGCTTGATGCCCATGCCGACTCCCGGCGGCGTGCCGGTGGTGATGACGTCACCCGGATGCAGGCTCATGAACTGGCTGAGGTAGTGCACGAGGAAGGCGGGTTTGAAGATCATCGTGCGCGTCGAGCCGTTCTGACGCCGCACACCGTTCACGTCGAGCCACATCGAGAGGCTGGCCGGATCGCCGACTTCATCCGACGTGACCAGCCAGGGACCGAGCGGACCGAAGGTGTCGCAGCCCTTGCCCTTGTCCCACTGGCCGCCGCGCTCGAGCTGGAAGTGGCGCTCCGACAGGTCGTTGATAGTGCAGTAACCCGCGATGTGCTTCGGCGCGTCGGCCTCGCTGACGTAGCGGCTGACGCTGCCGATGACGACGCCGAGCTCGACTTCCCAGTCCATCTTGATGGACCCGCGTGGCTTCAGCACCGTGTCGTTGGGGCCCACGATGCAGCTCGTAGCCTTCATGAAGACGATGGGCTCCGAGGGAATCTTCGCGCCGGTCTCGGCCGCGTGGTCCGCGTAGTTGAGGCCGATTGCGATGAACTTGCCGACGCCACCGACGCAGGCGCCGAGCCGGGCGCCGGGCGGCGCCTTTGGCAGTTTGGCGGCATCGACCGAGGCCAGCTTTTTCAGCGATTCGGGCGAGAGCGCCGCGCCCGCCAGATCGGACACGAGGCCCGACAAGTCCGAGATGCTGCCATCCGCGTTCACGAGGCCAGGGCGCTCCGCGCCCGCGGGACCAAAACGTACGAGCTTCAAGGAGGTCTCCGGGGACTCAACTCACGCCGCGGGAAGGCAGGCAGGTCCGATGGGTTCGAATTGTTTGTAGGTGAGGATGAATTCCTGGTGACCCAGCGCCTCGGACTTCGAGGGCGCGCCGGCGGCCAGGCTCTGCACGAGCTCGAAGATCTCGCGCCCGACGTCGTCGAGCTCGGCCCCCTGCAGGATGCGGCCGGCGTTCACGTCCATGTCGTCGGCCATGCGGTCGTAGGTGTCCGGATTCGCGCACACCTTGATGACGGGCGAGATGGCGGAACCCACCACCGAGCCGCGGCCGGTGGTGAAGAGGATCATGTGCGAGCCGCAGGCGATGAGCTCGACGATCTCGGCGTTGTCCGAGATGTTCGGGAAGCCGAAGCGCGGCTCGCCGTCAGGCACGACGTCGAGTAAATAAAGGCCGCCGCGCGGTGGGATGTCGCCGGGCTTGATCAACCCGGAGATCGGCGAGGAGCCGGACTTCGAGTATGCGCCCATGGATTTCTCCTCGAGCGTGGTCAGGCCGCCCTCGGCGTTGCCGGGCGCGAAGCTGCCGTACCCCATGATGCGGTAATAGTTAGCCGCCTTGTCGACGCAGGCCTCGATGGCGGCCCCGAGCTCGGGTGTGATCGCGCGCGAAGCCATGATGCGTTCGCAGCCGATGAGCTCGCCGGTTTCCTCGAAGATGCAGGCCGCGTCGTTGTCGATGAGCCAGTCGAAGCAACGGCCGACGGCCGGATTCGCGGTGATGCCGCTGGTGCCGTCGGAGCCGCCGCACACGGTGCCGATGACGAGTTCGTTGAGCGCCATGGGCACCGCGGTCTGCTCGGCGAGCGTCGCGCGCATCTTCTTTACGATGTCGAGGCCGGCATTGAGCGTGCGCGTGGTGCCGCCCGACTGCTGGATGACCAGCAGATCGACCGGCCGTCCGCTCGCCGCGACGGTGCGGCGCAACTCTTCGCGATTGAAGCTCTCGCACCCCAGGGACACGATCAACACCGCGCCGACATTGGGATGCGTGCACAGGCGCTTCATCATCTCGAGGGCGTACTTGTTGGGGTAGCAGCCCGGAAACCCGATGAGGTGGACGTCGTCGAAGCCGCAGCGCTGCACGATGAGGCGCGACACGTGGTGCGCGCATTCGACGAGATAGGCGACCGTGACCACGTTGCGGATGCCTTTGCGCCCATCCTTACGCAGATATCCTTTCATCGCGGCGCTGGCCGTCATGGGAGAAGTGCTGCTCATCAATGTCCGTCCGATCCTTCGCGCGTGGTCGAGGGGATGTAATCGCTGCGCAGGTTGTGCAGGTGCACGTGTTCGCCGCGCGCCACCGCCGCCCGCATCGAGCCGATCGGTGCTCCATATTTGAGGACGCGCGCGTTGGCCTCAATGGCGCGGCGCGCCAGCTTGTGACCCAGCTCGACTGCGGCGGGCATCACGAAGCTCTCGCCGTCGATCTCCACGCGCTCGCCCGCCGCGATGTCACGACGGGCAACGAGGATATTGTCGTCGGGATGCAGCAGCAGCAGCGGCGGCAGCAGCGTCCGCGTGCCGTTCGTCTGGTTGTCTGGCATTACCCCCATCTCCCTCGAGCGCATCCGGCACTAACTAGCCGGTGGCGGTGGCGGCTCAGCCGTGGCGGGCACATCGGCAGCATCATCCTGGAATTCCTCGGAATCGAGGTCGGTTTCCGCGACGTTGCCGTCTTTCACCTTGAATTCCCGGCGCTGCAACCAGGCGTTGCGCACGAAGGCGTAGCGGTCGTAGCTCTTGGCGAGTTGCTCGTCGAGATCGAGCAGCCCGGCGCGCAGATCGAGGAATTCGACGCCGCGGATGATGATTCGAGTGCTGTCGTCCTCGAGGTAGTTGACCGGGTAGGTGAGCTGATCGGGGAAGCGCGCGAATGTGTCGCGCACGGTCGATGGCCCCAGGAACGGGATCATGAGGTAGGGCCCCGATTGCATGCCCCAGGCACCCAAGGTCTGGCCCAGGTCCTCATCGTTCTGGTCGAGGCCCGCGCTGGTCGCCGGGTCGAACAGCCCGCCGAGCCCCAGGGTGCTGTTGAGTAGGAAACGTCCGGTGTCGCGACCGGCTTGACCAAATTTGCCCTGCAGCAAATCGTTCACGATGGTCGTGGGCGAGTTGAGGTTGCTCAGCGCATTGCTGATGCCGGTACGCACGAAGCGCGGCGTGACCTTCTTGTAGGCCTTGGCGACGGGCTTGGCGACGGCGCGGTCGAGGCGGTCATTGAAGGCGAACGAGGCGCGGTTGAATCGCTCCCAGGGGTCGCGCGGATCGGGTTTCTGGGGGGCGGCTGCGCACCCGACGAAGAGCAATGCCACGAAGGGCGCTAATAGTTTGTGCATGGGTGCGAAGTGTACTCATTTACACCGAAATTCATCCAAGAGCCCCTCGTTGGAGAGGGGTGCCTTGCGAGCGTTGGCAGCCCATGCTACCGGCGCTCGCGGCACACCGGCCGGGGGGCTCCGCCAGGCGCGCTGGGCGGCTGTGTTTCAAGCGGCGTGGGGATCTTGCGGATCTCCCAGATCGGCGGCGGTCGCGGAGCGTCCGCGTTCTTCGCGCTGCTTCTTGTCGCGCTGTTCCTGGCGCTCGCGCCGCTCGGCATCCTGCCGGCGCTTGCGGTCGCTGAACATCGCTTCGCGTACCTCGTCGAGTCGCGCCTGGAAGCGACTGCGCTGCACGCCGGTGATGCCGGGTACGGATAGCGCCATCTCCAGCTGGGTCACCGACAGCGGAAGATTCCCGGTCGAGATGTGGTACTCGCTCATGTAGAACGCGGCATCGGCCGTGTCGCCCGCGCTGCTCGCCGCGAGCGCGGTGAAGCGGATCTGCTCGGGCGTGGGCGCGACGTTGTTGAACAGATCGAGCAGCAGCGCGTGCGCTTCCTTCGCCTGATCGACCTTGAGCAGAGCCTCGGCGAAACGCATCGTCAGCGCAATGTTGCGCGGTGACACGGCGAGCGCGCGCCGGAACACCGTGAGCGCCTCGTCGGTCTCGCCGGCGCCGATCAACGCCTGGCCGAGCGTGGACTGCAGCATCGGCACCTGTGGATAGTCCTTCGCGAGCTTGGTGAGAGCATCGAGCGGGATGCGCGCATTGCCGGCTTGATACGAGGCCAATGCTTCGCCGTAGAGCTCGCCCGGCGACAGCGCCTGCTGGTCGCGCCGCGCCCCGTAGTAGTTGCGGATGTTTTCTTCCGGAGGCGCCGCGAGCACCCGCAGCCGCTCGCGCGTGAGCTGGTAGCTCACGGACTCGGTCGAAGGACTGAGTTCTTTGAACTGCGCGGCACGCGCGCGCGACTCGGCGATGCGATTGGAGGCCACGGGATGCGACTGCAGGATTTCGGGCAACACGTTGCGGTTGCTGGCCGTGACGGCCGTGCGGCGGCCCATGGTCTCGAAGAAATCGGGCATGCCGTACGGATCGAAACCCGCGGCGGCGAGGAACGCCATGCCCACGCGATCCGCCTCGTTCTCGTTCGCGCGCGTAAAGTTGATCTGTTGCTGCATGGCCGCGCCCTGCGCCATCGCAACACCGCCCATGGCCGCGTCGCTGGAACCGGTGGCGGCGCCGATGAGGATGGACGCGAGGATCGCCGCCATGGTCGCAATGCCCTGGCGGCCCTGCGAGCGCACCCGTCGCGCGATGTGCCGCTGCGTGACGTGCGCGATTTCGTGCGCGAGTACGCCGGCGAGTTGCGACTCGTTGCGCGTCGCGAGCACGAGTCCATAGTTCACGCCGATGAACCCACCGGGCAGCGCGAACGCGTTGATGGAATTTTCGCGCACGAAGAAGAACTGGAAACGTTGTCCTGAATCGCCCGTGGCCTGCGCGACGATGCGCGAGCCGAGTGCCTGCAGATATTCAGTGGCTTCGGGATCGTCGAGGACCTGTCCCTCATCGCGCAGCTGGCGCATCACCTGCAGGCCGATGTGGTACTCGTCGTCGAGCGTCAGCGCGGAGGACGCCGGACTGCCGATGTCGGGCAGGTCGTTGTCGACCGACTGCGCCAGCGCCTGCAACGGCGCCAGCGCGGCGAGGAGTGCCGCGAGCTGGGCCACGAACAGAGCTTTGAGGCGGTTGCGCATCGCGGATTTGGACCCGGCAAGCGACGGTTAAGTTTCGCGACTGGGAAACGGGCCTCAGAGGGTATCAGAGGCGAAATCGGCCAGTCGCGAGCGCTCGCCGCGCATCAGCGTTATGTGGCCCGAATGGTCCCAGCCGCGGAAGCGGTTTACGACGTAGGTCAGTCCCGATGTGGTCTCGGTGAGGTAAGGCGTGTCGATCTGCGCGATATTTCCGAGGCAAATGACTTTTGTTCCCGGGCCGGCCCTGGTCACGAGTGCCTTCATCTGTTTCGGCGTCAGGTTCTGCGCTTCGTCGAGAATCACGAAGCGGTTGAGGAACGTGCGGCCGCGCATGAAGTTGAGCGAGCGGATCTTGATGCGATTGCGCAGCAGGTCGTTGGTGGCGGCGCGGCCCCAGTTGCCGCCCTCGGCGCTCTTGGTGAGCACTTCGAGGTTGTCCATGAGCGCGCCCATCCACGGCTCCATCTTTTCTTCTTCCGTGCCGGGCAGGAAGCCGATGTCCTCGCCGAGCGGAATCGTCACTCGCGTCATGATGATCTCGACGAAGCGGTTCGATTCCAGTGTCTGCATCAATCCCGCGGCCAGCGTCAGCAGCGTCTTGCCCGTGCCGGCGGGACCGAGGATGGTGACGAAGTCGATTTCCGGATCCATGAGGAGATTGAGCGCGAAGTTCTGCTCGCGGTTGCGCGCGTTCACCCCCCACACGCTGTGTCGCTCCGAGCGGAAGTCGCGCGCGAGCTCGAGCCTCGCCTTGCCGTCGGCGATGCGCCGCACGATGGCCTCGATGCCGGAGGCTGATTCCTCGTGCACGAATTGATTGACGTGCAGGTCGGCGACCACCGGTCCGGCGACTTCGTAGAACGTGCGGTCGGCTTCCTTCCAGGACCGCATTTCCTTGCCGTGCGACTCCCAGAAGTCCGCCGGCAATGCCGTGAGCCCCGTGTACAGCACGTCGGCGTCTTCGATGGTCTTGTCGCTGTAGTAGTCCTCGGCGTGCACGCCGACGACCGCCGCCTTGATGCGCAGGTTGATGTCCTTGGACACCAGTGTGACGCGCGCCTCGTGGTGCAGCGCCTGCAGTGCGAGCGCCTGGGACAGGATGGCGTTGTCGGCGCCATGGCCCGGTAGATAGTCTGGCAGCGCGGAGGAGAGCTGGCGCGTCTGGAAGAACAGGCGGCCCACCGCGCCGGACTTCTCGTCGTCGCCATGGCCGTTGCCATGGCCGTTGGTGTCGAGTCGTTGGCCGATGCCGTGCGCAGAGGGCAGCGGCAGGCCCGCGTCGATCTCGTCCTTGGTGGCGTCACGCATCAGGTCGTCGAGGAAGCGGCTGGTCTGGCGCACGTTGCGCGACGCTTCCGACAGACCCTTCTTGTTCGCGTCGAGCTCCTCGAGCACTACCATCGGAAGATAGACGTCGTGTTCCTGGAATCGGAAGATCGCCGTGGGATCGTGCATCAACACATTGGTGTCGAGCACGAACAGCCGCCGCTGCACAGTGGAGGATCTGGCCGGCTTGGCGCCGGCCGCGCGTTTGCCCGCGCTCACAGAGACTGGGCCGCCTCTAACACTTCGGCCGCGTGTCCGGGCACGCGGACCTTGCGCCATTCGCGCACCAGCTTGCCGGCGGAGTCGATCAGAAACGTGCTGCGCTCTATTCCCATGAACTTCCTTCCGTACAGCGACTTCTCGCGGATGACGTCGAACAGCTTGCAGACCTTCTCGTCTTCGTCCGACAGCAGCTCGAAGGGGAATTTTTCCTTCGCGCGGAATTTGGCGTGACGCTCGCAGCTGTCCCTCGAGACGCCGAGCACCGTGGTCTTCGTCTTGCGAAACGCGGCGTGCAGGTCGCGGAAGTCCTGGCCTTCCAGCGTGCATCCCGGCGTCATGTCCTTCGGATAGAAGTAGAGCACCAGATTGCCGCTCCCATTCTTTTCAGACAACACATCGGCGAGCTTCCACGGACTGCCGTCCGAGCGCGGCAGCGCGAAGGCCGGGATTTTCTTTCCCACGCCTACCATCACCAGCAGCTGTGGCAATCGCCGGACTTCAAGACTTCACGGGCTCCAGGATCGCGTCGAGATTCTGCGCGTCACAGTAGTCCATGAACTCCTCGCGCAGGTGCGCGAGCTGCAGTCGCTTCGGCACGTTGATGATCATCTGTACGGCGAACATCTGCGCGCCGGTGTGCGCGGCCGGGTAGGTGCGCGTGGACACCTCGGCGATGTCGATGGAGCGGCTGGCGCAGAAACCGGACAGGCCGGTGACGATGCCCGCCTGGTCGAGACACACGACATCGATGGAATAAGGCAACAACTCCGTGCGCGGCGCGCGGGGCTCGGTGCGCTTCATGTGCAGCGACAGGCCGCTGGATTCGCCGAGGCGGGCGAGCTCGCTCTCGAGCTTCGCGAGGGAGTGCCAGTTGCCGCTGACGAGCAGCAGCATCGCGAACTCGTTGCCGAGGCTCGCCATCCGGCTCTCGCTGATGGATCCACCGCAATCCGAAATGACGCGCGTCAGGTCGTGGACCATCCCGGTGCGATCGCTGCCAATGGCGGATACGGCAAGGTGCTGTTTCATCTGGCGGCGAAGTGTACCGCAGGCAATGGCCCGTCAT